>CAYSJH010000026.1:0-56217 GCA_964431315.1 uncultured Bacteroides sp. | reverse complement strand
TTTTGTTCTCTCTTGGAGGAATAGGAGCAGCAATTATATTAATTCCAATTTTGCATGCATTTGGCATCCCTTTATCTGTTGCAAAACCTGTGGGTTTATTTTATAACACCATAAGTCTAGCAGGAGCAAGTATTAACAATATTAGAAACAAACGACTTGATTTTAAATTAGGTATCCCAATTATTATCTTTTCATTTCTTTTTGCAATTATTGGTGCTTATGTGTCAAAATACATTGCTTCACAGATTATCCTGCTGATGTTCATTGCATTCTTGGTATTCTCAGGATTTATGTTTCTGTTTTTTAAGAATAAAAAGGAAACTAATTTTCGAGAAGATATTCCCTACATTTCTCTTTCACTAATTGGTGCAGTTGCAGGTTTAATATCTGGAATGCTTGGTATAGGTGGTGGTGGAATTATTTCACCACTCTTACTTATGATGGGATTTAATCCTAAAAAAATCACCACAATAACTGCTTTTGTCGTTCCCTTTTCTTCATTATCAGGATTTCTTACTTACTGGACAATTGGTACAGTTGATTGGAAATTATTGATAATAACATCCCTTGCAGGTGTTGCAGGGGCAACAATTGGTACAATTTTCATGCAGAAGCGTTTGAATCCAAAAATAGTGAAAAAGATTCTTGCAATTATTCTATTAATTATGGCTGTTAAAATGGGACTTAATTTGTTTTAAATACAAGGATGGAAAAAAACGGACCGCCTGACCACCTCGGGCCGATTCTAACTGACCAACCAAATAACTTAGTCTTCTGGGATTTACCGAAGTCACCTAATTCCGGCGAAGGCTGGTCAATGCCTCCAATTTTTCCATTGGAGGAACCATAGTATTCGATTATGGCCTTTCTGGGAGAGTAATGTCTTGCAGTATAACTATATTTCGGCTTCATTGTGAAGGAAACAACAAAATTCCGCACCTAACTCCGCACCTGCATCGAAAAAAGTCTCATAATTTGTTGGATTACAAGGCTTTGTGAAATTTTATGGTAGCTCCACCAGGACTCGAACCTGGATTTAAGGTTTAGGAAACCTCCGTTCTATCCCTTGAACTATGGAGCCAGGAAGGCATGGGTTTGGGTGTGAGTGTGGGTGTGAGTGTGGGTGTGGTGCCGAAAACGGTGCACAAATATAGACATATGTTTCTTTCCTGTCAAAGTTTTTTTAATTTTGTCAACTCGATCTAAATCAATGCATCAGATCACCAAATTTTAACAATTATCAGACATGGGTAAAGGAGACATCAAAACAAGACGGGGAAAATTATTCAGAGGATCCTACGGAGTGACACGTTCCCGCAAGAGAAAAATCAGAGGCATTCCTGTTCCAGAAATGACCAGAATGAAAGATGTCCCCAGGGATGAAGCCAAGTCCAGGGCCAGGGCTGCCCAGAAGGAAAAGGCAGCCGAAGCCACTGAGGAAATGAAGCAGGCATCCCCCGCCACCCGTGAGGCTGCAGAAGTTAAGGAAGAAGTCCATGCACATTCTCCATCGGAGAAAATTGAAGAAAAGAAAGCAGTCCCCGTGGAGAAAGCCAGGGTTGAAACTCCGGAAGAGAAGCCAGAAAAAGCCGGGGAAGCTGCGAAGGATGAAGCTGCTTTAAAAACAGAACCCGAAAGGCCTGCAGCTAAAGTAAAAAAAGAATCGGAAGTAAAAAAAGAAACGGAATCCGTACCAGCGAAAAAAGAGGCACCTGAAACAAAAGGCGAAAAACCAGAGTCCCAGGCCAAAAAAGAGCCCGTCAAGACACAAAAAAAAGAGCCTGCAACAAAGAAAGCACCGGTAACAAAGAAAGAGCCGGCTAAAGAGAAGAAAGAAACTGCAAAAAAAACAGAAGAGAAACCAAAAGCAGAGAAAAAAGCAGCTGCCAAGCCAGCGTCTAAAAAATCCGCTGCCAAGTCCCCCGGGTCAGGTGAATCGAAAACGGGAAAAAAATAATCCGGGACTACTCCCATACACCCAAAAGACCGTTATTCAGACGGTCTTTTTTTATCTCCAAAAATGAGATATATCACCGCTTTCAGGTAAGTAATGTTATCCCGGAAGGCTTTACTCGTGGTGTGTTTTACCATATATTTAATACGGAATTACTAAGAGCGCAACATTCCGGCTGAATGGGCCGCCTGTAACCTTGTCTGCCAATGAATCGTATAGTCAATCCGCGTAAGCCAAATAGTAACAAACCTGGATCATCTCACATATATGCTTTCACTGAACACGAAAAGGCCGCTTCAGAAGGAAACCATAAGTTTTCTTACCCGCCTGGCCCGGAAAGGGGGACCCGACCCTCATGAATACCAGTCATTTACCGACATTGTAAATAACCTCAAAGATCATCAGATCGAACCTTTCAGGAATATCATTAAAGATTCCTTAAATGAGAATACCCTTATAGGGCACGGATTTATTAAACCATACGGGTATCCCGGTGATTTTACGCTCATTCATGCCATTTATGAGCAGTATGTCAATCCGGATCCCAGATACAGCAATTGGGACCGTTTCTTTCAGAACCAGCCGGGAGCACAGGCCGTCCGGAACAGGAAAGATTATTTCCTGAGATGCTGCAGGAAACTCGAAGAAAGCAGCCGCAGGGAAGTGAATGTTCTGATACTTGGTTGTGGACCGGCAACCGATGTTAAGGAATTTTACAGCTTATATCCTGACAGCAGGATCAGGTTCCACCTAATCGACTTCGACCAGCATGCCATTGATTTTGCAAGCAAACAGAACAGGATAGTCAATGGGAGTATTGAGTATTTCAGGATCAACGTGCTTCGTTTCAAGCCGTTCAAATTATACGACCTGATCTGGAGCGCAGGCCTTTTCGATTATTTCAAGGAAAAACACTTCATCTACCTGATTAACAAATACCTGAAGTATCTTGCGGAAGGAGGAGAATATGTAATCGGCAACTTCTCACATGGCAATCCGACAAAAAGACTTATGGAAGTCCTCTCCGACTGGTACCTTCATCACCGGTCGAAATACGATCTGATCCGGATGGCCGTTGAAGCGGAAGCAAGGGAAGAACAGGTCAGGGTGGATATGGAGGAACTTGGGATTAACCTGTTCCTGAGAATAAGAAATTCTTTAAATGGCCATTCATATCTGGAAAAATGAAAAACAAGGTTCCGGCAAATTTACTTGGTCTTCCTGTTTCCATCTCCAAGGATTATAAACTGCACGGATTATCCCTGGTATTCAGCGGTAAATTATCCGATCTGGAAAAGGAATTCAATGATGATTACTTCTACAGGTCAATAATGCCGTTCCGGTTTTCCATTGTCCTGGCTATTTTTTTCTACGGGATTTTCGCAATTCTCGATGCCATCATGTTCCCCGAGCTGAAAGAGCTGTTCTGGTTCATTCGGTTCGGGCTCGTAACACCCGTACTGGTCGCCGTGATCTTTTTCTCCTATTCCCGTGTTTTTAAAAAATACATGCAGCCCGTAATACTGGGGATAATGTATCTCACGGGACTCGGGATAATCGTTATGAACATCTACGCATCCAACCTGGCCAATGATTATTCGTATTATGCGGGACTCTTCCTGATCCTGATGTTTGGTTATACCTTCATCCGTGCCAGGTTCGTATATGCCACAATTGCAGGCTGGTCGATCGTAATCTCCTATGAAATCGCTGCCCTTTGGATTGCCAAAACGCCGATCGAGATCTTCATTAACAGTAATTACTTCTTCATTTCGGCCAATGTGATCGGGATGTTCATAGCCTATTTTATGGAACAATCGGCCCGTCGTGATTTTTATATGAGAAGGCTACTGCAAAAAGAACAGGAGAAGGTGCAACGTGCCAATACTACCCTTGAAAAAAGGGTGCAGGAACGCACTCGCCAGTTAACAACCGCCAACAGGGATCTTAAGAAGGAAATTGAAGTGCGTAAACATCATCAGAAGGAAAAGGCCAAACTTGAGGCCCAGTTGCTCCACCTGCATAAAATGGAAACCATTGGCACACTGGCCGGTGGAATAGCACATGATTTCAACAATATCCTTACGCCCATACTCGGTTACACGGAAATGGCTCTCGAAGAGCTTCCCGATGAAAGCACCCTCAAATACGATGTTGAACAAATCAGTAATGCAGCCACCCGCGGTAAGGACCTGGTGCAGCAGATCCTGACATTCAGCCGCCAGGTGGACGTTGAAAAGAAACCGCTTGAACTTCACCACGTGATAAAGGAAGTAATGAACCTGATCAGGGCATCCTTTCCGTCAAACATCGAAATTCAGCAGAATTTAAGGGAAGATTGCGGTACCGTACTGGCGGATTCCACACAGATTCACCAGATCGTCATGAATATCTGTACCAACGCTTACCATGCGATGATGAGAAAAGGTGGCCGGCTGGAGGTAAACCTGGATGTTCTTGACCTTGATGCCAGGAAACTTAAAACAGCCGGGAAAATCAAGTCCGGAACCTACGTACGGCTGACCATCTCGGATACAGGTCACGGGATGGATAAACAAACCCTGGCCAGGATTTTTGAGCCCTTCTTTACCAAAAAAGAAGTTGGCTCGGGATCCGGTCTCGGATTATCCGTTGTACACGGTATTGTCAGTAATTACAACGGTGCAATCGAGGTGGAAAGTCAACCGGGAAAGGGATCAAGGTTCATGATCTACCTGCCTCAGCACAGTCCCGAAAGCACTGATGATGATATAACCCGGGAAGCTGCAACCAGGGGGAAAGAACGAATCCTCTTTGTGGATGATGAAAAGGAAATAACATATATGGGGAAAAAAATGCTTGAGAGCCTAGGTTACACGGTTGATATAAAAACCGACGGTTTGTCCGCATTGAGGGAATTACGGAACGATCCGGATAAATACGATCTGCTGGTTACTGACCAGGCGATGCCCAAAATGCTGGGGACCGAGCTGGTGGAAGCGGCCAGGAAGATCCGGCCCGATCTGAAAGTGATCATCATCACGGGCTACAGGGATTCCATCCCGAATAAATCAAACAGCGAACTCAGCGTGTCCGAGATTATATTAAAACCCCTTATACTCAGTGATTTCAGTAAACTAATCAGAGAAGTGCTTGACAAGGAAGAAATAATGGAGGTATAACCATGGGAAAAATACTTATCATCGACGATGAACCTTACATTCTCCTGATGCTGAAAAAAATGCTTGAAAAAGCGGGCTATGAAGTTGACCTCGCAGCAAACGGCAGGGAAGGATTGGAATTATTCGTGAAAGAATCGGCCGACCTGGTCATTACCGACATCATAATGCCGGATAAGGAGGGACTCGAACTGATCCTTGAAATGAAAAAGCTGAGTCCTGAATTGAAGATCATTGCCATCTCAGGCGGTGGCAGAATTTCGCCGGAAAGCTACCTGGAATGTGCCCGGCATTTTGGTGCTGAAAGAGTTTTTCAGAAACCCTTCAGGCAGCAGGAACTTGTTTCAGCGGTCGGGGAACTGATGGCTTCCTAGGCATTTCAGAAAAGCAGCAAAGCCGCAGCCAGCGTACTGGCCATTATGAAAATACGGTATGCCCTCTCCGGGGAAAACCGTACCAGCCATATGCCCAGGGAAGCAGCCTGAGTACATGCCTCCACTCGGCATGGCGGTTGTACCACGAAACGACAAACACATCGGCGAAAATCAGCATCGGGAGAAGAAGTCCAACGGAGGGCCTTCCGCCGAAAACCGAAGCAAGAATGGGGACAACCATGAGTCCCAGTCCGGACAAACCCGTTTTGGACATGCCGATCAGAACGGCACATGAGAATACGACGAGCCACCGGACCGGGTTCAGGTCAAAGCTTGAGAGAGATTCCGGCATACGCGAAAATGCAAATAAGTGTCAATCCGGCATGGTGTATTCTGCGAGATTGAGTATTTTTAAACGAATCATCCGGTAAAGCTATGCAAAGAAGATCCTTTCTGAAAAATGGTGCCGTATCGGCGGCGGCCCTGTTAACAGGTACAAATGCAATGGCCGGAACCATCCTGGCCCCTAATAGAATCATTCCTCCTGACAAACACCAGTTTAAACTCAAATATGCCCCTCATTTCGGCATGTTCAGCCAGCATGCCGGTGAAGATCCGCTCGACCAGCTGCAGTTCGTGGCAGACGTCGGATTCCGGGCCTTTGAAGACAATGGCATGAAGGACCGGGATATCTCCCTGCAGGAAAGGATCGCATCCAGGATGGCCAACCTGGGCCTGGAGATGGGGGTTTTTGTGGCCCATACCATTTACTGGACCGAGCCCAACCTGACCAGCGAAAATGCCGACATGCTGAAGGAATTTCTGGATGAGATCAGGGATTCCGTAACGGTGGCAAAACGTGTGAATGCAAAGTGGATGACTGTGGTACCCGGGTACATGGACTTTCGAAAGGATATGGATTACCAGACCAGGAACGTGATCGAAGCCCTGAAAAGGGCAGCCGGTATTCTTGAACCACATGGATTGGTAATGGTTCTGGAACCTTTGAATTTCAGGGATCACCCGGGACTTTTCCTGAAAACGGTACCCCAGGCCTACCAGATCTGCCAGTCCGTCGGAAGTCCCTCCTGTAAAATACTCAACGATATTTACCACCAGCAGATCCAGCTGGGCAATCTGATCCCCAACATCGACCTTGCCTGGGAGGAGATTGCCTATTTCCAGGTCGGCGACAATCCCGGCCGTAAAGAGCCCACCACGGGGGAGATCAATTACAACAATGTCTTCAGGTATATCCATGAAAAAGGATACACCGGGATCATCGGCATGGAACACGGCAATTCAAAGCCGGGCAAAGAAGGTGAGCTTGCCCTGATCGAGGCCTATGCTACGGTGGATAATTTCTGACAGTTTCGTTTCCCTTTTATCCCTGTGGAGCACTTCCGGGTTTGGGGATCACGACCTCCATGTCGACGGGACCCATTGCAATTTTCTCCGGACCCAGTTTCCATTCTGCCCCCATCATTTCCTCCCAGGTTATGGTCCTTCCCGTATAAGCGGCTTCCCTGCCCATGATGGCGGTCAGGGTGGATCGTGCCGTTTCTTCGGCCTGCACGATGGATTCCCCGTTGCGGATGGCGGTGACCAGGTTGATGTGTTCCTGGTCGTAGGGACTTATCAGGGCCCTGGGATCGGGCTCGCCCTCTTCGTTAAGGGGATAGATGAATTCATAGACAATACTGTTGTCCGGCTTCCAGATTTTGTTCGCACAATTGGTATACCCCTCGGTACCCCTCAGGTATTCGCTTACATTATTGGAGCAGTCGTTGATCTGCCGGCACATGGAATTCATATGCACATTGTCTTCGTAAATGAAATCAATGCTGAAATTATCGTAGCAGTCCCCCGTCAGCCTCCGCTGCCTCGATCCGACACCTGTGGCAGATACGGGCACTTTCCCGGTGAACCAGTTTGCCACATCGATATTGTGAATGTGCTGTTCCACGATGTGGTCACCCGACAGCCAGATCCAGTTGACCCAGTCCCGGATCATGTATTCCATTTCCGTCCACCCCGGCTGCTGATCCCTGTGCCAGAGCTTGGACTGGTTCCAGTAAACGTTGGCAGCCACCGGTGTTCCGATGCTTCCGTTCCTGACTTTCAGGAAGATATCCCGGTAATCCCTGGCAAACCGCCGTTGCGTACCTGTAATGACCACCAGTCCCGCTGCTTCGGCCTGTTTTGAAGCCGCCATGATCATACGGGCCCCTGCCGGATCCACGGCTACCGGTTTTTCCATAAATACCTGCTTGCGCGCATCGACACAGGCCTGGAAGTGCTCCGGCCTGAAATAGGGTGGCGTGGCCAGGATCACCACATCAACATCCGTCTCCAGCAGGCGTTTAAAGGCATCAAATCCCACTAAGGCATTTGCATCATCGATCTCAATGTTATGCTTTTCCTTCAGCTCTTTACGGATGTTATCGATCCTGTCCTGGAATACATCGGCAACCGCGGTGATGGTCAGGTCATTCCCTGCATTCAGAAAGTTGAATGCCGCTCCGGTACCCCTGCCCCCGCAGCCGATCACTCCGGCTTTCAATAGCTGCCCGTCAGGGGCTTTATCCGGAAGGGGCTTCAGGCCAAGATCCTCCGGTTTAATGGTAGTTTTACAGGAATGAAGCAACTGGCCGAATCCGACCGTTCCCATTGCGCCTATTAAAGCAGCATTTTCAATAAAGCGTCTACGGCTTTGATTTTCAATCTTTTTCATAATTTGTTAAGTATGTTTGTTTGACAGTGTAATTTATTCTTCTGCCTCACAGACCACGCGAAATCCTACGAAGGTACAATCCGAATACCACCAGATGCTTTTCGGGATCTGTGGATCGGTCTTCAGCCAGGATTCCGTCCGGGTGAAATCCCTGGCGGCGCAGCGAAGTTTTTCAGCCCCATCCCGGTAGGAGCCTCCGCGGATAACGTATTCCGTACCGATCGCCGGACCCGAAGGATCAGTCACGACTCCCGGGGGATACTTACCGTAAGTGTCCGGGGCATACCAGTCCCCGCAGAATTCGGCCACATTCCCCAGCATGTTCACCAATCCGAATGGATTGGCATGGACACTTCCCGGCCTTACGGTCCGGCCCGGATTGTTTTCCAGGTAGATGGCATAGGATGCGATCCGGCTGGTATCCGCGCCAAATATCCGGTGCCACAGACCTTCATTTGAATATTGCCGGGGATCTCCTTCAAAAAAGTAGGGTCCCTCAGTGCCCCCCCTTGCGGCATATTCCCATTCCGCCTCGGTGGGCAGGCGATAATGTTTCCCGGTCACATCAGACAGCCACCGGCAATAGACTTCCGCGGCGTGGTGGGTCATCGTGATGGCCGGTGAGCTTTCCTTTCCCCAGCCCTGGTCCGGCGCACCCCATGGGGGAGTGGGACCCGAAATGGCATCCACCCGTTCGCTTACATTCAGGTAAGCATCAGCTGTTTTGCCCTGGGAGGAAGTTTCCTTGAAAAAGGTCAGGTATTCATCCCAGCTTACCTCATATTTTCCCATGAAAAAGGAGTTGACCGAAACTTCCCTGCGGGGTCCTTCGTCGGGTGACCTGAAAGCCTCGTTTCCCGGGCTTCCCATGGTGAATATTCCTCCCGGGATGGCCATCATTTCGAATTTTACCCGGGTTCCCGGAATGCGTTCGGTAAAATCATTGAACCCTTCTATCCTGCCAGGCTCCAGATAGATTTCCCCGGACGTGGCAGCATTCTTCCCGAAATCCACATTTTTGGCATGTGTGATGCCCTCGGTGTAATGTCCCACCGCTATGTGGCAATTGATGCAGTTCAGGTCTTTGCTCCGTTGCTCGTAATAGAGGTGGGCTTCCTTACCCTCGGGGGACAGTCCCAGGGGAAAATTGCTCTGGTGGCAGCGGATACAGGATGTCTCGAATACATGACGCCGGGCATATTCCGGTTGTGATTTGGCTTCCCAGTTCAGCGATTCCGGGTCCTTGAAAAGTTTTCCCCAGACATCCCGGGACCCGGTTTTGATTTTCTCCCACAGGTAACCCTCACCCGGGGGCGGCAGGTGGCAATCCACGCAGTGAACCCGTATTCCTCTCATATTGTCGTAGTGGGTGGATCGTTTCCAGCTCTGGGTAGCCTTGGGATGAACGTGGCAGGCGGCACAAAAGGTATCGGTGGAAGTTTTTTCAACAGCAATGCCCCCGGCAGACACCAGCAGGATCCCCAGCACCAGACCGGTCCAGAAAAATATCCGCGGCTTTTTGAATGACAAAAGGCGCTTCATAATCAGGAAAATAAAGAAAACAATTTTTAGCCAATCATTCAACGATTGATGGGGGTGCCGGCCAATTTATATGCATTCTAAGAAGTGCTGCAAATCAAATTATTCGCCGGATTCTGATAACCAATCATCTGAAAATCCGTAAGAACTGTTAAATTACTACTGCAAAACCCCCTATGAAGAAACAAGTATTCCTCCTGTTCAGCCTGTTGATCCCCTGCGGCAGCATTTTTGGCCAGCTGACCGCAGTCATAAACGACAGTACCAACCTGAGCTGTTTCGGAACCCGGGACGGTACGGCGACCGTTGCCATCAACGGTGGAACGGTCCCCTATGAAATCCTCTGGAATGACGATTCCCTTACAACCGATGCCACGGTAACGGGATTATCGGCCGGACGCTGGTACCGGGTTTCGGTCACCGATGCAGGCGACGAGACCGCATTCGACAGTGTAATGCTTTCACAGCCGGATCAGATCCTGTATGAGATAGAGGGACTGAAAACAATCCAGTGTTACGGTCCCGCTGAAGGCTACCTGAAAATCTCCTCAAGCGGCGGTACCGGTCCCCATGCCTATCAGTGGAGCGGGCAGATCACCTCCTCTTCAGATTCCATTTACAACCTTACGGCGGGCTGGTATTACTACCTGATCATAGATTCCATTTCCTGCAGCCTGATCGACAGCCTCCAACTGACCGAGGCGGACCGTGTGGAGATCAGCATCGATTCGGTTTTTCCGAATCCCTGCCTCGGACTGCAAAAGGGGGAGGTTTACGTTACCCCGGACGGCGGGGTGACGCCGTACAAGTATTTGTGGACGGGACCATCCGGCTTCAGCAGTACATTTCAGGACATCACGGGACTGAAGGAAGGTATGTACAACCTGAAACTTACCGATGCACGGGGCTGCGTGTATGAAACGAATACTTCCCTTGTGGACGGCGATCCTATCTCGGTCAGTTATTCCGTTTCGGAGTACGGTGATTTCAACCTGCTCTGTTACGGTGATGCAGCAGGCAGTATCCGGGTGGATACGGTTGTAGGGAACGGGCTTGACTGGAAGGATTATACTTACATCTGGACCGGTCCCGGCGGGTACAAAGCCTATGAACACGAGTTATTCAACCTGAAAGCAGGAAACTACTACCTGAATGTCTTCGACTCATTAAACTGCCGCAGCGATGTGACCATTGCCCTGACCCAGCCTTCTTCCCTCGGTATTCGATACGATTCTGTGCTCAGCAATCCCTGCATCGAAGACCTGAATTCAGCCATCTACATCAGCCTTACAAGCGGAAAGGAACCGTTTTCTTACAGCTGGACAGGGCCGGGTGGTTTTACCAGCAATGAACAGGACATCACCGGTCTCTCCAAGGGAAGTTACGAGGTATCCGTAACGGACGCGGATGGCTGCAACGCGCTATCCGAAACCGCCCTTGTCCAGGTCGAAAACATCGGCATGATCCTGGCCGTTTCTGTTTTCGGGGATTATAATGTAAGCTGTGCGGGATCTACTGACGGTTTCATAAAGATACTGAGCGTGCCCGGGTACGGCGACATCAGTGGTTTCACATTTTATACCACCGGTCCGGACGGGTTTACCTCCCCCTTCCGTTTCATGACCAGCGGTGTTAAGGCCGGAAATTACCACATAACCATCACCGATCCCCAGGGTTGTTCCGGGGTAAAGGATACCCTCCTCACCCAGCCTCCTGAAGTCATCACCGGTGCCATACAGGGCGAGACCCGGTATGTCTTCGATTCTAACTATGTCTATATGGTAGAAGATGCATCAACGCAAAGCATCTATGCCTGGTCGGTCGAAGGGGGGGAGATCTGGTCCGGGCAGGGCAGCAAATCGGTAGAGATCGAATGGAGGTCTTCCATGTCCGGCAGGGTAAAGGTCATTGAAACGAGTGAAAACGGCTGTTCCGGAGATACGGTTTACCTGCAGACTGCTTTCGGGACTCCGGCCGGACTCGAGTCCCACGCATCACCGGTTTCAATATACCCGAACCCGGTGGTAAATGTTCTTTATATAAGGGGACTCAATCCCGGGGAAGGCAGCATCGAATTCTACAGCCTGCTGGGACAGATGGTCCTGAGGACGGAACTGTCCAATCCCGTTAACCTGGAGAAGCTGGACCGCGGTGTTTACTATTTAAGGATACTGGATGGCGGGGGACAGCCGGTGCTGACCAGGAAGATCATCAAGAAGTAGGTACAGGTCGGGACCCGGACCGGAGGTTTTTTCCGGCCGGGAATTAATAGCCGGGCCTCCCACAGGCTGTTTCAGGTCGGGAATTGATATCTGATCGCCCACGCAGCTGTCTTCCCCGGAAATTCCCGGTTCTATCTAATAACCGGCAGCCTGGCCGTCCTTGCGGCTCTCGGAAGCGCCGTAATAGACCCCGTTTTTTTCATCGTAGAGGATGGCCTGGTACCCTCCGTACCCTCCCAGGTCAAACTGCACCCTGTGCCCCTTCTCCATCAGTCCCCTTATAACCTCATAATCAAAACCCGATTCCAGCAGCACCGTCCCCCCATCGGCCATTTTTGTCCCCGTCGGCTCCGATGACCCGATGTGTTGTATCCTCGGGGCATCCCCGGCTTCCTGCAGGTTCATTGAGAAATCGATCATGTTCACCAGGATCTGCACATGTCCCTGTGGCTGCATGCCTCCTCCCATGACCCCGAAACTCATCCAGGGCCTGCCATCCTTTGTGACAAAGGCCGGGATGATGGTATGAAAAGGCCTTTTCCCGGGGGCATAGCAATTAGGATGCCCCTCTTCCAGGCTGAAAAGTTCCCCCCGGTCCTGAAGGACGAATCCCAGTCCGTACGGTGTCATCCCACTTCCCATTCCCCGGTAGTTGCTCTGGATCAGCGAGACCATATTGCCCTCTTCGTCCGCCACGGTCATGTAGATGGTGTTGCCCTGTTCCAGCTCCCCCGCGGGGTATGTTCTGGCCGCCCTGTTCGGGTCGATGAGCTTTCTCCTCTGGCCGGCATATTCCTTCGAGATGAGCTCTTCAACCGGAACATCGCTGAAAGCCGGGTCTGCATAGTACCTGGCCCTGTCCTCGTAGGCCAGTTTTTTGGCCTCCACGAAGGTATGGATGTAATCCAGGCTGCCGAACCCCATAGAGGCTAAATCGTAGCCCTCGAGAATGTTCATGATCTGAAGGGCCGCGGTTCCCTGCCCGTTCGGGGGAAGCTCCCAGAGTTCGTACCCCCGGTAGCTGACCGACAGTGGTTCCACCCATTCGGACCGGTGTGCGGCCAGGTCTTCGTAACTGAGAAACCCGCCCTGGTCCTTCATGTAACGGGCTATGGTCCTGGCGATCTCTCCCTTGTAAAAGGCATCCCGTCCATTCCTTGCTATGGTCTCAAGCGTCCCGGCAAGGTCGGGATTCCTGAAAATTTCCCCCTTGGCGGGAGCTTTGCCCCCGGGCATGTAAATTTCCCTGAACCCTGGGTATTCCTGAAGCCTGCGTGCACCGGCCTGCATGTAGTAGGCAATTAGTTCACTCACTGGAAATCCTTCACGGGCGTAACGGATGGCCGGGGCAAGGATGGCCTGCATATCCATGGACCCGAACCTGTCGTGCATTTCAAACCAGCCGTCCACGCAGCCGGGGACGGATACGGGAAGGGGACCGTAAGGAGGAATGGAGGAGTAAGCGTTTTCCAGGAAGTATTCGAGCGTCAGGGAGCCCGGTGAACGGCCCGATGCATTGAGCCCGTAAAGCCGGCCTGTGCCCGCATGCCAGATGATCGCAAAAAGATCCCCGCCGATCCCGTTCCCGGTGGGCTCCATTAGTCCCAGTACCGCATTCCCTGCAATGGCCGCATCAATGGCATTCCCCCCGGCTTTGAGAATGTCAAGGCAGACCTGCGTGGCAAGGGGCTGGCTGGTGGCGGCCATGCCGTGAACTGCGATGACCTCCGACCGGGTGGCGAAATCACGGCCCGTGACCCGGTCCTGCGCAAATCCCGCTGACCCAATAAAGAGGCACACTGCAGGGACAATGGTATTCTTCAGCATATTTAACATCTTTTAAGGATTTTTCTATGGCTCCCCGGCGATAATTTATAACCTTTATTACGGAAAGATGCAAGATAACAAATAGATTCAACATGTTTCGGAGTTTATTGCGGGTTGCATTGCGCAATTTCAGGCGCGATGCAACCTACAGCCTGATCAACATTCTCGGGCTGACCATCGGAATTACGGGCAGCCTGTTGCTGATCCTCTACGTTTACGACGATCTCAGCTATGACCGTTACCATGAAAAAGCCGGCCGGATCTACCGGATCTCCTCACACATCACCGAACCCGACGATGCCTTCAACTGGGCGGTTACCCAGGTGCCCCTTGCCCCCCAGCTGAAGACCGACTACCCGGAAGTGGAGGAGGCAGTCCGTTTAATCCAGTCGGGGCGACATCTTTATCATTATGAAAACAGGGAGTTTTTCGAGGAGGATGTTTCCTTCGCAGACTCCAATGTGTTCAATGTCTTTACCTTTGAATGGGTGGAAGGGGATCCCCGGACGGCCCTGAAGGAACCGAACAGCATTGTTCTTACGCGGTCCTTCGCGGAACGATATTTCGGCAACGGGAGTCCCATTGGAAAAGAGATCGTCCGCGAGGACGGGCGTTCGCTTAATGTAACGGGACTGATAGAAAACCTCCCCCATAACACCAATTACACCTTCTCGGCGCTGATCTCAAGGAATACATTGCCGGAGGACTGGGGAAGCTGGGGTAGTTTTCACATCTTCACCTATGTCCTGCTGCGGGAGGGCACGGACTATAAGGCTTTTGAGGCCAAACTTCCGGAGCTTTACACTAGCCACATGGCCGAGATCTTTGAACGCATGGGGATCAACATCGTGTACGAAGTGATTCCCATCACCCGGATCCACCTGCATTCGGATTTCGAGGGGGAACCTGTACCCGTGGGCAATATGAACTATGTCTACATTTTTATTGCCATCATCATCCTGATGATCCTGATCGCCAGTATGAATTACATGAACCTGGCCACGGCCAGGGCTACCCGGCGATCGAAAGAAATCGGGATCCGCAAGGTGGTGGGTTCCCCGAGGACTGCCCTGATCCGGCAGTTCCTTGTTGAATCCATGGTGCTGACGCTGATTGCACTGATCCTCAGCCTGCTGCTTCTGTACCTCTTCCTTCCCTCCTTCAATAACATTGCGGGCAAGTCGATCGGTTTTTCGGAGATCCTTAACCCGGTAATCCTTTTATGCCTCGCCGGGGTGGTGCTTATCACTGGGATCCTGGCGGGATCCTACCCGGCTTTTTTCCTTTCTTCCTTTAACCCCGTCAATGTGCTCAAGGGACAGCTCAACATCGGCCGGTCAAACCTGAGCATCCGCAAGATCCTGGTCGTGGCACAGTTTACCCTGTCCACCGTACTGGTGATCAGTACCTGGATCGTTTACAACCAGCTGAATTACCTGAAAAACATCGACCTTGGCTTTGACAAGGAGAATGTGATCACCCTTAGAATGACAACCGAGGAAATGGCAGAAAAAGTCCCGGTCCTCAAGGAGAGGCTAAAATCCAACCCGGACATCCTGTCCGTCGGGGCCGCCAATGCAAACATCGGGGAAGGTTCAGGCAAGACCATCATGCGGGTGGAAACCCCTGAAGGAATGGTGGAACGCGGTATTAACAACTTTCGCGTGGACCAGGATTTCATCCGGACCGTTGGCATCAGGATAATAGACGGAAGGGGATTCTCAGAGGATTTCCCGGGCGACACGGCCGTGGGTGTGATCATCAACCAGACCCTGGCGAAAAGGCTCAACTGGGATGACCCCGTGGGCAAAAAATTCACTTTGCCGGGAGATACCAGCACGATTGCCACGGTAGTGGGACTTATGTCCGATTATTACCAGTTCGGGCTGTACAACGTCATGGAAGACCAGCTTTTCATGTACTATCCGATCTGCTACGTGGTTTACGTGAAAACATCCGGCAGGAATATGGCCTCAGCCCTGCAGTACATCGAAGGGGTCTGGAAAGAGCTTTATCCCGGGTTTCCCTTTGAATACACGTTCCTGGACCAGGATTTTGGCGAGCAGTTCCAGGCGGATGAAAAACGGGGAGTGGTTTATACCGCTTTTTCCATCCTGACGGTGCTGATCGCCTGCATGGGACTGTTCGGGCTGTCTTCCTTCGTTTCCGAAATGCGGACCAAGGAAGTCGGCATTCGCAAGGTATTCGGTTCGGATGTTTCAGGAATAGTCGGGCTCATGCTGAAAAATTACCTGGCACTGGCAGCCGTATCCGTTGTTCTCGCCTCGGCGATCTCCTGGTATTTTGCCAGTAACTGGCTGGAAGGCTTCGTGCACCGTACCTCCATCAACTGGGTATCGTTCGTGCTGGCGGGACTTCTGACCATGCTGATCACGGTCATAACGGTGAGTTACCATACCATCCGTTCGGCCAATGCCAATCCCGCCGAATCACTCAGGAACGAATAGAGGTTAGGGTTACTGAATAGAAGCGGGGATTACTCCGCCTTTTTATAGATCCTGACCCAGTCCACCTCCATGGTTGAGGGTAGCAAATGCTCTGGAACGATGTCGGTGATCCCGGCACTCAGGACAAGGTACATGGGTTCCTGGGGGATTCCCTGAGACTGTTTAAGGACCACTTTTTCGTTGATTTTCCAGGTGATCTGCTCCGGTGACCATTCGACGGAATAAATGAAATAGTCGGAAGAAAACTTCCCGGCGCCTTTTTTAACCACTTTCTTTTTCACTCCTCCCTTTTCAGCAACGTTGCCCCAGAAATTTCCGTGGAATATTTTGCCTTTTTCAATCTTGGCGATATCCAAATGCGGCAATATCTTGTCCCCGACCATCCAGATGGCCTGTCTCACAGGCGCCCTGCTCATCCTTGCCTTGACACGGACTTTACCGTATTTCTGCCGGAAACTTTTCCCCGTAGAGATTAATCCGGAGGTGTAATTGAATTCCTGGTTAGCAAAGCCAACAACAGGGTTCCATGCTTTCCCGCTGGCTTTTTCACTCTTTGTTACGATTTTGAGCACTGAATCGGTAAATTCAAGGTTCTTCCCCCGGGTGTAAAAGTGCTTATCCCCCGGTAAAGCATAGGTGTCTTTCAGGAGCTTTTCGCCCCAGTAATAATTGGTCATCCATTTGCCGGTATCGAGGGAACCGTTAATGAAGTCGTCCTCGAAGGCAAGCTCCCATTCCTTGAGCTTCTGGAAATCGTTCTTTTTCAACAATTTCTTGTACCAGATAAGCTTCTCCGATTTTTTCAGTTCAAGGTATTCCTTCTCCAGCTTGAACTCTTTCGACTGTTCGTATTTGGCCTGTGGTTTCAGCGCCATAAAATCCTTTACTTTTTTGAAATCCTCTGACTTAATCGTTTCTTCAAGCGCTTCCATGCGTTTCAGCCGGTCCGAATCCTTTACCTGGTTATATGTTTTAAGCTGGGAGGATGATTTGAATTTGAAATATTTCTTGATGGCCGCTGAATTTTTCAGTTTCATGAACTCCTGTTCCTTCTGATAGGCATCGGTTCCCTTGAACTCCTTCCCTGCCGACTGTTTGGCGTCTGAAAATTCCCTGGAGTTAATGTATTCGGCAAGCTTCTGGTATTTCGCCAGGTCATCCGACTGATCGGTCCGGTTGTATTCCTCCAGTTCCCTGGATCCCTTAACCTTGAAATAGGTTTTTATGTCTTTGGATTTCTTGAGTGACAGATATTCCCTTTCCTTCTTGTACTCTTCGGTATCCTTGAATTTCTGGGACTTTATGGCCTTTACTTTCCCGGTAAAATCGCTTGTGTTGACGATTTTGTCGAGCTCGTTAAACCTGGCCAGCTCATCGGATTTGGCATATGCCGTAAATTCTTTATGATCCTTTACGAGGCCGGCTTCTTCCGATTCAATTTTGGCGGTGGCGGGTATACCCATTTTAGTTGATTTTGAATGCTGTTAGTACAAAGTAGTTAAAGATATAAAAAATATGGAATATGATCAGGATGCTACCATGACTTATAACGGCGCCCGCTAAAGTAATAGTGTACCCCAATGCTGATGACCAGGTACTGGCTGTAGGACCCGATGATACCCTTGACCTGGGCAAATGCATTAAGGTTCTTTTCTACGATCATCTCTATGCCGGTCCCCACATTCAGGGCCGGCATAACCTTGCTGGCGGACGGATAATCGCCCGATTTAAAGGAAGTGCTGAGAAGCGAAACGTTTGCCCCCGCCAGCGCATAGAACAGGATGGTTCCTTCATGAGCCATGGCATAGGTCACATCGGCATCAATGGTGCCAAACCATGTCGTTGCCATACCGTAGGTGTTATGCTGGCGTTTGCCGGGCATGTAGAATGTTAATGCCGGAATGACCCAGAACTTTTCCCCGAGTTCCATAACCCCGCGCGCACAGAGACCCGGATTTCCGGTTTTATGATCAACATTCTCAATGCCGGTACTGAATGAGAGTCCGCCCCCGATGCGGTTAAACTGCGCGGAGGAAACGGAACTTAAGCCCAGCAAAACGATTAATGTGGATGGTATGGTTTTGGTGATTCTCCGGATCATGGTTGTAAGGGTTGAACGAATTAATACTCTTCTTCTTCGGCGGACCTGTCCTTATCCTCTTTGATTCGAACGAGGATTCCCGCAAAAATACTGAACTGGGAAGCGGATACCTCTCCCCAGTCAGAAAATTTTGCCTTGTTTCCGATGGTGTAACGTAAATCCAGGAACGGTGCCACGCGCTCGCCCAGGTTCAGGCGCAGGCCTGCCCCCAAGTTCAACCCCAGCTTAAGCATTGAGTGTTTATCCTTGAAGACCAGGCCGTGGTTTATTTCATCCTGCTCTCCGGTAATGTTAATAAAACTGAGTCCCATCATGCCGTATCCTTCAAAAATTCCCTGGTTGACAATCACATAATTGCCATCGAGGTTAATTGTCCACCATTCATATTTCTGGGTTCCAAGGGAGGTATTGATCTTATGCGGAAGATAATACAGGGCATTGGGTGTGAGCTTTATGGCATCGTTGACCCGGTAAAGCGCCAGCAGGCCGAATCCCGGTTCCTTTACCTGGGTTGAATAAGCCGCCTGTAGTCCCACGTGCGTAAACTGGCTATATGCGGCCGCAGGCAGCAACAGGATCAGGAGAATCTCGATCAAACTCTTCTTCATGTCATTTGTTGTTGATTATTCCTTCTCAAAAATATAAAAGACAATCAGTATATAGCCATTCTGGGGATAAAATTCCTGTGCTAATTCACCAAAAATATTAACTTTGTCAAGGGTGTATCTTTATCCAAATAGTACTTAAATGGCTCAGATAAAAGGAGTAATCACACAGATCATCGGTCCCGTTGTGGATGTCAGCTTTGAAAAATACGGCGATGACCTTCCTAAAATCCATGATGCCCTGGAAATAAAACGGAAGGACGGTTCCACCCTGGTGGTGGAATGCCAGCAGCACATCGGGGAAAACACCATCCGCACCATCGCCATGGACTCAACGGACGGACTGCAGCGAGGCATTGAGGTGCTGGCTACGGGATCTTCCATAAAAATGCCGGTGGGAGACCAGATCAGGGGTCGCCTGCTCAATGTGATCGGGGATGCCATAGACGGGATGGAGCAACTGGATAAAAAAGGCGGCTACGAAATCCATAACGAACCGCCCTTATATGATCAGCTGAGCACGGAAAAGGAGGTGTTCTTCACCGGCATCAAGGTGATCGACCTGCTCGAACCTTATTCGAAGGGTGGAAAAATCGGATTGTTCGGCGGAGCAGGGGTAGGAAAGACGGTCATCATCATGGAACTCATCAACAACATTGCCAAACAGTATTCCGGAGTGTCCGTGTTTGCAGGCGTGGGGGAACGCACAAGGGAAGGGAATGACCTGCTGAGGGAAATGATCGAATCGGGTGTCATCAGGTACGGGGATGCCTTCTTAAAGAATATGGAGGAAGGAGGCTGGGACCTCAGCAAAGTGGATAAGAAGGCCCTTATTGAATCACAGGCCACCCTGGTCTTCGGCCAGATGAACGAGCCTCCCGGCGCACGTGCCACCGTTGCCCTGTCCGGGCTTACCGTGGCAGAATCCTTCCGCGACGGAGATGAAAAAAGCGGGGGAAGGGACATTCTGTTTTTTGTCGACAACATATTCCGTTTTACCCAGGCCGGTTCGGAAGTATCCGCCCTGCTGGGAAGGATGCCCTCTGCAGTGGGATACCAGCCCACCCTGGCAACCGAAATGGGGATCATGCAGGAACGGATCACATCCACCAAGCACGGTTCGATCACCTCCGTGCAGGCCATATATGTTCCCGCGGATGACCTCACGGACCCTGCCCCCGCTACGACCTTTGCCCATCTGGATGCGACCACTGTCCTGAGCCGCAAGATTTCTGAACTAGGGATCTATCCTGCAGTTGATCCCCTGGATTCCACCTCCAGGATCCTGACGCCCGAAGTGATGGGTGCGGAACATTACAATACCGCCCAGCGGGTGAAACAATTGCTCCAGCGCTATAACGAGCTCCAGGACATCATCGCCATCCTTGGCATGGATGAGCTTTCCGATGAAGATAAACTGGTGGTGCACCGCGCCCGGAGGGTCCAGCGTTTCCTTTCCCAGCCTTTCCACGTTGCCGAGTCCTTCACCAACATACCAGGCTGCCTGGTATCCATCGAAGATACTATTAAGGGATTCAACATGATCATGGACGGGGAGGTGGACAAATACCCGGAAGCTGCATTTAACTTTGTCGGCACGATCGAGGACGCCATCGAGAAAGGCGATAAGATGATCGAAGAATCCAAATAGGCCATGAACCTTCAGATCATAACCCCCGATAAAAATATATACAACGGAGAGGTCAAGCTTGTCCAGGTCCCCGGAAGCAAAGGTTCCTTCGAGGTGCTGAACAACCATGCACCGATCATCTCCACGCTTGATGCAGGAAAAGTCAAGATCATCGATTCGGAAGGCAGAACCTCCTTTATTGAGATCCGCGGAGGAGTTATTGAAGTGAAAAATAATAAGATTATGATCCTGGCCGAATCCACATAATGGCCTGTTTTTTGTGCTTCCAGACTCAAAACCAGAACTCCGATGAATAAAACACTATACACCCTGTTGTTCCTTCTTCCGGCCGTTTCAGTTTCCCTGGCACAGGGCACCAGGGAGAAAGTAACTTTCACGGCGGAAGACGGGATTGAGATCACGGCGGACAAATACCTGGAGAACGAGGAATATCCTTATATTCTGCTTTTCCACCAGGCCGGTTCAAGCCGGGGAGAATTCAATGATATCGCACCACGTTTCCTGAAGCTGAGGTATAACTGCCTTGCCGTTGATCTCCGATCGGGCGATAATGCCAATTTTGTGAAGAATGAAACGGCCCAGAATGCCGGCGGCCAGCACTCATCGGTCAGATTCCTGGATGCGGCAAAGGATATCCGGGCAGCCATTGAATATGTGTGGTTGTTGAATCCCGTGGAACCGATACTGCTAGGCAGTTCCTATTCGGCTTCGCTTGTGATGCTGGAAGGATTGAACAATCCCCAGGTCAGGGCCGTGATTGCCTTCAGCCCGGGGGAATACTTCGGCGACGACCTGAGGATGGAGGAGGTCTTCGATTCTATCAGCAAACCTTTGTTCATTGCTGTAACGGAACGGGAGGAATCCTACGTGAGGCAGATGATGAGCCATGTCCCGGCGGAAGAGTACACCCTTTTCCGGCCTCAGAACCCCGGCGTTCACGGGGCCAGGGCCCTCTCGGAGGACAATCCCTCGAAAGACGAATACTGGCTGGCCCTGCTGCTGTTTATAGACAACCTCAATAAATAAACCGGCTGGCCAGGTATCTCATCATACGGTTCAGCTCGATCGGGGATGTTGTGCTCACCACTCCCTTGATCCGCTGCCTGAAGCAGCAGGTGGAGGGTGCCGAGGTTCACTATGTCACCAAGAAAGCATACCTTCCCCTGCTGCGCGCCAACCCTTACATCGATAAAATCCACTACCTGGATGAAAACCTGCCCGGTCTTATACGGCAACTTAAAATAGAAAACTTCGACTACATCCTTGACCTTCACAGGAACCTGCGCAGCCAGTGGATCAAATCGAACCTGAGGATCATGTCCTTCACCGTCCGGAAGATCAATTTCCGGAAATTTCTGATGATCCGGTTCAAGATCAACCGGCTCCCTGACCTGCACATCGTGGACCGGTATATGGAGACGGTCAGGCTGTTTGATGTTAAAAACGACGGGAAGGGACTGGATTATTTTATCCCGCCGGAAGATGAGGTGTCGCTTTCAGATCTGCCTGAATCGTTCCGGAAGGGGTACATTGCATTCGTTACCGGGGCAATGCACGGGACCAAGCAGATGCCCGTCGAAAAAATGGTTGATATCTGTAATAAACTTGAACTACCGGTCATACTGCTGGGGGGAAAAAAGGAGGAAGCCCTGGGGAAACTGCTCGATGAGCAGACCGGTGATGGTGTGCTGAATGCAGTCGGGAAATACAACATTAACCAGAGTGCTTCCCTGGTCAGGCAAAGCCGCGTGGTGATCACGCATGACACGGGACTGATGCATGTTGCCGCCGCATTTAAAAAGAAGGTCCTGTCGGTCTGGGGACATACCATACCGGAATTCGGCATGTACCCCTACCAGCCCGATCCGGCCTCCCTGATATTTGAAACCCGTGGCTTGTCCTGCCGGCCCTGCACCAAGATCGGGAAGGACAAATGCCCCAAAGGCCACTTCCGCTGCATGAACGACATCGACAACGACCGGATCGTCAGGGCGGCACAGCAACTCTACTGACTTCCTGCTGCAATCCCCCCTGTCAAATCGAATGATAACTGAAGGCATTGTTGAAAAAGGTGCCTACTCAAATTTGGGATGCCTTCGGAATATCAGAACGTCGCTGAATTTTGCGCAAATAACGCAAAATTAAGGCTCCTTGTCTGATAATTCCTCAGGCAGGGTTCCCAAATTTGGAAGCGCCGTTTCAGCTATGCCGGAAGTATTCGATTTGACAGGGAGATCACTGGGCGATGAAATAGTAGGTGATGCTGCCGATCTGGCGGACCGGTGCGTTGTAATCGGCATTGAAGCGGGTACCGTAGGCAGCACTCAGGGCGGCCTCCGCCAGGCAGATCTCATTGGCGGTATCGCCGGGTTTGTCCGTTTCGGCCTGAACTACCCTTCCCCGCTGGTCGACCGCAATTTTAACCTCGACCAGACCGGCACCCTCGCATTTATAAACGGGCACGGGCAGCCGCAGGTGGTAGCGGTTCTTTAACTCATAGTAAATATTGGTCGGTCCCTCATAAGGAACCGGCGGTTCCTGTTTGGTCTCCTCTCCATCCATGATCAGTTCTTCCTTCTGCATATCTTCCAGTTCCTTCAGTCTTTCCTGAGTTTCCTGCCATTCCCCCGGACGGTTCGCATCCAGATCCTGCTCCAGTTCCTTCACGTAATTTTCCGTACTCAGCTCCCGGTCAATCTGCCGGGCCAGGTTCACGGGAACATTTGACCTGGGTTCGGCCAGGTAGCGGGCAAGCTTTTCCTCGAATTCCGGGTCCGGGGATTCTGGCTCAGGTTGATCTTTCACCTGCGTCTGATCAAAATCAACCACGATTAGTTCCTCCATTCGTTTTTTTTCTGTTGAGATCTTGATAACCAGAAAGATCAGGATCAGGACCAGGTGAAATGCTATGGTCCCGAGAATGCCCGCGGCGTTCTCCCGAATCCTTTCGTCCATACGTCTCCAGAATCCCGGCATAATTCAATTTGTGCATTAGAGCCCGAAAAGAGCGGGCATATCGTAAATGATTGCGTAAATTTAGCAATTAATGAACGTTCCTAACAGACAGAAAATGATACGTTATCTTACGAAATTAACAGTGGTGCTTGTGCTGCTGCCTTGCCTGCTTGACTCCTGCAGCTTCCTGAAGGAGATCAGCACCCTTGGCAAATGTGAATTCAGGATGACAACCCTCGAAAATCCCCGCCTTGCCGGTTTGGATGTCAGCCACATAAGAAGCTACAGCGACATAGGCCTTACCGATATGGCCGTATTGACGACTTCCATCATGAAAGGAGAACTGCCGCTGACCTTTACCCTTAATGTGGAGGCAAGGAATCCCAATCCGGCCATGGCCACCCTGAACAGGCTTGAATACCTTGCCTTCATCGACGAGGTGCAGGTTGCTTCCGGTTCCCTGGACCGGCGCATAGAAATACCGGCCGGGGGAAGTACGGCCATCATACCCCTTCAGCTCAGAACGGACCTGATCGAAATTTTAAGCAAGGACTCGCGCCAGGCGCTTGTGAATTTCGGACTGAACCTTGCCGATGCCGGGAACCGGCCCACCCGGGTCAGCCTCAAGATTAAACCAACCATCCTGGTCGGTGTGGCGGAGATCAATTACCCGGGTTACTTCACGGTGAAATACGATTTTTCTTCCGGGGAGGGGAATTAGCACATCCCCCGCAGTTTGAGGATGATACCGGATAGTCCCGGACTCTTTCAGAACTGGCTCAGGTCCACCGAAAAAATGAACTCACCGGCAGTCTGCCCGGTTGCCGGTATCCAGATGAACCTCCCACCGATGTTGAAGGGCAAGAAGATCTGCGCCAGGTGCATATCCGTGGTCAGTTCCAGGCCAAGGGACTGAAAATTGCGGTCAACGGGACCGTTGCGGTTTCCATGGATGTTGACCCCCCTGCCTGCGGCAAAATCATAGAAGACCGACCCGCGAAACCGTTTAAAATAGGCCACCCTCCATACCTGCCAGTCCGGGCAGGCAATCGGGAAAACGTAATCGAGGCTGATCTTCCTCAGCTCCGTTGCCGTGTGATTGAAAATGCCCCTGGGCATGGACATCAGGTTGCCCATCAGGTAATGCGCCGGATCCTGTTTCTGGATCCCCCCGAATACCTTGAGGGTCTGGTGCCTCAGAACGCCCGGCAGGTAAAGGGTTCCGGATCCGAGCCGTTCCGAGCCCAGCTGTTCGCTTTCGAAAGGAGTGTCGACGTACCGCAGGTTCAGGACCAAACCCAGGCGCGGCAGAATGTCCCGTTGCGATGTTTTCAGGTAACTATAGAAATAGAGGCGGTAATCCATAAAAGTCAACCCGCTGCGATATGTCCCCGGTTCTGTGTAATAAAAATAGGCCCTGCTGTAACTGGCTTCCACCGAGGGCTGTGCCCCCATGATATAGCGGTTGTAAGTGAAATTCAGTGGAAGGTGCACTTTTGTTCTAAGGCTCAGGTCCGTGTGAACTTCGGCGGGAGCACTGACGCTGTCCGGCGGGGAGGCAACCTGCGTCAGTCCCCCGTAATCAAGAGAAAACTTCAGGACGGGGAACCATCCCGACCAGGTAAAGGAAGCGTGGAGAAAATGATCCCGCTGCTGCATGTTGTATTCGTATCCCAGGATGGTGGTTGCCGTGCTTAGCAGGTTCTGCGACAGCAACATCAGTCCCGGGGATGCCGGCAGCTGCTCAATGCTGGGATCACTGACATCAACATACAGCGGAGCCCAGCTGTGAAAGGTAAACAGGTTCCCCAGTTTCCGGTATTTCCTGGATTCGTATAACGGGACCGATGATCCGGGTACCGGCACGCGGGATTCATCGGCTTCAGACGGCAGATTCAGTTGTTCTCTGTGACCCTTTACGGCTTCCAGGGGAACGTGCCCGTACGGTTTGAAGGCGGTCCTGACAATATCATAGCCCTGCGAAGTGTAGTCGGCATAAATCAGAGTGTCCCCATTCGCAGACAGGCATGGATAGAAAGCACCAAAACGTGATGAGGTAACCATTTGACAATCAAAATTTTCAAGGTTAAGTGCATAGATATTGTCAATGCCCGAAAATCCACCCCGGAATACCAGGGTTTTCCCATGGCAATCCAGTTCGGCAATATCCTCGTAACCGGCTTCAAAAACCATCCCCCATTCTCCCCCGTTGATCTGATAATATACGATGCTCTTCCCTTCCTCTCCCAGGGAGGTCATGTAGATCCTGCTTTTGTCATCGTTCCATACCGGGTATTGCAGGTAACGGTTGCCGGGGGACTCCTCCCTTACGACGATATCCCCGGTATTGGCGTTCAGTACCAGAAGGAAGTAACGGTTTTGTTCATCGGCCTCAATAGCTGTGATAAAAAGGCCGTCTTCGGAGATGTCCGGGGCAAAGTACCGGGTCTTCAGGCGAAGGATCTTCTCCGACTTCCGCTCCATGTCATAGATCTTGATCACGGAATAGCTCCGGCGTTCCCAGCGGACATCCTGCAGGATTTCCGCCCAGACGATCCTGCCCCGGGCCACGCTGATGTTTGCGGCCTCATAAAATCCCGGACGGTGAATACGGGTTTCATTACCCTGCCGGTCAATGGCAACGAATTCAGTGATCTGGTCGATCCCGGATTTCTCGGCAAAAATCAGGGTATCATTAATGTACCTCGGGAAGCGATAGGAGGTGTAATATTTTTTCCGCTCCCGGTTGATCCTCTCCATGTCCGTGAACTCCCTCTCCGCAGCCGTTTCTGCCCAGTGAGCCCTCAACATTTCGAAGGTTTCGCGGTAGAGGTCTGTTTTAGAAAGGCCTGCATATTTTTTGAGCCCGAAATAATACGGATACAGCGTATAGGGTTTGCGTCCCGTAAAGCTGACAAGGTTCTCCCACAATTCATTCCCGTATTTATTCCTTGCCTGGGCCACCATCTGGTACCCGTAGCGGTAATGATCCGGGACATAATCCCTGTAAGAGCCGAAAACCGCTTTTTCATATGGCCAGAGCCCCGGTTTTTCAGCCAGGATGGCTTTTATCTCCATTTCAAAGGAAGGAAGCCTTCCGCGGCCTGAATGAGACAGGCGGGTTTCCGCATCGGTCGCATCCCCTTCGAGGTACCAGAATGGCATGAGTCCCGTTACGGCCCCGGTACCAGCCTGCCCGAAAATCCAGGAAAGGCCTCTGGTGAAACCCTGCCGCACCATGTCCACCTGCATGACGTGCCTGAACTCATGAAGGGCAAGCTGTTCAAAGTGATCCTGGGACAGGCTGAGCGGGGAAGGAGTTGTCACCAGCTCCATCCGTTTGGGCGCCAGGGCAACAAAACCATTGGAAAGCACGGAATAATTGTGCAGTATAACGGGGATCGGGGCGGGACGGTGCTGCATGCAGGCGGAGTTCGGTTCATAATAGCTCTCGAGTATGTGGGTCATCCTCCGGGCCTCATCCTGAAAATCGACGGGATAAATTACACGGAAATGATCGGTGCGGATCTGTTCCCACTTCAGGCTGCCCGGATCTGCCCCCTGATTGTAAAACTGGGCACCGGACCCGGGCGCCAGGAACAGGAACAGCCCCAGAAGGCAGAACGATCCGAAAGATCCCGATGTGAATACTGGTTTCCCCATTTTTGCGTACCAAAAAATTTGACCTCCTCCCTTCCATTAATGAAAGGGATTACTCGTGGCATTTCATGCCCCTCGTGAGCTCGTTCGCTATCGCTCACTCGGTTCCACTGGCTTCAATAAAGCCAAGGACAGTAATTCCTCGCGGGTTCCTGCAGGTTCCTGCCTCCGACCGCTTCTCACGGTGCAACGATCCACAGGCCATCTCCGTCAGCCCGACGGTTATTATTAAAGCCTATCTCAAATATTATCCGGGACAGGCTCTTGTACCCAATGTCATCTAATGCTAAATATCGAAGAATGTACAAAGAATTTTCCATATCCTTATATCCATTCGCTGAAGGAAATGGTTTTACGGATATGATTGATAAATTCCCGTTATAATAAAAAAACATTAAATTCGCCAAGTATTTCTCAATCCATGAGTTAAACACTAACATCGGACCGTTGAAAAAATCATTTCAATACTGGAATAACCTGACAGGCTGGTTTACCTTTTTACTGGCAAGCGCCGTTTATATCCTGACAATCGAACCTACCGCCAGTCTCTGGGATTGTGGTGAGTTCATAGCCACCGCTTACAAACTTGAGGTGATGCATCCGCCCGGAGCCCCTTTCTTTATGATCCTCGGCAGGTTCTTTTCCATATTCGCCTCCAGTCCTGAAATGGCCTCCAAAATGATCAACACCATGTCTGCCCTGGCCAGCAGCTTCACGATCCTTTTCCTGTTCTGGACCATTACCCACATGGCAAAAAAACTCGTCCCGGATGCGGAAAATCCCTCGCGCGCTAACCTGGTGGCCATTCTCGGGGCCGGGTTTGTTGGGGCCATGGCCTACACTTTTACCGATTCGTTCTGGTTCTCCGCTGTTGAAGGAGAAGTATATGGGACCTCTTCCCTTTTCACTGCCGTTACCTTCTGGGCCATTCTAAAATGGGAGAACGTTGCACATGAGGAACATGCCAACCGGTGGTTGCTGCTGATCGCATATCTCATGGGATTGTCGATCGGTGTCCACCTGCTGAACCTGCTGTCTGCCCCGGCCATTGTTCTGGTTTATTATTTCAAGAAATACAAGGTTACCGTCCGCGGTCTCATTTATTCACTCGCTGTTTCCGTTGGCATCCTGGCATTTTTGCAATACGTGGTGATCCAGTGGTTTGTCAGGTTGGCAGGATATTTTGAACTGATGTTTGTCAACGGTTTCGGGCTGCCTTACAACACAGGGGCGATCTTTTACATCTTCCTTGTGATCGCTGCCATTGTTTACGGCATCCATTACACTCACAAACACAAGAAGGTGGTACTGAACACCATCATCCTGTCCTTCACCATGATCATGATCGGTTATTCCTCCTACGCCCTGATCATCATCCGCTCGGCTGCCAATCCTCCGATGGACATGAATAACCCGGAAACCGTATTCGACCTGCTTCCGTATCTTGGCCGTGAGCAGTACGGACAGCGGCCTCTTGTCAAGGGCCAGTATTACAACGCACCGATAATCCGCACCAAGGAGACCCGTCCGAATTATTACAGGGTCGACGGCAAATATAAAATCAAGGACCACAAGATCGAATACGTATTCGATGAACGGCTAACCACCATTTTCCCTCGCATGTACAGCAACGACCCTTCCCACATCTCCGAATACGAGAGATGGGTTAAAATCAAGGGGACACGGGTTCAGATACAGGATCGCAACGGGGAGGCCAAAACCGTGATCAAGCCTTCGTTCGGCACCAACCTGGCTTTTTTCTTCAAGTACCAGCTGGGCTACATGTACTTCCGTTACTTCATGTGGAATTTTGCCGGGCGCCAGAATGACATACAGGGACAGGGGGGAATCCTGAACGGGAACTGGATCACGGGCATTAAATTCCTTGACGAGGCCAGGCTGGGAAACCTGGATAAGTTGCCGGACAAATACAGGAACATGCCTTCGCGAAATACGTATTACCTGCTTCCGCTGATCCTGGGCCTCATCGGTGTGTTTTACCATTACGGTAAAAACAAGAAGGATTTTTCCGTCGTAATGATCCTGTTCATCATGACCGGGATCGCGATCGTGGTTTACCTGAACCAGAAACCTCTTGAACCGCGGGAGCGGGATTATTCCTATGCCGCGTCATTCTATGCCTTCGCCATCTGGATAGGACTGGGGGTCATGTCTATCTACGAGTTGTTCAGAAAAAAACTGCCGGCTACCCTGAGTGCCGGTATTGCCACGGTTTTATGCACGGGACTCGTGCCCGTCATCATGGGCATGGAGAACTGGGACGACCATGACCGCTCGGGCAGGTACACGGCGAGGGACCTGGCCTACAACTACCTCAATTCCTGTCCCCCGAACGCCATCCTTTATACCAACGGGGACAACGACACATTCCCCCTCTGGTACGCACAGGAGGTGGAAGGGATCCGCACCGATGTCAGGATCATCAACCTGATGCTCTTTAACACGGACTGGTACATTGACCAGATGACCCGCCGGGCCTACAAATCCGCCCCCGTTCCCATGAGCCTGCCGCCGGCAAAGTACCAGGACGGGACCAATAACATCCTCTACATGTTCGACCGGATCGATCACAACATCGACCTGAAGGAAATCATCGGATTCGTTGCCAGCGATGACCCGAGGACGAAATTCACTCCCCAGCCCGGGTATTCGCTTGACTACATCCCCTCAAAGAAATTTTACATCAACGTTGATAAGAAGAAGGTGCTTCATAACGGGACCGTGGCGGCAAAAGATTCCGCTCTGGTACTGGACAGGATTCAATGGTCGATCAATAAAAGCAGCATCCTGAAGAATGAGCTCATGGAACTGGATATCCTGGCCACGTCGGACTGGGACAGGCCGCTCTGCTTTGTGGCGGCGGGAAACGAAGGGGCGCTGAACCTGGAACCCTATTTCCAGATGGAAGGCCTTGCCTTCCGGCTGGTGCCTATTTCCACACCCGGACGCAGTTTCATGACCTACGGAAGGATCGACGTTGATACCCTTTACGACCGCATGATGAACACCTTCCATTACGGACGGATGGAACAGCCCGATGTGTACCTGGATTATTACAACATCCGGACGCTTTCGGTGATCAAGCTCAGGAATAATTTTACCCGGCTTGCCGAGGCACTGATCGCGGTACACCGGCCTGATTCGGCCATCATGGTGCTGGACCGCTGCATGGAACTGATGCCCGACCGGAAAGTGCCATACGATGCATTTGTCCCCCCGATCGCCGAGGCCTATTTCCACTGCGGGGCAGGCGACAAGGCCATGGGCGTCATGAGGGAGCACGTCGGCGGCCTGGAGCAGGACCTTGCGTACTTCTATGACCTCACACCTGAACAGCGTGTGAACCTGGACTATGAAATCCGGCTTTCCCTGCAGTTGCTGCAGGAGTACAGCGGCCTGGCTTCCGATTTCGGGGAGCAGGAAATGGAACAGGAAATCAGCGACCAGTTCAATAATTATTACCAGCGTTATTTGCAGGAAAGGAGATAAGTTTCCAGCTGAATTAAGTCCCGGCAGTAAGTCGAAGCCGCGATCTTCGGGCTTGTTCCGTTGAAATTATTTTTCCCGCTGCATCATATCCCTGGCAAAATCAGCCAGTGCGGCTTTGCGTTCAGGCGGTGTATCGATACGCTCCAGGTACTGCACCGCTTTGTCGTAATGCGTGGCAGCGAGGCCCGATGAGATCCGGTCGATCTTCAGGGAAGCGAAAATCTCCGTTACGCTCCTTACCTTGTCGTGGGGGTTGTGATCGTGCCCGGAAAGCCAGCCGGTCAATTCCTTTTTCATCTTTCCCTTCGAAAGTTCCAGCGCCTTGATCAGCAGGAAAGTCTTTTTATTGGTCAGGATGTCATTCCCGATCTTCTTCCCGAAAATTTTCGGATCCCCGAACACATCCAGATAATCGTCCCGTATCTGAAAAGCTATTCCCAGGTTCCTTCCGAATTCATACATCAGGTCCGATCCCAGCGGGTCCGCCCCTCCCGTTATGGCCCCTGCTTTCAGGCATGCTGCAACCAGGACTGCCGTTTTTAATTCGATCATTTTCAGGTATTCCTCCACGCTTACTTCCATCCTCGTTTCAAAGTTCATATCCCATTGCTGTCCCTCGCATACCTGCATGGCCGTGGCATTGAAAAGATGCAGAAGCTCTTTCAGGTATTGGTCATCCGATTCGGCAAGGATCCGGTAAGACAGGATGGACATCACATCGCCGGAAAGGATGGCAACGTTCGGGTTCCACTTTTCGTGAACCGTTTCTTTCCCCCTGCGCACGGCGGAATTGTCCATCAGGTCATCGTGCAGCAGGGTGAAATTATGAAAAACCTCAAAGGCAAGGGCGGGCTTGACAGCCTGGTGGACCGCATCGCTGAAGACGCTGCAGGCCATGAGGGTCAGGGCCGGTCTCATCCGTTTCCCCCCGAGCGAGAGAATGTAACGCACCGGCTCATAAAGCTCAGCAGGGGACCTGCTGAACGGGTATTTCTCCAGTTCACCGTCCACAAGCTGCCGGGCCTTCTCAAAATCCAACATAATACCTTAAAATTAGGATAAATTACATACTTACCCAATACGGTAAATTTTTCTATTTTTACGCCCAATATCTGGCCCTATCTTTGCAGGCATCCAGAAAACAGGCTTTTTATGAGAATTCGCATATACCTGATTGGAATTATAGCGGGATTGTCTTTTGTGTCCCATGCCGAAGGCTATGAAATCGTCATTACCCTGCCTTCTTTCAGCGGGGATACGGTCATACTCGGCCACCGTTTCAACGCAAGTTTCATTCCCAAGGATACCCTGATCCTGGATTCCAGGGGTAAAGGCGTATTCAGGGGCAGCCAGGAACTTCCCCAAGGAATGTACCTGGTCTATCTTCCAGATAAGTCGTTTTTCGACCTGTTGATTGACAATGACCAGTTTTTTTCATTCGAAACCGAGGCGCCCGATTACGTAACGCATATGAAGATCAGGGACAGCAGGGAAAATGAGGCCTTCTACCAGTACCAGATTTTCCTTTCAGAGAGCAGGGATAAGGCACTGGCCCTGCAATCGAAAATGACCGGTGCATCAAGTCCCGCGGATTCCATCGCGGCCAGGAAGGACCTGGAATCCCTCAATTCCAGTGTCCAGGAACACATCGACCGGCTGATTGAAGAAAACAGGGGTAATTTTTTCGGCGTGTTCCTGCTTGCGCTCCAGGAAGTTAAGGTTCCCGATCCCCCCCCCGGCAATGACGGCAAACCCCTGGATCCTGCATTCCGTTACAAATACTACAAGGCCCACTACTTCGATAATTTCGACGTTTCCGATGTCCGCCTGCTTCGCACTCCTTTTTATGAGCAAAAAGTGATGACCTACATTGAAAAGGTCGCGGTGCAGCATCCCGATTCCCTCATCCTTGAATGTGACAAGCTGATCGAAGCCTCCCGTTCCGATCCGCAGCTTTTCCGGTACATGCTGATCACGCTTTTCAACTATTTTGCCAAGAGCCAGATCATGGGAATGGACAATGTGTACATCCATATTGCAGAAAAGTACTACATACCGGAAGCCGACTGGAGCGATCCGAAATTCATCGCCGATCTGAAGGAGAGGATCGAGAAACTCAAGCCGACGATGATCGGGGTAAAGGCGCCCGATATCCAGCTTGTAAGGGTCCAGACCGATCATTTCCTCAGTGCAGCAGACAATGAGGAACTGAAGAAGAATCCCTACGTAGGGACGTTTTTCCAGCTCTATGATGTAAAAGCGAAATACACCATATTGTATTTCTGGGAAGCCGATTGCGGGCATTGCAAAAAAGCCACTCCGGAGCTTTGGGAAGTTTATAACCGCCTGAAGGACAAAGGAGTGGAAGTCGTTGCCGTGAGCACCCTGGGCGGGGAGGAAGGCAAGGTTAAATGGATCAATTACATCACCGAGCACGGGTATTACGACTGGATCAATGCCTGGAATCCTTATGATTTCACCTTCAAGACCATATACGATATCGCCAGTACCCCGCAATTGTTCGTACTGGACGTGGACAAAAAGATTATTGCCAAAAGGATCGCGCCGGAACAGGCGGAAAAAATCATCGAATCACTGCTGGAAAACGGGACAAATTAGCATGACGGACGGAAAAAAGATGAAACTGGTGCTCGAGGATGGGTCTGAATTTACCGGGATCTCCTTCGGAAGTCACCGGTCCGTTTCGGGCGAAGTGGTATTCAATACCGCCATGACGGGGTATCCCGAGAGCCTTACCGATCCTTCCTACAAGGGACAGATCCTGGTCCTGACCTATCCCCTGGTCGGAAATTACGGGGTGCCGGATGAAAGCATACAGGAAAATCTTTTCAGGCATTTCGAATCCGACCGTTTGCATATATCGGGACTGATCGTATCGGATTATTCGGTGGAGTATTCACACTGGAATGCCAAACGGAGCCTGGGGGACTGGCTCAAACAGCATGACATACCGGGGATCCACGGGATCGACACCCGGCACCTGACCAAGATCCTGCGCGAAAAAGGGACCATGCTCGGGAAAGTCATCCGGGACGGGGAAGACGTCGAACTGTACAATCCCAACCTGGACAACCTGGTGGCCCAGGTCAGCATCTCTCAAAAAGAGGTCTACGGCAACGGCAAATACCGCATCCTGCTGATTGACTGCGGGGTGAAATACAACATCATCCGTTACTTGTTGCAGCGCGACACCACCGTGATACGGGTACCCTGGGATTATGATTTCCTGGGGGAAGAATACGACGGACTGTTCATTTCCAACGGTCCCGGTGATCCCAAGCAATGCAGGGAAACCGTGAGGAACCTTGAAAGGGCATTCGGACAGAATGTGCCCATCATGGGCATCTGCCTGGGGAACCAGCTGATGGCACTGGCATCGGGAGCCGACACCTATAAATTGAAATACGGCCACCGCAGCCACAACCAGCCGGTCCTCCAGATCGGAACGGACCATGCCTACATCACCTCCCAGAACCACGGATTTGCGATCAACAACGATACACTGACGGGGGACTGGGAACCCTATTTCGTGAACCTGAACGACCAGACCAACGAAGGGATGATCCACCGCTCCAAGCCCTTCTTCTCCACCCAGTTCCACCCCGAAGCATCAGGCGGTCCCATGGACACTGATTTTCTTTTCGACCGGTTCATCGAACTGATCGAAGACTCAAAGCACTGACGTCACAATTGGCATTTCACCTGGTGCAACTGGGGAGATCCCGGTTCAGCTTCCTCACTCCCGAACCTTTCAGAAACTGGCCTTAAGTGAAAGAATGAAATTCCTTCCCGGGCCGGAAATCCCGGAACTGTAGGGCCGGTATCGCCGGTCCGTAAGGTTTTCGATCCCCGCGCTGACCATGAAATTGTCCGTAAACTGGTACCTGGCCTTTAAATTGAGCGTGTACCAGGAAGGCGAATAATTGTTCCCGCCGGCATCCTTTGCATAAATTTCATCTTTGCCCAGCTCTTCCTGGGGCATGTCTTCAGACTTTCGCTCACCCTGATAGCAGGCGTAGAGCTGCAATATCAACCGGTCTGCGTTATAGGCCAGGCGTGAAACACCGAACAGTGGTGCTGCATGTCTCAGGGGACTGGTGGTTCCATCGTCCAGCTCTTCCTTTCCGCTCTGATAATTCAGATCGGATGAAAAACTGAAGCCCCGGGGCAGCTTTACCTCCAGTCCCGCCTGAATACCATATACATTGGCCACGGCCGCATTCTGGATAGCCTGCACCCTGCTCATCTCACCCTCGTACAGAATACTGTCCTGCCCGTTAAGCTGGAAATCCCTGCGAACCATCGCATTCTGCAACAGGGTGTAGTATCCCGTCAGGTCCAGTTTTACCCGCTCATCAAATACTCTGGCAATGCCAAGGTCAAAATTCCAGGCATATTCGGCCTCCAGGTCAGGATTTGGGACAGTAACCGCCCCGGGCTCAGAATCAAATACTTTACCCATATCATCCACGTTAGGCGAACGGAATGCGGTTCCAAGATTGACACTGATGATCCAGCTTTGCTCCGGCCGGTAAATCCCTCCCAGGCTTCCTGACAGTGCACCGTTGTTAAGGTTTGCAGTGGTAAAGGGAAAGGGGTAAAACGTGGTGTCAAAAACGGCGTCCAGGATGTACTGGTTGTAGCGCAGGCCGGCCAGGAGGGTAATTTTATCGGATAATTTGACCTGATCCTCAAGGTAGGCTGCAAAGGAACTCCAGTCGGACTGCGGATAGCGCGAGGGTCCTTCTGTAGCGGTCCCCGTAGAAATATCCGTCAGCACTCCGGTCGAATGAACATCATTCCTCACATATTCCAGTCCATAGAACAGTGTGTTTCGGGGGCCTGGCGATTTTATAAAATCAAGGTTTACCGAATAGGCCTGCACTTTTTCGGTCTGGGTATTGCGCTGGCTGCTATTCAGTGACCGGTCGATACGGCTCTCCTCGAACGATTGCTGTGCCAGGCGGACCGTTAACCGGTCGTAAACAGGGTTGCCGGCATTATGGGTGATGTCCAGGTTGTTCATCATCCACAGCTGGGGTCCGTAGTTCCATTCCGCATACCTGGGCAGCCCGTTCCGCATGCGGTTATGCCGGTCATACCTCCCGTAGGGTGAGGTTTCCGAATAGTGGAACCCGTAATTGAATTCCCATTTTTCATCCGGGGTGAACCGGAGTTTTTGCATAAGGTTGATCTGCGAATAAGCTGAAGGGATCTGCAGCAGCGGGTCATCCTGGGAAATTACGCGGTCCGCGCCGTCCTGCCGCTGAACATAATACGGTTTCAGGTAATCATCCGGCCCGTGGCTTCCCTGGCGCAGATTGTCATAGTCCCACGAACTGATGCTCGTCACCAGTGCCCATTTCCCCCAGCCGACATTCACATCGAAATGTCCTGTTTTTTCCTGGTTTGCAGAAGCATAACGCGCAAGGGTTTTCCCGGATACCAGGGTCTTGTCCGATAGTGAAAACTGGGGGACCAGTGTCTGGAAACCCATTACTCCGCCGATTGCATCACTGCCGTATATGACTGAACCCGGACCGAAAAGCACTTCCGTATTCTCCATGGCAAATGGATCCAGGTTGATTACGTTCTGGATGTTACCGCTCCGGAAAATCGCCGTATTCATTCGCACGCCGTCCACGGTATACAGCAGGCGGTTGGTGGCAAATCCACGGATCATCGGGCTGCCGCCCCCCTGCTGGCTTTTCTGGATGAAAACCTTCCCCGAAATCCCCAGCAGATCAGCGGCTGTCTGCGGATTCTGCAAAGTCACCTCCTTTGGTGAGACCGAAATGATTTTCAGCGGCAGCATGCCTGATGTCTGTTTCCAGCGCGTGGCGGAAACCACCACTTCTTCCAGGTTCAGGTTCGACACTTCCATCTGCACCTGGAACGATGCCGCTTCGAGTTCGGCATAACTTTTCAGCACCGTTTTGTAACCAACGGTGCGTATTTCTATCTTTCCTGAACCCCTGAAATCAGAAATATCGGCCTGCCCTTTTGCGTTCGTGGTGGCATGTACCTGTGGATTTTCACTGATCAGGGTTACCAGCTCGACAGGTTCCCCTGTTTCAAGGTCTTTTATGGTGATTGTCTGTGACCGGGCGAGGCCGCACAGGCACGAAACCAGCCACAGAATAATAATATTCTTCATGGTCGAATTGGTAAAGTTAAACAAAGAGGCAGCAGGTATGGATGCCGGCTGATGGTTTAACTTAAGCGTGGTGGTGGTTTGGGCGGAGGGATCGATAAGGAAGAGAAAATCTGTATGCAGATGCAGGACCCCCTGACTTCAGGGGAAGTGGCAATTATATTCCAGTTGAATAATTTCGAACAATAGAGTGATTTGAAGTAGGAATGAAGTTGTTCCTGTTTTTCCTTTTTCTGCGGGTCATCGCGGTAAGCCCTGGTAACCAGTCCCGCAAGTTCCCGGTTCAGCCTGGTCTCATCGTGGTCCAACCAGCACCAGAAATAAAGGGTGTCTCCCTTTTCCCCGGTTTTCACGACATCGTACATCTGCCCGTCGTATTCAAATTCACGGAAGTGTTCCCACTTAAGTTCCGTCAAGGATTCCTCCCTGGTAAATTTTAACAGCAAAAGTTCATTCTTATCGATCCCTTCAATCATCCTGCACTCGATCTCATGCCTTACCACCAACTTCCGGTGCTGAAGCCAGTAATAGGTGATTAACACCGGAACAACCAGAACGATGAGGAGTAGTATGCCCGCAAACCTTGAAATGCCGAAGCGCAATTTCATCCGATAACAAGTTACCGGAAAGTTACTAAAAAATGCGCAGGATCATTCCCTGGTCTGGCCGTTGCCGTAAATGATGTATTTGGTCGAGGTCAGTTCTTTGAGTCCCATTGGACCCCTTGCATGAAGTTTCTGGGTGCTGATGCCGATCTCGGCGCCGAAACCGAACTCGAAACCATCTGTGAACCGGGTGGAGGCATTCACGTAAACGGCCGCCGCATCGACCCGGTCGAGGAATGCCTGGGCATTGCTGTAATTCTCCGTAAGGATCGCTTCGCTGTGTCCCGATCCGTAGGTTTGTATATGCCCGATCGCTTCATCCATCGAGGAGACTGTTTTTACGGCCAGGATGAGATCCAGGAATTCGGTCGCCCAGTCCTCTTCCGTGGCGGGTACCGCCCCGGGGATAATCTCGCAGGTCTTTTTATCCCCGCGTATTTCCACCCCGCGTTTCAGAAGCTCTTTCCCGGCCAGGGGGAGGAATTTTTCCGCGACCCTTTCATGTACCAGGAGGCTTTCGACTGCGTTGCAAACCCCGGGACGCTGGGTCTTTGCATTGACGGTAATGGCCACCGCCCTGTCCAGGTCCGCCGATTCATCCACAAAGATGTGGCAATTCCCGACTCCGGTCTCGATTACCGGCACGTGTGAGTTCTCCACTACGGTCCGTATGAGTCCCGCTCCTCCCCTGGGGATCAGCAGGTCAAGGTATTCATCGAGCTTCATCAGGGCCACTGCACTCTCCCGGCTTGTATCCTCAACAAGCTGCAGGCATTCCGGGGGGAAGCCATTTTCTTCCAGCACGTTTTGAATGATTTTCGTTATGGCAAAATTGGACTGGAAAGCCTCCTTGCCTCCCCTGAGTATGGCGGCATTGCCTGTTTTGAGGCAGAGCCCGAAAACATCGGCGGTGACGTTCGGGCGGGATTCGTAAATGATCCCGATGACTCCCATGGGGACTCTTTTCTGTCCGATGACAAGACCGTTCGGACGTTTTTTCATAGACAGGACCTCCCCGACGGGGTCTTCCAGCAATGTGATCTGCCGCAGCCCTTCAGCCATGGATGCGATCCTTTCCTGGGTCAGCAGGAGCCGGTCCATGATGGCTCCCTTCAGTCCCCCTTCCCGGGCATTTTTCATATCCTTTTCGTTGGCCGAAAGTATGATCCCGGCCGAGCGGACAAGTGAACCCGCCGCTTCGTTCAGAACCGCATTCTTAGCCGAAGCAGGCGCCTGTGCCAGGAACCGGGCGGCCTGACGGGCTTTCTTTCCTTTTTCGATCAATTCCTTCATTTGAGATTTATCCTGGTTTTTAAATCCATTTTATCAAGATGCCAGGGTCGTGAACAGGGTACCGATTTCCGCACCCGAAATGACCTTGAGAATGTTTTTCGGGTTATTCCCGTTGATGATCACCGTATCGATCCCGTCTGCCCTGCATATCTTCGCGGCTGAGATTTTTGAGGCCATCCCCCCTTTGGCAAAGGAAGAACCACTTCCGCTGGCCGACCTTTCAATCTCTTCCGAGATCTCGAGGACCTCGGTAAGGATCCTTGCCTCCGGATCCTTTTTCGGATCGGAGGAATACAACCCGTCGATGTCGGAGAGTATGATCAGCAGGTCCGCTTCGATCATGGTGGCTACCCTGGCAGAGAGCTGGTCGTTGTCACTGAATTGTATTTCAAAGGTTGAGACAGTATCGTTCTCATTGATAACCGGCAGGATCTTCATGCTGATCAGCTGGTTAATGGTATTCTGTGCATTGGTGAACCGGACGGGATCGTCCAGTCCCTCCGGTGTTAGCAACACCTGTGCCACCATCTGGTTGTATTCATCAAAGAACTTCTGGTAGAGCCGGATCAGTTCGACCTGCCCGATGGCTGCCAGTGCCTGGCGGGCGATCAGGCTTGCCGGCGGTTCGTCCATTTTTAGCCGCCCCGCTCCTACCCCGATCGCCCCGGAGGTGACCAGGATGATCTCCTTGCCGCAGCTCATCAGGTCGGAAAGCACCATGGTCAGTTTCTCAAGCCGCGTGTAATTGGTTTTCCCGTTCGGGAATGCAAGGGTGGACGTACCCACCTTTACCACGATCCGTTCCTTTGATTTTAACCGTTCCCTGTATTCGTTCATTAGTATAATCCTCCGTTGGGTTTATTTCCCCTGCTGATCATCCTGCAGGAGTGCTTTCAGGGCATCATCCATCCTTTCAAAACCAAACCCCTGTATACGTTCTTCCATTTTTGAAGCGATCTCTTCCAGGCAGAGGTTCCCGATGCTTCCCTCGTGTGTATGCTCAAATTTTAGATCCGGCACGAATTCCCTGTTCTGTATCTGCCGGGCGATTTCCCGGTAGGCATCCCGGAAGGGCATCCCGCCGGTAACCAGCCTGTTTACCTTATCCACACTGCTGATGTACCTGTAGGCCTGGTCCTCCAGTATGTCCTCCCGGATCCTGACCTGGAGCAGCACCTTTTCGGCCAGTTGCAAGCAGGATCGGATCTCATCAAAGGCCGGGAAAAGTGTTTCCTTGAGGACCTGGTAATCCCTGTGGTACCCGCTCGGGAGGTTGTCGGTCACCAGGTCGGCCTGGTATGCGAGGGATTTGATCCGGTTGCATTTTGCGCGGATCAGCTCGAACACATCCGGGTTTTTCTTGTGGGGCATGATGCTGGAACCCGTGGTATATTCCTCCGGGAAGGAGATGAAATTAAAGTTTTGTCCCATGTAAAGCGTCACATCCATGGCCAGCCGGGAAATGGTCCCGGCCAGGGAAGAGAATGCCTGTGCGGTGATCTTTTCCAGCTTACCCCGGGACATCATGGCGTGCATGGCATTGTACCGCAGGGCATCGAATCCAAGCAGCCGGGTGGTCATTTCCCGTTTCAGGGGAATGGAGGTCCCGAATCCGGCGGCGGCCCCGAGGGGATTCTGGCTGGCCACCCTGAAGGCTCCCTGCAGCAGGATCATATCGTCGGTCAGGTCCTCCGCAAAGGAGCTGAACCACATTCCGAAACTCGCCGGCATGGCGACCTGGAAATGGGTGTACCCGGGAAGCAGCAATTCGCGGTAATCGCGTGCAAGCAGCATCAGTGCGCTGAACAGGTCTCCCGCCGCCAGGACAGTCCGCCGGATCTCCTCGCGCAGGAACATATGCAGGTCCACCGCCACCTGGTCGTTCCTGGAGCGTCCGGTGTGGACCTTCTTGCCGGTATCCCCGAGGCGTTCGGTGAGGGACTTTTCCACCTGTGAATGCACGTCTTCGACACCGGCTTCGATGCGGAATTTGCCTTCATCGACCAATTTCATGATGTGTGAAAGTGCCGCTCTCAGGTCGTTTCGTTCCTTTTCGTTCAGGATACCGATCGACTGCAGCATTTCGGCATGTGCGAGGGTGCCGAGTACATCATAGCGGGCAAGATAAAGGTCCATCTCAGGGTCTTTCCCGATTGTGAATTCCTCAATTTCCCTGTTTACGGACACCCCTTTTTCCCAGAGTTTCTTCATGATTAAGGATTTTTAAGTTCCAGGCCGTCCAGGATCTGCATGTAGGTGCTAATACCCTGCCTGATCTCATCCACGGTAATGAATTCATCGGTCGTATGGGAACGTTGCCAATCCCCCGGACCGATCTTCAGGGTTGTAAAGGGCATGAGGGACTGGTCCGAAAGGGTCATAGAGCCGTATGACTCCAGTCCCAGTGCAAGTCCCCTTTTCACCACCGGGTGGTTTTCCGGTATGGCTGAGGGATTCAGCCTGAAGGACCGGGCCTCCACCTGGCAGGAGATATTCTTTCTCACCACTTCGAAAACCGTGCGGTTGTCGTAACATTCGTTGGTGCGCACATCGACCACGAAGCGGCAGGCATCGGGTACCACGTTATGCTGGGTCCCGGCCTCGACCTGGGTGACCTGCATACTGACGCTTCCCAGCCAGGGAGAGGTTTTTTCGAAGCGGCAGGTCCGGAACCACTCCATATCCTTCATGGCCTCGTAGATCGCGTTCTTCCCGAGTCCCGATGCAGCATGTGCGCTGCTTCCGCTGCTGAGGCAATCCAGGACCATCAGTCCCCTTTCGGCAACCGCCATCTTGCACGAGGTGGGTTCACCCACGATCCCCAGGTCGATCTTCCCGAGATCCTCCAGGATGAGGGAAATCCCGTTTTCCCCCGAGATTTCTTCTTCCGCAGTGGCAGCAAAGACCAGGTTGTAAGGAAGGTCGTCCCTGCCGGCAAAATGCAGGAAAGCTGCCAGGAGTGAAACGAGCGGTCCTCCCGCATCGTTGCTTCCCAGCCCGTAGATCCTGGATCCTTCCATGTCCGGGGAATAGGGATCGCGTGTCCATCCCGCGACCGGCTGCACTGTATCCAGGTGAGAATTCAAAAGAACGGCCGGCAGGCGGTCGGAAACCTGGCGGCGGACCCAGACATTATTGTTCCGGCGCATGGGTTTTTGTCCCCTTTCCCTGAGGAAATCCTCCACCCGGTCGGCTGCTGCTTTCTCTTCACGGCTGTGCGAAGGGATGGAGATCAGCTCCCTGAGCAGCCGGATCGCTGTTTCCTGGTTTGTATTCAATTCCATCAGGCCTGTTTCATGATTTTCCGATAGGTACTGAGCGTACAGCCTTCTGCCGGCATTCATTGCGGGTGGACCTACTTGAGTTTATCGATCTCGTTATAGGAGGTGATAATGCCCTTGATCACCGCAGAGCTCAGTCCGAAGTGCTCCATTTCGTTTAGTCCCGCTATGGTACAACCCCTGGGTGTGGTCACCTTGTCTATTTCGCCCTCCGGGTGGCTCCCGGTCTGCAGGAGCAGCGAGGCTGCACCTCGTGCCGTCTGGGCTGCAATGGCCTGGGCCTCATCGGCATGGAAGCCCACCTGTATGCCCCCCTGGGAAGCGGCGCGGATGAACCGCATGAAATAGGCGATGCCGCATGCACCCAGTATGGTGGCGGCCCCCATCAGTTTTTCCCCGATCACCATGGTGTTTCCGAGCTGGTCGAAGATCTCTTTTACCCGGTCCAGTGCCCCGTCGTTGCCATCATGCGTAGCCAGGCAGGTCATGGATTCGCGTATGGCGATGGCCGTATTGGGCATCACCCTTACCACGGGGACCGGTTTCCCGATCATTTCCCGTATGTCCTTTACCTCGTAGGCAGCAATGACGTAAGCCACAATATGCCTGGCCGGATCAAGGACATCGCGGATCTCCGCGATGAGATCACCGACCTGCGTGGGCTGCACACAGATCAGGATGATGGAGGATCCACGCACGGCTTCCACATTATTGCCGGTCACGGATATCCCCTTTTCCTTCAGGTCATCCAGGTTCGCCGGTTTGCGCCGGGTGACCACGATGTCCGATGCCGATGCCTTTCCGGAGGCCAGGAGTCCCCCGGCTATCGCCCGGCCGATGTTGCCTCCCCCGAGTATTGCAATTTTATCCTTCATATTTATCTGTCGGTTATGTTCTGTATATTATTGCGAAATAAAAGGATGGATGGAATGGTAGATCCTCGAAGGATTGCCCAGTATTTTCGTGAATCCTTTCACATCCTCCCCGGTCCATCCCGAATGCATTTCACCGTATACTGCCCCCGAGGCCTTCATCAGGTCATATTCAGATTCTACCCCGGTCACCTCGAACGAATAAGGGCGCAAGGTAACGAATACTTTGCCGGAAACATACTTCTGGGTATCTTCCAGGAAAATTTCAATGTTCCGCATCACAGGGTCGAGGTAATGCCCTTCGTGCAGCATCATCCCGTACCATTCCGAAAGCTGGTCCTTCCAGTATGCCTGCCACTTGCCGAGCGTATGCTTTTCCAGTTCCTGGTGTGCGCGGATGATGATGGCCGGAGAGGCCGCTTCAAATCCTACGCGCCCCTTGATCCCGATGATCGTTTCGCCGACGTGTATACCTCTCCCGATGGCATAGGCGGAAGCCTTTTCGTTAAGTGCCCGGATGGCTTCGACCCCTCCAACCAGTTCCCCTTTATCGAATTCAAGGTTGATTTTCTGCGTTTCGGTTTTTTTCAGCTGGGAGGGAAAGGCTTCCTCGGGCAGGCCTTCCGAAGAGGTCAGGGTTTCCTTTCCGCCTACGGACGTCCCCCACAACCCCTGGTTGATGCTGTAGGCATGCTTTTCAAACGATCCCTTGTAGCCGGACTTCTCAAGGTATGCCATTTCGTCCTCGCGGGAAAGGCTGAGTTCGCGGATGGGGACCAGGACTTCCATGTCGGGTACCAGCACCTGGAAGATCATGTCAAAGCGAACCTGGTCGTTCCCGGCGCCCGTACTGCCGTGGGCCAGTATCCCTATGCCCTCCCTGCGGGCATACCCGGCAACGGCCATGGCCTGGAAGGTCCTTTCCGAGCTGACCGACATCGGGTAGTGCCGGTTCCGCATCATGTTCCCGTACACCATGTACCGGAGGCACTGCTGATAATATTGCTGCGAAACATTGATGTTCTCATGCCTGGCCACCCCGAGCTCCAGGGCGCGGCGGCGGACTTCCTCTTCTTCGGCAGCGCTGAAGCCCCCCGTATTGATGAATACCGAATGCACCTCCAGGTTCCTGTCATTGTTCAGGTATTTCACGCAGAATGAGGTGTCGAGTCCCCCGCTGAACGCCAGTGCAACTTTCTTTTTCATAATATGTTTTTATTGATTTTTTTCCCGTTACGGGAAAGGAAGGGTATCCCGATCTTCTTCCCGGAATTGTTCTTTCCAGAGTTATTCTTCCTGGATTTGGCTTTTCGGTCGTTTGTTTTGCCGGCCGGTTTTTTCTTCCGCAGGGATCTGCCCTTACCATCCTTCTCCGGATCAAACAGCATGGCCGTGCAGAGACAGTGGGTCCGGTTGGTGCGAAACAGGATGTCGTAATAGGAACAACTCTGGCATCCCTTCCAGAACTCATCGTCGTCGGTGAGCTCTGAAAAGGTGACCGGCTTGTATCCCAGGGCCGAATTGATCTTCATGACCGCCAGGCTGGTGGTCAGGCCGAACATCCTGGCCCCCGGGAAAGTTTTCCTCGAAAGCTTGAATGCCTCTTCCTTGATCCGCATGGCCAGACCGTTCCCCCTGAATTTTTCCGGCACGATCAGTCCGGAGTTGGCCACGAACTTTTCATGTCCCCAGGACTCGATGTAGCAGAATCCCGCAAATTCCCCCTCATCCGAAAGTGCAATGACGGCCTTTCCTTCCCGGATCTTGGAGGCCAGGTATTCATGTGATCGCTTTGCAAGTCCCGTTCCCTTGACCTTCGATGCCTCCAGCAGGGCTTTTTCAACATCCGGCACGTAAGGCAGGTGGGCCTCCCCGGCTACGGTAATGATAAACTTTTTCATCTTGTTCTGTTTCATTTATTCAACTGGTAATAATACTGCCAGTACATTGATGACATCCTCGCGGGAAACCCCTTCACGGGGGATCAGCAGGATGGTGTCGTCACCGGCCAAGGTGCCCAGGATCTCGAATGCGTTGAGTCCGTCGATGGCGACCGCGATGCTGTTGGCATATCCGGGCAGGGTCCGGATCAGCGCCATATGCCAGGCAAAATCAATGGAAACGAAACCGTTCAGGGGAAAATTCATATCCCTTGCCGGGGGAATGGTTTCCGTGTCATTGCCCGGCAGGATATATACATACCCTTTCTCCCTGTCCGGCCGTTTTCCTGCACGGAGGAATTTCAGGTCCCGCGACAGGGTCGCCTGCGTCAGCTCAAAACCGGCCCTGTCAAGCTTTTTCAGCAGCTCCTCCTGGTTCGGAATCGCCTCCCCTTCTATGATTTTCCGTATGGCCAGCAAACGCTGGGTCCTGGTTTTCATAATGTATATTTATACATGTATTTTGCAAAAATATACATTTTATTTGTTTTACAGCAGGTTTCCCTAAAATATTTATATTTTTGTGCGCGATATGGATACGAACATTCGGAAGGTAATTGTCCTGGGATCGGGAGCATTGAAGATCGGCGAGGCCGGTGAATTTGACTATTCCGGTTCCCAGGCTCTGAAAGCGCTCCGTGAGGAAGGGATATCCACCGTACTGATCAACCCCAACATCGCCACCGTCCAGACCTCTGAAAAGATCGCCGACAAGGTATATTTCCTGCCCGTGACCCCGGGTTTTGTCGAAAAGATCATCGCCCGGGAAAAGCCTGACGGGATCCTGCTGTCGTTCGGGGGACAGACCGCCCTGAACTGCGGGATCCAGCTTTTTAAAAAGGGGGTCCTTGAGAAATACAAAGTGGAAGTGCTCGGCACCCCCATTCAGGCGATCATCGATACCGAGGACCGGGACAATTTCGTCAAGAAGCTGAAGGAGATCGATATAAAGACCCCGCACAGCAAGGCGGTTGAAACCATTGGCGATGCCCGGCAGGCGGCCGCAGAGCTCGGGTATCCCATCATCATACGGGCGGCCTATACACTCGGGGGACAGGGAAGCGGGTTCTGTTCGAACGAGGAGGAGCTGGTCAGGCTCGCATCGACGGCTTTTTCCTATTCCCCCCAGATCCTGGTGGAGGAATCGCTCAAGGGTTGGAAGGAGGTCGAATACGAGGTGGTCCGCGACCGCTTCAACAACTGCATCACGGTGTGCAACATGGAGAATTTCGATCCCCTGGGCATCCATACCGGCGAGAGCATCGTGGTAGCTCCCTCACAGACCCTTACCAACAGTGAATACCATAAGCTGCGCAGGCTTTCGATCGATGTGATCCGGCACATCGGCATCATCGGCGAATGCAACATCCAGTATGCGCTGGACCCGAATTCGGAGGATTACCGGGTGATCGAGGTAAATGCCCGCCTATCCCGGTCCAGCGCCCTTGCTTCGAAAGCCACCGGTTACCCGCTCGCTTTTATAGCGGCGAAACTGGGACTCGGGTACGGGCTGCACGAGCTGAAAAACTCGGTGACCAAAACCACTTCGGCCTTTTTTGAACCGGCGCTGGACTACATCGTCTGTAAGATCCCGCGCTGGGACCTGAACAAATTCATCGGCGTAAGCAAGCTGATCGACAGCAGCATGAAAAGCGTCGGCGAGGTGATGTCGATCGGCAGGACTTTCGAGGAAGCCATACAGAAGGGGATTCGCATGATCGGACAGGGGATGCACGGGTTCACCGGCAACCGGGAACTGAATTTCACCGACCTCGAGAAGGAGCTTTCCGAGCCCACGGATATGAGGATCCTGGTGATCGCCGAAGCTTTTGAAAAGGGTTATACGGTGGACCGGATCTTTGAGCTTACGAAAATTGACCGCTGGTTTCTGGTCAAGCTGAAAAACATCTTCGAGCTGAAAAACACCCTGGAGGTCTACAACAGCCTCGAAGAGCTCCCGGATGAGATCCTGAAGAAAGCCAAGGTTTTCGGTTTCTCGGATTTCCAGGTTGCCCGCCATGTCCTCAATCCCAAAGCCGATTCCATGGAAGAAAAAAGCCTGGAGGTCAGGACCTGGCGCAAACAAAAAGGAATCCTGCCCTCGGTCAAACAGATCGATACCCTGGCCGCAGAGTACCCTGCCCGGACCAACTACCTCTACCTTTCATACAGCGGGGATGAACATGACATCGATTTCGCCAGGGACGGGAAGTCCGTTATCGTGCTGGGTTCCGGGGCCTACCGGATCGGCAGCAGCGTGGAATTCGACTGGTGCAGCGTCAACACCCTCTACACCCTGAACGAGCAGGGTTACCGCTCGATCATGATCAATTATAACCCGGAGACCGTCAGCACCGATTACGATGTTTGCGAGCGCCTTTATTTCGATGAGCTTTCATTTGAAAGGGTCATGGACATCGTGGACCTGGAGACGCCGAAGGGGGTGGTGGTATCCATGGGGGGACAGATCCCCAACAACCTGGCGATGCGACTGTACAACCAGGAAGTGCCCATCCTGGGTACATCCCCCGTTTCCATCGACAACGCGGAAAACAGGCATAAATTCTCCATGCTGCTGGACCGGCTCCAGATCGACCAGCCGAGGTGGAAGGAGCTGGCCAGCATCGATGATATCTATACCTTCGTTGACGAGGTCGGGTTCCCCGTCCTGGTCCGCCCCTCCTACGTTCTGTCGGGTGCGGCCATGAACGTGGTTTCCAACAGGGAAGAACTCGAGCATTTCCTGAAACTGGCAGCCAGGGTATCCAGACAGTACCCCGTGGTGGTATCCGAGTTCATTCAGCAGGCCAAGGAAATCGAGATCGATGCCGTGGCGAAGAAAGGCGAACTCGTGGTCTATGCCATATCCGAGCACGTGGAGTTTGCAGGGGTGCATTCCGGCGACGCCACCATGGTCTTCCCTCCCCAGAAGATCTATTTCGAGACCGTCAGAAGGATCAAGAAGATCTCGAAGGATATAGCCGGCGCCCTGAACATCACCGGGCCCTTCAACATGCAGTTCCTGGCCAAGGACAACGACATCAAGGTGATCGAATGCAACCTTAGGGCTTCACGGAGCATGCCCTTTGTCTCCAAGGTACTGAAGGCAAATTTCATCGACATAGCCACCAAGGTGATGCTTGACCTTCCCTTTGAAAAACCGGACAATTCGATTTTCGACCTGGATTACATCGGGATCAAGGCCCCGCAGTTTTCCTTTTCGAGGTTGAAGCAGGCCGACCCGGTGCTGGGGGTGGACATGTCCTCAACAGGTGAGGTGGGCTGCATCGGGGAGAATTTCTACGAAGCCATCCTCAAGGCCATGCTTTCGGTCGGGTATACCATCCCGAAGAAGAACATCCTGCTGTCTACCGGTCCCATGCGCTCCAAGGTCGAACTGGTCAATTCCTGTCGCATGCTTTCCGAAAAGGGTTATAACCTCTTTGCCACCATGGGGACCGCGGATTTCCTCAAGATGAACAACATCGATGCCGTGGTGCTTCACTGGCCGGACGAGGACAAAAAACCCAACACACTGGATTACATTAAAAACAAGATGATCGACCTGGTGATCAACATCCCCAAGGATCTCAGCTCACATGAGCTGAGCAACGATTATTCCATACGACGCAGCACGGTGGACTACAACATCCCACTGATCACCAATGCCAGGCTTGCCTCGGCTTTCATCATCGCATTCTGCAAGCTCAGTGAGGATGACATTGCCATCAAGCACTGGGGGGAATACTAGGCTTTCTTCAGGGCTTCCGCACCGGAGACGATCTCTAGGATCTCCTTGGTGATGGCGGCCTGGCGGGCCTTGTTGTAGGTCAGGCGCAGGTTCCGGATTATATCCGTGGCATTGTCGGTGGCTTTGTGCATGGCTGTCATCCTTGCCCCGTGCTCGGCCGCATGTGAATCGAGCAGCGCCTTGTAAAACTGGATCTTGAGGGACCTGGGGATCAGTTCCTTGATAATGTATTCCTTGGAGGGTTCGAAGATGTAATCGGTAGCGTACGTTGTTTCTTCGGTTTGCTCGGGATGTATCACCGGCAGGAATTGCTCGACCGTAAGTATCTGTACCGCGGCATTTTTGAACTGATTGTATACCAGCAGGATCCTGTCGTACTTTTTATAAACGTAGTCACTCATGACGGCATCGGCGACCGGCATAACATTTTCGAAGTTCAGGTCGCCGAACAGTGCACTCTTGTTGCCAACCAGATTATAATTGTTTTTCCTGAGGTAATCAGCCCCGCGTTTCCCGATCGCAAGGAAGTCCACTTTCTCCTGTTTCATGAGGCCGGCATATTCTTCATGTGCAAGCTGTATCGAATGTTTAACCACATTTGAATTGAAACTCCCGCAGAGTCCCCTGTTCGAAGTGACCACCACGATAAGGATGCGATGCAGTTCCCGCTCGACACCGTAGGGATCGTCTTCCTCATCCCGGATTGCCTCACTAAGATAACTCAGTATAATACGCAATTGCTCGGCATAGGGTCTCATCTGTACAATGGCTTCCTGGGCCCTGCGGAGTTTGGCAGCGGATACCATTTTCATGGCCGATGTTATCTGCTGCGTGGAGCTGACCGAGGCGATGCGGTTCCGTATTTCCTTCAGGTTTGCCATTTATTTTTTCACCGCATATTTCGCAGCCAGTTCCATCGCCACCTTATCCAGGAGGTCTTCTTCCTTGCTGGTAAGGATACCCTTTTTGAGAGTTGCCAGCACGTCTTTGTGCTTGAGTTCCAGAAAATCCAGGTATTCGGTTTCGAATTCCCTGACCTTGCCAACCGGGACCTTGCTCAGGAGTCCTCGCGTACCGCAGAAAATAATGGCAATCTGTTTTTCAACCGGCATCGGGGAAAATTGTCCCTGTTTGAGTATCTCCACGTTCTTGGCACCTTTGTCCAGCGTTGCCAGGGTGGCTTTGTCGAGGTCCGATCCGAATTTTGAAAAGGCCTCCAGTTCCCGGTACTGGGCCTGGTCAAGCTTCAGGGTGCCGGCAACAGATTTCATGGCCTTGATCTGTGCTTTTCCCCCCACACGCGAGACGGAGATACCGACGTTGATGGCTGGCCTTACCCCTGCATTGAAAAGGTTCGATTCGAGGAATATCTGTCCGTCCGTGATCGAGATCACATTTGTGGGGATATAGGCGGAGACATCGCCCGCCTGGGTCTCGATGATGGGCAGCGCGGTAAGCGAACCTCCTCCTTTGATCATTGGTTTCAGGGCTTCCGGAAGATCGTTCATCTGCCGGGCTATTTCATCCGACTCGATGATCTTGGCAGCTCTTTCAAGCAGTCTTGAGTGCAGGTAAAAAATATCTCCGGGATAGGCTTCCCTGCCGGGAGGCCTTCTCAGGAGCAGGGATACTTCCCGGTAGGAAACCGCCTGTTTTGAGAGATCATCGTATATGATCAGTGCAGGGCGTCCGCTATCCCTGAAAAATTCCCCGATGGTACAGCCGGCAAAGGGCGCATAGAACTGAAGAGCTGCCGGATCGGCGGCGGTTGCCGCCACAATCACGGTATAATTCATGGCACCGTATTTTTCGAGAACGGCAGCGATATTCGCCACGTTGGATCCCTTCTGCCCCACCGCCACATAAATACAGTAAACCGTTTCCCCCTTGTCGTAAAACTCTTTCTGGTTGATTATGGTATCGACGGCGATGGCCGTTTTTCCTGTCTGCCGGTCCCCGATGATCAGTTCCCGCTGTCCCCTCCCGATCGGGATCATGGCATCGATCGCTTTGATCCCGGTCTGCAGGGGCTCGTTCACAGGCTGCCGGTAGATCACTCCCGGCGCCTTTCGTTCAAGCGGCAGGGTGATGGTCTCTCCCTTGATTGGTCCCCGGCCGTCGAGCGGTTCTCCAAGGGTGTTGATCACCCTTCCCAGCATTCCTTCACCCACATCGAGGGAGGCGATCCTCCCGGTCCTTTTGACTGAATCCCCTTCCCTGATCTCTTCTGAAGATCCCAGAAGAACCGCGCCGACGTTGTCCTCCTCCAGGTTGAGCACCATCGCGTAAATCCCGTTTTCGAACTCGATGAGCTCATTGGACTGCACATTATCGAGTCCGTATATCCTGGCGATGCCATCGCCAACCTGGAGAACCGTTCCGACTTCCTGGAGTTCTTCGGTTGACTTTATTCCCTCAAGCTGCTTTTTAAGTACTTCAGAGACTTCTGCGGGTTTTATTCCGGCCATTTTTTATGGTTTAATTTTTTATTCCTGTAATTCTTTCTTTATGCTTGCCAGTTTCCCTTTTACACTGGCATCCAGTTGTTTGTTCTCGACCCTGAGCACGAACCCCCCGATCAGGTCTTCCTTTATCTCATGATGCAGTTCGATCTCCGTTTTAAATGCCTTGTGGATCATTTCCCTGATCAGCCGGGAACTTTCACTATCCAGCTCTATTGCAGAGGATATTGTGGCAACCTGTATCCCTTTCTCCTCCTTGTATAGCCGGATGTAATGCCTTGCCATGCCGGGCAGGTATTCCTCCCTTTTGTTTCGGGTCACCAGTTGTATGAAATCGAGGCCAAGGGGACTCATCCTGGATTTAAAAATCTCAATCAGGGAAAGGGATTTCCTGCCGGCGCTGATAATGGGACTTTCAAGAAGCTGCCCGATCTCCGGGATCTTTGTAACGGCGTCAAGCAAAAGCTCCATGTCTGCCCGTACCGGGTCCAGCAGCTTCTGTTCCTCTGCACTCAGGAACAGAGCCTTGGCATACCTGACAGCGATTCTCCCGGTACTCATGGCCTAGTTCAGTTTAATGTCCTTCAGGAGTTTGTCGATCAGTTCCTTTTGCTGTTTGCCGTCCTTCAGCTTTTCCCTCAGGATCTTTTCGGCAATGTCGACCGAGAGCTCAGCCACCTGGTTGCGTATTTCCGTAACGGCCAATGCCTTTTCATTTTCAATCTGTTCCCGGGCCGTTTCGATCAGCCGTTTGGTTTCAACACTGGCTTTTTCCCTGGCTTCTTTCAGGATTTTTTCACTGAGCTGCTTTGTTTCCTTCAGCATGCCGTCTCTTTCCACGCGGGCCTGGGCAATGATCTTTTCATTATCCGCCTTGAGCTGTTCCATTTCTTTTCTTGCCCGGTCGGCGGAACGCAGGGATTCCTCGATTGACTTCTCCCTCTTGTCCAGGGCGTTCAGGATGGGTTTCCAGGCAAATTTCTTCAGGATGACCAGCACGATGATGAACATCAGCAGCATCCAGAAGATCGTGCCCACATCGGGTCTTACCAGTTCCATATTGTTCTGTTTTAATTTTCAAGTAAACCTGCCCGGATCTGCCAATCGCAGACCCAGGCAGGTATTCTTCCTTTAAGCTTTAAAGGAGATCAGCAGACAGACCACAATGGCGAAGAAGGCAACACCTTCAATAAGAGCGGCTGATACGATCATGTTGGATCGTATGTCGCCCGCTGCCTCTGGTTGCCTGGCAATGGCTTCCATGGCAGTTCCACCGATACGCCCGATGCCGAGTCCGGCTCCGAGCACGGCGATCCCTGCTCCAACTGCTGCTCCCAGCCATCCGAGAGAAGCTTCCAAAATAACCATCATTGGTACCATAAAACAACTATTTAGTGAATAAAAACTCCATTAATGATGCTCCTCAACCGCCATCCCGAAATAAATGGCCGAAAGGAGTGTAAAGACATAAGCCTGAATCAGCGCTACCAGCAATTCAAGCATGGTCACAAATACAGTAAATAAAAGGCTCAGCACCGAGGAAAAGTAGCCCGCAGTCACGTTGATCGCCCCGAATATAAAGATAAGGCTCAGGAATCCCAGTACAATGATGTGCCCGGCAACCATATTGGCAAAAAGCCGGACCATCAGGACAAAGGGCTTGGTAATCATACCGATGATCTCGATGAACGGCATCAGGGGTATGGGGAGCTTCACCCACCAGGGTACCCCCGGCATATTGAAAATATCCTTCCAATAATTCCGGTTCCCGTTTATGGTCGTGATCACCAGGGTAAAGGCCGCGAGGATCATGGTAACCGTGATGTTGCCCGTGACGTTTGCCCCGAAGGGAAAAATAGGGATCAGTCCCAGCATGTTATTGAACCAGATGAAAAAGAACACGGTCAGCAGGAAGGGGGTGAATTTTTCGTACTTGTGTTCACCGATCGAAGGCTTTGCGATATCGTCCCTTATAAAAAGAATGATGGGTTCCATCAGGCTCTGAAGGCCGGTGGGAGCTTTGTCCGGCCTTCGCGTATAGGCCCTTGCCACGGAAATAAATACCAGCAGAAGCAGGATTATGCTGATCAGGATGGCCAGCACGTTCTTTGTAAAGGAAAGATCGAGTTTCGGAAGTACGGTCGACCCGTCATCCATCAGTTCAACGATCTTGCCCCGGTTCTCCCCTGCAGTTTCATACCTGAATCCGTCGTAATCGGAGTGCCCGTGGTGGAACTTGCTGAACATGAATACCCTGAGTCCCTTTGTTTCAGAGATTAGGATCACCGGAAGGGGAACGTTCAGGTGAAAATCCTTATAGCTCAGGATATGCCACTGGTAAGCGTCAAGGATGTGATCGAAAATGAAAGTGGACGGATCGAACCCTTCATCTGCAGGTTGCTCCCCGGGTGAATGTGAGCCCGTTCCAGGAGCATCTGAGCCCTTTCCAGAAGCATACGATCCCATTTCAGAAGAATGGGATACCGTTTCCAGGGAAGCGGCGGAGTCCCCTGCATGCTTTTCCTGCACCGGCCGGGCGGCGAAAAGCAGGATGAACAACAGGGCTCCCAGCAGGTATGAAACGGTTTTTCTGCTCAAAACGGTATGATCGCATTAGGTGGTTTAAAAATAATAAAAACCATGGTAAACCCTATGCAATATCTGCTGATTTTCATCAACAGCCAGCCTGGTTCGGGGGACTTAAGGGGTAATTCGTTTCTGAATCCTGAGCAGGGCGATCACCTCAACCAGGGTGAATGCGGCATAACAGGCCAGGAAACTGACCAGAAAGGGGACCGCGTATTCCGTGGCAAGAAAGAGGAAAACGATCAGGAACAGGATGTAGATGAATATTTTCACGCCCATGGCCCCGAGATACCTTGCCGTAAATTTCCGGTCATTCCGTTCACCCGCCCTGAGCAGGTATATGTGCATGAGCAGGGTAACGGCAAAGAGGAAAACGGGGACCAGGGGGAAAAGGGGGAAGTACCAGCCGGGGAGCAGGAAGAGGAAGATCCCGTACCCGGTTGCCGTCAGCACAAAGGTCAACAGGACAAGGTTAAAAACGTATTTTCCGAATGATCCGCGCATCTGTCAGTCTTTTTTATCGATCCGGATAAAGTCCTTTATGGCAAAATACATGGAAAGGATGACCGCCAGAAGGGTAAGCACGAGGGTGAACACGGGGAATTCCCATTTTACCAGTTGATCGAGCTTTATCCCGCCGAACACGCCGACCAGTATGATCGCGATCATCTGAAAAGCAAGTCCGGAATAACGGACAGCATTATTTAGCTGGGAGTGGTTGCTTTTCGGCTTTGTCGGTCTGGGCTGTTTCTTCATTTGCTGGTGCCGTGGCGTTCATATCGCAATTCCCGGTAAACTGGCAGCCGGGTTCAATGGCCAGCTTGGCGGCGATGATGTCACCCTGGATGCGTGCCCTGGCCTTAAGGGAAAGCAGTTCGGATATCGTGATCTTTCCCTCGATCGAACCTTCGACATCCGAATTTTTGCAGTTGATCTCGCCTTTCACCTTGCCGGTTTCGCCGATCACAACCTTTCCTTTGGTAATAAGTTTGCCGACCAGGCTTCCATCCACCCGTATGTCGCCGTTTGAATTAACATCACCGGTTATCTTGGTGCCTATGCCAATGATGTTAATACTGTTGGATTCGTTTTCGTTATAAACCTTTGCCATTTTTCTTTGATTTTTCCAAAATTACACATTTCAGCACGAAAGGTCAAGATTTCCTTGCGCCATCGTATGCCCACCTCAGATATACGGAACCCCAGGTGAAACCTCCGCCAAAAGCAGCCAGTATGATGTTGTCGTTTTTCTTCAGCTGGTCTTCCCATTCCCACAAGCATAACGGGATAGTTGCGGCCGTGGTATTTCCGTAGCGCTGAATATTGATCATGACCTGGTCCCTTGAGATCCCCATCCTCCTTGCCGTTGCTTCAATGATCCGCAAATTAGCCTGATGGGGCACCAGCCAGGCGAGTTGTTCCGGAGCGATGTTGTGCTTTTCCATCATTTCCACTGAGATATCGGCCATTTTTGATACCGCTAATTTGAACACGGTTTGTCCCTCCTGAAAAATAAAATGCTGCTTACGGTCGACGGTTTCATGCGAGGAAGGGCGAAGCGAACCCCCGGCCTTCATATGCAGATGGGGAGCTCCGGACCCGTCTACGTGTAGTATGCTGTCAATGATGCCTGTGTCTTCGCTGGTGGGTTCAAGCAGAACACAGGCGGCTGCGTCACCGAAAAGGGGACAGGTGGTGCGGTCGGTGTAGTCCACTATGGAAGACATTTTATCGGCACCCAGGACAATCACCTTTTTATACTTGCCGTTCTCAACAAAATTGGTTCCCGTCTCCAGGGCAAAGAGAAATCCCGAGCAAGCGGCAGCCAGATCGAAAGACCAGGCGTTTTTGAGTCCAGCCTTATGCGAAACCAGGTTGGCTGTAGATGGGAAGAACATATCCGGTGTGACGGTTGCCGTAATCAGAAGATCGATCTCCTTTGGAGAGATCCCGGTTTTGTCAAGCAGGTTTTTCACGGCCCTGGCGCCCATGTCCGAAGTGGCCTTTCCCTCCCCCTTAAGTATCCTTCTCTCCTTGATGCCGATCCGCTGCATGATCCATTCATCGCTGGTATCGACCATGGTGCTCAGTTCATCGTTGGTTAGCCGGTAATCGGGGACATACCCCCCGACACCGGTGATGGCCGCTCTTATTTTAGTCATTACTGAAATTTCTCTTTTATTTTTCCAATAAGATCCGATTCGATCACGTTGCCGGTATGAAGGATCATATTCTTGATGGCCGGCCCGTTGGAGATTCCGTGCCCGATGACAACCGGTGAAAGGATCCCGAGTATGGGGGTGCCTCCATATCGTTCAAAATTGAATTGCTCGGTAAAATCATCGCGGATGCTTCTCCTCTTAAGCAGGTCGTAGAAGGCCTCAAGTTCCTTTACCAGGACATTCCCTACAAACCCGTCACAAACAACGACATCCACGCCGTTATCACGAAAGAAATCATTTCCCTCAACATTTCCAATAAAATTGAAGTCTTT
>CAYSJH010000025.1:0-59711 GCA_964431315.1 uncultured Bacteroides sp. | reverse complement strand
GGCTGCGGAAAAACCACCCTGCTGAATATGCTGGGGGGACTGGACAATCCCAGCGAGGGGGAGATCCGGATCGGCGGGGAGGACGTCAGCAAACTGAAATCTTCCGAACGGATCAATTTCAGGCTTAATAACATCGGGTTCGTGTTCCAGGCCTACAACCTGATACCCGTGCTGACTGCCAGGGAAAACGTCGAATTCATCATGCATCTGCAGGGCAGGCCGAAATCCGAGAGGGAACGGCGCACCAGGGAATTGATGGACGCGGTGGGACTAGGCGACCGGCTCGACAGCAGGCCTTCCAGGCTGTCGGGGGGACAGCAGCAAAGGGTGGCCGTTGCCCGGGCCCTGGCCTCCAAACCCAAATTTGTCCTGGCCGACGAGCCGACCGCCAACCTGGATTCGAAGGCCACGGAAAATCTCCTGGATATCATGGAAAAGCTGAACCGGGATGAAAACATCACCTTCATTTTTGCCACCCATGATGCCCGGGTTATGAAAAAGGCCAGGCGTGTGATCTCCCTTGAAGACGGTAGGGTGCTCAGGGACGAGGTAAAATAATAAGCATGCTGCGAAACCTGATCATCTTTTTGCTGCCAATCTTCCTGTACCCCGGCCTCTGCGCCCAGGAAAAAGAATCCCCTTTCGAACTGAAGGGCTACCTGACCAACATGCAATCCGTAATGTTCGATAATCCGCGGGAGGACTGGATCATGGATAATCTTTTTCACAACCGGCTTAATTTTTTCTGGTACGGGGGAGAACATTTTTCAGGGAGCATCCAGCTCCGTAACCGTTTAATGTACGGGGAGAGCTTCAAGTTCATCCCGGGTTATGCCGATGCCATCGGAAAGGACATGGGCTGGATGGACCTTTCCGTCAACCTTCTGAGCGGGAACTCCTATGTACTTAATACCACCGTTGACCGCATCTGGCTGCAGTACTCCACGAAGGGATTTACGGCTACCGCGGGAAGGCAGCGGATAAACTGGGGACAAACGTTCGTCTGGAACGTCAACGACATATTCAATGCCTATTCCTATTTTGATTTCGATTACGAGGAGCGTCCCGGTTCGGATGCCCTGCGGTTGCAGTTCTATCCCAACTATACCTCGACCATTGAACTGGCAGTCAAACTCGACAGCGCTAATAAAGTAACCGCGGCAGGGATGTACCGCTTCAACGTGTTTTCCTATGACATCCAGTTCCTGGCCGGCCTGCTGGGACAGGAGGATTATGTAGGGGGACTCGGATGGTCGGGAAACATCGGCGGTGCCGGGTTCCACGGTGAAGCCAGCTATTTCCGCCCGGTAAGTAATTTTCGTGATACCACGGGCATGTTCATGTTTTCCGCCGGGATCGATTACGTCTTCCAGAACTCCCTGATGTTGCAGGCAGAATACCTCTATTCCAGCAAGCCATTCAGTTCGGCACTCGACTTTGTCAATTATTACACGGGACCCCTGACGGTCAAACAGCTTGCCTTCACCGATCATACCATTTTCGCATCGGGATCCTACCCCGTCACCCCCCTTTTCACGGCCAGCCTTGCCGTGATGTACTTCCCGGAACTGAAGGGGTATTTCGTCGGACCGAACCTTAGCTATAACGTACTTAATAACGTGGACCTGGCATTCTTCCTCCAGTACTTCAACTCTGAGGTGAAGGACCCCATCAACGGGAGCATTTCCCGGCAGCAGATGAGCCTGCTTTTCCTTCGCCTTAAATGGAATTTCTAAGCGGCCCCATTCCCTGGCGGGAAAAAATTCCCCCGTTCCCTGGAAATTTCTGCGTAATTTAAGCCCCCTGAACCGTCTTCATTAAACCCGTTAAAAACCCCAAACAATGAATGAAGAGCCCGCAGGGGATCATCTCCTGATTGTATGGACCAGCGGGGACCCGGATGTCGCCCACAAAATGGTCTTTATGTATGCGTATAATGCACAAAAAAACGGCTGGTGGAAACAGGTCACCCTGCTGGTCTGGGGACCTTCGGCCAAGCTAAGCAGTGAAAACCCGGGGATACAGGAAGCCCTGAAAAAAATGAAGGAAGAAGGGGTTGAATTGCTTGCATGCAAGGGTTGTGCGGACCAGTACGGTGTAAACTCCAGCCTGGAGGAAATTGGCATCGAGATAAAATATACCGGGACCTACCTGACCGATTTCATCAAGTCGGGTAAAAAGGTAATCAGCTTCTGAAACTGGAATTAATTATCTTTGCCTCCTCGTTTTCCCGACTATGAAAGGATTGTTGCACATATTCCTAATCCTGGCGCTCTTTGTCCATACCGGCGATTCCCTGGCAGGTGATCCCGTGCTGGAATGGATCGAAAACGGGGAAACTGCTCTTATCGAAAAGTACCTGGAAGATCACAACATCAATGCCGTGATCGGATCGCCCGGTACGACGATGCTCGTGTATTCCATCCTTCATGCCAGCACCGATATGACCGAATGGCTGATCGGAAAGGGAGCTGACATTAACCTCTCCCTTGATGGAATGAATCCCCTTATGTATGCCTCGGGCCTGGACAATATAAAAAAAGTATCGGTCCTGATCGAGGCGGGAGCAGATATTGAAATCCCCGATGCGGAAGGCAATACGGCACTTTTTTATGCCGCCAGCAACGGGAATCTGAAAAACGTCAAACTGCTTCTGAGACGGGGAGCAAACCTCTCCCACAAGAACAGTACCTGGCAGACCGCCTACGATATGGCCGTGAGGAACAGCAGGACAGAGACCGCAAAATACCTGCGTGACCAGTATGAAAAAAGCCTGCCCGATTTGCTGGATGGTCCCTATATCAGCTGGAGCGGGAAAAAAACCTTGAAGGCCTTTTACCTTGTGCACGACTCGAAATCACAGTTCACGCGCAGGTTAAAATCAAAAATCAGGGCTCATTCCGATCCCTGCATGATGATGGGTTTTTCCGGAGATACCCTGGAATACCTGGTTCATTCGAGGAAGGATACTGCTCCGGACGAAATTCAAAACGCCGGGAAAATACTTGTCATGGGCGACATTCACGGCGGATATGACAGTCTTGTACTGTTCCTTCGCCGGAACGGGATCATTGATCCCTCGCTTCAATGGTGTTGGGGGGACGGACACCTGGTTTTTGTCGGCGATATTTTCGACCGGGGGGACAGAGTTACAGAATCGCTCTGGCTGATATACCGGCTGGAGGACCAGGCCGCAAATGCCGGAGGGGCCGTGCATTTTATCCTGGGAAACCATGAGATCATGGTGCTTACCGGCGACCTGAACTACGTCTCGGACAAGTACCTCCTGATGACATCCCGGCTGAACATCAATTATTCTTCGCTGTTCAGCCGGCGCACCGTCCTGGGCCAGTGGCTCCGTACTAAAAATACGATCATCAGGATCAACGGGAATCTGTTCGTTCATGCAGGATTGTCACCTTATATCACAGAAATGGGGTTGAACATAACCCAGATCAACGAACAGGTTCGTTTTTTCCTTAACCATCCTGACCGGCTCCACAATGAAGAGACGGGCCGTGAGGAATTGCTGGGTCCCCTGGGTCCTTTCTGGTACCGCGGATACCTTGAAGAAAATCATGAATATCCCCACCTCCCTGAAAAGGACCTGGAAAAGGTCCTGGATTATTTCGGCGCACGGAGGGTTTTTGTCGGTCATACAAACGTCAAGAAGATTACCTCCGCTTATAACGACCGGGTTTTTGCCATCGATGTGCCTTTTTACAATTACGGTTATCCCATCCAGGGATTGCTGCTGAAAGGCGAGTCGATCTACCTGCTAAATTCAAGTGCTGAAAAAATGCGGATCCGATAATTTTTCTTAATTTGTGCTTATCATCCCGGCATTTCTCCCTGGATCTTTTCTCCCGTTTGTGATAAGATAACGGTGCCCGTTCGTGTCCGGACAAGGGGATACTTCCGCAGGAACCCCATGAATTGCAGTTTCCCTCCCCCCCCGGCTGAATTTCTCAGGTGAAACCGCAGCGAATATCATTGTGGATGCTTCCTATGCAATTCCATCCGAATTTCTCGAGATTGACAATGTAATAACATGCCTTTTCAGGGGATTATGCAGAAGCGAAGATGAATACGAAATGGCTTTTCAGGAGTTCAGGGAAAGGGAGCAGGAAATTTTCTCCACCGTCAGGTCCGTACCCCGCATGGACGAGCGGGAAATTGAAAAAACCGTCCCTTACTTCAAACAATTTTCATTACGATCAATGATCCGAAAAAGGTCAGGGCTGAATTTTATAGGTCCTGCCGGACCGATCAGGACCGCGTTCTCTTAGTATCTCGTAAAGCGTAATATTCATCAGTACCAGGCCAAACCCGTAAAATACATCCTCCAGGGGGATGGTCGCAATCCGCACTCCCATTGTCTCTGCATCATTATACCAGACCACTTCACCGGAAATGCCTGTGCCGGTGAGAATCCCGTTTACGATCATGAAGGGAATCAGCACCAGCAGGTACGAAACATAGAACAAAAGCATCCAGTCTTTTTTCAAAACCCACACGTGGAGGGCCATCAACAGGGCCATAAGTCCAAAGGTCCACACAGTATAGGCCCTTTCCCTGAAGACCAGGGCCATGACCAGTGCCACGCCCAGGAGGAACAGGCTGACCAGGCGGGCCGTGCGAATGCCCCTGATCCGCTTGAAATAGGTTCTGACCACCTCATAGGTGAATACGGAGGCATAGGGGATGACCAGGAAAAACATCCATTCCTCCACCGGAAGGGAAAGGATCTGCAAGCCGGTAAGGTGTTCGGGGGAAAATCCCCAGATGCCCTTCCTGGTAAAATGAATGTCCCACGGAATGAAAACAAGGGCCGTAAGCAGCATGGCCGGGAACAGGTATTTCCATTTCCTGTAAAAGGCGACTTTTTTATCGAAGCTGAGCAGGAACGGGAACAGAAAGGCCCCGGCGAGTATGCTTAAATAGCTGGACAAGATCACCAGGATTTCCGTTTCAGGTTTTTCTGGTTTTCCTTCCGGAAATACTTCCAGGGGAATATCAGTACAAAACCATAATTCTTTTTACCTATATGATGGTCGTTATGTGCGCTTACAACAGCCCTGAAATAGGCATTGCTGACATTTCGCAGAAGGGTGGTCCGCTCGTGGACAAGGGTGTCATGAAGCAGGAAATAGGTCAGCCCATAAAGGGCTATCCCTATGCCAATCCAGAAGTTGTAGTCAATTCCGTCGATCGAACCCAGCACACAGAGAATAATGCTGGGGATTGCGAACATCAGGGCAAAAAGATCGTTCTTCTGCCATTTTTTCCCCGTTGGCATGTGGTGGTCCTGGTGCAGGACCCAGAGAAATCCGTGCATCACGTATTTATGGGTGAACCAGGCCATGAATTCCATGAAGAAAAAAGCCGCCGGTACGATCAAAATTACGATATACCAATCCATAAACACAGGGTATTATTGATTGAGAAAGCCTGTAATGATTTCTTTCTGTCCCCCGTCAGGGAAGTTCGACGAAAGAACCGCCTGTGCCATTTTTACCAGGAATTCATCCCGGTTTTCTGTGCCGGTCGATGCACGGAAGGTCCCGACCAGGAGGGACAGGTCCTCGTTCCTGTCATCGTACCCCAGAAAAGCCGGTGCCCTGTCCTGCACCATGAACCGTATGAAGCGTATCTCGCTGTTGGACGGATCTTCGCGTACAGCCTCGTTTATGATCTCTTTTCCCTGGTTGAAGTTCTTCAGCTTTCTGAACGTCGATCCGGTACAATCCGCCAGCATGGTATAGGCAGCCCCCTGGTAGGCAAGGATCACCTGGGGGCCCGAATCGTCCCCACGGGTAATTTCCAGAAGCTGCCCGGCCATGCAGGGCTCTTCGCCGGCAAGAAAAAAATATTCCCTTGCCCGGGCATGTATGCTTTCCGGGGGTGCCGCGCACAGGGTCAGGTGCCAGAATATTGCCAGTATGGTAAACCTTAACATCATAGCTTTCCAACCAGGAATTTAACGTACGAAACCACCAGGAGCCAGTATTTTGCGGCATCCGGGATCCTTATCCGCTTTTTCATTACGGCTTCTGCCGGGGTTTTCCGGATTTTACGGAACAGGGCGTAAAAATAGGCATAACTCAGGTATACTCCAAAGAGGACGTCCCTGGGGAGCAGCCTGATCCCTCCCAACCCGGCCTTGAAATCAGCCTCGATCTCCGCCTCGATTGATTTCTTGTCTTCCTCACTGAATGACTGCAGGTCCACGCCGGGAAAATAAGACCGGTTCATTCCCTGGAAATCGGCTTTCAGATCCCTTAAAAAATTAATCTTCTGGTATGCTGCACCCAGCCGCATTGCACAGGGTTTCAGGGAGCGGTATTTTTTCTCGTTTCCGTCGCAGAAGACCTTCAGGCACATCAATCCCACGACTTCTGCAGAACCGAGAACGTATTCCTCAAACCTGTCCCGTGTATATTCTGCAAGGCCAAGGTCCATTTCCATGCTCCTCAGAAAGGTGTCGATCAATTTCCGGTCTATTTTATATTCGTTTACGACGTGCTGGAAACTGTTCAGGATAGGATTAAGGCTGATTTTTTCGTCAAGGGCTTCGTAAGTGTCCCGCTTGAACTTTTCCAGCAATTTCGGCTTGTCAAATTCATGGAAAGTGTCCACGATCTCGTCGGCCAGACGCACAAACCCATAGATCCCGTAGATGGGGTCACGGTATTTCCTTCCCAGCATGCGCGTTCCCATTGAAAAGGACGTGCTGTAAAGCCGGGTGGCCATTTTACTGCTGGCTTGGGAAAGCCTGTCAAACAGAGATTTCACTTCAAATAATTTTTACCGCAGTGACAGCTTTTTTAAAATTTCTCCTGCAACAACTTTCCCCGATATCAGGGCAGGGGGAACCCCCGGACCGGGAACCGTCAACTGTCCCGCATAAAACAGGTTACTGACCCTGGGACTATTCATTTTGGGTTTCAGCATCGCGGTCTGTCTCAGGGTATTGGCCAGCCCGTAGGCATTTCCTCTGAAGGCATTGTAATCCGATATAAAATCACTCTGGGCATAACTGCGCTTATAGATCACATGGTCCCGCAGTTTTTCCCCGCTTATTTTTTCCAGTTTTTGCATCACGTAATCGTAATATCTTTCACGGATCTGTTCGTTGTCCTGCAGCCCGGGAGCTACCGGAATGAGCACCGTGATGTTTTCCATCCCCCGGGGCGCCGTTGCCGGATCCGTTTTAGAGGTGCAGGAAACGTATATGGCCGGTTTATCGGGCCATGCAGGGTGATCGTATATGTCCGCCGCATGTGCCCGGTAATCCTCATCGAAAAACAGGTTGTGGTGCAGCAGGTTGGGAACTTTCCTGTCCAGTCCCATGTAATAAAGCAGTGCCGAGGGAGCCATTTTCCTGCCTGCCCAGTATTTTTCCGAATAGTGCCTGTGGCTTTCCGGCAGGAGTTGCTGCTCGACAAAATGATAGTCTGCAGAACCCACAACCACATCCGCAGGGAAAGCACGTTCGCCGGCAATGACCTCTGAAACCAGAGAGCGCTGCAGGCTGATTTTTGTAACGGGACAGGAAGTGATGATCTTCACCCCCAGGGATTCCGCAAGAGCTAACATGCTTTCCACCACCCGGTATATCCCTCCCATCGGATACCATGTCCCCAGCACCAGGTCCGCATAATTCATCAGGCTGTACAGGGCGGGTGTTTCACTGGCCGTGGCACCCAGGAAAAGTACAGGGAATTCGAGCAGTTGTATAAGCCTGGGATCCCCGGTCACCTTCCGGACGGAACGCGAAAGCGGGGTGAGCGCATCCAGTTTAAGCATTCCCATGAGGAGATCCGGGCGTAAAAATTCAAAAACGGACCTGCCGGGCAGATGCACCATTTTGTTGATGCCGATGTCGTATTTTACCGCTGCCCTTTCAAGAAAGGATTTCAGGCGCCCGGCGCTTCCCGGTTCGATCTGCTCGAAGATCCCGTAAAGATCCTCCTGCCGGGCCGGCACATCGATTTGTCTCCCCTTGCCGAAGATCATCCGGTAACCGGGATCCAGCCGCAAAAGCTGGTAATAATCGCTTACTTCCTTACTGAATTCACGAAAATAATTTTCAAATATTTCCGGCATCCAGTACCAGGAAGGTCCCATGTCAAAGAGGAAACCGTCCGATTCGAATTTCCTTGCCCTGCCCCCCACCGTGGCATTTTTTTCCAGTACGGTAACATCGAGTCCCTCCCGGGCAAGGTAGGATGCTGCCGAAAGCCCGGAAAATCCCGCCCCGATAACCACTGCTTTTTTCATATACCCTTTGACAAATTATAAACTATTTTTGATTTTCTAAACAAGCCAGGACCTGAATTGTTTAAGCATCAAATGTCTGAAAACAGAATCATTGCCGGAATCGGGGTATTTTTCCTGATCGGGATCGTTCTTCACATGGTCCCCGTGCTGTCCTTTATCCCGAAGCATATTACCGATCTTTTTCTTTTTTCGGTAAATCTGCTTGTCCTTGTCGGGGTGTTGCGCATGAACCGGCGGGGGACTTTCCTGTTGTTGTCCCTGCTGCTGGTCCTTACAGCCATGGTCTTTACCTTTCTTGCCGAGGCAGTGGGAGTGCATACCGGCAGGGTATTCGGTAGTTATCACTATGGATCCGCAATGAAACTGCAGCTCCTGGAGGTTCCCCTGATCATTCCTTTCAACTGGGTGATGCTGGTACTGGGAATGACCTCCCTGATTCGTTCCATGGGGCTGCCCACGTGGATTGTGCCTGTCCTGGCAGCTTTCGGACTGGTACTTTTTGATTATACCATGGAACCGGTCGCTGTTGCACTGGATTACTGGACCTGGCAGGACGGTGTGATTCCCCTGCAGAACTACCTGGCCTGGTTTGTGATCGCATTGCTGGTGTCCGGTGCCACGGTCCTGTCCCGCATCAACCTTGACAAAAAGATCCTGCGATACTACGTGTTCATACAGTGGCTCTTTTTCCTTGTCCTGAACGTTTTCTACCGGTGGTTTGGTGCCTGATAAATAAAATCTTATAATTTTGATCTTCCATATCTTATCCTTCGAATCATGCATTTAAAAATCAGGAGACTTCTGTTCGTTTTGCTGTGGGGATTTTGCACCGCGGTAAACGGGCAGCTGAATAAAATTGAATTCCAGCAATTTGACCTGGATAACGGACTTCACGTTATCCTCTACCGGGATAACAGCACCCCGATCGTGGCCGTGAACATCACCTATCACGTGGGATCCAAAAATGAGCAGCCTGACCGCACGGGTTTCGCCCATTTCTTTGAACACCTCATGTTCGAGGGGTCGGAATACATCAAAAGGGGGGATTTCGATAATTACGTGCAGAACGCCGGGGGTGTGAACAATGCCGGCACTTCCTTTGATTATACCATGTACTATGAGATTCTGCCTTCAAACCAGCTTAAGCTGGGACTGTGGCTTGAATCCGAGCGGCTGCTGCACCTGCGCATTGACAGCACAGGGGTAGAGACACAGCGCAAAGTGATCAAGGAAGAGCGGAGAGAACGGTTCGACAACCAGCCTTACGGCTCAATTATCGAAGAAGCGTTTTCCAATTCCTTCCGCGTACACCCCTATCACTGGGTGCCCATCGGGAATTTCCAGTACATCGACCAGGCGAAACTGAGCGAATTCATCGAATTCCACGATCGTTTTTATGTTCCCCAGAATGCGGTTCTGGTCATTGCGGGGGACATCGATTATGAGCAGACCCGTAAGCTGGTAACCGACTATTTCGGGGAAATTCCGGCGGGGGTGCAGAACATCTACCGGCCGGATATCAAGGAGCCCCCCCTGGGAGGGGAAGTCCGCAAAACCGTATACGACAACATCCAGCTGCCGGCCATTTTCACCTGCTACCGGATGCCCGGCATGGGAGATCCCGATACCTACGCCCTTGGAATGCTTCAGACCCTTCTGGCAGGGGGACAGAGTTCCCGCCTGTATAAATCCATCGTGGACAATCAGCAACTCGCCGTGGAATGCGGGGCCATTCCCCTTTCACTGGAGGACGCGGGACTTTTCCTCGTTTACGGCATAGCCAATGTCGGCGTCTCACTCGAGGATCTCGAAAAGGCCATGGACGAAGAAATAAGGAAAGTCGCCGAAGAGGGACTCACCCCAAGGGAATTCCAGAAACTGGCCAACCAGACGGAAAATGACTTTATCAGCCGGAATACGACCATGGCAGGCATATCCGAAAGCCTGGCGACTTATTATACCTTCTACAGGGACCCGGGCCTGATCAATACCGAAATTGATAAATACCTTGCCGTCACCCCGGAGGACATTGTGGCGGTGGCTAAGAAATACCTTGTGCCGGAAAACCGGGTGGTCCTGTACTACCTCCCGAAGGACCAGGAACAATAAATCCAGAACATCATGAAATTCAGATCCATCCATTTATTGCTCTGCCTTCTCATTCCGTCCTTGCTCACCGCGCAGGTCGACCGGAGCAAGGCACCCGAACCCGGACCTGCACCCGTCATAAAAGTCGGGAAATACCAATCCTTTAAGCTGAAAAACGGACTGAAGGTTTTCCTGGTCGAAAACCACAAGATCCCCAGGGTGGCCTGGTCCCTTGTGCTTGAAATCGATCCCTTCACCGAAGGGGACAGCATCGGGTATACGGCCATCGCGGGACAATTGCTGGGTACGGCCACCGCAACACGCACCAAGGACCAGATCGACGAGGAAATCGATTTTATCGGGGCCACGCTCAATACCTCTTCCGGCTCCATTTTCGGGGCGGCCCTCAAGAAACACAATGAAACGCTTCTCGACCTGATGTCCGATGTTCTGCTTCATCCCGTTTTCAACCTGGATGAACTGGATAAAATCAAGAAACAGACCATTTCGGGACTTGCCCTCAGCAAAACGGATCCTTCCTCCATCTCCGGGGTGGTACAGGATGTCCTGCTCTACGGGAAAGACCATCCCTACGGGGAGGTTACGACCGAAGCTTCGGTTGAATCGGTTACCCGGGCCATGTGCGAGGACTATTACCGTACTTATTTCAGGCCGAACATTGCTTACCTGGCCATCGTGGGCGACCTCAGCCTGAAGGAGGCGAAGAAGCTGACCAAAAAATACTTCGGAAGCTGGGATCCCGCCGCTGTTCACCATCACAGCTATCCCTTGCCACAGGTCCCTGAAAACGTTAAGGTGTCCATTGTTGACCGCCCCCATGCCGTTCAGAGCGTGATTAAGGTCACCCACCCGGTTGTATTCACCGTCGGAATGGATGACTACGTTGCCGCCAGAGTAATGAACCTGATGCTGGGAGGGCCAATCGCCCGCCTTGACCGAAACCTCAGGGAGGACCATGGTTACACGTACGGGGTGAATTCCTCACTCAACCAGGATAAATGGATCGGCAGCTTTTCCGTCTCTACGGATGTAAGGAATGAAGTTACGGACTCGGCGGTTTACCAGATCCTGCGTGAATTGGAAAGGATCCGGACCGAGCCCGCCCCTTCCGATGAAGTTGAAAAAATAAAGAATTTCATGTCGGGGAACTTTGCACTCTCCCTTGAGAGGCCTGCAACGGTCGCCCAGTTTGCCCTTAACATTGCCAGGTATGGCCTGCCCGCCGATTATTACGCGAATTATCTGAAGTACATCTCGGAAGTGCGCCCTGAGGATGTCCTGGAGGCTGCTAATAAATACATCCGGCCGGAGCACTGCCATGTCCTTGTCGTCGGAAAAGCGGATGAGATCGCTGGTAAGCTTGCGGGGTTCAGCAGTACGGGTACTATCCAGTACTTCGATGTGGTGGGCAACCCTCTTGATGAATCCGATATGAAGAGGGCATTTCCCGGGGGACTTACCGCGGATAAGGTCATCGAAAATTACCTGGCTGCCATCGGAGGCAGGTCGAAACTGGAATCCCTGAAAGACATCACCATTAATATGACCATGGAGATGCAGGGGATGAAACTGGAATCGGAAACCCTTCGCAAAGCCCCCGGCAAGTTTCGCATGAGCATGAGCATGGGAGGGAATATCCTCTCCCTTACCATTTTCAATGGCACTGGAGGTAAAACAACAGGTTTCCAGGGGGAGAAAACCCTGGAGGGGGATGAACTTGAGAATCTCAGGATACAATCCCTTTTCATGCCGGAACTCGATTACGGGACAGCAGGATTCAGCCTGAAACTCCTTTCGATTGAAAAGATCGACGGAAAGGATGCCTATAAACTTGAAATAACGGATCCCTCCGGCGGGTCCAGCCTTGAATATTACGATGCCGGGACCGGGTACAAGATCATGGAGGAAAAGACCGAGGAAACCCCTGGCGGGCCCCTTGTGCAATCCAGCCGGTTCGATGATTACCGGGAAGTGGATGGCGTATTTTATCCCCACCGGATCGTGATAAGCATGGGACCACAGACCATCACCGCTGAGGTCGACAGCATTACGATAAATTCCGGTATCGACGATTCCCTTTTCGAATAAACCAGGTGAGAGCGGTAATCCAGCGGGTTCAGCATGCCTCGGTAAGCATTGGGGGGAAGGTTAAATCGTCCATCGGGGCGGGATTGCTTGTCCTGCTTGGGATCGAGGAATCGGATGCCGAACCCGATGTGGAATGGCTGAGCGGCAAAATCGCCCGTCTCCGGGTGTTCCGGGACCAGGAGGGGGTTATGAACCTGTCCCTCCAGGATATCCCCGGAGAGGTCCTGGTAATCAGCCAGTTCACTCTTCATGCCAGCACGAAAAAGGGGAACCGTCCCTCCTATATCCGGGCGGCCAGGCCTGAAACGGCCATCCCCCTTTACGAGAAATTCGTTCAGCAGCTCGAGAAAGATTCCGGCCGAAGGGTCATGACCGGTGAATTCGGCGCCTACATGCAGGTGGAACTGCTCAACGACGGTCCCGTTACCATCCTGATCGATTCCCACAACAGGGAATAATCCGGATGCCCCGTTGCCCTCACCGGGCATAAAAAAGAAACCGGGCCCGGGTTTTTATTTACGAAAGGTTTGGTACTTTTGGCCTTGCTAAGCAGATCATTATGAACGATACCTTCGGTTTCGATCCGGAAAAATTAAAATCATCCCTCGACCGCATTCATGCTGAGGAACAACTCGAAAAAACTCCCGAGAACCTGAAACTCATCTTCAGCCTCATCGACCTTACCAGCCTTAATACAGGGGATACCAATGCCTACATTACAGGCATGTGTGTTAAACTAAATGGCTTCAGGGAACAGTTCCCCGGCGTGCCCGATGTTGCAGCCATCTGTGTTTACCCTTCGCTTGTACCGGCCGTCAAGGAAAACCTCAGGGTCAGATCGGTCAGGATCGCTTCGGTGGCGGCAGGATTTCCCTCTTCCCAGACCTACCTGGCGGTCAAGGAAATGGAAAGCAGGATGGCTGTCGAGGCAGGGGCCGACGAGATCGACATCGTGATATCGGTGGGAAAATACCTTGAAAATGACCTTGACACCGTGTGCGAAGAGATCCGGAGAATCAAGAAGGTTGTTTTCCCTGCCAGGCTGAAGGTCATCCTTGAAACGGGACTGATCCCTGAGCCTGCCGGTGTATACAGGGTGTCCATGGCATGCCTCGGGGCCGGGGCCGACTTCATCAAAACCTCCACCGGAAAAATCCAGCCGGCTGCCACCCCGGAATCGGTCTTTACGATGTGCCATGCCATTAAAGAATACCATATGGAAACAGGCAGAAAGGCAGGCATTAAACCTGCCGGGGGGATCGGGACTGCGGAGCAGGCGCTTGCCTACGCCTCGATTGTGCGCTCCGTTCTGGGGGAAGACTGGCTTACACCGGAATGGTTCCGGATTGGCGCCAGCCGCCTGTCGAACCATGTGCTTTCCTTGATCAGGCGGCTTGAAAGCAGCGGAACCGAAGAGATACATTATTTCTAAATCCTCCGGTATACAGGATATTTGCTATCTTTGCCACTTGTGAATTCAACCCTATTCTTGTTCCAGGATACCACTGTCCGGATCTCCCCGGAAACGGTCCCCGGCCCTACCTCTGGAGTTGATTCCGCAGGCAGCCTCAGGAAATTCAGTTCGGATGAAGTGGACGATATTTTCAGGGCCATGGAGCAAAGGGAAAAGTTGCGGGATTCCATTGCACGGGTCCGGGCCCATAATGCCTATCTTCGTTCCCTTGAACAAAAAAAGTCCGCAGGATTCGATACTGCGGCCATTCCTTACAACTTTACCGGGAAAGAGCCTGTTTTACTTCAGAATCCACTGAACCCTCTCAGGAAACAATTTTATTCTGCCAGGGATACTGCAAAGCCGGTTTTTATTGAACAGGAACAGGCCGGGGGATTAACCGGCGTTGCGGTTATTAATCCCGGTCCGGCCCCGGCTCCGTCCCCTTCGCAGAGCCTGCGCCCGGATTGGTTGCTTGCCCTCATCATCGTCAGTCTTGTCCTGCTTGCATGGTTAAAACTCTTCTACAATAAATTCTTTGACCAGACTATACAGTCGGTCGGTAATTTCCAGCTTTCAACCAAGCTTCTGCGCGATCAGAACCTGTTTTCCAGAAGGGTTGCCTTTGCCCTTAACCTAAACTTTATCATGGTCGGGGCAGTCTATGCCTACCTTGTGTTCGGATTCTTTCACCTCCAGCCCCTTCAAACGAGTGGTTTTCTTTCCGTTCTGGCTTATGCTGGGATCATTTCGGGTCTGCTTATCCTCCGTTACCTGTTATCTCTCACACTCGGTCATGTCTTCCGCATGCAATACGAGTTCAGGGAATACCAGCACCAGTTGCTCCTGATCTACAAGAACCTCGGGATCTACCTGCTGGCCATCGTGATCGGCATTGCATACATTCGAGAAGAACTCCGGATCTACCTTGTTTTCCTGTCAGGATTGATGCTGTTATCCGCTTTCATATTGCGCTTCGTAAAGGGTCTTAAAATAGTTCTTAACAATAAAGATGTTTTAATATTTTATTTGATTTTGTATCTTTGTACCCTTGAAGTATTACCCATACTGATCTTTTACAGGCTTTTTTCTTCATCGGTATTGACAGGACAGGTTTAAATGAACAGCGAAATGAAGATCAAAAGAGTACTTGTTTCCCAGCCAAACCCTGAGAACGGAAAATCCCCCTACTACGAATTAGCTGAACAGAACAACTTACAGGTTGATTTCAGGCCTTTTATTCATGTAGAAGGAATTCCGGCCAGAGAATTCCGTCAGGAACGGATCGACATTCTCGAACATTCCGCCGTGATTTTCACCAGTAAAACCGCGGTGGACCATTTTTTCAGGATCTGCGAAGAACTCCGGGTGACCGTGCCGGACAGCATGAAATATTTTTGCATTTCCGAAGCTACGGCCTTCTACCTGCAGAAGTACATCGTCTACCGCAAGCGAAAGATTTTCTATGGAAACGGACAGTTCTGCGACATGATGGACCTGATCACCAAGCACAAGGAAGAAAATTTCCTTGTCCCCCTCTCCGACAACCACAAAGATGAGATCCCGGTAACCCTCAAGGGTCAGAAAATCAAATTCTCCAAGGCCATCATCTACCGGACGGTATGCAGCGATCTTTCAGATTTTCCCGTCCTGGATTACGATATGCTGGTCTTTTTCAGTCCCTCCGGCATCAAGTCGCTGAAGCAGAATTTCCCCGATTTCAAGCAGAACAGCATTAAAATTGCCTCCTTCGGCACCACTACCGCAAGTGCTGTGGAAGAGGCCGGCCTTCGGCTGGATGTGAGGGCCCCGCTTCCCGAAGCCCCTTCCATGACGATGGCGCTGGACCTTTTCATTAAATCCTTCAATAAAAATTCCAGGAAATAATCTTTGCTTAACTTAGTGGTTAGCCTCAAGGCTGTAAGAACATGGCCACTAATTTCACACTGGGTAAGAAGGAACGTCTGAAAAGCAGCCTCACCATCCATGACCTGCTTAAAAGCGGAAAAACCGTATCCGGGTTCCCTTTAAAAATATACTGGGACATCTCCCACGACAGGCAGCAGCAATTCCCTGTCCGGATGGCAGTTTCCGTGCCCAGGCGCAGGATCAGGCGGGCAGTGGACCGCAACCTGGTGAAAAGAAGGATCCGGGAAGCCTACCGGCTGAATAAAAATATCCTTTACGCTCCCCTGGAAGAAAGAGGCCTGAATCTTGTCCTGGTCATTTTGTTCCTGTCGGATGAATTCCTATCTTTCAATACCCTGGATTCCCTGATCCGTGAGTTGCTCCGTAAACTTGCATCCAGTCTTCCATGATGCCGATGATCAACAGATGGATTTACATAGTACTGATGGCATTGCCCCTGCCCGTATACACACAGGTACTGGATACCATGTATTTTGACCGGAACTGGGAACAGGCCTCTCTTGCGAATGCCTATTACTACCGCATCGTATCGGTTGATTCCTCGGGAGAATTCCGCCTGTATGTCGAGGATTATTATCCAGGGGGAAAGATACAGATGACCGGCACCTACAAATCCATCCGCCCGGACGATAAGGACGGGCACTTTATCTACTGGTACGAAGACGGCAAGAAACAGATGGAGTGCCATTACCGTGACAATCTGCTGCACGGTCCCCTCCGGGAATGGTACCCTTCCGGACAGGAGGAATCCTACCAGGAATTCAGCAACGGCCAGTTGAACGGGGAATATATTTCCTGGCGCGAAGACGGCAGCATGAAACTGAAAGCCCGGTACTCCAACGGAGAGAAACACGGTAATTTCCAGTCCTATTATCCAGACGGGCTGCTGCTGCGGGATGATTTCTTTGAGAATGGGGAACTGGTTGAGGGGCATTGTTATTCACCCCGGGGTGAACCGGTGGAATATTTTCCCTACGTGTTAATGCCGAGGTTTCCTGGGGGACAGGCCGCACTTCGCCGGTTTGTGGAAAAGGAACTGAAATATCCCCAGGAAGCCCGGAAAAAGGGCATAGAAGGGTCGGTGATCGTCCTTTTTACCATTGACGAAACAGGAAATGTGAAAGACCCCGCGGTAGTGAACGGCGACATGGAATACTTCAATAATGAGGCGCTCAGGGTGGTAGGGAAATTTCCCCGGTGGACCCCGGGGGAAGTGGACGGGATTCCCTCCCCCGTTCAGGTTAGCATTCCCATTGAATTCCGTTTGAGGTAAATTCGTATTTTTATACTGCACCTGGCCACTTTGTCCGTGTATTCACCCAAACCCGTTGAAAATGAAAACCTCCCCGTCTTCAGTTGCCCGGATTATTCCGTTCCTTCTGCTTGTCTGCCATTTCTCCTGCCGGCAGGAAACCGGTAAGCAGGTCCCGGTTGATCCGGGATTTACCGCCTATATTTCGGCATTCACCTCCGGTTACATCAGCAAACAGGCTTCCATCCGGGTACGCCTGGCTGAGGATTTCCCCGAAGAAACTCCGGCAAACCAGCCCTTCGGGGAAAAAGTATTCCAGTTTTCACCTCCCCTCAGGGGATCGGCTTACTGGGTGGACCGGCGTACCCTTGAGTTCCGGCCGGAAGGAGAGATGAAATCCGGTACCCTTTACAGGGTGGACTTTGCACTGGACAGGCTTCTGGAAGTCCCCCCCAACCTGAAAACCTTCTCCTTTGAATTCCGGACCATCGCGCAGAACCTTTCGGTAAGCCATGAAGGTCCCCGTACCTGCGATCCCGGAGACCTCCGGTGGATGAATCTGAGCGGCACCCTGCAGACGGCGGATGTGCTGGATGAAGGAAGCCTCGGGGGACTCCTGAAGGCGGAAGAGGACGGTAAAAAGCTTGGCATTCGCTGGGAGTATGACCCTCTCGGCAGGAATCACCGGTTCATCATCGATAGCATAGAGCGGAAAGAGACGGAGAGCCGGTTGCTTCTTTCCTGGGACGGCAGTCCCATCCACGCAGACAACAAAGGAAAGCAGGACGTGATCATCCCCGCCCTGGGAGATTTTAAGATCACGGATGTTTCCGTCGTTCAGCAGCCGGAACAGTATATCTCACTGAAATTTTCCGATCCACTGAAGGAAAAACAGTACCTCGAGGGAATCATCACTCTGGATAACGGAACCGATCTGAGCTTTATCATTGAAAACAACGAGATCCGTGCCTATCCTGCCGTCAGGCAGTCCGGCGGGCTTCAGTTGTATGTATCGTCGGGCATCCGCAACATTCTTGATTATAAACTCGTGGCCGGCGAGGAGTTCAAGGTAAGTTTCGAGGAGATGAAACCGGCGGTCCGCCTCCTGGGCAAGGGAGTTATCCTGCCGTCGTCAGAAGGACTGATCCTTCCCTTCGAAGCGGTTAATCTAAAAGCGGTCGATGTAAGGGTTATCCGCATCTTCGAAGACAACATCGGGCAATTCCTGCAGGTGAATCAGCTTGACGGGGACTACCAGCTGAAGCGGGTAGGCCGGCTGATCCTGCGTAAAACGGTGTATCTCAATACCGGGGCCACCATCGATTTCGGGAAGTGGAATGCATTTTCACTGGATCTTTCCAGCCTTATGGCAAAAGAACCCGGGGCCATTTACAGAGTCGAGATCGGATTCCGGAAAAAACAATCCCTTTTTCCCTGTGCCGGCACGGAAGCCGTGGAAGAGAACATGAAGGAAATGGAAGAGGATTACGATCAGTCCCTCGAAACTGAGCTGAGCTACTGGGATGCCTATGAAAACTACTATTACGGGGAGGGATATGACTATTATTACAACTGGAACGAAAGGGACAATCCCTGTTCTCCGAGCTATTACGGCAGTCAGCGTTCGGTATCCCGGAACCTCCTTGCCTCCGATCTCGGGATCATCGCCAAGGGTGGGGCGGATAATGCCCTGAAAGTTGCGGTAACGGACCTGAGGACTTCGGAACCCGTTACCGGGGTGGAACTGGATATCCAGAATTTCCAGCAGCAATCGATCGGCTCGGCCCGCACTGGTGAAGACGGTATGGCCTCGTTTTCTCTTGAGAGCAAGCCTTATCTGCTGGTTGCCCGGCATGGAGAGCAACGGGGCTACCTCCGCCTTGACGATGGTTCCTCACTCTCGCTCAGCAGGTTTGACGTTTCCGGGAACGTCGTCCAGAAAGGGGTTAAGGCCTTCATATACGGCGAAAGAGGGGTCTGGCGCCCGGGGGATACGCTTTTCCTGACCCTCATGCTCGAAGACCGCAACAGGCAGCTTCCCTCCGACCATCCGGTAACCTTCGAACTGCTGAACCCACAGGGCCAGCTCACGAGAAAAATGACCCGGAGCAATTCCTCGCACGGGTTCTATTCATTCATCCTGCCCACGGACCCGGATGCCCCGACCGGCAACTGGACAGCCAGGATCCGGGTAGGGGGACTGACTTTCACCAAATGGCTGAGAATTGAGACGGTGAAACCCAATCGATTGAAGATCAACCTGGATTTCGGTACCGATATGCTGTCGGCAACGGACCCTTCCGTCCGCGGAGAACTGGCTGTAACCTGGCTGCATGGTGCCGTGGCCCGGAACCTGAAGGCCAATGTGTCTGTTGTACTGAACCAGATGAAAACCGGTTTTGACCGGTACCCTGAATACGTATTCGATGATCCCGTCCGGAGTTACAGCGCCGAGGAACATACGCTTTTCGACGGCAGGCTGGACGGAACCGGAAAGGCAAGTTTTTCCGCCCGTATCCGGACAGGCAATGCGAGTCCCGGTATGCTCAGGGCAGGCTTCATAACCAGGATTTTCGAGGAGAGCGGGGAATTCAGCATAGACCGGTACACCATTCCCTATTCGCCCTATGCCAGCTACGTCGGGGTCAGGGTCCCCAGAGGCGATGAGGCCCGGGGAATGCTGCTTACCGATAGCACCCATACGGTGGACCTGGTCACGCTGGATCCCGAAGGCAATCCGGTTGACCGGGACGGGCTGGATGTGAAGATTTACAAGGTTTCCTGGCGCTGGTGGTGGGATGCCGGTTACGACAATCTTGCTTCTTACATCGGCAGTTCCGGTCACGAGCCTATTTTCAGCCAGATCGTGAACACCCGTCACGGGGAAGGAAGCTTCCGTTTCCGGGTTGACTACCCGGAATGGGGAAGATATCTCATTCGCGTGGTGGATCCCTCCAGCGGTCATGCCTCGGGGAAAATTGTCTACGTCGACTGGCCTGGCTGGACCGGCAGGGCCCGTAGGGAAGATCCGGGCGGAGCCGCCATGCTCTCCTTCAGTGCAGACAAGCAGAGCTACCGGGTGGGAGAACAGGCCACCATCACCGTTCCGTCTTCCGGTCGCGGCCGGATCCTGGTCAGCCTGGAAAACGGATCGCGCGTCATCGATGCCTACTGGGTGGAGGCCATTGCCCCGGAAACCCGTTTTAATTTTAAAGTGGGTCCCGAAATGGCTCCTAATATCTATGTGAACGTCAGCCTGGTACAGCCCCATGCACAATCGGAAAACGACCTTCCCATCAGGCTTTACGGTGTGATCCCCCTTCTGGTGGAGGATCCGGCGACCCGGCTGCAGCCTGAGCTGAAAATGCCCGATGTTCTCCGTCCCGAGGAAAAATTGAGCATCCAGGTAAGTGAACATTCGGGCAGGGAATGCAGCTATACGGTTGCCCTGGTTGACGAGGGACTTCTGGATCTTACGCGGTTCTCAACCCCTGATCCATGGGATCATTTTTATGCCCGTGAAGCGCTCGGGGTCAGGACATGGGACCTGTATGATGCCGTTCTGGGTGCTTACGGTGGAAAGATCGAGCAGATGTTTGCCATTGGCGGGGATTTCGAAGGAGAAATGAAAGGAGAAGAATCCCCTGCCCGCGCCATGCGTTTCATGCCCATGGTTAAATTTCTGGGACCGTTTTCACTCGGGAAGGGTCAGACCAACAGGCATGTGATCGAAATGCCGAAATACGTCGGATCCATACGTACCATGGTAATTGCAGGCAACCAGCACGCCTATGGTATGGCCGAAAAAACCACCCCGGTCAAGAATCCCCTGATGGTGCTTGCCACCCTGCCGCGGGTGCTCGGTCCCGGTGAAGAAGTCAGCCTGCCTGTAACGGTCTTCGCTATGGAAGATAACATCCGCAACGTACGGCTTGAGGTAAGGACGAACGAATTCCTTAAGCTTTTGGATGCGAAAGAAAAACAAATCAGCTTTGAACAGACCGGGGATAAAATGGTAAGTTTTGACCTTACCGTGGCCGATATGATGGGTACAGGAAAAGTTGAGGTGATCGCCAGGAGTGGCTCTGAAACAGCTTCTTATGAAATTGAGATCGCTGTCCGGAATCCGAATCCACCGGTCAGCGATTTCATCGAGGAGGTACTGGAACCGGGACAATCCATCGAAAAGCAGTACAAATTCCCGGGAATGCCAGGTACCAACTCTGCTATGCTTGAGGTTTCAAACATACCCCCAATCGATTTTGGGCGGAGGCTGAAATGCCTTTTAAGATACCCTCACGGCTGTATCGAGCAGACGACCTCGGCTGCTTTTCCCCAGCTCTTCCTGGCTGAAGTGATGGACCTTAACGACGCCACCCGGTCTGCCACTGACAGGAACATCAAGGCGGCCATCAGGCAGTTGCAGGTTTTCCAGCTTCCTTCAGGAGGATTCACCTACTGGCCCGGGCGCAGCGATGCCGATTCCTGGGCAACGTCCTATGCTGGTCATTTTCTGCTGGAGGCCGAGAAAAAGGGATATGCGCTGCCTGTAAATTTTAAAACGCAATGGATCCGTTTCCAGAGCAGGAAGGCACGCATCTGGAACAGGAATGCCGAACAATACCGCCAGGAAGACCTGTTGCAGGCATACCGCCTGTATACCCTTGCCCTTGCCGGTAACCCGGAACTCGGTGCCATGAACCGGCTCAGGGAAATGGATGGAATATCGGTCCAGGCCCGCTGGCGGCTGGCAGCGGCTTATGCACTTGCAGGGCAGCCCGGTACGGCAGAAAAGCTCACCGGGGAAGGAGTGCCTGAAATTTCAGAATATTCGGGATTCAATTACAGTTACGGATCCCGTGAACGGGATCTTGCCATGATCCTGGAGACGCTTGTTCTGATGGACAAACGCAGTGAGGGGGCATTGCTTGCCCGCAAGATATCCGAAGAACTCAGGAGCCGTCAATGGATGAGCACCCAGACCACGGCCTACTGCCTGCTGGCCATGTCAAAATTTGCAGGAAGCCAGGGTGTGTCCCGGGAACTCAGGTATACCTTTAGGATCGATGATGGCAATAAAATCAACGCCATTACGAAATTATCCGTCTCACAGCATTCCATCGCAACAGGGGACAGGGAAGGCGGAAAAATCACCCTTGAGAACCGCGGCGAAGGCATCCTTTTCATGCGTATCACCATGGAGGGGGTGCCGAAAAAGGGGACTGAAACCGCAAAGGAAAACAACCTGAAAATGAACGTGAGGTATACCGACATGTCCGGCAATCCGATGGATGTTTCCAGGCTGCCCCAGGGAACGGATTTTCTTGTCTACGTCAGCCTTGCCAATCCCTTCGGTGTGCAGGTATACAAGGACATGGCCCTGACGCAGATCTTTCCATCGGGATGGGAAATCCACAATGCCCGCATGGATGAAACGGGATCCGTTTACGGTTCTGACAAACCCGCTTACCAGGACATCCGGGATGACCGTGTGTACACGTACTTTGATATCCGGCCGCGCGGAAGCAATACCTTCGTGTTGCAACTTAACGCTGCCTATGTGGGCAGGTATTATCTTCCTGCAGTTTACTGCGAGGCGATGTACGATGAGACGGTCAGCGCGCTTATCCCTGGCCAATGGGTTGAAATTTACCGTGAAGAATAAGTGAACGGGCCCATTGACCGGAGGCAGCTTATCCGCCAGTATTTTCTTTCCGGCGGTTGTTCCCTGGTACTCCTCATGCTGTTCTGGTTTTCCCTGTCCGATCCCCTGTTCCATGATCCTTACAGTACCGTACTGGCGGACCGCAACGGGGAATTGCTCGGAGCCAGGATTGCAGACGACGGACAATGGCGCTTCCCCGAACCGGATTCCGTCCCCGTGAAATACAGGCAATGCCTGATCCAGTTTGAAGACCGGTATTTCCGTTACCACCCCGGGGTCAACCCGTTCGCTCTAATGCGAGCCCTGGTTCAGGACCTCAGGGCCCGCCGGGTGGTCAGCGGCGGAAGTACGATCCCCATGCAGGTGATCCGCATGTCGCGCACGGGCAGGTCCCGCACGGTTTTTGAAAAAACTGTTGAGATCTTCCTTGCACTCCGGCTCGAACTTACAAATTCCAGGGATAAAATACTTTCTCTTTACGCGGCCCATGCTCCTTACGGGGGCAATGTCGTAGGACTCGATGCAGCATCCTGGAGGTATTTCGGCCGGTCCCCCGAACAGCTGACCTGGGCCGAATCGGCAACCCTGGCCGTTTTGCCCAATTCGCCTTCCCTGATCCATCCCGGTCGCAACCGCTCCCTGTTGCTTGAAAAACGGAACCGGTTGCTGCAACGTTTAAGGGACAGCAACCAGCTGGACTCCCTGGATTGTCGTCTTGCCTGCCTGGAACCCCTGCCGGAAGAGCCACTGCCACTTCCTTCCCTGGCGCCCCATTTACTGGACCAGGTCTGTATGAATTTCAGGGGACAGAGAGTTACCTCCACGATTGATGCGGAGCTCCAGAAAAAGGTAACCCGGATCGTGGAGGAGCATCATAAATTGCTTAAAAGCAACGAGGTACACAATGCTGCATGCCTTGTCCTCGAAACCCTGAGCGGGGAGGTACTTGCTTACGTGGGGAATACCAGTAACCCGTACATGCCTGAATATTCAGGAGATGTGGACATCGTGATGTCGCCGCGAAGTACGGGGAGCATTCTTAAACCTCTCCTGTTCTGCCTTATGCTTGAAGAAGGCGAAATTCTGACCGGTTCGCTCGTGCCCGACATACCCACCCAGTATACCGGGTATTCCCCTAAAAATTTCAGCCTTGGCTACGACGGGGCTGTGCCTGCACGCCGGGCCCTGGCCCGGTCTCTGAACGTCCCTGCGGTCCGTATGCTCCAGTCCTACGGCCTGGAGAGGTTCCATTACCGACTGAAGGAACTTGGTATGAACACTATGGTGTTCCCCGCAGAACATTACGGGCTCAGCCTTATCCTCGGAGGAGCCGAGGCGAACCTCTGGTGGATAACCGGCGTGTATGCCTCCATGGGCCGTATACTGGATCATTATAACGGGACAGGCAGTTATTACGAGGAGGACATTCGAGATCCCCGATTCATTCCGGGGAAACAGTCGGATCCATCTTCCGCAGATGCCGTGAGTCCCCACCCGTTTAGCGCAGCTTCCATCTGGCTTACCTTTCAATCCCTTGTCGAGGTCAATCGCCCCGAGTCCCAGGCAGGCTGGAAATCCTTTGAATCAGCCTCCAGGATTGCCTGGAAAACCGGCACCAGCTTCGGTTTCAGGGACGGCTGGGCGGTGGGTACCGGTCCCGCTTATACCGTAGGGGTCTGGACAGGCAATGCGGACGGAGAGGGCCGTCCCGGTCTTACGGGCATCGGTACCGCCGCTCCCATCCTGTTCGATGTGCTGGGCAGCCTCCCTCACCAGGAATGGTTCCCGGCACCCATCAACGAACTTCACCCGGTCCGTGTCTGCCGGCAAAGCGGTTTCCTTCCCGGTCCTAACTGCCCTGAACTGGATACCGCCTGGGTAACCGAGAGGGGATTACAATCTCCTCCCTGTCCCTACCACATCATGGTTCACCTGACCGAAGACGGCAAATACAGGGTTAACAGCGATTGCATGGAACCCGGGAAAATGAAGCATGTCCCATGGTTTGTTCTTCCTCCGCTTCAGGAATGGTATTACCGATCCAGGAATCCGGATTACCGGGTGCTCCCGGATCTCCACCCGGACTGTCCGGCAACCGGGGATATAGAATATATGGAAATGATTTATCCGCGGCATTCCGCCCGCGTTTATGTCCCCCGACAGTTGGACGGCTCCCGGGGTGAACTGATCCTGGAAGCCGCCCACCGCAAACCTTCTGCCACGATCCACTGGCATCTGAACGGCGTTTACCTGGGCAGCACCCGACATATACATCAGATGGGAGTCCGGCCCGAAAAAGGTCCCTGTACCCTCACGCTTGTAGACGATGAAGGGAATACCCTCATTCATCATTTCGAAGTTATTGACCGGCAGGACTGATCACCCGATTGTAAAAAATAGTTAAAATCAGGCGGATCCATATGTTTTGGCTTCGTTATACGTTTATATCCCGTATATTTGCCTTTCCATAATAATCTGACCGTCCATGAGAAAAAATATTCTGGCAAAAAGAATCGGCCTGATCTCGATCATTGTCCTGCTGTCGGCTGGCTCGGTGATCTTCCTCGGATCATCCAGCGATGATTTCAAGCTGGTCAAGAGCCTTGAAATTTATTATTCCCTTTTCCGGGAACTCAACCTGTTCTACGTGGATGAAACGAATCCGGAAAAGCTCGTGGAAAACAGCATCAACGGGATGCTAAAGGAACTCGATCCTTATACGACCTACATCCCTGAATCGGAAGGAGAGAATTTCAATTTCATGACGACCGGCGAGTACGGTGGGATTGGTTCGCTTATACGCCGTAACGGTGAATATGCCATCATTGCGGAACCCTACGAGAATTTCCCGGCTGCCCAGGCGGGACTTCGTGCCGGGGATACCATACTTTCCATCGACGGAGTCAGCATGAAAAACCTTGAGATCAGCCAGATAAGCGAAAAACTCAAGGGAACCCCCAACACCCCGGTCACACTGAGCATCCGCAGGTACGGGAACCCGAAGCCGCTTGACATATCCCTGGTCAGGGAAAAGATCACCATTTCCAATGTGCCCTATTACGGAATGCTCAACGATCACATCGGTTACATACGCCTGTCAAATTTCACCACGGGAGCGGCACAGGAAACAAAATCAGCCTTGCTGGATCTGAAGAAAAATCCTTCCCTGGATGCAGTGGTGCTTGATCTCCGGGGCAATCCCGGGGGACTCCTGATCGAGGCCGTTGATGTAGCCAATCTCTTTGTACCCCAGGGACAGGAGATCGTAAGCACCAGGGGACGGGTCACGCAATGGGACCAGCAATACAATACCCGGTTTATGCCGGTGGACACGTCCATATTCATTGCCGTCCTTGTCAGCCGCGGTTCTGCCTCCGCATCGGAGATCGTGGCGGGATCCCTGCAGGATCTTGACCGCGCTGTTATCGTGGGACAGAGAACTTTTGGAAAGGGACTTGTCCAGACTACCCGCGAGTTAAGTTACAATACCCGACTGAAAGTCACCACTGCAAAATACTACATCCCTTCGGGGCGCTGCATCCAGGCGCTGGATTATTCAAAGCGGAACGAGGACGGGAGCGTGGGAAGCATCCCGGATTCCCTTATTTCAGAATACCAGACCCTCCACGGCCGGAAAGTTTACGATGGCGGTGGAATTGAGCCTGATTTTACCACAGATCCCGAGGTTCTCAGCCAGATTGCCGTGGCTTTGCTGACCAAAAATATCATCTTCGATTACGCTACCGTCTATGCTGCCCGTCACGACAGTATCCCCCCGGTCGATGTGTTTGAGATTTCTGCGAAGGATTATGTTGATTTTAAACAGATGGTTTCCTCGCATGATTTCTCCTATGAAACCAACAGCGAAGAATCGCTTAAAGAACTGATTAAAACGGCCAGGCAGGAAAAATATTACGAACTTGCTGAAGAGGAATTCAATGCCCTCGAGCACAAGCTTGCACATAACAACGAGAAAGACCTCAGCAATTTCCAGCAGGAGATCAAGCAGTTGCTGAAAGAAGAGATTGCCGTTCGTTATTATTACCAGAAGGGAAGGGTCAGGGCAGCGATCGAGAACGACCCTGAAGTCCGGCGTGCCATGGAAGTCCTCGTACAGCCTGAACTTTATCTCAACACGCTGAACCTGGCCCCGGGACCCGTTCATGCACGGACCGGAAATGTTTCCCTGCCATGAAAAACCTCAACCTCCCGGGGCGGGGGGGATCAGTGTGATCCTGTTTCCCTGATGGATGTCTGCATCCCCGTGCGTGACCACCCCGTTGCAGGCCATTACGAAACTTAATTCCGACAATCCCGGGTATTTTTTCAGAATTGACCCGAGCACTTCATTTTTTGTGCCGGATGTTTCAATGTCCTCGGCTGATTTACCTGTCGCCTCAGCCAGTATCCCGAGATAATGAACCGTTATTGACATAGGCCCTGGATTAATTTATGTTAATGCGCCTCCAGCCAGTTTTTCCCGGTTCCGTGATCAACGACCAGCGGAACCGACAATTCGTAAGCGTTTTCCATTTCCCTGACGACCATGTCCCTGACCTCATCGAGTTCCGGCTGGTATACATCAAAGACCAGTTCGTCATGGACCTGCAGGATCATTTTGCTTTTGCTTCCTGCTTTTTCAAGATTCTTCTGGATCCGGATCATGGCAATTTTAATGATGTCAGCCGCCGATCCCTGGATGGGGGCGTTTATGGCATTTCTTTCCGCGAAACCCCTTACAACCGCATTCCTGGAATGGATGTCTCGCAGGTACCTTCGCCTTCCCAGCATGGTTTCCACGTAACCCTTTTCCCTGGCACCGGCGATGCATTCGTTCATGTATTGCCGAACCCTTGTATAGGTGCTGAAATAACTGTCGATCAGTTCTTTGGCTTCCGTCCTGGAAATGTTCATCCGCTGCGCCAGTCCGAATGCGGAAATGCCGTAGATGATGCCAAAATTTGCGGTTTTGGCCTTGCCTCGCTGTTCCCTTGTAACTTCTTCGAGCGGCCGGTTAAATATTTTTGATGCGGTGGAAACATGAATGTCTTCTCCTTTCCGAAAGGCTTCCTGCATCAATGGATCCCCGCTCATGTGTGCCATCAGCCGCAGTTCGATCTGGCTGTAATCTGCGGAAAGAAAAATGTATTCATCGCTTCTGGGCACAAATGCCTTGCGGATTTCCCTTCCCTTTTCCTCGCGAATGGGTATGTTCTGGAGGTTCGGATTGTTCGAGCTCAGCCTTCCCGTAGCTGTAACCGCCTGGTTGTAGGAGGTGTGAATGAATCCCGTGCGGAGACTGACCATTTTGGGCAGGGCTTCAACATAGGTGGACAGCAATTTGGTTAAAGTTCTGAATTCCAAAACTTTATTGATGAGCGGGTGCTTGTCAGCAAGACCGCTCAACACATCCTCGCTGGTTGAATACTGTTTGGTTTTTGTTTTTTTTGCATCGCTGCTTATTTTCAGCTTCTCAAACAGTATTTCCCCGAGCTGTTTCGGAGAGGAAATGTTGAATTCTTCGCCTGCCAGCCTGTAGATCGTATCCCTCAGCTCAATGAGCTCCGATTTCAGTACCTCTGCGTAATGATCCAGGGTACTGCTGTCAAGTCTGATTCCCGCCGCCTCCATGCTGCACAGGACGGGTATCAGTGGAAATTCAATTTCTTCGGCCAGTTTTTCAAGTTCCAGATCCCGGATTTTCCCGCTCAGGATAAGGTAAAGCTGCCAGGTCATGTCTGCATCCTCGCAGGCATAATCGCATAGTTTGCCAAGGGGCACATTCCTCATGCTTAGCTGAGATGCACCTTTTTTCCCGATCAGTTCTTCTGTTGGTATCTTCCGGTATCCCAGGTAGGCTTCCGCCAGTGAATCAAGTCCGTGCCTGAGCTCCGGCTGTATCAGATAATGCGCAATCATGGTGTCAAACAGGGGTCCCCTGACAGTTATCCCGTAGTTCCTGAGAACCTGGATGTCGTATTTCAGGTTCTGTCCCACTTTTAAAATCCCCTCATCTTCAAGTAAGAGCCGGAAAATTTCCAGGAGCTTCCCGGTTTCTTCCCTTCCTTCGGGAAAGTCCACATACCAGGCCCTGTGGGGCTCCCATGAAAAGGACAAACCGACCAGTTCGGCATCCAGTGCGTTGAGATCGGTTGTTTCTGTATCGAAACAAAAGGCCTTCAATCCCTTCAGCATTCCGGCAAGTTTTTTAGCTTTTTCATGCGAATCCACGCGTGAGTAAGCATGTTCCACCTGGTCAAGGGTCTGCAGGTGAGATACCGGGGTTAATGCTTCCCCGGATTCCTGGAACAGGTTTCCCTGTCCTCCAGAATCCACGCCATTTGTTTCAGTCCCAACAGTTCCGCCTGTTCCTTTTCTGGCAGGATCCAGCTCATTCAGTACCCGTGCCGCAAGGGTCCGGAATTCAAGTTCCTGGAACAGTTTTATCAGCTCTTCCCGTTTCACCCCGCCGTATACCAGGTCTGCTTCGTTAAATTCAACCGGAACATCCAGGCGTATGGTGACCAGATCCTTGGCCATCAGGATCTGGTCCCTGTTCTGTTGTAAGCTCTCCCTGATTTTTCCCTTGAGCTCATCCATGTGGTCAAAAAGATTTTCCACGGATTTGTATTCTGAAATCAGCTTTTTCGATGTTTTTTCGCCTATTCCCGGCGCACCCGGGATATTGTCCGAACTGTCCCCCCACAGTGCAAGCACGTCGATCACCTGCCTGGGCTGTTCCACCATGAACAATTCCTTTATTTCATTCGGACCCATGACTTCCGCTTCGTTGCCGGAACGCTTCGGCTTATACATGAACACACGCTCGCTGACGAGCTGGGCATAATCCTTGTCCGGTGTCATCATGTATACCCTGAATCCCTGGTTTGCAGCCTTGGATGCAAGGGTTCCGATGACATCATCCGCTTCATATCCCTGTATCTCAATTGCGGGAATGTTGAATGCTTCAAGGACTTTTTTTATCCAGGGAACCGATTGTTTGATATCCTCCGGAGTGGCCTCCCGGTTTGCTTTGTACTGCGGGAATTTTTCATGCCTGAAAGTGGGACCCGGAGGATCGAAAACCACCCCGATGTGTGTCGGGGATTCTTTGCGGAGAATTTCTTCCAGGGTGGCCGTGAACCCGTAAATCGCAGAGGTATTCAATCCCCTGCTGCTAATCATCTGTGCTCTAATGAAAGCGTAATATGCCCTGAATATCAAGGCATAAGCATCCAGCAGGAACAATTTTTTCTCTTCCATCCTGCAATATAGGAATTACGGATTATCCGACGCGAACCATTCTGCGTAACTTGTTGCCGTTTCGGCCAGTTTAAGACTGAAAAGCGTGACATGGCCGGGAAGGACATTCCGGATTTTCGACGCCATATCTGTTACAAGATTTTCACAGGTGGGCTGATAATCCACAACATAGAATTTATCAAACATCTGCTCGACCCTCTGGATATCAGGCCGGCCGGCCTTTGAACTGATCACCACAGAATGGTCAAAAACATCCACGACGCAATCCTTTACGATCTTCTTCAGATCTGCAAAATCCATCACCATGCCAAGCTTTGTGCTGTTCTGGTCCGTGCTGGTCTCACCTGCAACGGTCACAAAAAGCTGGTAAGAATGGCCATGAATATTACGGCAGGGACCGTCGTAATTCCACAGCGCATGAGCCATTTCAAATGTAAAATTCCTGGTAACCCTGATTTTTGCCATAACCTTTCAAATACAGGCACACTGGCTGATGCATTCAATGATATTGCTCAGGTTGTCGTGCTTCAGGTAATAATAAGTGTTTTTCCCTTCTCTTTTTGAAGCCAGGACACCCTTATCCTTCAGAATTCCAAGATGATGGGAGGTGGTAGATTGTTCGATCTGCAAAAGTTCGTGGATTTCAGTGACGGTGAGTTTCCTTCCATCTTCCAGGTAATTGAGAATGGCAATTCTCATGGGATGAGCGATGGCTTTAAGCATGCTGGCAGCTTTGTCCAGTTCCTCCGGACCTAGTTTGTCAAATTTCATTATTAAGGCAACTAATTTTATTAACAAATACAAATATATGAATATATAAGCTCAAATGGTCTTGTATTCGTATAAAATGTCCTCATCTATATAAATATCAGTGATTTGGAATGTTTCTAAGCGGGTTGACCCATCTTTGAATCATTTTATTCCTATTTTTACAGCTGCATAAATCTATCCATCGAGGATGCCCTCCCTAGAAGAAATCCGGAAACCTGTGAACCGCGAAATGCAGGAATTTGAAAAGCATTTTCGCGAAGCCATGAAAAGCAAGATCCCCCTGATCAATGTCATCACAAATTATCTTTTGAGAAGAAAGGGGAAACAGATCCGTCCCCTTTTCGTTTTTTTAACATCGGGACTTTCTGGAGGCATAACCGATTCCACTTATAACGCTGCCAGCCTTATTGAACTCCTGCACTCGGCATCCCTGATCCACGATGATGTCGTGGACGAATCGTACGAACGGCGTGGGTTTTTCTCCATTAATGCCCTCTGGAAATCCAAAATTTCTGTTTTATTGGGGGACTATCTTCTTGCCAGGGGACTGCTGCTTTCAGTTGATCAGAATGAGTATGAACTCCTTCGCCTGGTTTCCGACGCAGTAAGAGAAATGAGCGAAGGAGAATTGCTGCAGATGCAGAAATCCCGGAAACTGAACATTACCAAGGATGAATATTTCGAAATCATCCGTAAAAAGACCGCCACCCTGATAGCAGCCTGTACGGCCTGCGGAGCCTGGTCTTCAAGCAGGGATCCTGTTTTAACTGAAAAAATGAAAACTTTCGGGGAAAAAGTCGGAATGGCTTTTCAGATCAAGGACGATCTTTTTGACTACCAGAAAAAAGGCCTTATCGGAAAACCTACCGGTAATGACATCAAAGAAAAAAAATTCACCCTGCCATTGATACACGCACTCGAAAATTGTCCTGAATCAGATCGTAGACGTATCATTCGTATCATCCGAAAGCATAATAACAACACAAGGAAGGTGCAGGAAGTTATCGAATTTGCCCTCTCAAACGGGGGAATCGAGTATTCTACCGAAAGGATGATTGAATTTCGGGATGAGGCCCTTGAAGTATTGTCCGGACTGCCTGATAATGAATACAATGATTCATTGCGTAGCCTGGTGAATTATGTGGTGGAACGTAAAAAATGATCCTTCAGCAACGTTGCTTTTTTCCGCCCAATAATCCTCGCAATATCCTCAATATCAGCAGATTTGATTTGATTAATTGATTTAAAACTGCCCATCAGTGCTGTCTTTGATTTTTCCCCGATCCCCCTGATTGAATCAAGCTCCGACCGGGTCATGCGCCTGGACCTCAGGTCCCGGTGAAAAGTGATCCCGAAACGATGAGCCTCATTCCGCATATGCTGTATTACCTTCAGGGTTTCCGAATTTTTATCGATGTACAGGGGAACCTTATCCCCGGGAAAATAAATTTCCTCCAGTCGCTTGGCAATGCCAATTACGGCCATCTTCCCATGCAGGCCAAGCTCATCCAGGCTTTTAACCGCTGCATTCAACTGTCCCTTTCCACCGTCGATGATAACCAGCTGAGGCAACGGACGTTTTTCATTTAACATCCGTTGATAACGCCTGAACACAATCTCTTTCATGGAAGCGAAGTCATCAGGCCCGCGGACCGATTTTACATGATAATGCCGGTAGTCTTTCTTACTCGGCCTGGTGTTCCTGAAAACCACGCAGGCAGCAACCGGGTTTGAGCCCGAGAGGTTGGAATTATCAAAACATTCCATTTGCTCGGGAAGCTGTTTCAGCCGAAGATCTTTTCTGATGGTTTCGAGTATCCTTAAAGTGGCGGAACCGGGTTTGGATTCTTCTGTTCTTCGCTTTTTTTCAATCCTGTAATGCCTGGCATTCCGCTCGGACAATTCCAGCAATTGCTTTTTATCGCCTTTCTGCGGAACGATAAACCTTACGTTTCCCAGGAGAAGGGAAAGGCGCAGGGGAACGATGATCTCCCTGGCATTGCTGTTCGTTTTCTGCCTTATGTCTATAACGGCCAGGGCAAGTAATTCTTCTTTATTTTCGTTCAATTTCTTTTTGATTTCAAGGGTATGTGCCTGTACAATTGCACCGTCAATTACCCTCAGGTAATTAACAAACGCATATCCATCGTCCTCAACAATGGAAAACACATCGGTATTTCTGATTCTAGGGTTTACGATGGTCGACTTGCTCCGGTATTTTTCAAGGATCTCAAGTTTTCCCTTCAGCATCTGCGCTTCTTCAAACTTAAATGCATCTGCATATTTTTTCATCAGGATCCTTAAGTTCCCGGCAACCTGTTTGATGTTTCCTTTCAATATGCTCCGGACCTGCTCGATTGATTCCATGTATTCTTTTTCATTCTGGTATCCAACGCAGGGGGCTTTGCAGTTTCCCAGATGATATTCCAGGCATACTTTGAATTTTTCGCTTTTGATGTTTTTTTCCGTCAGATTAAGACTGCAGTTCCTGAGAGGAAAAAGCTGCCTTGCCAGCTCCAGAATGGTTTTTACCATGATAACCGAGGTATACGGACCATAATAAACCGATCCGTCCTGGACCCTGTTTCTTGTCACGAAAACCCTGGGGAAAGGTTCATTTTTTATACAGATCCACGGGAATGTTTTATCGTCCTTTAATAAAACATTGTACCTCGGCTGATGCTTTTTTATTAGATTGTTTTCCAGCAGAAGGGCGTCGGACTCTGAAGAAACAACAATGTGCTTTATATCTGATATTTTATTAACCAGCACATGCTGCTTAAAACTTGCCTGTCTCGATTTTGTAAAATAGGAAGATACTCTCTTTTTCAGATCTCTTGCCTTCCCTACATAAAGAAGTTTTCCGTCTCGGTCAAAATATTGATAAACACCAGGTTTATTCGGAAGTACTTCAACGAGAGATTTCAGATAAATATATTTGTTATTCTCCTTCAAACTCCACTATGGATATTACTTCCCGGCTAGCCAGTTTATTTCGGCCCCTAAGCTCCGGCAATTCGATCAGGAAAAGACAGCCCACTACCATCCCTTCTCCTTTTTCAATTAACCGGCACGCTGCTTCAGAAGTTCCCCCGGTTGCCAGTAGGTCGTCCACGACAAGGTAACCTGACCCTTTTTGAATGGCGTCCACATGGACTTCTACCTTATCCTTGCCGTATTCCAGTTCGTATTCCATTGACAGGACTTCTGAAGGAAGCTTTCCGGGTTTTCGTATGGGGACAAACCCCGTGCCTGTCCGGTCCGCCAGCATGGAACCAAATATAAATCCCCTGGCTTCGATACCGGCAACATAATCAAATTTTCGGAATTTCCGGGATTCCAAAACCAGACATTCGATCGCAGTCCGGAATGCTTTTTTATCTTTCATCAGGGTGGTCACGTCGCGGAACAGGATTCCCGGCGCTGGAAAACCCGGAATTGTTCTTATCGCATTTTTAATAATTAAATTTTTCTTCATTAATATTTGTCCCGAACAACATAAATGTTCCACGTGGAACACTTACCTGCCCATATGTATAAGCAAGACGGATATATCTGATGGAGAAACCCCGCTGATTCTGTTGGCCTGGCCTATGGTTCTCGGTTTTATTCTTTTTAATTTTTGCCTGGCTTCCGTTGAAATTGACCTTAAACTATCGTAATCAATAGCTTCGTCTATCCCTATCTTTTCCAGTCTCTTTATCTTTTCTGCCATTTTCGTTTCCCGGTCTATATAACCTTCATACTTTATTAAAATTTCTGCAGATTCTACGACATCATCATCCGGGCCAAGTTCAATCTTTTCCATTTCCAGATGAAAACCAGGTATGACATACCACAGGTCCCGTATTTTCACCTGCGGTCTTTCAACCAGATCCCTGCTTTTGATCTTTTGCCTGATGGCTGAAGTTTTCAGCGATTCCAGTTTTTCATTTACATCTCCCGGAGACACACTCTGTCTTCCCAGGAATTCCATGATCATATTCCTTTTGTTAAGTTTTTTATCCAGTACTTCCATTCGTTCCTTTCCGGCCAGTCCCAATTTGTAAGCCATCGGAGTCAGTCGCTCATCCGCATTATCCTGTCTCAGTAATATCCTGTATTCCGCCCTTGAGGTGAACATCCGGTATGGTTCATCCACCCCTTTTGTTACAAGGTCATCGATTAACACCCCGATGTATGAATTATCCCTTTCGAGAATAAATTCTTCCTTCCCTGAAACATTCAGTGCAGCATTAATGCCTGCAAGCATTCCCTGAGCAGCTGCTTCTTCATATCCCGTGGTCCCGTTTATCTGACCTGCGAAATACAAACCCTTTATTGTTTTTGTCTCCAGTGTATGTTTCAGCTGTGTCGGCGGATAATAATCGTATTCTATGGCATATCCGGGTCTGAATATTTTAACCTTTTCCAGGCCCTTTATTTTTCTCAAACCTTCCAGTTGAATGTTCCAAGGAAGGGAACTTGAAAATCCGTTAATGTAATATTCGTACGTATTTAAACCTTCCGGTTCAATAAACAGCATGTGCCGGTCCTTTTCGGCAAACGTTACGATTTTGTCCTCAATGCTCGGGCAATATCTCGGTCCTATGCTTTCAATTGTTCCATTGAATAGCGGGCTGTCTACGAATCCCTTTTCTAATGTCCTGTGGGTTTCTTCATTTGTATATGTTATGTAACAGCTCCTGTGGCTGGAGTAATCTACCGGGTAGGGTAAAAAGGAAAATTTTTTCCCCTCCCTGTCCCCTGACTGTTCGGTCATTACTGAGAAATCCACTGTTCTTCCATCAATCCTTGCAGGGGTTCCCGTTTTCATCCTTCCTACCTCGAAACCGAATTCTTTTAATTGTTCGCTTATTCCGAAGGAATGCTGTTCTCCAGCCCTTCCTCCCTGCAACTTGTTTCTTCCTATATACATCAGTCCGTTAATAAACGTACCGTTTGTCATTATAACTTTTTCTGCTTCAAAATGGATTCCCATTCTCGTTTTTACCCCATGTATCTTTCCTGATTCGATCACAAGCTCTGTAACCATATCCTGCCAGAAATCCAGTCCCATGATATTTTCCAGTGTTTCCCTCCATTTAATGCTGAATTGCATTCGGTCGCATTGGGCACGTGGACTCCACATGGCCGGTCCTTTGGAGCGGTTCAGCATCCTGAACTGGATCATTGTTTTGTCCGTTACTATACCGCTGTATCCTCCCAGTGCGTCTATCTCTCTGATTATCTGTCCTTTTGCTATTCCGCCCATGGCCGGATTACAGGACATCTGTGCGATCTTGGTCATATCCATTGTAATCAGCAGGACCTTTCTTCCAAGATTTGCCGCTGCCGCTGCCGCCTCACTTCCCGCATGGCCTGCACCCACAACGATTATATCATATTTCTCAATCATATCATCCAATCATTTGCAATGCAAATGTAATGTAATGATTTCGAAAATTTCATTTACTCAGTATCAGTTAAAGGAAATGGGAATACAATTCCAGATATTTGTCTTCCAGCGTGCGCATCTTCTCCTTTTCTTTTGCATCCCTGTCTGAATATCCCATCAGGTGCAGTAAGCCGTGTACCATCACCCTTAACAATTCTTTATCGAAAGGTTCGCTGTACTTCTTCGCATTATCCTTTACCCTGTCTATACTTATGAACAGATCCCCGCTGATGGTTCGGCTTTCTGAATAATCAAAGGTGATTATATCCGTGTAGCAGTTTCTTGAAAGGTACCGTCTGTTGATTTCCCTCAGATATTCATCATTTGTCAGAATAATATTTATTCTCCCGGTTTTGGCGTTTTCTATTTCCAGTACCCGATTAAACCACGATTTTATCGCTTGTTTCTTATTCAGGCCTGAATTTATCTCTTCATCATGGAAAAAAATGGCCAAATTTTATAGCTTAAAGGTTAAACTTACCTTGCGGCCATTTTCTTTAAAAGAAATTTTGTCCGATAGTCTTTCCATCAGGAATACCCCTCGGCCGTTAACTTTTTCAACATTTCCAGGAGCGGTTGGATCGGGGACATCTTTGAAGTTGAATCCTTTTCCCTGATCTGTCACGATCAGTTCAAGTTCTTCCGAACTCCAGCTGAATTTTATAATTACATCTTTTTTTGCATCCAGCTTGTTCCCATGCAGTATGGCATTATTAGCAGCCTCCATGGTAGCGATCAATACATTTCCGTATATATGCGAGCTCAGGCTGCATTCAACCGATACTTCATCAACCATTTTTTCCACCTCTCTCAGGTTTTCTATCGTGGATGCAATATTTAACACTTTTTCCATGTCAGGAAATCAGGTAATCCCTTATACTGAATAAGTTTTCAATTGGTTACCTTTTTTTATATTTTTTAGATGCATTTTATTTATCTAACCATTACTTCCTGCTTAACCAGTCCTCCGGATCCTGTATGGTTCTCTCCTTCCATATTTGCATGTGCAACATGGTGCTATTTGCCTCATTATCTGTATAAATGGTTCCAAGTACCTGCTTTACCCTTACCTTGTCTCCCTGTTTCACCTTAAGTTCGACAAGATTCTGGTAGACTGTCAGGAAATTACCGTGTCTCAATATAACCGTGTAATTTGCTCCCAGAATGGCAACTATTTTTGTCACTTCCCCATCGAAAGAGGCTCTTGCTTCAGCTCCTCTTACTGTTGAGATATCTATCCCGTCATTGTCGATCGTCACTTGCTTCAATACCGGGTGCGGATGTTCCCCGAATTTTTGTGTAATGATTCCTCTTTCTACGGGCCACGGTAGTTTTCCTTTGTTCCCCTGGAAATTGTCAGATATGAGTTTCTCTTCCGGAGTAAGCTGTTCATAGATGTTCCTCGACCTGGCCTTTCTTGCTTCTTCTGCAATGATTGCAGCGATTTCTTTTTCAAGCTTGTCAGCTATTTTCTTTTTTGCCTCTATTTCCAGTTTTAGTTCCTTTTCCTTTTTCATAAGATCCGAGACCATCCGGTTTTTCCCGGTCTTTTCTATTTGAAGGTTGTGGTTTTCATTTTTTTTCTCCACTGCAAGAGCTTCTTTCTGCACTTTAATTTTTTCAAGTTTTTCGATCTCTGCAACGATTTCTTCCTGCATTCTTTTTATCGATTCGGCCTGTGCTCTGCGGTGCCTGGAAAATTGCTGCAAATATTTCATTCTCCGGTATGCCTGGTTAAAATTTTCTGCCGACATTATAAACAACAGCCAGTCCCTTCGGTCCCTGTTCCAGTAAGCCCGAACGATCAGTTCTGCATATTGCTGACGTATGGTCTCTAAATCCTGTTCAAGCTGGGAGATCAAAAGGTTTTTCTGGCCAATTTCCTTTTCAATAATATTGATTTCTCCGTTAATATTTTCAATAATCTCGTTCCTGAGCTGTATCCGTTTGTTCAGGATTCTTACCCTTTGCAGGGTGTTTTTCCGGTTGCTTTGTGTTTCCAGTAAAAGCTGGTTGGTGTATTCGATCTCATTCTGGGTCTGTGTTTTCTTCTCTTCAAGTTCTTTTTTGTCCTGTCCCATTATATTTATTATGCATATAAACATTATGGCCAGTAGAATAGAGGCCTTCAGGCAGGCAGACCGGTAGTTTGTTCTCCCGTTCATATTTTACATGTCTCCCCTCGTGTAATGTTCGGGGACTGAAAATTCTACGTTCAGCGAATCATTAAAGACAATCTGCCCGTATGTAATTTCCATTTTTATGGTGTTGTTGCTTTCGAACAGATCTATTTTCAGCCGCTTCGGGAAAAACAGGTCGTCATCGCCTGTAAATTCCTGATAATCAATGTTCAGCCTCATTTTTGTGTCGTAATCCACGATGAATACATTCTCAAGCCTTCTTCCTTCTCGGTCGATCTCTATTCCCTGGTTTGTGATCCTGCTTCCATCCCTGAACGCATCCACTATAAAAAGGTTATTGTCGTTTCTTGTCCGCAGCTGACGCTCGAATACCCTGTCCCCATAATCGTCTTTGTAATAGAATACCTCATTCGCCAGTAGTGCCTGCAGGTCGTGGAAATCAACAGGTATCCCATATTTTTTTCTGTAATATTCAAACGAAGAAGCATAGTAGCTTTTCTCCGGCCGGTTTATGATGATCACACTGTCTCTTGTACACATTATTCGCAAAAATTCATACCCCAGTGCTGGGATCACCGATACTGCGATCATGCTATCCCTGTAAATGGCGATGTTGCCCCTTATGGTTTCCTGTACCCCGTTTATGTACAGTTCTACTTCCGCACGTTTGATCTTCATGGTGCTGAACCGGTGCGTTCTTTGCTCAAGCATGGAGATCAGTCTCATGTTGCTGTCTTCCTCTGCCGGTTTCTCAGGCTCTGTCACGATCTTCCCTGAACGGCAACCTCCCAAAAGCATCGAAGCACCTAACAGTATTGCAAACAAATATCTCAAATCTTTCCCCGGATTTTCATTTCGTTAGCTTCTTTTCCAGCTCTTCCGATTCAGCCCCGTTTTCTTTTGCCTTCAGCCAGTATTTCAAGGCTTCCTCATGATTTCCAATCTTTTGCAGTATATCCCCGTAATGCTCCAGTATGTCCGGATCGTTGTCACCCCCGTTTTCCATCGCTTTCATCATGTAATCCCTTGCTTCGTCTAATTTTCCCGATTTGAATAAAATCCAGGCATAGGTATCCAGATATGTCGGATTCTCCGGTTCTGCAGTAATGGTCTTTTTACTCATTTTTTCAGCTTTCTCCAGCTTTTCTTCACGCAGCGCCAGGTAATACCCGTAATTATTCAGGATCATTATATTCTCCGGTTCCATCTGAAGGGCCTTTTCGAAGTATTCGTCCGACTTTTTGTAATCCCCCAGATTTCTCCAGGCCTCTGCGAGAAAAGCGTAGAACTGAACGGTCAGCGGGATGTTTTTTCCTATGCACTCCAGTCCCTTTTCCAGCGAACTTACCGCTTCCTCATTTTTACCTTTCTGCATGGCAGCGTTTCCCAGGAAAAGATAGAGGAAAGGCTTGTCCTGGAAGTACTTCAGTGCTTCAGTACACCGGTTGTACACCTGGTCGGTATTCCCCAGGATATTTTCTATAAATATCGCCTGTTCCCATATGAAATAATTTCCTTTTTGTTCGGTCAGTACGTCGTCGTATACCTTTATGGCATCCTCATAGCGTTCCACCTTTGAAAGATAATCTGCCCTGGCTGTTTTTACCCTGTAATCATCCGGATTAACTTCCATCAGGATCTGTATGAGCGAATCTATCTCCTTTTTATTTTCCTTGAAAAGAGCTTCGTTCGTCAGGAATTCAATTATTACTGTCATTTTCCGATCAAGCGGCAGTGATTTGTTACGAAAAGCAATGGCCAGGAATTCAAACTGCTTTTCCCGGTTATTTTCAATCCTGTAAAATTCGGCCATTGATAACTGTGCAATCCCGTTATCCGGTTCAATCTCAAAAATCTTTTTATAGGTTTCCTTGGCTTCCTCCTTCCTGTCAAGTGAGGTATACAATTCGGCAAGAATTCCAAGGTAACGGATTTCTTCGGGTGCTGCCTTTATGATGGCATTCAACTCGTTGATGGCCTGGTCGAATTTTTTTTCTTTCACATAGATTTGTTCCTTTAACATCGTAACCGGTTCTGAAATCCCGTTCTCTTTTTCGATTTCATTCAATATTTTGAGTGCCCTGGATGACTTGCCAGTTTCCGAATACACCCGGCTTAATTCGTACTTTATTTCCATTTTATCAGGCCATCTTGAAAGAATGTCTTCGTAAACTGCAACCGCACTGTCGGTAGCTTCCGTCATCAGGTACAGCTGCGCCAACTGGATCTTGTACCAGTAATTATCCGGATCCAGTCGAGATGCCTTAAGGTTCAATGCTTTTGCCGTTTTCAGGTCTCTCCCTAGCATATAGATCCCAGAAAGCTCAAAGTATGCGGCATCACTTGCAGGATTTACTTCTATGCATTTCATGTAAAGAGCTGCTGCCTGTTTGAAATTTCCGAACAGCTTTTGCTTGGTTGCTTCCGTGAGTGCATAATTGTATTCCCTCTGCTGTGTTTCGTTCAGGATTATTGGTTCGCCCGAGGTTTCCATCTTTTTCCCGGCATTGCATCCACCTGCCAGCAACCCGGTCAACAAAACAACGACCAGTATTCCCGATTCATTCCATTTCTTCTTCATTTTTTTCATTCTTTTTCTATAATCTACTCTGCAGTTGGTTTTTTTATTGTCCTGTGTGGCCGAAACCTCCGGCTCCCCTTTTGGTATCGTTTAAAGATTCTGTTGTTTCCCACTCGATCGTTTCATGCCTTGCAATGACCATCTGGCATATCCTTTCCCCGTCGTTGATCACAAAGGATTCATCTGAAAGGTTTATCAGGATGATGCCTACTTCGCCCCGGTAATCGGCATCGATAGTCCCGGGTGTATTAAGAATACTTATGCCGCTTTTCAGCGCTAGTCCGCTTCGCGGCCTTATCTGTGCCTCATAATGGGTAGGCAACTCAATGAAAAGACCGGTGGGGACAAGTACCCTTTTTCCCGGATCCAGTATAATGGGTTCGTCCAGGTTTGCCCGCAGGTCCATCCCTGCTGAAAATCCCGTACTGTACCTTGGCAATGGATGTTTTGACCGGTTTACTACCTTAACTTTCATTTTATCGGTAATTTTTTTTACTCCCCTTCAGCTTCAATTTTCCTGGCCAGGTTCACTTTCAATGCTTTTCTATTCTGCCTGCCATGTTTTCCTTCTCAATCGCCTATCTTTCGTATCTTATCTTTTTCACGGAGTACGACAATGATACTAAATCCTGCCAATAATCCGGTATTTATTATTAACCTGCCGGTTATTCCCATGTTTCCAGCCAGGGATGCGACCATAAAAATAATCAGAGCCAGCATCACATACAAGCCGATACTTTTAAGAGGATATGGAATGTCGTAATACCTTCTTCCTAGGAAGTAGGATACCATGACCATGGTTAAATAACAGGCGACGTGTGCCCAGGCAGAGGCAAGGTAGCCAAAAACGGGTATAAAGATCCAGTTTATCAGGAAGGTTATGGCCGCACCCATGATGGTAATCATGGCGCCATATTGCGTACGGTTAGTCAGTTTATACCATATGGAAAGGTTGAAAAATATCCCCAGCAGAAGGTTCGCAAGTAATATGATCGGCACAATTCGGAGTCCTCCGTGAAACGCACTGCCGATAAAATGCTTGAATATATCCATGTAAAGCATTACGGCCAGGAAAATGCCCAGTCCCGCAATAATGAAATACTTCATTACCTGTGCAAAGAGTTCCTTTGCGTCAGGCCGGTCAGCCTTTCCGAAATAGAATGGTTCACTGGCAAACCTGAACATCTGTATAAAAAGGGTCATCAGCACAGCAATTTTGTAGTTCGCACCGTAAATCCCCAGTTGCTCAAGTGCTGTATCTGGATCGGGAAGCAGGTGTTTCAGCAACACCCGGTCAAGGGCTTCGTTCACCGTTCCTGCCAGTCCAGCTATTAGAAGCGGAAAAGAATAGGAAAGCATTTTTACCCACAGTTTCGCATCAAACCTCAGTGTCATTTTAACAATGGTCCCCGAAAGCAGCAGCAGGGTGAAAAGACTCGCTGCCAGGTTGGAAATGAACACATAGCCGACTCCGATCTCCGGGTTGTAGATTTTATCGAGCCATACATGCAGATTTCCCTTATCCGACAGGTTAGGGATGAAATAAAGAAATGCAAAATTCAGGAAAACATTTACCGTTACGCTGGCAATGCGTATGGCCGCAAATTTTGTTGCCTTGTTCTCCCACCTCAGATTTACAAAGGGAATTGAGGTAAAGGCATCTATCCCGACGATCCATCCGATCCACCGTATGTATTCGGGATGTTCCCGGTATCCCAGGAATCCGGCAATGTTATCGGAAAACAGGCTGACCACCAGGATAAATACCATGGATGTTGTCAGGAGGGAAATGATGCTGGTGCTGAATATCTCCCTGCTGTTCCGGTACAGTTGTGCATACCTGAAATAGCCTGTTTCCATCCCGTAGGTAAGAATGATCATCAGGAATACGACGTAGGCATACAACTCCGTGATCACCCCGTATTCGCCGAGGTTGAACACCCGGGTAAAGAAGGGTGTAAGCAACAGGTAGTTCAACAGTCTCGGCACCACGGTACCAAAACCATAGACAGCCGTTTGTCCGAACAGTTGTTTTATGGGATTCACTTAAGCTTGCAGATCTGGCTCAAAGATAGTCCGCCTGTTGGTACTGCCGTGTCCGGCGTGAGCAAATTAATTAACAATGTCGCTCACCGCAGACCCGATGTCCGGGAATCGGAAATCAAATCCTTCCCTCAGGAGGCGCTCTGGTACGACGGCCTGTCCGCTGCATATCATCATTGCGGCTTTCCCGTATACCAGCTCTAGTGCCGCTGCCGGTACTACCATTATAGCGGGCCTGTCCAACGCCTTTCCGAGCGCTCTTATAAATTCAATGTTATTGCATGTCCCCGGTGCAACCAGGTTGTATATCCCGTTTTTCCCGTTATCTGTTATGAATTCCACTGCTCTCAGCAGGTCTTCTAGGTGTATCCATGAGAAGGCTTGTTTTCCGTTGCCTATCCTTCCTCCCAGTCCCGCACGAAAAAAAGGCAGTAGTTTTGTGAGCATTCCTCCCTGCCTGCTAAGTACCACCCCGATCCTGAGAATGCATACGGAACATCCTGGACCTTCCAGTTTCATCGCTTCTCTTTCCCATTGCTCGACCACTTCTTTCAAAAATCCACGACCGGTGTTTACACTTTCTTCCGTATGCCTGCCTTTATCATCATAGATTCCTATGGCAGAGGCAGATATGTACCGGCGTTCCTTCCTTTTACCCCGTTCCATGATCAGTCCCAGTTTTTGGGTGGTTTCGATCCGGCTTTCCATAATCTCTTTCCGGTTTTTTCGGTTCCATCTTTTCAGGACCGGGGCTCCGGCGAAATTCATGATTACGTCCGCTGATTCATACCGTTTTACAAAAGCCTCATCTTCCATCATGAAATCCTTCCTTCCTGCCCGCTTGACATCATTCCGGCTAAAATGTCCGGCCACTGCACTGCCAATGAGTCCCCCTGCACCGGCAACGAGGATGGTTTTCTTTTTCATTTTAAAACGTTTAGTTTTGTGAATTCAAGTTACAAGAAGATGACAAACAGAATACAACTAACCGGACTTTTTGTTTTCCTGGCCATAATTCCATTAAGGGTTCTGTCCCAGACGCCCGCTCAAACAGTTCTTATTGAAACCAGCAAAGGCAATCTGAAATGCATTCTCTATGAAGAGACGCCCATGCATTCGGAGAACTTCGTAAAACTTGCCCGTGAGGGATTTTACGATGGTTTGCTTTTCCACAGGGTGGTCCGGGATTTCATGATACAGACCGGTGACCCAAATTCAAGGAATGCCCAGAAAGGCGTTGCGCTGGGGTACGGGGATTCAGGATACCGGATACCGGCGGAATTCCACCCGGACCTTTACCACAGGAAAGGGGCCCTTGCAGCTGCCCGGCAGGGAGACCAGATGAATCCCGGCCGGGAATCAAACGGATCCCAATTTTACATCGTTCAGGGCAGGAAATTTACCGATGCAGAGCTTGACGCCATGGAAAAAAGCGGGGCACACATTCCCTTTACCGCTGATCAGAGGAAAATTTACCGGGAAACCGGGGGAGCCCCGCACCTGGACTATGCTTATACCGTTTTCGGCGAGGTCGTTGAAGGTTTTGAGACCATCGACAAAATTGCCTCCGTTCCGACCGACAGCAGGGACCGCCCCCTTGATGATGTAAAGATCATCCGTATCAGCGTTTTGAAGTAATTTCCTTATTTTTACGCGACATTTCCGCATATGCTCGACAGAATCGACAAAATAAGGGAGGAAATCCTTGCTTTTGCATTCCCCGGCTCAGGCGATGCCGAATCATTCAGGCTCCGGTACCTCAGCAAGAAAGGGATTATTGCGGAGCTCTTCGAGGAATTCAGGTCGCTTCCACCCGGACAAAAACGGGAGGTCGGACAAAAGCTTAATCAGCTCAAACAGTCTGCCCTTGAAAAGCTGGATGAATTTCAGTCCGCCGCTGCAAACAAAGATGCGGAAAGGGAGAAACCTGATCTTACCCGGCCGGGAGTGCAATTGCCCCTGGGTGCCCGGCACCCGGTTTCCATTGTCAGGCGGGAGATACTCGAAATCTTCAGCCGGGTCGGTTTCGTGATCTCTGAAGGTCCCGAGATCGAAGACGACTGGCATGTGTTCTCCGCCCTGAATTTTCCACAGGATCACCCGGCCAGGGACATGCAGGATACCTTTTTCATTCGCATGAATCCCGATATCCTGCTTCGCACCCATACTTCTTCTGTCCAGGTGCGTGTCATGGAAAAGCAGCTGCCACCCATCCGGACCGTATCCCCTGGACGCGTATTCCGGAACGAGGCGATCTCCGCCCGTGCGCATTGCATTTTTCACCAGGTAGAGGGATTGTATATTGACGAAGGTGTTTCATTTGCCGACATGCGGCAGGTGTTGCTGTATTTTGCCCGTGAAATGTTCGGTCCCGTTACACAAATCCGCTTAAGGCCATCCTTCTTTCCCTTCACCGAACCTTCCGCCGAAATGGATATTTCCTGCAGCATTTGCGGGGGCAGCGGATGCAATGTTTGCAAATACACCGGATGGTTGGAGATCATGGGGTGCGGGATGGTGGATCCCAATGTTCTTGAAAATTGCCGGATTGACCCGGTTAAACATACGGGGTATGCTTTCGGCATGGGGGTGGAACGCATCGCCATGCTGAAATACCAGATCAACGACCTCCGCCTCTATTTTGAGAACGATAAACGCTTTCTTGACCAGTTCAGATCGGCCTGGTGAGATCCGGGGTATTGATTTTTGATGTTCTGTTTCGGATCAATCCAGGATCCGTATTTCATATTCAATTTCCATGGCCTTTTTGTAGGAGTAGCTCACCCCGCAGTATTTCTCTTTGCTCATGGTGACAGCTTTTTCCACTTTTGCGAGGTCGACGTGTTTGCCGCTGATTTCATATATGACTTTCATTTTTGTAAAATGTTTCGGATGTTCCTCGGTAATATCGCCTTCAACAACGACGTTCAGGCCATCGTATTCCACCCTCATTTTGTTCATCAGAGAGACCAGATCCATCCCGGTGCATCCTGCCAGCGCAACCATCATCAGGGGCTTTGGTTTGGGTCCCCTATTCTGTCCCCCGAACTCCGGGTCTGAATCTATATAGATCTTATAACCAGCAACATCCGCCTCGAATGATATGCCGTCCATCCATTTCAGATTGATTGATTCCTTCTTCATTTTAGCATTTAATTAATTCGCAAATTTAGGGATAAATTGTATATTGCACAGCCGATGTCCCCTTACTTTATCAAAGGTTGATCTGCGGTGTATGAAAAACCTCCAGACATTCACCTGCAACGATGGCTGCCTGATCAGGCCTAATTCCATTTTCAGGCATCTGAACCAGGAAGAACTCGACCTGCTCAACTTTGAAAAAACGATTGAAAATTTCAAGCGGGGTTCCGTTATCTACCGTGAAAACAGCAGGATCAACGGCTGTTATTGCCTTGAAAAGGGCATCATCAAGGTTTTTAAGACCGGTATCGATGGCAAGGAACAGATCATCCGTTTTGCCCAGGCCGGGGACATAATCGGTTTCCGTTCCGTCCTGAGCAATGAGCTGGCCTGCACCACGGCGGAGGTCCTGGAAGATGCAACGACCTGTTATATACCCGGTGATACTCTGATTCACCTGGTAAAGCACAATGGGAATTTTTCCATGGAACTCATGCAAATCACCTGCAAAGAGCTTGGTGAGGCCAATGCTTACATAACGGACATCGCCCAGAAAACGGTTAGGGAACGCCTGGCCGAGATCCTGATACATCTGAAAAATGATTTCGGGCTCGACAGCAACAAAATCCTCCAGATCTCCCTGACCCGGGAGGAACTTGCCAACATTGTGGGGACCGCAACCGAATCGGTGATCCGGTTGCTTTCAGAATTCAAACAGGACCGGCTGATTGAGCTTAACGGTAGAAAAATCAGGATACTGGATGAAGCGGGACTGATACGGATCGGTAATCTTTACGAATGATCCCGGTCAGAATTTTATCTCCATATCGCCCATCAGGGGTTTTCCCAGGTGTTTGAAGGCCCTCTCCGTAACCTGCCTTCCACGTGGTGTTCTTTTTATGTAACCCTCCTTTATAAGAAACGGTTCATAGACTTCTTCGATCGTCCCCCCGTCTTCGCCGACTGCTGTTGCAATGGTCGATATGCCCACCGGTCCACCTTTGAACTTTTCGATAATGGTGGAAAGGATCTTATTGTCCATTTCATCGAGTCCGTGCCGGTCTATATTCATGGCTTCAAGGGAATATTGCGTTATGTCCAGGTCGATGTCCCCGCTGCCTTTTACCTGGGCAAAATCCCTTACCCTGCGCAACAATGCGTTGGCTATCCTCGGTGTGCCCCTGCTCCGGGAAGCCAGTTCTTCGGCCGCCTTGTCATCTATCACAACATTCAGTATGCTTGACGAACGCATGATGATCTGCTTCAGTACTTTTGAATCATAATATTCGAGCAGGAATTTAATGCCGAAACGGGCCCGGAGGGGACTTGTAAGGAGTCCCGAGCGGGTGGTTGCGCCGATCAAGGTAAATGGGTTCAGGCTCAATTGAATGGACCTGGCGCTGGGTCCCTTGTCAACCATCAGGTCTATGCGGTAATCCTCCATAGCGGAATACAGGTATTCTTCCACAACCGGGGAAAGCCTGTGTATCTCGTCTATGAACAATACATCGGATTCTTCCAATCCCGTCAGTATCCCTGCCAGGTCCCCCGGCTTATCCAGCACCGGCCCTGAGGTGACTTTAAGTCCCACTTTCATCTCATTGGAAATGATGTGCGCAAGTGTTGTTTTTCCGAGTCCCGGTGGACCATGAAGCAAAACATGGTCAAGGGCTTCTCCTCTCTGCCTGGCAGCCTGGACAAAAACTTTCAGGTTTTCAACGGTTTTGTACTGGCCCCTGAAATCCGTGAAATTCAGCGGCCTTAGCCGTTTTTCATACTCACGGTCCTTTTCGTTCAGTCCCTTCCCGTGTACCTCGAATTGTTCTTCCATTTGCATTGGGCTTATTGAATCAGCACTCTGGAGCCTTCGGGCAGGTCAACCTTTACCCCGTTTACCCTTGCCTCCTCGTCATTCTTATAGGTGATGGTCATCACAAGATTTCCCGATTCATCGTATTTTTTCCAGTTTCTTTCCTTTATTCCCATCACATAAAATCGTTCCTCTTTCAAATTCCCGTTCTGGTAAAAAAGCTTTTGCTTCCCATCCGGATCTCCCTGTATGAAATACCCTTCGAATTCCAGGGTGCTGTCGCCGTAGAAATATTTCCATTTCCCATCGCGTAACCCGGTAATGTAACTGCCGATCTCGATGTGGTCCCCTTCCCTGTAATACCAGGGACCTTCTTTCTCCCCGTCAACGTAATCCCCTTCGGTGATGATGCTTCCATCGAATGCATATTCGACCAGTTTACCATCTTCCCTTCCGTTGAAAAATTCCTCCTCCCTGAGGACACTTCCTTCTTCATAATACCACACCCACAATCCGTGTGGCCTGCCCAGGTTGTATTCGCCCGTTTGTTCGATCCTGCCGTTTTGGCGATAGAAGTTCCACTTGCCGGTCCGATAATTATCCTGGTACTGCCCTTCCGTCATCATTTTGCCTCCCGGATAATAATCGTTCCATTTTCCCTGTTTCCTGCCTTCTTCGTCCACGATCCCTTCGGCGATCTTATTGCCTTTATTGTCGTATGTCTGTGAGGCGATAACCTCTCCCCGTGCATTATACTGCCTGTGTATCCCTATGGGTACATTCTCCCTGTAAGGTCCGCTTTTCAACAAACGGTTCTGTTCATCATACTCGTTGCGTATCTCGATGTTTTCCTCCTCATCCACATCTTCCGCAACCACCTGTCCCTCATTATATTTCAATACCATAACCAGGTTTCCCTTTTCATTGAATTCCTTGAAAAGTCCATCCAGCATACCGTTATGGTAGGATTTTTCCGACTTCAGTTTTCCATCGGGGAAGAATTCCTTCCAGACTCCCTGTTTCAGCCCGTTTGCATCGACTCGGTTTATATCTTCGCGTTCGGTCATTAAACCGTTGTGATAATATACCAGCGAACGGATCGTTCCATCCTTATCATATTCCTTGCTCAGTCCCTGTTTTTTCCCGTCCAAATAACCCACTACGTATTGCAGTTTCCCATCGTCATAATAATAATAGGAAAGGCCTTCCCTTTTGTCATTCACGTAAAGTTCCCTGGATATAATGACTCCATGGTCCCGCCCTTCTTTTAGTCCCTCGTAACCATAAATAAGGTAATAACCGTTCTTCTTGCCCAGCATATAACTTATTTTCTGAAGGGTGTCCCCTTTGTTGTCGTAAAATGTCCAGATGCTGTCAAGAAGGAAATTGTCCCTTTTTCCTTCCGATTTTTTTATCCCTGTCGGATAATAAGTCACCCAGTACCCGTCGGGCTGACCATCCCTCATGGTTCCTTCGCTTGCCAGCTGTCCGCTGGGGTAATAGAACTTCACAAACCCGTTCCTCGGTACATTTTCCTGCGCAAACAGTGTCGATACACCGCATGAAATCAAAAGCAGGAGAATGATCCTGTTTTTAAGTTTTTTTATGAGTTCTGTGATCTTCATCTGATTTTAAATACCCAGCCTTTCAGAAATCTCCAGCATCCTTTTGATTGAATGGATTGCCTTCTCCCGGATGTCTTCAGGTACATTTATCTCAGGCATTTCATATTTCAAACAATTATAGACCTTCTTTATTGTGATGCGTTTCATAAAACTGCAATCGTTGCATGCGCACGTTGAATCTTTCGGGGGTGCAGGTATAAATGTTTTAAGGGGACTAGCTTTTTTCATCTGGTGGATGATCCCCGATTCGGTGGCCACAATGTATTTCAACGCATCATCCTTTATAGTGAATTTAAGTAAAGATTGTGTTGATCCGATATGTTCCGCAATCAGAAGGATCGGCTTTTCGCATTCCGGGTGGGCAATGATCTTTGCATCCGGTTCATGCTTCTTTATCTCTATAATCCTTTCCAGTGAAAATTCTTCGTGCACATGACAGGCCCCCTGCCATATGATCATGTCTCTTCCAGTTACGCTTCTGATGTAATTTCCCAGGTTCCTGTCAGGCGCAAAGATAATCTTCTCATTCCTAGGAAGGCTCTCTACAATCTGCATTGCATTGGATGAGGTGCAGATAATGTCCGTCTGGGCTTTTATCTCGGCTGATGTATTCACGTACGATATAACGGTATGACCGGGGTACTGTTCCCTGAATTTTCTGAATTCTTCCGGTGTACATGAATCAGCCAGTGAACAACCCGCGTTCAGGTCTGGTAGCAGTACCTTTTTTTCGGGGGACAGTATCTTTGCCGTTTCAGCCATAAAATGAACACCGGCAAAGACGATGATGTCTGCATCCGTTTTTTCGGCCTGCTGAGAAAGCGCCAGGCTGTCCCCCACAAAATCGGCGATATCCTGTATCTCTGCTTCCTGGTAATAATGTGCAAGGATCACGGCATTCTTTTCCTTCCTCATCCGGTTTATTTCACCGATCACATCAATACCGGGATCTATCACCATATCAACAAATCCCTTTTTTCCAATATTTCCCCAGCTTATATTCATATATATTAATAAAGTAATTTAATAAAAGATGATAATTATAATAGGGTGTTAATATTGTTATTATCTATGAAGAAAGGATTCAAATCAAATTTTCAAAATTTATTAAGCACGATATTAACAATTTCTTATCAGGCTAAATTATTTTATGATAGAATATTAGGATAAAATTAACAGATGTTAGCTAAATTCCTGTAAAATGCTTTTAATAATCAGACAATCATACCATTGTTAAATAATTGTTTGGCATTTTTTGGAAAGTAATGACAATAAAATTTTTATTTTAAATAAAAAGGTCAAGAGAAAAGTAAAATTAAATTTTGCAAGCATTTTCACCGGAAAAAATCAATATTAATTAACAGTGATTTAACAATGCGTTAAATGGATTTTGCTGACGCGAAAGCAAATAAAGGATAATGGAAGTTTAATACTTTTAGGTATTAAATCAATAATTTGTATAAATTTGATGATAAATCAACAAATAACGGAAATATGCTTTCAAATACGTCTAAATATGCAATAAGGGCTGTCATCTATCTCGCTTTGTTTGCAGGGGAGGAAAAAAAGATAGGCATAAAGCAGATATCCAAGGAACTTTCTATACCAACACCCTTTCTGGGAAAAATCCTGCAAACCCTTGCAAAGCATAAGCTGCTTTCCTCTACCAAAGGACCTCACGGCGGATTCGGGCTGGGCAAGCCTGCTGATAAGATCACGCTGATCGAAATCGTGGACATCATAGACGGACAGGACCTGTTTAAAAAATGCATGATAAGAATAGAAGACTGCAATGAGAACGAGCCGTGTTCTGCGCATAAAAAATATGTGGAAATCAGGGAAAGCCTGCACGAATTGTTCCAGAGGGAGAAAATTTCCGATTTCGTTGAGGAAATAAGGGAAGGGAAGAACAAGGTTAATTTGTAGACCTTCGCAGGCAGAAAAACAGGGCAATAATTCCTGTAGATAAAAGACTGCCGGTAAGATCAAACAACACATCAAGAAATTCGGCATTACGTCCGGCACCACTGATAACCTGTAAAAGTTCAACAATTGATCCGAACAGGATACTCAGGCCGATCGCCATCAGATAAACATTCAGGGAAGGCTTTACAAGAAATTTTATCCTTAACCGGTCCCACACCAGGAACAGGGTAAATCCGGCAAACAGGACGATATGGAAAAACTGGGATACATAAGGAATGCTGGGAGCCCTGGAAAACTCTTCTGCCGGCAGAAGGAACAGAATGAGCATAATGACTGACCAGCCGATGGTTTTCCAGTAACGGAATGCTTTATACATAGTTTGAAAAGGATATCAGGTCATGAAAATTTATTAAATTACCTAATCAGCAATCTTAACGGACCCCAAAGATATTAATTATCGTGAAACGAAGAATGTCGTCGTTCCAGATGATGCAGGAAATCAACCGGGAAAAAATAGCAACCTGGTTTGATCTGGGACTGTACCTTGACCGTTTCAAAGAAAACAATCCGGTGCCGGCCTGTGAATTCCATGGGAGCTTTGCGGATTTCAAGGGATACCTGAAAAACCGTGCCATGGCATTTGCCACCTTTCACTATTCGGTGGACGGGGTGACCATTGAAGTGGAAAAATATGCAAAGATATTCCGGCGAAAGTTCCCGGGAATGCAGATCCATTATATTACCGGTGAGTTTTACCCCGAATCGGAAGAACTGCTGGGAACCAACGCAAGGCGGTTCGAGATGAAGGAGCTGAGGGGATTTGACGACTGGGAGCTGTACAGGGATTTCTATTTTACAAAACTGGAACGTGGAAGCCAGGAATACAATACCCTCATTCTGAAATTCTGGAAACAGGTAAAAAAAATCTGTAAAAAGCTGGGTGAATATATTGAACGGAACGATGTATCGCTGCTTTACGTGATCAATGTGTGTTCAAACCCGGGGAATGTGGCCTATTGCCTTGCCCTGGTACTGATCTCCGAATACCTGGGCATCCCGGTGATCAATAACAACCATGATTTTTACTGGGAAGGGGGAAGCAGGCCCATAGACCTTAAGTTGAAAAGGGCATCGAAAGGTCCGAGGGATTTTTTCTTCACCAACTCCGACATTGGTGAATTCTTTTCCATCATTGAAATGATTTTTCCCTGGGAATCCCGTTCATGGATCAACGTGAACATCAATCTGGGACAGACCGAGCATCTGATTAGAGTAAACGGGCATAATCCCGCTGCGGTTTGCGAGATCAGCACGGCCGTCGATACGGACATTTACCTGAACATCCCAAAACGGAAAAAGATCAATGCCTATGTGCAGTTTGAAAAGATCCTGAGCAGGTACAGGAAAGCCCTGGTCGGGTACTCAGTGAAGGATGTCATGGAGAACAAACTGGTCGACAGCAACAATCCCCGGCCGATACTGATCGGCACCAAGACACGGGCGATACAGAAATTTTCTTCCGAGAACATTGTTTTCCTTCAGCCCACCAGGATCATTGCAAGGAAAAAGATAGAAGTGAGCTTCCGGCTCATCAGAAGGCTTTTCACAGACCCGGTATTCAACGACCACCTGGCAAAAAATCCGAACCTTAAACTGACCCTGTTGATTACAGGTCCCATTGCCACCGGGCAATATACCTATTTCGAAAAACTTATCGAACGTTTTGCCAGGTTCATGGGCCAGCTGGAACCAGAATACCGGGAAAGGATCTACCTGGCCTGCCTGTTCAGTGAGCTGGATAAGGAATCGTTTAAAAAGCGCTTTGAAAATCCCGTTGGCATCCCGGAACTTTACAACATTGCTTCACTGATCCTGTTGCCCAGCAAGACCGAGGGCAGGGGACTCCCGATCATTGAAGCAACAGCATGCGGAACCCCCATTATTTGCAGACGTTATGAACCGAAGGACGTGTACCGGGAGGTCATAGGCGAACATCTCGGTGAGCAGGACCGGCTGAAAGTCATAGAATTTGACGGGAAGAACATTAAATCCAGGCATGTAAAGGAAATTACCGACCGGATCTTTTTCCCGAATAAATATGTGGACGAAGTGCTGCATAACCGGAGGGCGGTATTGAAACGCTACAGCCTTCATTCGCTCGAAGGAAACCTGATGCAGATATGTTCAAGGCTGTACAGGCAGCTCAGGCCCAACCGCGAATCCATGGAATTGACACGTGAGGCATTGAGGATATTCCGGGGAAAGGTGAATTTTAAAAACAGCGACCTCGACGCCCTGCTGAATACCGAACACCGCAATTACCTGCCAGGGTATGGTAAACTTTCCTTCATGGTTCTGCTGAAATCACTGATAGATCCCAGTTACTTCAGGATCGAGCAGCAGATGTTCAGGGGCATTGCACTGAGTTTTGCCAGGGAGATCATTACCCTGGATCCGTCACACGCAGATATTCCTGAAGAAAAAAACACCCGGTTTTATAACGCGGTGGACAATATATTCCGGTACCGGGAAGGAGAGATAAAGGTACACCACGACCATTCCATGTCCTACCGTCACCGCAACCGGAATTATTACCCTTACCAGGATTATACCATTCAGGAACTGACGGGAGTCATCAACCTGCTTTACAACCGGATCATCAAACCGAATGTTCGGATAGGGGTCAGGGAGAGTCCCCATTTCTTCACTGACTGGAACCTTGCTCTTTTACAACTGACCGCCAGTCCGGCCCTGGCCATCGACGACCGGTACAAACTGATGGAAAAGATGCACGAGAACCTGCCCGTTGCGTATTTTCCGGGGGACTATCTTATGTATGAGCTGGAATTTTTTGCTCTACAGAGCGTGCGTTCCAGGCTGAGGCTGAAGATCGAAGAAGAACTTACCGAAGAAACACTGGCAGCTTCGGGAATGGTTATTGCACCCGTATACCTGTTCGCACAGGAACGGTCGATCATCAGGCAACTGAATAAAGCCGGGATCCAGGAGTACATTAAGAAGGGAAGGAACGAAGAACTGAAGCTCCTGTATCAAAAGCAGATCCTGAGGATCATTCCAACCGAACAGCTCTCGGTAGGGATCCATTTCCCGCAGCTGGGAGGCAGGGCCCTGAAAACCTTGCACGGCATCCAGAAGGCCGGGGGTTACATCATAACCAACCGGAGGAATGCCGCGGTAATGACCGACATTGTGTCCATTGACCGCTTTCACATAGGGAAGGTTACCAGCCCCATTGCCGCAAACCTGCTGGGAATCCCCCTGAATAGCGGATACATCCAGTACGTGCCGGCGGGACTGCGGTCCACCATTGCCTATCCTACACCCATTCAGACGGCAAAAGAACTGAGTGAAACACTGAAAGGGAACACCTTCCGGAAATTATGCCGGGAAATGGGGGAGAAAACGGTTTTGGAGGAGCTCCGTAAGGATGCCGAAGCCGGGGGATCCCCCGTAAAGCATGTGCTTGAAAAACTCGAGGGAAAGACAGAACATGCATCGGAAGTGGAATACCGATATGTAAGTGGAATTTATCGGGACAGGCATCCATGGAACGGGGTCATTGCAAGCACGAAAAATCCCGGTCCGGGAAAAAAATGGCAATTCCTTGCCATATCGGCCGGCGGTGGCCTGCAAAGGGTTACCTCCTTCTGCACGCAGTTTGAAAACGAACGGAAAATTACAGCCAGGATTGCCTGGAACGGGGGATATATCCTGAATCCGGAACTGGTGGGAAAACTGGGCCTGCCGGAAACGTACATCGGCTCACCCCTGGGAATGATCGTATCGGACCACCGGGTGCTTTCACCGCCATTGTTCAATAAAGCGGCCATGCTGATTGGCACCGACGGCAGCATAACGATCCGGAGGGTTAATGTTTCGGGGGGATTCGAACTGTCTTATGCAAAAACACGGATTTCGTTTCCTCCGGAAGCCTACAACAGCCTTCAGCCGGATCTTCCCTGCACATTTTATGACCTGCTTTTTGAAGACCAGGAAATACCCGCATCCGGCAGGGTGGTCGTCCGGCTGGCAGGCAACCGGATCAAGGAGGTCATAAGGGGAGAAGCGAACGTGCGGATCATACCGGTGGGACTGACCCTTTCTTTCAGCAGGGATGCCTTTCCTGAGGAATTCGGGAAACCGGGCACGGAACTGGGACTGTTGCTGTACGGGATGGAAAACATTGAGCATGCAGTGGAAGCAGGTCCCATGCTGCTCTGCGGCGGTAAAATATGCATCAACATGAAAGCAGAAGGCTGGAAAACCCAAAATTCCATTGCAACCCAGGCAGCAAGACTAGACTATACGGATATGAGGGGACCGAAAATTGCCGTGGGAACGGATTCCTCGGGGAACCTTTCCGTTCTGGCCGTGAACGGAAGGATACGTGAATCCGTTGGCGCCACCCACCAGGATATGGCAGAGATCCTGTTGAATTATAACATCACCGATGCCATGGAATTTGACCCCGGGGGAAGCAGTACGCTCGTCGTGGAGGGACAGACAAGGAATATTTCTCCCTACAACCACGATTATGAGAAAAACGTCTATTCGCTGCCACCTGAACCGAGGACCGTCTCCAATGCCGTGATTGGTTACCTTGCCGATTTGGATTGAAATGGCGGGGCTCTACATCCATATTCCGTTTTGCAGGAACGCCTGTACTTACTGCGATTTCCATTTCAGCGTATCGCTGGGACATCTTCCTCCCATGCTGAAAGCCATTGAAAAAGAAATACAACTCCGACAACATTTTCTGGAAGGGGAAACGGTCCGGACCATCTATTTTGGCGGCGGCACGCCTTCCCTGCTGGAGCCTGCCCGGGTCACCAGCCTGCTTAAGGCAATCAGGGAAAATTATGCGGTGGACGAAAAAGCAGAAATTACACTGGAAGCAAACCCGGACGATCTGAATCCGAAATACCTTTCAGCCCTGCGGCAAATTGGCATCAACCGCCTCAGCATCGGCATCCAGTCCTTTGATGACCGGTTCCTTAAATTAATGAACCGAAGACACACATCCGCCCAGGCAGGAGCCTGCCTTGACTATGCCAGGAAAGCAGGCTTCGATAACCTGAACCTTGACCTGATCTACGGACTGCCGGGACTGAGCATCAAAAAATGGGGAGATACCCTGGACGTTGCCCTTTCCTACCGGCCGGCCCATTTAGCTGCCTATCATCTGAGCTATGAACCGGGTTCCGTGCTGGATTACCGGAGACGGAAAGGAAAAATAAAGCCGGTGGATGAAAACAGGAGCCTGGAACATTTCCGGATACTCCTGGATCGAATGGAGGACCGGGGATACCAGCATTATGAAATATCCAATTTCGCGCTGCCGGGTTTCCTGTCAAGGCATAATTCCGCCTACTGGAAGAGCGAAAAATACCTCGGTATCGGTCCCTCTGCCCATTCCTACAATGGGCGGGCAAGGCAGTGGAACATGGCAAAAAATTCCAGCTACATCCGAGGGATCATGGCCGGTGAAGAGGTAGGGGAGCAGGAGGTTCTGAATGAAAAAACCCGCCTGAACGAGTACCTGATGACTTCGCTCAGGACTATGTGGGGGACCGATACGGAGTACATTGGAAGGGAATGGGGGAAGGATTCCCGCAGGCAGGTCCTGGACCAGGCAAAACCTTTCATACAGGGAAACAGGATCATCAATAAAGGGAATATTCTGGTCCTGAGCAGAGAAGGGATGTTCATTGCCGATCACATCATCTCAAAGCTGTTCCTCTGATCAGTTTGCCCGGATGGCTTTTCCGATGAGTTCTTCCAGTTTTACCTCGAGTGTGTCGTACGAAAAAAGTTTCTTTCCGAGCTCGAAATTATGCTCGGCCACTTCGCGGTTTATCCTGTCGTTGTAAATGACAAGCTTCATTTCCTCGAGCGCTTCCTGGGTAAGGACGCTGTCCTCCAGCATCACGGCCCTGAAACCCTTGCTTCCGATATCGGGCCAGTAAACAGGTTTATAATTGTTTACAAAAATGGGACGTTTGGCCAGTACTGCTTCCACGAAGGCATTTCCGAAACCCTCATAGGTGCTGAAATAGGTGCAGGCCCGCGCCCGGGCGTAGGCATCCGAAAGGGAATAACCGCATTCGTCTCCCTGGCTGGAGGTTCCTTTATTGTGGAAACAGTGATAGGCGAACCGAACCCTTTCACCCAGCTTCAGATCATGGATCTGTTGTACCAGATCGTTGTAATATTTGCTGCCTTCATCATCGGCATAATTGCCAGTTATCACAAGCTTGATCCTTTCATCCTCAAGCCGGTGAACAAGTTCGATGGCCGTTTCAATACCTTTTCGCCGGACAACCCTTGTGATCTGGAAAAGAAAGATATCATCGTCGCGATAGCCAAGGACACGGTTGACATTTTTGTTATAATCATTGGGCACGCCGTAGGGGACGTCAAAATTCATGACGTTTGGAACGTTCACCGATTCCCTTCCGAAACGCTGTTTAAGCGTTTCACCGGCATGGGTGTTGATCACCGCATGCACGTTATGGAGTCGCATGGGGAAATTGGATTCCACGTATTCGTTAATGGCCGGGTGGGGGGAACGGTAACGGTCCCCCCTTTCCCAGGCAAAGTCATGGTCATGGGTAATGGTCGGGATGCCGGACTTCTTAACCGCATTTTTTATAGCCAGTCCCATTTCAAGATGGGAAGGCAGGCAGGAAGCATTTTCCGAAATGATCAGTTCGATCTTTTGCTGCCTTATCCAGTCCAGGATCTTTTTGTAGATCACTTTACTGTAAAGGTCAATGTGCTCGATCAGTTCGGCGGGGTCCGTTTCGGGATGGAAAAAGGCTTTTTTCTGGCTCCAGAAGCTTTCGGGCGAAAAAAAGGACATTTCCGGGACAAGGGTTTCGCAGGTGCTGTTCATGGGCCTTTCTTCGTACTGGCCTGAAAGGATGAAGATTTCATGGCCCATACGTTTCAATACCTCGATCCATTTTTCGGTTTCCAGGGCCACCCCATCCACACCGCCGATGCGTCCGATGATGATGCCTATCCGCATGAAAGAAGTTTATTGCAGGATTTATTTCAAGGCAAAGGTCGTTGATCCGATCATATGTCCACCGGCATAAAGGGTCAGGCTGTATGTGCCGGGAATCAGCTGTCCGTCGTTCTGCCAGTAAAGGCAAAGATCCACGTCCACGTTTTCGTAACTGACTTCCCGGCTGGCCGTATAGACAATCTGCTGGCCTTCAAAATCAAAAAAATTCACCCCGGAGGTAAGGATCACGTCATCCGGCCTTGCAATACGCATGTAGACTGTTCTGAATCCGGGTTCAAGTATGGGATTTTCCCTCAGTGTAAAACAGATTCGCAGCCGGATGGTTTTGTCGTAACGGTCCGTTTCACGCCCCTTTTCGTTTCTCAGCGCGGTGACCACAATGTTCTTGGCATTCAGGATGGAGGCCATCTCAACCTTGCTGCTGAGTTCTTCCTTGGCCTGCGACAGCTCGGCCTTTTCGGTTTCGGACCGGTGGAGCTGCTGGCGGACTTCAATGTTTTGCGCCCTCAATTCCTGGTTGGCCATGTTGAGCGAATCGATCTGGACAACATAGGAGCGCAATACCTTCCGGATCGTCTGCAGTTCTTTTTCATACATACGGATCTTGTAAACATTATTGGCATTGATCTTCAGAAGTCTTTCGATCCGGTCCTGCTCGGCCTGCAACTTAAGATTCATGGTATCGTTATCGGATTTCAGAGAGTCGTACTCGACATAAATTACCCTCAGTTCAGTCTCAAGCTTCTCCCTTTGCCGGGTAAGTTCTTCTTTTTCAATCGCGGATTGCTTTCTTAAATCCAGGTAAGTATAGCCGAGATACCCGACTGCACAGACCAAAGCAATTACCACTACGATCAGGAACACGGGTTTCTTTTTCATCGGTTCCTCCTGCAGGATTTCTTTATTATTATCGTTCATAAATTATTGGCTGATTTGGATTAAAGAACAAATTTAAGAATCTTTGATTTATAACGATTTTATCAGGTGATTTTATTATGAAGTATTTATAATTCAGTTAAAATGGGCGGATGTTTTGATATTTACTGGATTTAATCTTTATATTTACCGTTTGATTTAATTTTTTTGAAATGAACATTTACGCAGGAAATCTCAATTACAGTCTTACCGAAGAGGAGCTTGAAA
>CAYSJH010000024.1:0-60625 GCA_964431315.1 uncultured Bacteroides sp. | reverse complement strand
AAAACCAAGACAATTTAATTATAGAATTCCTCGAGGCTCTGCCTCGGGGTGAAGAGGAAAGTTAATAAAACCTAAGGTTTTCGTATGCATGAAAATGCATATTTTTGGTTCATGAGTCAGCATGTACTAAAGAGGCATAATGAAACTCTTCTGATGTACCATCTTGAGGGTATTAATAAAGGGAAGATATGGCTTCTTTATATTGCAAATTTCATTGCAAAAAAATAGGGACTCAGCAGTCTGTAGTGCTAAGTCCCTGATAATGAAGAGCGGGAAACGGGGATCGAACCCGCGACCCTCAGCTTGGGAAGCTGATGCTCTACCCCTGAGCTACTCCCGCATGAAGGCATGGGTTTGGGTGTGGGTGTGAGTGTGGTGTGGGTTTGGGCGAATTTAGTAAATTTAATGATTTAGATTGTCTGAATGATTCCTTCGATGGTTTTTTTCAGCTCTCTCGCCTGGCTGAGGAATTCCTCAACGTTCATCTCCTTGAAATATAGCAGGCCATGGGTGGCTTTGAGCAGAAGGTTTTCGTTTTTGAAAAAGAATTCCTTGCCCAGGACCAGCTGGATCTGCTTCAATTGTTCGACCCATATTTTTTTTGCCAGCAGGCTGAATTTGCCGTCGTATTCATAACTCGGGAAGGAGGCATCCACCTGGCTGATGTAACAGTCGTTGAATGATTCTTCGACGATGGCAAGTGAATTCAGGGATACCGGGACGATCACGTTGACATCTGCCGGATGGAACCTGTACCAGACGTTCCGGTAACCTACGATGCGCAGGCCGGTGGTGTCTTCCTCGCTGCTCCATTGCCTTACCGCGGCCGCAATGGCCTGGAGGACCTTGTAATGGGTATCGGGACCGCTTCCTTCCGGGTCCAGGGCCAGGCTGATCACGGTTGGCCTGAACTTTCGGAGGGCTTCCAGGATGGGTACTACATCACGTTCATTTTCAGGTTGTTCGGTAAAAATATCCCCCTTGTAGAAGCCGAGTCTCAGGTGGTGCACGTTTTTTACCGGGACCCCGTAGTGGGCCCAGATCAGTTCCTCCTCGAACTCCCTGATCATTCCCTTGAGCTGCTGAATTTTCGGTGGATTTTTACTGCCGTCATAGCTTTTTCTCAGAATGGTCAGGATCTCGTCAATGGTATTGAATAATTCCTCCGTATTCCCCGTTTCCCATATCTGGACGATGGCCCTGACCATGCGATGCGAGATGGCCCTTCTTCTTTCCAGGTAGTTCTCAGCCGCTATGTTATCCAGGTAGTGGTAGACATCCTTGTCCCAGTTGTGCCTGTACCCATCCGTATAGAAATCCGGATTGCCCGTCATCTGTATCTTCGATTCAACCAGGAAACGCTTTACGTCGATCAGCCGAAAGATCACAAAAACGTTGGTCACCGCCGTAAAGCCGGATGTCATAACGGCAAAATGAAATTCATTGGTGGCATCCCTCAACTGGCGGTTGATATGCGGCATGATGCCCAGCATGATATCGTCGTGGTGCGGACCCGTGTGGAAGAAAACCTGTTTTTTTTCCCTGACCATGCCCTTACGGATCTTGGCCTGCAGGGATTCCTTGACAGCCGGCACCGTCTCCTCGCTCAGATCCGGGATCAGCTTGCAGTACGGATCGTTCCGCAGATCATCCATAACCAGGTGATCGCCGTATTTATTCAGTTTGCGGCAGAGGTCAACCACGGCATGTTCCGTTTTCTCGTGGGACCACTCCCCGGATTTGTAGTAGAGGTCGATCCGGTCGTGAAGGTGCGAGGCAGCTCCCGAAGTCAGATAAAAACGGGCTCTTTCGAGTTTTTGCAGGACTGTGGCGGGTAATTCGCTCATGGGACCGTTTTCCAGCGAAGCCTTCACAATGTCTGCCTTGGCTTCCCCTGCAGCAAAGACAATGGCCACTGCATCTGGATTATAAGTGATGGTCCCCAGCCCGATCGTGATCACCAGTCGGTTACGGGAGATTTCCATGCCGCCAAGATCCGCTGCCGCAACCGCCTGGGTTTCGAAATTAGTCTCCGTCAGCCTGGTTGCCGAATGGTGATCGGACCCCCGGGTATTGAAGGCAATGTGCCCGTCGGGACCGATCCCTCCCAGGAAGAACCCGAGTCCGCCCATGCCGCGGATCCTTTCCTCGTAATCACGGCACCAGTCGGAGATTTTAAGTATGGAAGCCTGCTGGGTTTTCTCCAGTTCATTTTTCGGCTCCCTGTATTTAAGGGAAAGGTCAATATGTAAATCCGGGAATACCTCCGCGAAATGTTTGTCATCAGCCAGGGGGATTGCATCGGAGTTGATCAGCAGGGCCCTTTTCCTGTCCATCCCGAAATCCTGGATATAAAACCGGTCGACGTAATTGTAGAAACTGTTATGCTGAGCGGGAGAGATCGGATAGAACTCATCGATCTGGACAAAATGCAGTCCCCTCAGGTCCGGGACCCTCCCCGATTGGAGCCCGTAAGGTTTACGGATCTCCTCCCCCTTCTTTTTATTCCAGTTATCCAGCAGGAACCGGGTATGGGTGATAAAGTATTCAGGGGTTTTCCCGGTAGGCAGGCTGACCACTCCTTCCGGGTTTTCAGATACCCACTCCAGGAAGCGGAGCGCTGCGAGGAGTCCCAGTTTCGGAAAATTCTCCACCAGGATATAGGGCATCCGAGTGGTCATGTTGTATTCCCCTGCAATGCTGTAAAAAGCCTTCTCAACCCTGGAAAATGTATTGACCATTATATTGGTTCAAGTCACACCCATGCCTTCATGAGCCTCCCATGGGATTTGAACCCACGACCTGCTCATTACGAGTGAGCTGCTCTACCGCTGAGCTAAGGAGGCGAAAACGGGACAAAAATACAATTTTTTCCTTAACCGGATACTGCCTTCTGCTTACTAAGGGCCATAAGGGCTTTTACCCTCTGGAACAGGGGCGGGTGGGAATAATGAATAAAAACATAGGCCGGGTGCGGCGTGAGGTTGCTGAGGTTCTTGCGCGAAAGTCCCTTTAATGCACTGACCAGGTCCCCCGGCTTATGCATCTCCCCTGCATAGCGATCCGCCTGGTATTCGTGTTTCCTGGAAAGGATATTGCCCCCGATGCCCAGGAGCATGGAAAGGGGACTGTAAAGGATACCGAAGGCGATGAGCCCGATGTGGAAACTGGGCACCGATGCGCCGAGGGCCTTTGAAAGTGCAGGATTGCCCACCAAAAGTGAAAGGATGAACAGGATCACACCGGTCTGCAGGATGGAAAGAATGACCCCGCTCAGGGTGTGTTTTTTCTTGTAATGCCCGATCTCATGGGCCAGGACAGAAACGATCTCCCCGGTTTTCAGGTCGTTGATCAGGGTATCGTAGAGTACGATCCGCTTCTTCGCCCCCAGCCCGCTGAAATAGGCATTGGCCTTGGTGGATCTTTTAGATCCGTCGATGACAAAGATGTTCTGCAGCCTGAATCCGGCCCGTTCACTGAATCCGGTGATTGCCTGCCTGAGCTCGCCATCCTCCAGCGGTGTCTGCTTATTAAACAGGGGGACGATGAGTGTTGAATAGAACATGTACATGAAAATGGTGAACGCCGAAACCAGGATCCAGGCAAATATCCAGAAATTCTTGCCCGCGAGGGTATAGAACCAGATAATGGCCGCCAGGATCCCCCCTCCGATCACGGCGCCGAGCATCCAGGACTTCAGCTTGTCCAGGAGAAAGGTTTTCGGAGTGGTTTTGTTGAACCCGAAGCGTTCCTCTATCACGAAGGTATCCCAGACCGCAAAGGGCGTATTAATAAGATCGGAGGCGAACATCAGCACACCGAAAAACAGAAGGGCCAGCAGGATGGGCTGCTCTGTTACCCGCCGTACCAGATTGTCGACAAACGCAAATCCATCCAGGAAAAACATGCCCAGGATCAGTACAAAACTGAATGTGCCCGTCAGGATGGCGAACCGGTAGTTCACCTTTTTATATTCCATCGATTTACGGTATTCCTCGGCATCGTAGACATCCTCCAGCCCCGGAGGCACAGGATCCCCGTACCGGCTGGCATTCAGGTATTCCATCATCCTTGAAAACAGGTAATTAAATATTACAATGCCTACGATTACAATAAAAATAGCAGCAGGATCCATCCGGAACGGTTTATTAATAATTGAAAAATGGTGAACGCGACGAAGGGATCACTCTTTAAATTCCCTTGGTTTTCTCCCTTCCCTCCAGTAATCTTCAATCTTTTCCAGGGTAATGCCTTTTGTCTCGGGTATGAATCTGCGGCCCCAGATAATGCCCAGTATCCCCAGGGCAGCATAAAGCCAGAATGCCCCGGCCGGCGAGAGGGCGTTGACCAGCTTCAGGAATGTAAAGGCAACGATCCCGTTAAACAGCCAGTTCGACAGGGATCCGAGGCTCATGCCGACCCCCCTGACTTTCAACGGGAATACCTCGGAAATGATCAGCCAGCCAAGCGGTCCCAGGCTGACCGCAAAGAATATGATGTAGATGAACATGCTGGCCACCGTGAAGTATTTCAGGGAGCTGCCCAGTGATTCCTCGAAGAAAAAGGAGAGTCCCACACCCACAAGTCCCGCTATCATCCCGATAAGACCGATGAAATAAAGCGGCCGCCTGCCCAGCTTGTCTAGCAGCATGATGGAAACCACCGTGAAAAGCACATTGACCGTACCCAGCAGAATGGATGGGAGAATGGTAAGCGTATTGCTTTCGATGCCCGCCATCTTGAATATTTTGGGCGAATAGTAGATGATGGTGTTGATCCCCGTGAATTGCTGGAAAAACATGATCCCCACGGCAATGAAAAGTGCCGTTCTCAACCAGGGCTTAAAGACTTCCCTGTAACCGGCGGATTCGGATTCACGGGCGATGTCGGCCTTTATTTTCCGGATCGCTTCCTCGACAAGATCCGGTTCTTCAACCTTATTCAGGACCTTCCTCCCCTCCTCTTCGCGGCCCCTCCCTATCAGCCAGCGGGGGGTTTCGGGGACAAAGAACATGCCGATGAACAGGATAAGTGCCGGGATTAACCCGATGTAGAACATCCAGCGCCAGGAAAACGGATTGGCGTCATTGGCTATGAGGTAATCGCTGATGTAAGAGACCAGGATCCCGATCGTGATCATCAGCTGGTTCATGGTCACAAGTGCACCACGTTTCCTGGTGGGCGATATCTCCGAAATGTACATGGGTACGGAAAAGGAAGCAATACCGATCGCCAGGCCGATGATGATCCTTCCGGTCACAAGCAGGGAAATGTTTGGCGCTGCCCCGGTGGCAAGTGCACCCAGGGCAAAGATAACCGAAGCGGCGATGATTACTTTCTTCCTGCCCAGGATGTCAGATACCCGTCCGCTCAGGGCCGCCCCGAGGACTGCCCCGATAAGCACAGCGGTGGTGACCCATTCGAGCTGGTCGTCGCTTATTCCCCATCCGCCGGGATCCTGCAGGAAATTCTGCGCCCCGCTGATCACACCGGTGTCAAAACCAAACAGGAGACCACCTGTTGCTGCAATGGTGGCAATAAGTACAACAAGATTCTTGTTGCGGTTGTTTTTGGATTTCATGGAAGCTGAAGATTAGAAATTAACCTGAATGATTGCATATGCAATGATAGCAATTGTCATTGAATCTTCGCCCATTCTTCAGGCAATACTTCAGCTTTTATGACTAATAACCGGCCTGCCTCAGGATCATAAACCGGCTTAATTTCTGATTCGACCCGTGACTTACCTTCTGCCCCGGCCGCGTTCCCCTTCCGGACCCTGGCCCTGGCGCTGCTGATACTGCTGCCGCCTTTGCTCCATCATCGCGTTGTATTTCTTCAGCTGCTCAGGGGTCAGTACCTCGGCATATTTGGCATCCCGTTTCTCCCGCTGATCCATCATGAAGGCACGCATGGCTTCCCGGTCGCCGCCTGCCCTTTCCCTTTCCGCCTGCATTTTCTTGTAAAATTCAAGTTCGTATTCCATGATCTGCTTCTCCTGTGCAGGATTCAGCTGAAGGGTATCGGCCAGCCGTTCCACCCTTGCCTTAACGTCATCCTCGGTCATCGGCCTGCGGGGCCCCTGGCCGGGACCTGGCTGCGCGCACAGGGGAAAGCTGAAAAACGCGAACAGCATCAGGGCTGCCGCAATTCTGAAATTGAGTTTGCTTTTCATAACATATGGTTTTTGTCAGTCCCTTAGACTGCCCTTCAGGGGAAAAGTTTAATCCGGGAGATTGGAAAATAATCGCAGCAGGCATTAAACCATTATCCCCCTGCAAAGTCAAATAACTTGTTTTGAATGATGCGCAAAGTTAAGCCTCACGGGAATTGGAGATACGGATCACTCACCTGAACAAAGTGTATCCGGGGGGCCAGCAGGCCCTCCGCGATGTAAACCTGACGATACGGGAAGGGATGTTCGGACTGCTGGGGCCCAACGGCGCCGGCAAATCCACCCTGATGCGCATCCTTGTAACCCTCATGCAGGCAAGTTCCGGTGAGGTCCTGGTAAACGGGAAGGAAATAAACAACCACAGGAAGGAGGTGCGCATGATGCTCGGTTACCTGCCGCAGGATTTCCGGTTCTTCGGCCGGTTCCGTGCCTGGGAATTTCTTGATTACGCTGCACGGCTGGCGGGAATGAAATCAAGGCAGGAGCGGCTTGAGCGTGTGGACCAGATGCTGAGGGAAGTGGGACTCTACCAGGCCAGGAACCGCATGGCCAATAAACTTTCCGGGGGCATGAAGCGGCGCCTGGGGATCGCACAGGCGCTCATCTCCAGGCCGTCCATCATCATTGTGGATGAACCTACAACGGGACTAGACCCGGAGGAACGCATCCGGTTAAGGAACCTCCTGTCTGACCTGAGCCGCAACGAGATCATCATCATCCTGTCTACCCACATCGTCGGCGATATTTCCAGTACCTGCAACCACATGGCCCTCCTGAATGAAGGGGAACTGGTCTACGACGGTTCACCCGACCGTCTCATAGCAGGCACAAAGGGTTTCGTCTGGCAGGCACAGGTGAGCCAGGAACAATACGATGATCTGAAAATCAGGTTCCCGGTGATCTCAACCATTCCGTCAGGCACAGGATGGGAAATCCAGTTCGTCGGAAAAAAACCCCCGGGCATCGATGCAGAGGAGATCCATCCCAACCTCGAACACGCCTATGTCCATTTCATGGAAAACGAGCTGAACCACTGGAACCTGTGATCAACTTTCGGAACATATTAAGCGTAGCAAAATATGAGCGGAAAACGCTCTACAGGAGCTGGTTCTTCAGGATCTTTTCCATCATTGCACTCCTCTTCCTCTTCAGCATGAACATGGGATTGTTCGGGTTCCATGGCGGCATCCGCTGGTCCACCCGGGCCATCGCGGCCAACCTCCCCTACATCAACGTGCTGTTCATCAACGTGGCGCAGGCGGTCATCGCCGTTTTCCTCGCCTCCGATTTCCTGCGCCGTGACAGGAAACTGGATACCACCGAGGTGATCTATTCCCGTCCCGTTTCAAACGGGGAATACATCGTCGGGAAAACCGCAGGGATCCTAACCCTGTTCATCGGCCTGGTCATGGCGGGATTGCTGATGGCCCTTGTGTTCAACCTGATCCGCAAGGACGTTCCCGTCGTCTGGGAAGCCTATCTCTATTACCTGTTGCTGATCACCGTACCGACCCTGGTGTTTATACTGGGACTCTCGTTCCTGGTTATGATCCTGATCCGGAACCAGGCGGTCACCTTCGTGGTGCTTCTCGGATACATCGGGCTCACGCTCTTTTACTTCAAGGATAAACTGCACGGGATCCTGGATTACATGGCTTTCAACCTTCCCATGGTTTACTCCGATTTCATCGGTTTCGGGGAACCCTACCGGATCATCCTTCACAGGCTGGCCTACCTGCTTTTCGGCGTGGGATTCATATTTGCCACGATCCGGCTGCTGAACCGACTGCCCCAGGTCGGCCGCTGGAACATCATCAACGTGCTGGCCTCGCTGTTGTTTGTAAGCCTGGGGGGACTCGCCGCTTACCGCTACTGGGCCATCCAGCAGCGGGAGGACATGGACAGGAAGGAATTCCTCACGCTCAATAACCTTTATGCCGGCAGGCCTTCGGCGGATATCCTGTCGGCGGACCTGAAGGTCAGGCAAATGGAAAGAAAATTGCGGATCTCATGCGATTTAACCCTGAGGAACCGCAACCGGCAGCACATGGATACCCTTATCTTCTCGCTGAATCCCGGATTCAGGATCGACAGCATAAGCCCGGGAAAAGGAAAGCTGGAGTATGTGCGGGATCACCAGATCCTGCTGGTATTCCCTGAAGGGGGACTCGACCCGGGGCGGAGAACGGGATTTACCATACATTATTCCGGGATCCCCATGGAATCCGTCGCCTATCTCGATATCCCGAAGGAAACGATGCGTGCGCTGAAGCGGGACCAGGTGGCTTCCATAGACAAAAAACCGGGGATCGTCACGGGTGATTTCCTCCTGCTTACGCCCGAACTGATCTGGTACCCGGTAGCCGGGGTAAGATTCAATACGAAAACTTACCTCCCGGGGGAACTGGATTTTGTAAGGTACTCCCTGGATGTCTATCCTGAGAGGGGACTCACAGCAGTCGCCCCGGGCAGGATGGAGACGGAAGCAGACTCAGACGCAAACGCTCATGCAGGCACAGTCGTACAACATTACCTGTTCAGGCCGGAACATGACCTGAACGCCCTGTCCCTTGTGGTCGGGCCCTTTGAGAAACGGACCCTGGTGCATGACAGCCTGGAGTATAACCTGTTCCTTAAACCGGGACACGATTACTTCTCGGGATTCTTCGCCGACATCGGCGATACCCTGGCATACATCATTAAAGCGGAAAAGGATGATTACGAGATCGATCAGCTGGACCTGCACTATCAATTCAAACGCATCAACCTGGTTGAGGTCCCCGTACAATTCCACGCCTACGAACGCCCCCAGGTACAGACCTATGAGACCGTGCTTCCCGAAATGATCCTGCTTCCCGAAAAGGGGGCGGGACTGAACACCATGGATTTTGCCCGCTACAAGTACTATGAAGAACGGAGGAACCGGAGGGACAATCAATCCCAGACCCCGAAGGAAATAGAGGTCAGGATGCTGGAACGATTCCTCTCATCGACCTTCTTCAGGAGCACTCCCCGCACCCGTTCGGCCGGGGACAGCCGCGACAGGGGCGGTGAGGACCTGGTGGCATACAAGGGGATCAGCTATGAAAGGAATCCCTGGTGCGTCTTTCCCCTCTATTACAGTTACATGACCGGCATAAGATCCCCCGAATTCCCCCTGTTCAACTCCATGATGGAGATCTACCTCAAGGAGGGTTTTTCGGTTTCCATGCGTCAGAGCTTCACCGGCGGGATGAGCGATAATGAAATTGCCAACATGGCGCTCAGGGACCATTCCATTTCCGAGATCTTCGGGGACTGGGACAATTCCGTGACCTCATCCCTGGTATCCCAGATCGGGGCTTTCGTTTTCCTGGCACTTAAAAACCGGGTCGGGCTTAAAGAATTTGACAACTTCCTTTATTACTATTTGGAGGACAATGCATTCCGCGAAATAACATTCGAACGTTTCTCGACCGATTTTTACAGAAAATTCGGGGTCGCGATCAAGCCCTACCTGGAAACGATCAATACCCGGGGCAAGATCCCCAGCTTCATCATGAGCAGCCCGGAATACATCCAGACCCGGGATGAGGTCGGGGAAGTGTACCTGATCCGGTTCAAATTGCGCAATACCGGTGATATAACGGGACTGGTGGATGTGACCCTGAGGGTCGGTGGTTCGTTCGGGGGCGGACAAGGCAGCGGGCCCGTGGAGGAAAAGCGGCTGTACGAGGTGGAACCGGGGATCACCAGGGATATCCAGATCACCCTGTATGACCGGCCCCGCATGATGACGGTAAATACCCTCATTTCGGGGAACATCCCTTCCACCTTCAGCACTTTTCTCAGATCAGCCGAAGAGATCCGGACCACGGACCTTGAAGAATACGACCGGGTCTCCGACCGGGAGCTGACACTGAATGCACCGGGGGAATTCGTGGTGGACAACGAGGACCCCGGATTTCAGTACAAGACGGTGTCGAATGAAAGCAAACTGAAGCGGTACATCGATTTGCGGAAGAAGAGCATCGCCGGTGTCAATTACAAATCACTGAGTCCCTTTAACACCCCAGTAAAATGGACCGCTCTTGCACATTCGGCATTTTACGGGGAATCGGTGCGTTCCGCCCTGGTCACCAGAAAGGGCGAAGGGGAAAATACCGCGTCCTGGGCCACATTGCTGCCCAGGGCCGGCTATTATGACGTCTATGTATACATTCCCATGTCGGCCATGTACGGTCCCCCTGAAGGACGCAGGCGGGACTCCGGGGGAGGCAGCCAGGGTTCGTCAGGAAGCGGAACGAGCGGGTCTGCAGGCGGCGGTCCGGGAGGCGGCGGTTCAGGTGGAGGTCCAGGGGGAGGCGGTCCGGGAGGCCGGGGCATGGGTCCCCGGTTCGCCGATGACGGGACCGTCTATCACTATACAATCTCCTCCAACGAGGGTACCGATGAAGTCGAATTCACCCTGCACAACATCGAGGATGGCTGGAACAAGCTCGGCTCCTTCCATTTTCCTGCCGACACTGCAAGGATCAGCCTTTCTAACAGGACAAACGGGAAGCGGGTATTCGCTGATGCCGTGAAATGGGTGCAACGGTAGGAATGGATTGAAATAAAAACTTAAACCAGATAACATGAATCCTATGGATCCGATCAGAATGTGCAGGCACATGCTGCCTGCCCTGTTTATCCTCTTCCCCATCGGCGGTGCTAAGGCACAGGTGCTGCTGGACATGGACAAGGCGATGGAAATAGCCATACAGAACAGTCCCACCATGCAGCAGATGGAACTCGACCTGGTCAGGAACCAGGAACTGCTGAATGCCCAGCGTGCCCGTCTTAAATCGCAGTTTGCACTTGTGCTCAACCCGTTTGATTACGAGCGGTCAAACCGTTTTGACAGGCGCACCAGCGAATGGTTCCTCAATGAATCGGCCAGCTCCGCCGGCACTTTTTCGATCAACCAGAGGATCCTTCCAACCGACGGCACCCTCGCCCTTCGGAACACCTTCTCGTACGATTACAACAATTCGGAATCCGCGGGGGCCACCCAACCCATCTCCCGGACCTGGAACAACCGCCTGAACCTTGAACTCAGCCAGCCGATATTCACCTATAACCGTACCCGGGTAGAACTTAAGCGTGTTGAACTGAGCTATGAATCGGCACTCCTGCGATACCTGCTTCAGAAACTCACACTGGAACGGAACGTCGCCCAGGGCTTTTATGCCGTTTACTCCAGGCAGATGAGCCTGAACATCGCCAATGAAGAACTGAAGAATAACCAGGACAGCCATGAAATCATAAAAAATAAGGTCGAAGGGGGACTCCTGGCCCTGGAGGAGCTTTACCAGAGTGAGGTGAACCTTGCAACAAGCCGATCCACTGTCTATACGTCCGAACTGAATCTCCAGAACAGCATGGATGAGCTCAAGGTCATCATCGGGATGCCGCTGGATGAGAATTTCGAACTGGTCACCATCATCAAGGCCGACTCGGTTAAAGTGGACCCGGCGATGGCGATTCAGCATGCACTGGACAACAGGATGGAACTCCGGCAGCGCCAGATCGATATCGAGAACTCGACCTTCAGCCTGCTGGATGCCAAAACCGTCAATGAGTTTGCCGGTTCCATTACGGCATCACTCGGTGTGAGTGCAAACAACGAGTCGCTGGACCAGATGTTCAAGAATTCAACCAATACGCCCAGCGTGGGACTGACACTGAACATTCCCATTTTTGACTGGGGCGAACGAAAATCGGAGATCAAGGCAGCGGAAGCCGCGATCAAGAGCTCGGAGATTGACCTTGAAGTGGAAAAGACCGATATCCAGGTGAATATCCGTTCCATCGTCAGGAGCCTGAAAAATCTTGAAAATCAAATTGTCATCCAGGAAAAAACCGTTGAGAATGCGGAACTGACCTACGAAATTAACCTGGAGCGCTACCGGAACGGGGATCTCACGAGCCTGGACCTCGGGATCTACCAGAACCAGCTGTCCGACCGTAAAATGGCCCTCACCAATGCCATCATCAATTACAAGCTGGAACTGCTCAACCTCAAAATACAGTCCCTCTACGATTTTGAGAAGGATGTCAGCATCATTCCGGAAGAACTCCTGAAGAAAGAAGAAACCAATTAATAAACCATAAAAGATGAACAGAATTAAGCGCTTATTCCCCATTCTCGTACCGGTGCTTTTGCTGGCCGTTTCCTGCAAGCAGCCTGACCTGAACGTGGAAACGACCATAGAAGTCCCCGTCGGGGTGATCGAGGCCGCCACCTCCTCGATTGAAGAATTTATCAATACCACCGGTACGGTTTACCCGGTAAAGGAAGTCAGCCTTTCCTCCGAAATTGCCGGCACATACAGGCTGCAGAAAAATCCTGCCACCGGCAGGCCCTATGCCCTGGGCGACCGGGTCAGCAAAGGGGCTGCCATCATTAAGCTTGAGGATGAGGAGTATGTGAACAACCTCAGGATACGCTCGAAGGAAGTGGACCTGGAGATTTCCCGGCAGGAATACGAAAAACAGAAATCCCTGTACGAAAAGGGCGGCGCCACCATGAGGGAACTTAAAAATGCCGAGATCGCGCTGATCAATTCCGAATACGACACTGAAAGCAGCCGGATAAACCTTGCCAAAATGACCGTCACCGCCCCTTTCACCGGGGTGATCGCCGATCTGCCCTATTTTACCGATGGCACAAAGGTCCCGAACAACACCCTGCTTGCCAGGCTGATCGATTACAGCAGCCTGTACCTTGAGACCAACCTCCCGGAAAAGTACTTCTCAAACGTGGAGCCAGGATACAAGGTCTACATCACCAGCTATACCAGTCCCCTCGATACGCTCACCGGCGAGATCACCCAGATCTCCCCTTCCATCGACCCGGAAGCAAGGACCTTCAAATGCCTCGTTAACGTGGAAAACAGGGGAAAAAAAATATTGCCCGGGATGTTTGTCAAGGCAGACCTGGTGATCAACAGCTCGGAAAATACCATCGTCATCCCCAAAGACATCATCGTGAACCGGAACCGGGTACGCACCGTTTTTGTGGTTGAACGGGGCGTTGCACGGGAGAGGAGGATTACAACGGGACTTGAAAGCCCGGACATGGTGGAGGTCCTGAGCGGGCTTGAGGCGGGCGAGAGCATTGTCAGCAAAGGATTTGAAACGCTCCGGGACAATTCAAGGGTCAAGGTCCTCAGATAGCCAGCGTCCTGAACCTAACGGATAAATTAATCTCCGGCAAGCATGTTAAAAGCAATCACGAAATTTTCGGTCGATTACCCGGTCTCGGTCAGCATGATCATCCTTGCGACCCTCCTGCTTGGATATATTTCCTTCGGCAAACTGGGGATCGACCTTTTCCCGGATCTCAATAATCCGCGGCTGTTCATCGAACTGAGATCGGGGGAAAGGCCTCCGGAGGAGATCGAGGAAAAGTTTGTTGACCGGGTGGAAGCCCTGGCCATCAGGCAGAGCGGAGTTACGGGTGTATCCTCGGTTTCGCGCGTAGGCGTGGCACAGATCGAGGTGGAATACAGCTGGAACAAGGATATGGACGAAGCCTTCCTCGACCTGTCCAAGGCCCTCTCCCCCTTCAGCCAGGAAGGGGACCTGGACGAGATCAACATCACCCAGCACGATCCCAATGCAGACCCGGTCATGCTTGTGGCCCTCAGGCATACGGAAACGAACGACCTCAACGAACTGCGAAAGGTTGCGGAAAATTACGTAAGGAACGAGCTGATAAGGCTCGAGGGAATTGCGGACGTCGAGATCGACGGTGCCGAAGAAATGGAGGTCCTGGTAGAGACAAGCGATTACCTCCTGAAATCCTATAACGTGGATCTTGCCACCATTTCAAGCAGGATCGAGAATTTCAACCAGAACGTTTCCGGGGGCTCCATCGTCGAGATGGGAAGGCGGTATATTATAAGGGGACTCAGCGAGCTGGAACAGGTCCGGGACCTGGAAAACATCATCGTCAGGCTGGGCGGATCCGACCCGGAAACCGGGGGGGAACGCGTGCCCGTCCTGCTGGGCGATGTTGCCACGATCTCCCTGAAGGCGAAGGACGCTGAAAATTCCGTGATGCTGGACGGGGAACCCTGCATCGGACTGAGCATTTACAAGGAGATGCGTTACAATACGGTCCGCGCGGTGGAACAATTGAGGACAGCACTGGTGGACATGGAAAAAGCCCTGCCCGGATTCACCTTCACCATCGTGGAGGACCAGGGAAAGTTCGTTTCCGGGGCCGTCGGCGAGTTGAGGAACAGCCTCCTCGGCGGCATCATCCTTGCGGTGTTCGTGCTGCTGGTTTTCCTCCGGCGCATAGGTCCCACTGCAATTGTCAGCGCCGCCATACCGATCTCCATCATCGCAACCTTCACCCTGATGTATTTCACCAACCTAACCCTGAACATCATGACGCTGGGGGGACTTGCCCTGGGTGCCGGGATGCTGGTCGACAACGCCATCGTGGTCATGGAAAACATATTCAGGAACCATGAAGGGGGACTGACACAACGGGAGGCAGCCATAAACGGGACCTCCCAGGTCGGGGGGGCCATTATTGCATCCACCCTGACCACCATTGTCGTGTTCCTTCCCATTGTATACATCCAGGGGGCCGCAGGCGAACTTTTCAAGGAGCAGGCCCTTACGGTAGCCTTTTCCCTGATGTGTTCCCTGGTGGTGGCCATCCTGATCATTCCCATGCTGTACACCCGCCTTTACAGGAAAAGATCACCCTTCACGGGGAAGGCGAAAAGATCACTGCAGTTCCCCTGGTACGGGCGCTTCCTTGACCGTATACTGGAATACAGGACATGGATAGTGCTCGGCTCAATCCTCCTGGTCGCATCCGGGTGGTTCATGGTGAAGAAAATGGGCAGCGAGTTCATGCCTAAAACCGAGACGCGCGAGTTTTACGTTGACATTAAAATGCCTGAGGGTACAAGGCTCGAACGGACGGAAGGCGCGGCCGCCAGCATTGAAGCCCTCATACGGGAACTGGCTCCCGGCGATATTGAGATGGTCTACAGCGAGATCGGTCCCGCTTCGGGACTCGGATCCGGCAGCAGGGACGTATTTGATGACCAGAACATGGCCACCATGAAAGTGCGGCTGGCACGCCACGGCAGCATCCCCGCCTCCACCCTCATCCGGGAACTGACGGATTATTATGCAGGAAACGGGAACCTGGAGCTGGTCTGCAGGCAGCAGGAAACTGCCCTGCAATCCATCCTGGGCACCGAAGAGGCCCCCGTTGTGGTCGAACTGACCGGTGAGGACATGGACGTGCTGGAGGACCTCAGCCTTCCCGTGATTGCTGGAATGAAGGAAATCAGTGGCCTCAAGAACGTAACCTCTTCCATAGAGGGCGGGGCTCCGGAGGTGGACATAAAGATCGACCGGTACCGGGCGGGATTGATGAACCTTGATGTTAATACACTTATTACCCGGATAAGCGAGAAGCTGCAGGGGACGGGCGCGGGACAGATGGAGGTGAAGGGCGAACTCAGTGACATAACGGTCAAGCTTCCGGACATCAGCCTGAATGAACTCGGCGACCTGTCCATCGAGGTGAACAACAGCGAAGTATTGCTGCGCGACGTGGCCAGCATCAGCATCGGCAGTTCGCCCAGGGAGATCCTCAGGCATAACCAGAACCGGATTGTCAAGATTACGGCTGACCTGGACAAGGACATCGCGCTGGATAAAATATCCGGGCAGATCAACAGCCGCCTGCAATCCGTGGTCTTCCCCCCTGAATACCGGTTCCGGATCACCGGGGAGGAAGCCTTGAGGAAAGAATCCATGAGCAGCCTGGCATTTGCTCTGCTGCTTTCACTGATCCTGGTGTATATGGTACTTGCCTCGCAGTTTGAGAACCTCCTTCATCCCTTTACCATCCTTCTGACTGTCCCCTTTTCCGTGGTGGGCGCCGTCGCCGTATTTTACATCCAGGGAAAGGCCCTGAATATCATGGCCGTGATCGGTATCATTATGCTGGTGGGCATTGCCGTGAACGACTCCATCATCCTGGTGGACGCAATCAACCAGTCCCGCAGGGAAGGAATGAAACTCCGCGAAGCGATCATTACAGCGGGACAGAGGCGCATCCGGCCTATCCTGATGACCAGCCTGACGACCATCCTGGCCCTGCTGCCGCTGACCTTCGGATTCGGGGAATCTGCTTCCCTGCGTTCCCCCATGGCATGGGCCGTGATAGGGGGACTCATCACTTCCACCCTGCTGACCCTGGTGGTCATTCCCTGCGTATACATGATGTTCGGCCAACTGGAGAGAAAATGAAATTCATCATCCACAGGAAGACGCTGATTTCCATGCTTTTTATAGCCACGACCCTTCTTGGCTACATCTCCTACCAGCATCTCAAAATGGAAATGTTCCCAAATGCGGAGCTCCCCATGCTTTACGTTCAGGTAAGCTCCAGGATCGATGTCACGCCCGAATACATGGAACAGAAAGCCGTCATACCCGTGGAAAGCGTTGTAGCGGGACTGGAGAACATCGAGAAGATCGAATCCACCGCGGGCCGCAGAAGGGGAATGATCTACATTTCCTATGAAAACAATACGGACCTCAAGTATGCCTACCTGAAGCTGGACGAGCGGATCGCCGCACTGCAACGGGAACTCCCGGCTGAATTAAGCCTGCGAGTCATCAAGATGGATACCGAACAGATGACCAACATCCTGATGACCCTGCAGGTAAGGGGCTCCGGGGGACCGGACAGGGTCAGGAATTTCGTGGACCAGAACATCACGCCCGAGCTTGAGAACATTGACGGGGTGGCCGCGGTCGATGTTTACGGCGGCCGGCAGAAATCCGTCGACATTATTCTGAACAAAGCCGCATGCGATGCCTACCGCATAACCCCGTCGAGGATCCGGACGCTCCTGTCACGGAACATGAACGTCAGGCAGTACGGGGGTACGATCCGGGAGGAGGGCCAGCGGTATTTTGTTTACCTGGATGCGGAATACCAGGACATTCACCAGATCGAGAACATCGTGATCGGCCGGGGAAGGAATCCCGTCCAGCTGCGTGACATAGCGAAGGTCTACTACGGTGAGAAAGAGGAAGAGACCATAAGCCGGGTGAACGGCAAGGACGCGGTGTCCGTGATGATCATCAACGATGCCCAGGCAAACATCATCGACCTTTCGCATAATGTTCACAGGGATATTGACCGCCTCAACCGGAAATACGCCGCCTATGACATCGAAATAAGCGTTCAGGACGATGCCGCCGAAATGATGGAGGATAACATCGACCAGATCATAAATCTTGCCCTGACGGGGGGATTACTGGCCGTATTCATCCTCTGGGTCTTCCTGCGCAACGTGAGCCTGGTGATGGTGGTGGCCCTGGCAATGCCCATCTCGATCTATACGGCTTTCAATTTCTTTTTCAGTTTCGGCGTCAGCATCAACAGCCTGACACTGGTGGGAATTGCCCTGGCCGTTGGAATGCTGCTCGATACGTCCGTGGTCGTCCTGGAAAACATCTACCGGTTGCGAACGGCCGGGTACGCCCCGGCCGAGGCCGTGATGAAAGGGACAAGGCAGGTCTGGCGATCCGTGGTTGCGGCCACGCTCACCACCGTGGTGGTCTTCATCCCGTTTGCCTATTCATCCGATTACCTGGTCCGCCTGCTGGGCAAAAACATCGGGGTATCCATCATCTCCACCCTGACCGTTTCCCTTATTGTTTCCATGATGCTCATTCCCATGGTGGTGCACGTTATCATGTCGCGCCGCAGGACCAAAGCAAGGGAGGTTTACCAGAAAGTATCCCTCGACAATGCCGGGGTCCGTTTCTATCTTTTCCTTCTGAAGACCGCGCTCAGGAACCCGGCCCCCACCCTGATCGGAGTACTGGTGCTTTTCTTCATTACCATCCTGGGATCCCTTTCCGTATCGGTCGACCAGCTTTCGGAAGTGGAACGCAACCAGATCCAGCTTTACGTTACCATGAGTACGGGAAGCACCCTGGAAAAAACCGATGAAACGGTGGCCGGCATCGAGGAAAAACTTGCGGATATCGCGGAGATAAAAGACATCGTTTCGAATATCCGTGAGGAAGAGGCCGTGGTGACCCTGATCCTGAAGGACGATTACACAAAAATCAACAAAAGGTCATTCGGAGCGATCCAGTCAGATGTCCAGGAAAGGATCCAGGACACCCCCAGCTCCCAGGTCAGCCTGTCCGCCCCTGCATCAGCCGGTGGATCGAGATCGGGCGGCGGAGGGAATTTCGGGGGAGGCGGAGCCCAGGGTTTCCAGCGCCTGATGGGCATCGGCGAGAACGATGAGTACCTGGTCCTGAAGGGCCAGGATTTCAACCTGATGGTGGAAGTCGCCGAAGCGCTGCAATCCCATATCGAGGAACTTGAAAACATTCGCAGCGTGAGGCTCTCCATACGCGAGAACCAGCCGGAGGTCCACCTTGATTTCAATGCCCGGCTGATGAGCGATTACAACATCACCCTCGGCCAGGTGCTCGGCGAGCTGGGTTCCTTCCAGAATGAGATCGGTTCGGGCGTCACGTTCACGCAGGGATCGGAGGAATACGAGATCATCATCAAATACGATGAAAGCCTGCTGGCTGATGCCAAAGAGGATAAAACCATGGATGAGCTCAAATTGCTGGAGATCCCTGATTCGCAGGATGAAAACCACCACGAGCTTGAAAGCTTTTCAGACATCTTCTATGCCAGCGGCATGAATGAAATTTCCCGGATAAACCAGGAAAAACAGATCGAACTCCGCTACCAGTACAACGATGACGTCTACGATTCGAAGGAACTGCTGGGGTATGCCCGTGAGGAGATCCGGGACATCATAGCAAATGCAGGCGTTCCTGCAGGGGTAGCCGTGGAACTGGTACAGGAAGAATCGGTCCTCCAGGAATTCAGGATCCTCTTTCTCATTGCCCTGCTGCTGGTTTACATGATCCTGGCCATCGTCTTCGAATCCTTCGTAACCCCGTTCGTCCTGTTGTTTTCCATTCCCCTGGCAGCGATCGGCTCATTCTTTTTCCTGACCGTCACCGGCAATTCCCTGTTCAATGCCAACACCCTGACCGGTTTCCTGATCCTGCTGGGCGTGGTTGTCAACAACGGGATCATTCTCATCGATTTCGTGAACCTGCTGCGGAAAGAAGGTTTCCGCAGGTCACGCGCCATCATGGCAGCGGGACTCTCGAGGGTGCGCCCCATCCTGATCACGGCCATAACCACCTGTGTGGCCATGCTTCCCCTTGCAATGGGAAAAACCGAGTACGTCAAGGCCATCGGTCCCCCGTTCGCGGTCACCGTCATCGGGGGACTGACCGTCAGCACCCTGCTGACCCTGGTTTTCATCCCGATGCTTTACAACGGCATTGAAAATTCGCTCAACTGGATAAGGGGATTGAAGCTTCCCCTCAAGCTGCTGCTGTGGGGACTTGAAATAACCGGGATGGTACTGGTCTACCTGTATATCGATACTTTCATATGGAAAATGGCCGGTGTGGTCGTGGTGGTAACAGGCATCCCGGCCTCCATCTGGTTCATCACCAGCAGCCTCAGGAAAGCAAGGACCAGCATCGTCCCTGCCGGGGAAGAATTGCACATTCGGATAGCCAACCTGGTCAAGATCTATGGAAGACAGGGCAGGGCAATCCGCGATTACAGCGCCGGCCGCAGGATGGCCCGGCTTGCCTTGAAGGATGAAAGCGATCCGGGACCGCGGTTCCAGGCACTTGTATGGCAGGTTCCCCTGCTGGCATTCCTGGTCTATTTTTCATGGTTCTACCTGGTCAGTTCCTTCTGGAAACTGACTGCCTCCATAGCGCTCTGGTATTTTGTGATTTCCGTCCTGAAGGGATTTCAAAGGATATACCGGAAGACCTGGCTGGGGATTGTGATGGAATTCATCCGGTACGGCGGTCCCCTTCTCATCCTCGTGCTCTTCCAGCTGGAATGGGAAAACCTGGCATTCACCATCGTAACCGGTACCATCTGGTACCTTGCGCTGGCAATTGCCTATACCGGCGGGAAGATCAGGAAGGAGAAACTGGAGCCCGCACAGTCGCGGAAGCTTTTCAGATGGTTTGTATGGTTTGTAAAAATTATCCCCGGCATCGGGAGCTCACGGGAAAGATTCAAAGCCCTGAGAGGGGTGTCACTGGAGATAGGTACCGGCATGTTCGGGCTCCTGGGTCCCAACGGAGCCGGCAAATCCACCATGATGCGCATCATCTGCGGGGTCCTGGAACAGAGTTACGGAAAGATATGGATCAACGGGATCGATACCCAGGAGAAGAGGGAGGAACTGCAGGGACTGATCGGCTACCTGCCCCAGGAATTCGGCATGTACGAGAACATGACGGCAGCCGCATACCTGGATTACCAGGCCATGCTGAAAGGCATAACGGATGCGGAGATCCGCCGCAAACGCATCCGGGAAGTGCTGGAAGCGGTACATATGTGGGACAGCCGCAATAAAAAGATCGGCTCCTATTCGGGAGGGATGAAACAGCGCATCGGGATCGCGCAGGTCCTCCTTCACCTTCCCCGGATACTGGTCGTGGACGAGCCGACAGCGGGACTCGACCCGAGGGAACGGATCCGCTTCCGGAACCTGCTGGTGGAACTGAGCCGCGAACGGATCGTGATCTTCTCCACCCATATCATCGAGGATATTTCCAGTTCCTGCAAAACCATGGCCGTTATTAACAACGGTGAAGTCCTTTTCAACGGCACACCCAGGGAGATGACCGAGATCGCCAGGGGCAAGGTCTGGAAGGTGATGCTGCCGGCCGGTGAATTCGAGGAGCGGACCAGGAACCTTCTGGTCATGCATCACATGAGGGACGATGACCGGATCAGGATACGCTGCATTTCCGCAGTTAAACCGTTCGAATCCGCCGAAGAGGAAAACCCCATGCTGGAGGATGCCTACCTCTGGCTCCTGCAGTCCAACAAAAAAATGGCCTGAAACACGCTATGAAAAAACTCAGAAACATAGGACAGAATATTTCCCGGCTGGCAAGGTATAACATGAGAATTGTCTTCGGAGGGAAATTCGTGTACTTCATCTTTGCCGCGCTGGGATTCTTCCTGCTTCTCGGAACGATCCGGGCCCTGGATGAAAGTTATATGGGGACCTCTGATGTATACGGATTGCTGATATTTCCGACCATCCTTCTGGTCTTTTACCCTTCCGCCTTCGGGATTCAGAACGATGCTGACCAGCGCACCCTGGAGATTATTTTCGGCATCCCGGATTACCGCTACAAGGTCTGGCTGGTCCGGATGCTGATGGTCCTTGTCATCGTATTTGCCGTCCTGTTTCCCTTCGCCTGGATCGCCCATTATGCCCTGGTAAGCATCCCGGTATTCAAAATGGTGACCCAGCTGATGATCCTGGCAATATTCACCTCAACGCTGGGATTCTGCGTTTCAACCATAGTCAAAAACGGGAATGCAACGGCGGTGATCATGGTGGTACTGGGACTGGTGTTCCTGATCCTCACGGATGAGCTGGAGTACTCGAAATGGAACGTATTCCTGAATCCCTTCGCCTCCCCTGACGATCTTAACGAGATTGTCTGGCACGAGATCATCCGGCAGAACCGGATCATCCTGGGCATTTCGAGCGTCGTATTCCTCCTTCTCGGCCTTCTGAACCTCCAGAACAGGGAGAAGTTCCTCCGCTGAACCAGTAATTCCAGTCCCCTGAGCGCTAATCTGTAAAGGCCGGGATCTGCTTTATTAATTTTTTCCAGTCTTCATAGCGCTGCTTCAGCAGTTCTATATATTCCCTGGTCAGTGTTTCCTGCCGGATCGCGTAGGACTTCACAGCCCAGTCCAGCGCCGGTATAATTTCATCCTCCGTCTCGAAGAACAGGGCCATGTTAAAGCAGGCGTGTGCAGCTGCTCTGCGCTTCTCGCCGGAAGCAATGTTCTTCCATATCGCTGCTGCATCCTGCCAGTTCCCCTGTCCCGCCAGCTTCGCAGCCTGTTTCATTTCCTTCCCGCCCAGGGCATGGAAATAGCGCGGCGTTTCGAGCCATACGGGACTGATGCGTTTTCCGTAAATGGTACCGATGTTGAATGCCGCTGCACGAACCGCATCGATGGCAGGAGGCAGGCCTTCCACCGCCAATTCAAAGGTTTCTCCGTCATTATACCAGGTCATGGTATCCCTGATGGCATGAAAGTCGATGACCGTATCCAGGATAAGGTCATAGATCCTCCACACAGCGGTAGTATAAAGGCCCAGGTAGGCCTCCACCTGGAAATTCTGAAGGCCATCTACGCCTTCCGCCACGATCATGTATGCCTTCGAGCTATCGATCAGGTCATAGTATTCGAGGCTGATCACCGCATCCGCCGGATGAACCCTCTTGAGCTGATTCATCCGGCCGGCGGTCATTGGTTTCAGCAATCCGATGGTATCGGACCGCCTGGAACGGATGATGTTTATGGCGTCCAGATCATAAAGCGGGGATTCCATCATGGACTGCCTGACGCCGTTAAAGATCCAGTTATTCATGATGGTATCGAGGATATAATACTCTTCGTCCGTCCACCTGGATGAATCGGGATGGAGCAATCTGGGGATTACAGAACGGTTAAGGAACGCGAGCTCGTGAACGCTCAGGGGAAGGGTTACCTCGGCCGGATAAATGATCTGGATATCGATCTCCTTCATCGGTGCACAACCCGTGCCAAGGATCAGACAGAATATTGCGATCCGTTTACCTATCGTCATCATGTTTGCATGGCTCCGCAAACATTGATGACCTGCCCGCTGACATAGGATGAGAGGTCGGATGCCAGGAAAATGCAGGCATTGGCAACATCTTCGGGAGTACCGCCGCGGCGCAGGGGAATGGTCTTGATCCAGTTTTCCTTGACCTCGGTGGGAAGTTTGTCGGTCATCTCCGTGATGATGAATCCCGGTGCAAGGGCATTGCAGCGGATGTTCCTCGAGCCGACTTCCTTTGCAACCGATTTGGTAAATCCGATGATCCCGGCCTTGGAGGCGGAATAATTCGCCTGTCCCGCATTACCGGCCACCCCGACAACGGAACTGATGTTAATGATGGACCCGGATCTTGCCTTGAGCATGACAGGCTGGACGATCTTTGTAAAATTAAAGACCGATTTAAGGTTGACGTTGATTACGGCATCCCACTGGTCCTCTGTCATGCGCATCAGTAGTGTGTCTTTTGTGATGCCGGCGTTGTTTACCAGGATATCAATGGTACCGAAGTCCTCCACGATCCGGGCAACTACCTTTTCGGTTTCTTCATAACTGGCTGCATTGCTGGCGTAGCCCTTTCCCTTAACTCCCAGTTTTCCGAGTTCAGCCTCCAGGGATTTCGTGTTCTCATCAATGGCAAGGTCCGTAAAGGCTATGCTTGCCCCCTCGCGGGCCATTCCCAAGGCGATTGCCCTGCCTATACCCCGGTTTGCTCCGGTCACCAGTGCAATTTTTCCTTCCAGTAACTCCATATTTATTTCGTTTTTCAGTTTTTTCCGAGGGCCTTCTTCATGCTTCGGCCTATATCTGCCGGAGATTCAACTACCCTGATCCCGCATTCCCGCATGATCTTCATCTTGGCAGCAGCCGTATCGTCCTTTCCGCCGATGATGGCTCCCGCGTGGCCCATCCGCCTACCTTTTGGTGCCGTTTGTCCCGCTATGAAACCGACTACCGGCTTGGTGCCGGATTCCTTTACCCAGTATGCGGCATCGGCCTCCATGCTGCCCCCGATCTCGCCGATCATGATGATCCCCTCGGTTTCCGGGTCCCCCATGAGCAGCTTTATGGCATCGAGTGTAGTGGTCCCGATTATGGGGTCGCCACCTATACCGATGCAGGTGGATTGTCCCATCCCCAGCCTGGTCACCTGGTCCACCGCCTCGTAGGTAAGGGTGCCGCTGCGCGAAACAATTCCCACACCGCCCTTTTTATGGATGAAACCTGGCATGATCCCCACCTTGCATTCTTCCGGGGTAATGACGCCGGGACAGTTGGGTCCCACCATCCTGCAGTCCTTGCCCGAGAGGTATTCCTTCACCCTCACCATATCCTGGGTCGGGATCCCTTCGGTAATGGTCACGATGACCCGGATGCCGGCATCCGCGGCCTCCATGATCGCGTCGGCTGCAAATGCGGGGGGGACAAAGATCACGGAGACATCTGCCCCGGTTCCCCGGACGGCCTCTTCCACCGTATTGAAAACCGGGCGGTCAAGATGGGAGCTTCCACCCTTGCCCGGGGTAACCCCTCCCACGACATTGGTCCCGTATTCGATCATCTGTGTTGCATGAAAGGTTCCCTCGCTGCCTGTAAACCCCTGTACAAGAACCCTTGAGTTTTTGTTGACAAGTACGCTCATGAGAATTTTTTTCGGATTTTGAATAAAGCCAAAAGTAATGAATTATTCACTAATTTCGTTTTTCATGGAAAAAGGGATGTATCTCAGCAGCTTATGATTGATGATGCCACCATATGTGCGATAGCTACCCCCCGCGGCAACGGGGCCATATCCATCCTCCGGCTTTCGGGCAGGGATGCCTATGAAATTGCTGCCCGGCTCGTTCACTTCCCTTCCAGGGCAAAAGACCTGAAGGAACTCCCCGCAAATACCATCCACTACGCCAGCATCGTTTCCGGGGAGGAGATCATCGACGAGGTGCTTATAAGCCTGTTCAGGGCGCCTCATTCCTACACCGGGGAGGATCTGATCGAAATATCCTGCCACGGTGCCATATACATCCAGCAAAAGATACTGGAACTGCTGGTCAAGGCAGGGGCCAGGCTTGCCGGTCCTGGGGAATTCACCATGAGGTCGTTCCTGAACGGGAAAATGGATCTGTCCCAGGCGGAGGCGGTGGCTGACCTGATTGCCAGCAGTTCAGCCGCATCCCACAGGGTTGCCATGAACCAGATGCGCGGTGGCTTCTCCTCCGAGATAGCCGTGCTCAGGGAACAGCTTTTAAATTTCATCTCGCTGATCGAGCTGGAACTCGATTTCAGCGAAGAGGACGTGGAGTTTGCCGACCGGAAAGACCTTCAGGAACTGGTTAAACAGATCTCCGGCCTGATCCGGAAACTGATCGTTTCCTTCAAGCTTGGAAACGTTATCAAGAACGGGGTTCCCGTTGCCATTGCCGGTAAGACCAACGTCGGGAAATCCACCCTGCTGAATGCCCTTCTTCACGAGGACCGTGCCATCGTGTCTGAAATTGCGGGCACCACACGGGACGTCATTGAGGATGTGATCACCATGGACGGGATCTCATTCCGTTTCATCGATACAGCGGGACTGAGGAAAACCTCCGATACCATTGAAACCATAGGGATCGAAAAAACCCTGGAAAAGATCGGGCATGCCTATATTGTACTTTACGTCATCGACGCTACCGAAAAGATCCCGGAAATTGACCGCCTGATCGGCAAGATCAAGAAACGGCTGGAAGGCAGCGACCGGAAACTGGTCATCCTGTTGAATAAGATTGATTTCCTGGGAGAAAAGCAGATTGCCGCCCTGTCGGACCGTAAGAAGTTCAGGAACCTGACAGAAAGCGATCATGTGCTCCCCATCTCGGCCTCCTACGGGGATAATATTGATGCCCTGGCCTCCCTCCTGCTCGAGCTTGTGCGGGGGGACCAGCATGGCGAGGACGATGTGATTGTAACCAACGTACGCCATTTCGAAGCCCTTAAAAATGCAGGGGAAGCCATAGACAGGGTTTCGCAAGGGCTGCAAACCGGACTTTCCCCGGATCTCCTTGCGCAGGACATCCGGGAGGTCCTCCATTACCTGGGTGAGATCACCGGCGAGGTCACCACAGATGAGATCCTGGGTAATATTTTTTCGAAATTTTGCATCGGAAAGTAACGTACTTTTCTTAGGATCTCCTTTATCGAGTAATTTGCTGATAATTATCTATGGATTTTGATGAAAAATAGTTGATAAATATTGATACAGTTCGGGATGCCTGTTCTTGAATTTATCAGGATTATCAAAAAAGTATTCACTTACCACAGCCAAAAATTCAGCATTGGATGTAAGTGCATAAGGGCTGATATCAGACTTGCCTTTTTCAATGCGCGACATTTCCTCTTTAATTAAATACAGCCATGGTGCAGCATACGTATGTTTTAAAAGGATTTCGGGAATGCCATCAGTTACCCCGTCAACGGTATCAATAAGATGAACAAATTCGTGAATACCCACATTGCTTTTATGATCTCTCCCATCATAAGCACTTATCAAATCAGGTTTTGAAATAATCATTGTCCCATTCATAAACCTGTTGCCTACCATACCAGTGATGAATTCTTTATGCCCTTCGAAACGTTGGGTTTGAAACTTTTCGTCAAAACTATTCGGGTAAATCAAGATTTCCCTCAAATTCGGGTAATTGTATCCGGGAAATGCAAACATAGGGATGATGGCACTGGCAGCAACCATAATTCTAATTCTGTCGTCAATTTCAGTATCAACCGGTTCAATTTTTTTTGTTGCCAGAAATAACTTTATACGTTTTTCAAAACCAGTTTTTTGAGCATCCTCCAAATCGCGGTAAAACTTTATATGGTCATTTAGAATCTTTCGCCAACTTTCGGGAAAGGGTTGGGCTATTATGCGCTTCATGTTCTGACCTTTTTTCCTGAAAACAATATAGAGTATTGCTCCAAATGCTGTCAGGAAAATCAGAAATATGATTAATCTACCGTAAACCGGATCCATCAGTTAATATTTTTAAGACTTTAAAATGCATTCATGTCTGCGTATCAGGTGAATATTATTCAAAAGCTGCGGCAACTGTCAAATTGACCTGTTACCTTGCTTTTCAAATACCCGAAGAGGGATAGACATCGGATTGAAAATGTTCTTGTTCTGTTTTACCTGCAATTTCAGCTAAGATAATATAGTTTATTATGATTAAACCGATCAGCAGCAGGAAAGGAATTGGCAGTGGGATGAACCCAAAAATCCCTGCCAATGGGGTTTAAGGTTTAAATTTCCATAATATACCTGCCCTCACTTGACTTTCCGTTCAGGAATGAATAATTTTATTTCCTGGGCCAGGCTGCATGATTCTTCTTCCATCTGAGCATGGATTGCTTTTATTCTCAGGATTATTACACCCTAAATACCCCAATCATGAAAACCTCGGTTATGAACCTGCTTGCTTTTTTCCTTATCATAATCCTGATATCGGGATGTGCCAGGGAACACGCTCCCGTGATCGGCATCAGCATGGGACCTTCCCATGAAAGATGGACAAAAGACATTAAGTACCTGACCCAGCAGCTGGAATTAAAAGGTGCCAAGGTCATCCTAAGGCAGGCGGACGGCGATGAGAAAGTCCAGGCAAAGCAGGCCCAGGAACTCATTGACGGGGACAAACCTGATGTGCTGATCATTGTGCCCGTGAACAGTGAATCGGCAGGGATCATCGTGGATTATGCCAAGGCAAGGGGTATCAAGGTGATCGCGTATGACAGGATCATCAAGAACTGCGACCTGGACTGCTACCTGTCATTCGATAATGTCAGGATCGGGGAAATCCAGGCCGAGTACCTGACAAAAATAAAACCTAAAGGGAAATATGCCATCCTTGGCGGAGCGCCGGAGGACAATAATTCGATTCAGCTGAGAATAGGCCAGATGAATATCCTGCAGCCTCTGATCATAAAGGGCGATATCCAGATCGTAATGGACCAGAACATAGAGAGATGGGATCCGGAGGTGGCTTATGAGACCGTCAAACAATACCTGGACCAGGGAAAGAAGCTCGATGCCATCATCTCGTCGAGCGATGAGCTTTCGGCAGGTTGTGCCAGGGCTCTCGCCGAACATGGCCTGGAAAAAACCGTGCTCCTGTCGGGACAGGATGCCCAGACGGATGCCTGCAGGCGGATTGTCCAGGGTACACAGACCATGACCGTCTATAAGGTGATTGAATCACTCGCAAGTTCGACCGCGCAGATCGCAATCCTTCTGGCCAATGATGAAGTGATTCCGAATACTCTCACGACGTTGAATAACGGCTCGAAGATGGTGCCGGCAATTTTATTGTCCTCCATTATCCCTGTCGGCGAGGAAAATATCCGGATGACTGTCATTGCCGATGGATTCCTGGATGAAAAAGCGGTGTTCGGAAACCAGCAGGAATAAATTAACCTGGAATGTCGCGTATCGGGAAAGCGTCGGGTGTTAGTGGCTAACAATACCTACTTCCTGTTGAGGTACTCTTCAATTCGTTCCTCAAATTCCTCCTTTTTAATCACCAGCCTGATGATCTCCCTGTAGATGGTCTTCAGATTTTCCCTGGCAGTCAGAAGGTCCTCTTCGTTGCGGATCTTTTCCGTCATAATGAGCAGGTTTTGCATATTTCCGGGTTTTCCTGAATTGATCCATGCATGAATTGTTCCATTCTTCATAAGGCCCTGTATTGCTGGAAATTAATCATTTTTTAAACGGCTGGTAATTGATGCAGATTTGTACGAATCCATTCATGAAATGTACGCTATCGTACATCTGATTTTTTGAAATTTTATGTATGTTTATGACGGATTTACCATGATTAAAAAGGGTCTCTATATCATCCTGCTGCTGCTGTTGTGCACGATTGTATCCGGCCAGGACGGGATACGTCTGGAACACAAGCTTAAGCCTGACAAATCAAGGATGATCCGCATGGATAAACCGGTAATGGTAAGGACTTTTGATGGGAATAAGCTGAAAGGGATGGCATCGGTTCATCCGGACGGGGGAATTGTCCTGGAAGGGAAGCAGGTTGCCCCGGACAACATCATGATGATATCGGGATTTGTGAAGCGGGACTCAAGGGATAAGGCTGCGGGACTGGGAATTACCATCGGTGCCGGAGTAGTCCTGCCGGTGGCCCTGTATTACATTCTTGGAGGCATAGCCTGGGCGATGCCAAACGGGATTTTTGTCGGATCCACGGTGCTGGTCTTTGATCTCCTGCTTGCTTACGTCGGCATCAACCTGATGGGAATATACCCGAGGCGTTTCAGTACGCTGAACTGGGAAATTGCCCTTCCTCCGTCTGATTCAGGCAACGGCGGACCGATACTCCTGCCCTTCCCGGCCGATTGATGCGAATATTTTGTATGCCGTAGTCGATATAGAGACCACAGGGGGGAGTCCGAATGCGGAGAAGATCACAGAGATCGCCATTTACGTATTTGACGGTAGAAAGATCGTGGATGAATTCGTAAGCCTGGTCAATCCGGAAAAGAACATACCCTACTACATCACCGCTCTGACCGGGATCAGCAACGAGATGGTTGTGGATGCCCCGAAATTCTATGAAATCGCAAGAAAGATCGTGGAAATCACGGAAAATAAGATCCTGGTTGCACACAATGCAAGTTTTGACTATAAATTCATTAAATCGGAATTCAAGAGCCTGGGCTACGATTTTACCAGGGAGAATATGTGTACCCTCAGGCTCAGCCGCAAGCTGATGCCCGGGCACCCTTCCTACAGCCTGGGAAGACTTTGCTCCAGCCTGGGCATTGAGATGGTGGACAGGCACCGGGCCGCGGGAGATGCATTTGCCACGGTAAAATTACTCGAACGCCTGCTGAACCATGCTGCGGTTTCCGGGCAGGAAGAAATCCTGAATCAATCCATTACCAGCAGGCTGAAAAACCTTCACCCGGACCTGGACCCGAAAGTACTGGATCAATTGCCCGAGGAAACAGGAGTATACTATTTCCTGAACGACCAGAAACAGGTTATTTACATAGGGAAAAGCAAAAACATCCGAAAGCGGGTGCTTAGCCATTTCAGCAATAATGAATCCAGGCGTTCGATCGAATTGAAGGAAAGCATTGCCGGAATTGATTACGAGCTGACGGGCAGCGAACTCATTGCCCTGCTGGTGGAATCAAGCGAGATCAAGAAACACGGTCCCCGCTACAACCGCGCCCAGAAACGAAGGGCCATGCAGTACGGACTTTACTCCCAGAAAGATCAGAAAGGCTATTACCGGCTGGTCATCGATAAGACAGCCAATCGCCTGAACCAGTCCCCCGAAACCTGCTTCCAGAACAAAACAGAGGCCAGGTCGATCCTTGCAAGGCTTATCGAAAGGCACTGGCTCTGCCAGAAACTCTGCGGGATGTACGATACCGAAGGGGCCTGCTTCCATTACGAGATCCGGCAGTGCAACGGGGCCTGCATCGGCAGGGAACCGGCCGATGTTTACAACAGGCGCGTGATGAAAGCCCTGTCGTCCTTCTACCATCACCAGAAGAACATCCTGATCATTGATAAGGGAAGGGAAGAAAACGAGAGATCCGTTGTTCAGCTGGAAAACGGGAAGTACATAGGCTTCGGATTCCTGAATACGGAAAACAGTTACCTGCAGCTGGATGACATCCTGGACACCATCAGGATTTATGAGGACAATCGCGATGTACAGCAGATCATACGAACCTACCTGAACAATCACGAAGTCGAAAAAATCATCAGGTATTAAGGTCAGGTGAGGACCTTATCCAGCATCCGGATCAGGCGGTTGAAGTTCTCGACGGTTTCATCATCGAAGTCCTCAAGCTTGAGGTGATTGTTCTGAACATCGAGGATAAAATCTGCCGCCAGTTTGGCTTTTGAGATCTGGTTCATTTCGATGTACTGCGAATTGGATTCGGTTATGCCGACCCTCTGGTGCAAAACGAAATTCTTGAAATCTATGGTGGAGAACAGGTCCTCAACGCTTCCGATCGATTCCATCCTGAGCAGCTTTCCCGCGGCCAGCTCATCGTTGTTATTGTAATGGGTGCGCCTGAGTTCCCTGTAAATCCGGTTGCCGTCCGTGTCATCGTCGAGAAGCACAACAAAATCCAGCCTCCATCCCATCAGAAGGTTCACCAGGAGCGGAACATTATCCACCTCGGTGGCGGGCAGGAAATACAATTCCTTCTGGTATCCTGCAAGGCTGAAAATGGTGCTCAGGTAATAATAGGTGGGAGTATCCTCAACGATAACGTTGTTTTTCTTCTTAACGAACTGGTGATCGCTCAGTTTCGTTCCCATCAGGGTGTAGATCGGGGAAAGCGTATCGGTGGAAGCTTCGTTCAGGGAGCGCGGATCGAATATCACCGTTTCACTCTTCATGTCGTCTTCCACCGCCCGCTGCACGGCAAGGAGGCGGTAGAGCTTATTGATGTTGATCAGGTGGGGAGAATGGGTTGAATAGATGATCTGTATGTCTTCCTTTATGTCCTCGAATACCGCAAGCACATCTTCCTGTGCCCTTGCATGAAGGCTGAGTCCCGGTTCATCGATCAGGAATACCCTGGATTGTTCCCTGTTCTCGATTGCGTTGGCTTTCAATTCGAGATAAAAGGACAGGAACCACCTGACGCCCCGGCTGCGCTGTTTCGGATAGAGCCGCTCCTGTTCATCCTTGATCCAGAATTCCATGTAGGGTTTCCCCATTTTATCCGGGTGTGTATTGTCATAATGTTCCAGCTCGAAATGTATCTTGATCTTGTTATCCTTTCCAAGGCTCTGCCTCCAGTAGTCCTGGAAATTCAGGGAGATCTCATTGTTCAGCTTTTCAATCTTCTGCTTGAGTATCCGGCTGCTCCGCTCCTCGAAAAAGGCTTCCCTGAGCCCGGATACGATCAGGAAATTCCTGGCCGCCTTGAAGCCTTCGACGAAACTGTTGTCCGTAAAAATATCCTCGAGATCGATCCGGTTGGGCAACAGGCTGCTGAAGTCCTCAAATAATTCGAAAATGGGAATGTGCCTGAAAGATTCTTCCGCGAGTTCGGCCTCGGTATAATAGGCATCCTGTTTCCTGTTTTCCTGTTCCACCTGGTCCTCTGCCTCCGAGGGATCAACACCCCTCAGGATCCTGGAAGTGACAGAAATCCTGAAGCCGGCTTTTTCCCTTGTCTTTTCAAGTTTTTTGTCATTTTCCAGGTGTTTTGCATTGCACATGTCCAGCTTGCCCTTGATCCCCTTGATCTCCTTTTCAGTCTGCAGGCTGTCAAAATAAAGCTGCAGGTCAGATAATTCCTTATAGGACGACTCCCACAGGCGCATGGTGTCGTCGAGTTCATCCAGTGCGTCGAGGCACAACTGTGCGAATCGTGATTTACCGGAAAGTTCGTTAAGTTTCTGCGAACGGGTTTCAAGCAAATGGTTCCTTTTCTCCAGACGTTTCTTCAGGCGCTCATCCTCGAGCAGGAGTTTCTGCAACTGGTTGTGGGTGTCTTTGGAGGGCTCCTTGTCGTGGATCTTCCTTGCCCTGGCGAGAATTGGCGTGATGGTCTGCAATTCCTTATGCGTTTCCTCCCTTTCCATCAGGATATGCCCGAGTTCCTCCTCTTCATTTTTTGCCTCCTCTATCACCCTGTTCATCTCCTCAATAGTCCTCTTTTCCAGTGCAGTTTTACGTTCTTCCAGCTCATGGTAATGGTTATATACTTCTTCATCCCCGAAGCTCAGGTAGCTGGAATTGCTTGTATTCCAGGTTCGGGTAAGGGTGATCTGTCCGCACTTGTTAATGAGTTCCAGGATCTTTTCCGGGATTTTTTTCACGGTATAAAATTTCTTCAGTTCCTCCTTTGTAATGCTGAAGGAACAGGAAACTTCGGGAAGGCTCAGGTCGCTTCGCAGGATATCTTCCGTAATCAGTCCGTTATAGAAGCTGTTAAGGGCTTCCAGTATCGAGGTTTTGCCGGATTCATTCTGCCCTATGAGTCCCGTGATGTTGTCCGATGCCAGTTCGGCCCATCCGGTGTCAACGATGGACCGGTAATTCCTGATCTTGAATTTTTTAAACCACATCAGGGTTCAGATTTTAAGCCCGATTATCAGAACGTCATCAACCTGTTCATTGTCGGCCTTCCACCGGAGAAAACTGCTTTCGAGGACTTTTTTCTGTGCATCCATCGGTTTATGGCTGATCTTCACAAGTAATTCCTTGAGGGTGCTGTATTTAAATTTCTTATCCTCGGGACCGCCGAACTGGTCTGCATATCCATCCGAAAAAAGATAGATCAGGTCACCCTTCTGAAGTTTAACATTATGGTTCGTGAAGGATCTCTCTGTAATGGCATTAATACCGATCGGCATCTTATCCCCCCTGGTTTCATGCAGAACACCCTTCCTGATCATGTACAGCGGATTGAAGGCTCCCGAAAATTCCATCATCATCTGATCCTGATCAATTACACAGAGCGCTATGTCCAGTCCATCCTTGTTTTCAGTTATATCGCCCGTCTGGTGAAGTGCCTTCATCACATTTTCCCTGAGACGGTTCAGTATGGCATTGGCCCTCGGAATGCATTTGCTGACGATCTCGTTCAGAAATGAGATCCCGAGCATGCTCATGAAAGCTCCGGGAACCCCGTGTCCCGTGCAGTCGGCAGCTGTAATGGCTATCCTGCTGCCCTTTCGTGCATACCAGTAAAAATCACCGCTGACGATATCGCGCGGCCTGAACAGGATGAAACTCTCGGGGAAAAGTATATTGAAATACCTCATGTCGGGCAGCAATGCGGACTGTATGGAGCTCGCATATTCAAGGCTTTCAGCCAGCTCCTTCTGCTGTTTTTCGATCTTATCCCTCTGCTCACTGATTTTGGCGATAAGATCCTGCTCTACCGCTAATTCCTTAAAATAGTCCATATTATCGCATCGGCCAGAAGGTAAAATTATAAAAAATGTGAATATTACATAATGCCGGATGAAATCCATATTTCATTACACGAATGAATTCGCCATACGGGTGGCACGGGACAGCCCGGCGGAAAGGTAATTTATCATGATGCTGGTTTTCAGAGAAATAGGACTTAACCCGAATTTTTGGCAGGAGTTTTGCATTTACCTGATCAGATAAACCGCTTTAAAATTAAGAGCCATGAAAAAGATCATTATCATAGCAGGAATATTGCTCTTGGCGGTGACTGCATTTGCCCAGCAGGATTCAAGAGAACGTGCCAGGCAGAATGATCAGAATCACAAGAGCGAAGCAACCGCCAGGCGGACCGGGCAGAATCAGAGGATTGAAGCTCCCGCCGGGAAGACCAGTCAGAATCATACTCCGGAAACTTCAGTCCGCCGCAACACTGCAGACCGGCAGGCCGTTTCCGCAACAAGGCAAACCACGCAGCACCGGACCAGCACACCCGCTGTCGAAAGGCGCAAGGTGGAGGACCGTCAGGCCGGAACCAGTACCAGGAATACCGTACCCAACCGGACCAGCACACCCGTTGCCGAAAGGCGCAAGGTGGAGGACCGTCAGGCCGGAACCAGTACCAGGAATACAGTACCCAACCGGACCAGCACACCCGTTGCCGAAAGGCGCAATGACGAACAGCGAAGACACTATACCACACCGAACCGCAGGGATGTCCGGAATGACCATGGTGTGAGCACGCATTACGTGCCGGTCAAATACCATAAGGTACATTACCGCACTCCGCGACATGTTCATGTCATCTGGACCCGGCAAATGTACCATGAATACCTTGTCCTGTACCCCGAATTCCGTTACTGGTACTACCCTGTGGGATACACCATACTGACTGTGCCGTCTTACAATGCCGGATTCTACATCGGGGAGGTCAGAAATATCTATGGCAGGGTATATGAAGTCTGGTATTCCTTGACAACCGACGAATATTACCTGTACTTCGGAGCCGGATACCCCTACCAGGATTTCACGGTGATCCTGTCCGGCAGGGACGCCCGGCGCTTTCACCGTTTCCCCGAGGCATTTTTCGAGGGAAGGTACATCTGGGTAACGGGACTGGTAAGTACATGGGAGGGAAAACCTGAGATCATGGTGAAACGGAACAGCCAGGTCCATCTCTACTAATCCGGATCGATCATGAACCGGCCACCGGCAAACAGCACTTTTTCAACCGGTCCGACTACAACCGGTCCGATTGCTCCTAACCCCGGCTCCCGCCGGGGTTTTGCATGGTATTTACAAGCCGTGCCGCCCCGTCATCGAGGAACCAGGAAAGGATTCCGTACAGGGGCCTGATATGAGCGGCGGGATATTCCTCGAATCCGCCTGTTTTACAGATGATCCTTGCAACGACATCCGCCTTTTCCTCCCCGGTGACCAGGAAAAAGACCAGGTCGGCATTATTGATCACCCTGCCGGAAAGCGTTATCCTCCGCTGGCCTGAATCAGGGTGGATGGCAACTGCACAGGGACTGTCCGTCCACAGCAATTCCATCTGGTCGGGGAATATGGATGCCGTGTGACCATCCCTCCCGATCCCAAGGAGGATCAGGTCAAAGGCAGGCACACCCTCCGTCAGGGGGATCTGGTCCATGAGCAGGCGCCCGTAACGTTCCGCTTCCCGGTGGGGGTCCTCCTCTCCCATTATCCTGAATACATTATCGTATGAATGGGAAAGATAACGCAGGAGGGCCTCCCTTGCCATGCGGTAATTGCTCTCCGGATGGTCAGGCGGAACACATCGCTCATCGACCCAGTAAAACCGGCTGTTGTCCCATATGCCGGGATCCCTGTAATCGCGGGCAATGTGTTCGAAGAGCACCCTCGGGGTGCTGCCTCCCGAAAGGGCAATGTTAAAATTCCTGCCGGAGATGATGGATTGCCTGACCATATTGAGGACTTTCTCAGCCAGCATCTGTGCCAGGAGTTCCGTGGTTGGAAAGGTGAATATCTTTGATTCTTCCGGACCCATGTTTCTATAATTCACAGTACTGTCCGTCATCTGCAAGATTCCTGCAAGGATAGCGCCAGGTGAGGCCGTCTTCCCGGAACAATCCATCCGCCTCACGGGGTCCCCAGGTACCGGCCGGGTAACCGTAAAGTGAACCGGAGGGATTTTCCTGCCAGTATTTCAGAACGGGATCGACAAAACGCCAGGCGGACTCCACGGCATCACCCCGGGCGTAAAGAGTTGAATCGCCCAGCATGCAGTCAAGCAGGAGCCTTTCATAGGCTTCGGGAAGGTAAACATCCGACAGGCTTGAATAGTGAAAATCCATGTTCACATTTTGCACATTATACCCCGCGCCGGGCACTTTCATGCCGAACTTAAGCAAAAGTCCCTCGTCAGGCTGAATCCTGATTATCAACTGGTTACGGTCCGAAGATCCTTCGGTATCGCAGAAAATATGGTGCGGCGTACTCTCAAAATGAACAACGATCTCCGTAACTCTTGTAGGCAGGCGTTTTCCGGTCCGGGCATAAAAGGGGACTCCCTTCCAGCGCCAGTTATCGATGTAAAATTTCAGGCCGACATAGGTTTCGGTCCGGCTCTCCGGATCCACCCCTTCCTCTTCACGGTAACCTTTCATGGATTCGCCCTTTACCTTTGAGGCGGTATACTGGCCCCTGATCACATCCCTTTCAATGTCCTCCCGGCTGAGTGGACGGATGGAATCAAGCACCTTGACCATTTCGTTCCGGATGGAATTGGATTCCGCCCAGACGGGTGGCTCCATCGATACAAGGGCCACCAGCTGAAGGATATGGTTCTGGAACATATCCCGGAGGGCACCTGATCCTTCGTAATATCCGCCGCGTTCCCCGACCCCTAGTGATTCCGAGGCCGTTATTTCGACATGGCTTACATAATTGCGATTCCAGATCGGTTCGAATATCCCGTTTGAAAAACGGGTTACCAGGATGTTCTGGACGGTTTCCTTACCCAGGTAATGGTCAATACGGTAAAGTTGGTCCTCACGGAAAACGCTTCTCAGTTGTTGGTTCAGTTCCCGGCTTGATGTAAGGTCATAACCAAAAGGTTTCTCAACGATAATCCGTTTCCAGTCGTCTCCTTCCCTGGTCAATCCCTGGCTCGCAAGGCTCAGGGCTACCGGAGCATAAAGGCTGGGGGGAGTTGCCAGGTAAAAGATCAGGTTGCCGCCAATGCTCCTCTCTTTGCGGACTTTTTCCAGCTTTTGCTTCAGGGCAATATAGGCAGCGGGATCCGAGGTGTCGAGGGAAACATAGAACAGGCAGCGGGTAAATTCATCCGCCTTCTCCCGGCTGCTTCCGGGGAGATTTGGGGATTGTTCCTCCAGCTCAGCACGCATCTGTTCACGGAAAGAATCATCCGTATAGCCTTTTCTCCCTGCACCGACGACGGAAAATGCATCCGGCAGCAGTCCCTGAAGGAAAAGATCGTAAAGAGCTGGAATCAGCTTCCTGCGGGTCAGGTCGCCGGAAGCCCCGAAAATGGTCAGGATGTGCGCTTCAGGTTTGTGCATGGGACTGGATTCGACGCTTAAAGCCGGTCGAGTACGTTCTGTACCTTTTGGGTGATGGCCCTGCTGATCTCCTTGATCTCATCACCCAGGAGTTTGTCCATGGTTTCCCGGGGGTTCATGGCAAAAACCTCGGTCCCCCCGGCTGTCTCCTGGACCACGAAGTTGCAGGGCAGCAGGGCCCCTATCTTGTCGTCAAGTTCAATAGCCTTGTGAGCATAATGGGGATTGCAAGCCCCCAGGATGACGTACGGCCTGAAATCAAGATCGAGTTTTTTCTTAAGGATTTCCCTGACGTTGATCTCGGTTATCACGCCAAATCCCTCCTTCTGCAATTCCTCTGTAACTTTTGCCAGGGCATCGTCAAATCCGAGATCCGTCATTTTTCCAATGTAATACGACATTTTTCAGTATTATCAATTTCACTGGATACGAAGATAGAAAAACCTGCTGAATCATTCCTGCGGCTGCCTGAAAATACTATTTCTGCATACCCCCGTCTACCACATCCTCGGTGGCAACGGTACTGCTGTAATTGACGGAGTAGGCCGTGAAGTACCCGATGGCACCGTTGTTGAGGTTGGTGCGGATGTTTGCGGGGGGACCGCTGAAGAGGGGGGTCTGGCCGAAGATCTGGCTCTGGGCCTCCATGACATACTTATAATAATCTTCTGTAATGCCGTTGATCTCGAAGGTAATGATATCGCCGACTTTCACGACTTCGTCGGGCTTGTCATTGCTCAGGAACTGAGAGGTGATCCCGTAGGTATAGTTCCCGTTGAAGAAATCATCGTTCTGCACGATCATCTCTGAGAGCGTATCGGTCAGTAGCACGCCGTTCTTGCGCACCTTGAAGGAGTACCAGTCCCGCCTGGGCGGGTCCCATGCATAAACCTGGACCTCGTAGCCGGTAGCTCCGAAGGCATTGAAGTACCTGAGCCTGATGGAATCAATGGGATTTATCGGGTTGAGCACAGAACTCGCTGTATATTCTTCTGTAACTCCATCCCCGTCCACGTCCACATTCCGGATATTCAGGGTATAGATCCTACCCGGTATCCCGTGAAAATCTGGCGCTGTATAATATTTCCCGGGAAGGGTATCCGATTCGGCCAGGGGGAATACTTGTTGCCCATCATCGATGGTGATGCTTGCACCGCTGACCTCCGGTGCAGGCTTGTTGTAAAAATAATCACTTGTTGTACTGAGTTTAACCCAGTGGGCTGCAATATCGGTTGTGACGTACCCTTCCACGACGAGCCGGGTATAAGTTGAGTCAACCTTAACCTCGATGCGCTCCGTGCAGTTCCAGAGGGAAACCGCAAGGAGTGTAAGGATAGTCGGGATGTTCCTGTATGTTGACATTGCTCTGAAGGATTAAAAATGGAAATTGAAAGTCAGTGCCGGAACAATGGAAAACAGGTAGGTTTTTTCCGCGTAGGTAACGTTCGGATCGTTCTCATCCTGGACAAAATTAATGGCCCATGCATTCTTGCGCGCATAGGCATTATAGGCGGAAAGGTTCAGGTCCCATCCCCATCTCCTGCCGGGCTTTTCCTTCCCGGCAAGGGATACCGAAAGATCGAGCCGGTGGTAGTCGGGCATCCTGTAGGCATTCCTGCTGGAGTAAACCGGTGCAATGTTCCCCATGTATTCAAACCTCCCGGTCGGGAAGGTAACCGGCAAACCGGTGCTGTACACCCAGTTGCCCGAGATCCATATCCGTTTGGAGACTTCGTAGTTCAGGACGATGGCCAGGTCATGGGGCTTGTCATAGGGAGCCGGGTAGGGATCCCCGTTGTTGATTTCCGGAACGATCCGTTCGGTCCTGGACCAGGTGTAGCTTATCCAGCCGGTCAGCCTGCCGCTGTTCTTGCGCACCAGGAATTCAAGTCCCCCGGAACGGCCCTCACCGATCCGGAGTTCTCCTTCCATGTGCGGGTTCAGGAGCAGCATGGCATGGTCCCTGAAATCGATGGCATTGTTGATTTTTTTATAGTAGGCTTCGACGGATGCTTCCAGCCGGTCATTCCAGAAGTTTCTGAAATACCCGATGGCGACCTGGTCGGCAATTTGCGGATCCACATTCGGACTTGAGGGGAACCAGACGTCCAGAGGAGTGCCGGCCGTGGAATTCTGGGCGAGCTGAATGTACTGCCGGGTACGTGAATAGCTGGCTTTCATGGAGGAAACCTCATTCAGCATAAGCGACACGGCAATCCTCGGTTCCAGTCCCCCGAAATACTGATAAAACTCCCCGCGCCCGTAAACCGTTGAATCCACGGCCATGTAGTTCCCGTCGTAATTATAAACGGTCGATGGACCCATGTTATGGAAACTGCTGAAGCGAAGGCCGTAACTGAAATTCCAGCGTTCACCCAGGGAGGATTCCGCGGAAAGATAGGCACCGTTCTCGAGGGAATAACTGGAAGGGAGTTTGAACTCCGTGAAGAGGCTCTGGTCCCCCAGTCCCCTTGCGCTTCCCGGCGAAAAATCATGAAAGGTGCTGATGAGGCCGAATTTCAGGGTATGCTCGGGGGTTATAAAATAATTCAGGTCTGCCTTGGCCGAATAATCATTCATGCGGGATTTCCAGACGAAGGCGTTGGCCTCTCCTTCCGCGGTCCCCAGTTCATAATCGTACCTGCTGTGAAGTACCGTGAAATTACTGAACAGCCTTCCGCTGAAGACATGGTTCCAGCGCAGCGAGTAGGTCTGGTTGCCGAAAGCCATCCGGGCAAAGATGCTCCCGAAAACGTCCCTCCCCAGATAGCCGGAGGCATACAGGCGGTTCTTTTCATTGAAAATATGGTTCAGCTTGAGATTCATGTCATAGAAATAAAGGTCACTCTTCCGCACATTCTTGTCCTTGGCAAAGGGAAGGAAGAGGTCTGCATAGGTCCTCCTCCCGGCCACCAGGAAGCTGGTTTTATCGCGCAGTATGGGTCCCTCGAGCGTCAGCCTGCTTGAAAGTGTGCCGATTCCCCCCGAACCGGAGAACTGTTTCAGGTTGCCGTCCTTCATCCTTACATCCAGGAGAGAGGATAAGCGTCCCCCGTATTCCGCGGGGACATCCCCTTTGTAGAGTTTCACATCCTTGACCGCATCGTTGTTGAAGACCGAAAAGAAACCCATCAGGTGGGAGGCGTTGTATACGGTGGCCTCATCCAGCAGGATGAGGTTCTGGTCCGGGTTCCCTCCCCTGACTGAAAATCCGGAAGCCCCTTCGCTCGAGGCCTGGACCCCGGGCAGCAGCTGGATGGCCTTGATCACATCCACTTCCCCGAGAAGGGTCGGGATCCGTTTGATGGTCTTGATCTGGAGCTTGTTGACGCTCATTTCAGCCTTCCGTATCTGGGTCCGTGGTCCCTCGGCGCTTATGGTCACCTCTTCGAGTTCCTTGATGTCTTCCCTGAGCTCGATGTTCAGGATGAGGTCCCCGTTGAGATTGATCGCCCTGGACTGGAGTTCATAGCCCAGGTAGGAGAATTTCAGGTGGTAAAATCCCGGCGTGAGACTGAGGGAATAAAATCCGTATGCATTGGTGACGGCTCCCTTCCCGAGTTCTTCCACGATTACGGCCGCCCCGATGAGTTCTTCCCCGTTGGAAGCATCCTCGATATGGCCGCTGACGGTATAACGCAGGCTGGTTTCCTCTTCCGGGGCTGTAGAATGGTCCTCTGTGGAATAAGCGACCGTGGATTCTCGGCCACCGTCATCCCATGAAGCCCGGGGGAAAAGTCCCTGCGGAACAAACCAGCATATTAGTATGGAGATCAGAAATGGAAGCGGTCTCATGCCTTACTGTCGGGTTTTACTGTCATAGACAAATTACGGTCCAAAAAGTTGTATCCGGATGCTGTTTTTAGATGAAACCGGGAATATTACCGGTGAACGGGGAAAATGGTCATGCCAGCCGGAAATCAACTCACCGTGGAACGGGAAAAATTGTAAAGGCAAAGCAGGGATTGCAGGGCAAACCAGGGTCCGGCCAGGGGATCAAAGGGATGCCAGTTGATCGCGGACCCAATCCCCAACCTCGGACGTGCGCCGCGGATTATCCCTGTTAACATCACCCGTGACCATACCGGATTCCAGGGCACGTGCCACGATATCCCGGATGTCCCGGGCCGAATTGCCGAGTCCGAAGTGATCCATCATCATGGCAAGGGAAAGGATGGTGGCAAAAGGATTGGCGATGTCCTTTCCTGCAATCTGCGGTGCGGAACCGTGGATGGGTTCGAACAGTGCCGTCCCGTCTCCCACCGATGCCGATGGCAGCATTCCGATGGAACCGGTAATGACGGAGGCCTCATCGGTAAGGATATCACCGAACAAATTCTCAGTGAGGATCACATCGAAGTAGGAAGGCTGCAGGATGATCTGCATGGCGGCATTATCAACGAACATGAAATCGAGGTTGACCTCCGGGTACCCCGTAGCCATCTTCTGCACGGTTTCCCTCCACAGGCGGGAGGTTTCGATCACGTTGGCCTTGTCCACCAGGGTAAGTTTCTTCCTGCGCCGGCCCGCAGCCTCGAATGCCATCCTGGCGATCCGCTGGATTTCGGGGACCGAATAATTGCAGTGGTCCCACGCCTCGGTGCCGTCCTCGCTCCTGCCTTTCTCCCCGAAATAGATCCCGCCTGTCAGTTCCCGGTAGACGATGAAGTCCACCCCTTTCAGCAGGTGCTCTTTAAGCGGGGAGATGGGATCCAGGACCGGGAAGGTCTTCACGGGACGGATGTTCGCAAACAGTCCCAGGCTTTTCCGGATCTTCAGGAGTCCCTGCTCAGGCCTGACCTTTGCACCGGGGTCATTGTCGAATTTTGGATGGCCCACCGCTCCCATGAGCACGGCATCCGATTTCCTGCATTTTTCAAGTGTTTCATCCGGCAGAGGGTTGCCGGTCCGATCGATTGCCACGGCCCCGATCAATCCCTCCTCAAGGTCAAATTCAACGTTTTCCCTTTTGCCGATAACGGGCAGCAACTTCAGTGCCTGTGCGGTTACCTCCGGTCCGATCCCGTCGCCCGGCAAAATTGTGATCTTAAACCTCATGTTCTGTAATTATGGTCTATTTACAATGATTCCTTTCAATGATGTTGAGCATTTTCTCCGTGGCCTTTATGGCAGCCTCCGTCTGGTCCGCTTCCACGGCCTTGGTCTTGAACTCCCGGTCACAGTATATCCATTTGATCACGGCCTCGACCAGTGCGTCCGTCTTTCCCCCCGGTGGAATGGTAACCACGTAATCCACCAGTATGGGCCGTTCCCTTTTCAGCTGTTTGGTATAGATCTTCCAGAGGGCCTTCATGAAGGCATCGTACTGTCCGTCCCCGATGCTGTTCTCCTCGTAGACTGTCCCGTTTATCTCCACCTTGATGTTGGCCATGGGGCGAAGCCCGTTCGACAGGGTAAGGGCATAACTGATGATCTTTACCGGCTGGCTCAGGTCGGATTTCTCGAGGATATCGGAAATGATGTACGGCAGGTCTTCCGTGGTCACATTCTCTTTCCTGTCCCCCAGCTCAATGATCCGTTCCGTCACCTTCTTCATCGATTCGGTATCCAGGTCCAGTCCCAGTTCCTCCAGGTTCTTCTTGATATTGGCCTTTCCCGAGGTCTTCCCGAGTGCGTATTTCCTGGTCCTCCCGAACCGCTCGGGCATCAGGTCGTTGAAATAAAGGTTGTCCTTGCTGTCCCCGTCGGCATGCACGCCGCATGTCTGGGTATAGACGTTCTCCCCGATCAGCGGTTTGTTCTCCGGTACCCGTATCCCAGAGAAGGCTTCGACGATGCGGCTGATCTTGGTGAGACTGGTTTCGTCGATGTTGGTTTCGACCTTCAGGTGATCCTTCAGGATCCCCACCACGCTCGAAAGCGGAACATTACCCGCCCTTTCGCCGAGGCCGTTCACCGTGGTATGGATGCCGTGCACCCCCGCCTTGACGGCCGAATAGACATTTGCCGTGGCCAGATCGTAATCGTTATGCGCATGAAAATCAATGTGCAGGTCAGGGTACCTTTCAAGCATCCTGCTGCAGAACTCGTAGGTTTCCTCGTGGTTCAGAATGCCCAGGGTATCGGGGAGCATCAGCCTCCGGATGTTGCGGTCCTTGAGGGTATCCATGAGAAAATACACGTAATCCGGGGAGTTTCTCATGCCGTTGGACCAGTCCTCCAGGTAAAGGTTCGCGACGATGTCCTTTGAGCCTGCGTATTCGATGGCCGCGATGAGGTCGGCAAGATGCTCTTCCGGTGATTTGCGCAGTTGTGAGGTGACATGCCTCAGGGATCCTTTCGCAAGAAGGTTCACCACCTTTGCCCCGGCCTGCCTGATCCATTCCAGCGAGGCATTCTTATCGATGAATCCCAGTATTTCGATCCGGTCTATGAACCCGTTCTTCCCGGCCCAGTCGATGATCTTCTCGACCGCTTCGTATTCTCCTTCAGAGACGCGTGCCGAGGCCACCTCCAGCCGGTCAACTTTCACCTCTTCCAGCAATATCCTGGCGATGTTCAATTTCTCCGGTACATTAAAGGAAACCCCGGAGGTCTGTTCCCCGTCCCGCAGGGTCGTATCCATTATCTCAAGTTTCATCTTTTCTCTTTTTTGCTCGCTAGCTCATTTTGCTCGTTAACTCGTTTCATCCGCTCAGCCGTTACCCCGGCATTTCAAAGGCTCAGGCGTTATCCCTGATTTTTTCAAAGTCCCTGACCTTGTCCAGGATGCTGACCAGGTAGTCGATGTCGTCGTAGCCGTTCAGGAGGCACTGCTTTTTGTAGGCATTGATCTCAAAGATTTCCTCCTCCCCTGTGCCGGACAGGCGTATACGCTGTTTTTCCAGGTCAACCTCGATCTCCAGCGACGGATCCTTTTCCACACTTTCCATGAGCATGGCCAGGAAACCATCGGATACCTGTACCGGGAGCAAACCGTTGTTCAGGGCATTGTTCCTGAAAATATCTGCAAAAAAGCTTGACACGACGACCCTGAAGCCGAAGTCGAAAAGTGCCCAGGCGGCATGTTCCCGGCTGGAACCCGAACCGAAATTTTTCCCGGCAAGCAGGATGGAGCCGCCATACTCCTTGCAGTTGAGGATAAAGTTTTGCTTCGGCCGGTCGTTCTCGTCGAACCTCCAGTCACGGAAAAGATTGTCTCCAAAACCTTCCCGGTCGGTGGCTTTCAGGAACCTGGCCGGGATGATCTGGTCGGTATCCACATTCTCGGCCCTCAGTGGCACGGCTCTGGATGTTACAGTACTGAATTTTTCCATGGTTTCTAGATTAATGTTCTGACATCTGTGATCTTGCCGGACAGAGCGGTTGCTGCCGCGGTAAGGGGACTTGCAAGGATGGTCCTGCTTTCCGGTCCCTGCCTGCCTTCAAAATTACGGTTGGAGGTGGATACGCAGTATTCCCCCCTGGGCACCTTATCCTCGTTCATTCCCAGGCAGGCCGAACATCCCGGCTGGCGGATCTCAAATCCGGCCCCGGCCAGGATCTCGCGCAGTCCTTCCTCATCGATCTGCCTTTCCACCTGTTTGGATCCAGGAATCAGGTATGCCCTGATGTTGGGGGCTTTCTGCCTGCCTTTAACCAGTCCGGCAACCGCCCTGAAATCCTCGATCCTGGCATTGGTGCAGCTCCCGATGAAAACATAATTGACGGGCATCCCGAGTAAACGCTGACCTTTTTCCAGTCCCATGTATTCAAGGGATCTTTCCTCTCCTTTTTTATCCGGGATGGGGTGGTCCACCGGGATCCCCATACCCGGGTTGGTTCCATAGGTAATCATGGGGGGGATATCGGAGGCATTAAACTTATATTCCATATCAAAACGGGCACCTTCGTCCGTGCGGAGTTCTTTCCATTCCCTGATCTTTTTATCAAGTTCAGATCCCTCGGGGGCATATTTCCTGCCCTTAATGTATTCAAATGTTATTTTGTCAGGAGCTATCAGTCCCCCTCTCGCACCCATTTCAATGCTCATATTGCAGACCGTCATGCGGGCTTCCATCGACATGTTCCGGAAGGCAGATCCCGCATATTCCACGAAATAACCCGTACCTCCGTCCGCACTGAGTTTCGAGATGATATAGAGGATGACATCCTTGGCAACAACGCCTGGTTTCAGCTCCCCTTCCACGGTGATCCTCATTTGTCTGGGCTTGTACTGGAGCAGGCACTGGCTGGCCAGGACCATTTCAACCTCGCTGGTGCCGATCCCGAAAGCAATGGTACCGAAGGCCCCGTGCGTTGCGGTATGGCTGTCTCCGCAGACAATGGTTTGTCCCGGCTGTGTGATGCCCAGTTCGGGACCGATGATATGGACGATCCCATGGTTCTCGTGCATCAGGTGGAAAAGCCGGATGTTGTGTTTGTTGCAGTTTTCCGTCAGTTTTTCCACCTGCAGCCTGGAGAGCCTGTCCCCTATGGTCAGATGCTGGTTGATCGTTGGCACGTTGTGATCGGGAGTGGCAAAGGTCCGGTCCGGCCTGAAAACCGGAATGCCCCTGCGTTCAAGTCCCGTGAATGCCTGGGGACTTGTAACCTCATGGATGAAATGGCGGTCGATGTAGAGGACATCCGGTCCGTCCGGGATCCGGTCCACCACATGCTTTTCCCAGATCTTGTCAAAAATTGTTTTTGCCATATTTACTGTAATGAATGGGATATACAAAAATACGAGAAAAAAAAAGAATTTCAGATCGGAAAATTCTCAGACGATCTGCGCAAGCGCATCAATGAATGCTTCAACCGAGGCCGTGATAATATCGGTGTTGGCGGAGAAGCCGTAAAAGGTATTGCCCTTGTGGGCGATCTGCACATGAACCTTACCGAGGTCATCGCTGCCCCGGGTAATGGCCTGGATGAGGAATTCCTCCAGCCGGACTTTCTTGTTCACGATCTTTTTAACGGCCGTGAACGAAGCATCGATGGGTCCGTTCCCGATGGCCGATTCGCGGAAGCATTGTCCCTGCATCCGCAGCGCCACCGTGGCCGTGGGTATGGTATTGCTGCCGCAGGTAACCTGAAGGGAGGCAAGCTCGATGCTCCTGGGACCCCTCTTCTCCTTTCCGACCAGGGCTTTAAGGTCTTCGTCGTTGATTTCCTTTTTCTTATCGGCAACGTCAAGGAAATCCAGGTAAAGATGGTCGAGTTTTTCCTTGGTCAGTTTATAGCCCAGCTTTTCGACCCGGTGCTTCAGGGCGGCTCTCCCGCTGCGAGCGGTAAGTACGATGGAAGATTCGGTTACCCCTACGCTCCGGGGATCAATAATCTCATAATTTTCACGCCTTTTCAGCACGCCGTCCTGATGGATCCCAGAGGAATGAGCGAAGGCATTCCTTCCGACGATGGCCTTGTTAGGCTGAACCGGCATCCTCATCAGGGTCGATACGAGGCGCGAGGTTTTGTAGATCCGCCTGGGATTGATGTCCGTATACAGCTTCAGGTGCCTGCGGCTTTTCAGGATCATAACCACTTCTTCAAGGGAGGTGTTGCCCGCCCTTTCGCCAATGCCGTTCACCGTGACCTCCACCTGGCGGGCCCCGTTGATTATACCGCTGATGCTGTTCGCAGTCGCCATGCCCAGGTCGTTGTGGCAATGCGTTGAAATGATGGCATTGTCAATATTATCCACATGTTCCTTAAGGTAACGGATCTTTGCACCGAATTCTTCGGGAAGCGTATAGCCGGTCGTATCGGGTATGTTTACCACGGTGGCCCCCGCCTTGATGACGGCCTGGATGACCTTTGCCAGGTATTTGTTGTCCGAACGGCCGGCATCTTCGGCATAGAACTCAACGTCCTCTACGAATTTTTTTGCATATTTTACGGCGGCGACGGCCCTTTCCAGAATCTCATCCGGGTTTGAATTCAACTTGTAGTGAATGTGGTAATAGGAGGTCCCGATACCGGTGTGGATCCTGGGCCTCTCGGCATACTGCAGTGCATCTGCGGCCACCTCGATGTCTTTTTCGACGGCACGGGTGAGCCCGCATATAACCGGTTGCCTCACGACTTTAGAGATCTCGACCACGGAATTGAAATCCCCGGGACTGGAGATCGGGAAGCCGGCTTCAATAATATCCACACCAAGGCTTTCCAGCGCAAGTGCCACTTCGATTTTTTCAATGGTATTCAACTGGCACCCAGGTACCTGTTCACCATCCCGCAGGGTGGTATCGAAAACATACACTTTCTCTTTATCCATGGTTCCTGACTTTTGGGTGGAAAAACAATCCTACAAAAGAAGCAAATAAATATGACTTATGCTATACAACATATAAAAATGGAACGAACTCACCGGGCAAGCGGCTGTCGCATCATCACCGGAGGCTATTTAAACTCCAGCTTCAGCTTTTCGACCCAGGCCGTTACCCTCTCCTTGTTCAGGCTGCCCTGGGATTCATAATCGATTGCCAGCCCGCAGAACTGGTCTCCCCGCTCCGCCCTGGAGGACTCATAGGAATACCCCTCGGTTGACGTAAAGCCAACCATGCTGGCACCCCGGGCCTCGAAGATTTCAGCCAGAATGCCAACCCCGTCCAGGAAGTTCTCGGGGTAACCTTTCTGGTCGCCCAGGCCGAACAGGGCAATTGTTTTTCCTTTCAGGTCCATCTCTTCAAGGTCCGGCACGAATTCATCCCAGTGGTTGGGAAGTTCCCCGTCGAACCAGGTGGCCGTTCCGCAGACCAGGTTATCAAACTGCAGAAACCGGTCCGCCGTGATATCCTCGACGTTGACCATTTCAACCTCGGCGGAACCTTCAAAAGCATCCGCGATCTTTTTTCCAATCTTCGAGGTTTTATTGGTATTGAAGCTGTAAACGATTCCGATCTTTTTCACAGGATTAATTTTTAACATGAATCAATATTCCAGGAGGTCCCTGGCCGCTGCAATGATCTTGGCGGCATTCGGCAGGATCGCCGCCTCAAGGATGCGGTTGAAACCAACCGGCGTAAAGGTTGAACCAACCCTTCTGACGGGACCGTCGAGGTATTCGAAAGCCTCATCCGTGATCTGCGCGGCAATCTCAGCGCCGAAACCGGAAAATACCTTGTCCTCGTGAACGATCAGCACCTTGCCGGTCTTCTTAAGGGAGGCCATGATGCTTTCCCTGTCCAGCGGAATGAGCGACCGCAGATCGATCACTTCTATGCTTGCCCCGTCTTCCGAGGCAATCTTTTCCGCCGCTTCAAGGCACATGTGTGCAGTATTCCCGTAGGTCAGGATGGTCATGTCCTCTCCCTCCCTTCGCACCCGGGCTTTCCCGAACGGTACCTCAAAATCCTCGGGGACGGGTGTGGCTGCCTTCGGCGAATTGTACAGCGCTTTGGGTTCCATGAAAAAGTTCAGTCCCCTGCTCCTCATGCAGGTCCTCAGCAATCCGGCCGCATCGTCCGCAAAGGCAGGATACACGACCCTGACGCCGGGGAAAGTGGTGATGGACCCTTCGATGGTCTGGGAATGGTAGAGTCCCCCTCCGATGTACCCCCCCGAAGCAAGCCGGATGGTCACGTTGGGTGAAAACTGGCCCTTTGTACGCCAGTACTCATGGGTGGTCTCGACGAATGCTTCCATCGCGGGCCAGAAATAATCGGCGAATTCGGCCCCTTCAATGACGATGCGGACTTTCTCGCTGAAACGGCTCATACCGTTGGCGGTACCCATGATGAAATCTTCGGCGATCGGGGCATTGAATACCCTTTCCCTTCCGAACTCCTGCTGCATTCCCTTGGTAACGTTGAACACCCCGCCCTTTCCCTTGTAGGCCACGTCCTGTCCCCATATATAGGTATCCGGATTATGGCGGAATTCCGCTTTCAGGGTCTCGTTAAGCGCCTGGATCAGCTTTTTCGGCTCACCCTCAAAGTTATGGGTGCCGTCCGGGTATTTTTCCGGCACAAACGGTTCAGGCAGGACGAAATCATAAATGGAATCGGGGGAAGGATCGGGTGCCGCCATTCCTGCCTTATGGGCTTTCTTGACGACCTCCTTCATTTCTTCGAGGATGGCATCCAGTTCCGCCCCGGTAAACCTTTTGTACCGGATCAGCAGGCGCCTGAATTTCGCCAGCGGATCGTATTCCCGCACATAGTTCAGTTCGTAATCGTCGCGGTATAGTTCGTGAGCGTCGGAATTGGAATGGGAATGGATACGCACACAGTTGGCCTGGACGATCACCGGTTCCTCGTTTTCCTCGATGTGCCTGCGGGCCTCGGCCAGTGTATTCATGGAATCGAATACGTCCTTGCCGTTGCAGTGCATGATCCGGAGGTTTTTGAAACCTGTGAAATTGTCTGCGACCTTTCTTCTTGCGGTCTGGTCTTTTTTGGGGACCGAAATGCCGTACCCGTTATCCTGGATGACAAACAGCACGGGCAGCTTCTCGTGCGAGGCCCCGTTTATTGCCTCGTAGACATACCCTTCCGAGACCGAGGATTCTCCCTGGGAACAGATGGATATGCCGGGGGTTTTGTATTTTTTTATCGCCCGGGCAACACCGACCGCATGAAGGGCATGGTTCCCGGTACAGGAAGAAACGTTATGCACGTTCCATTCCGGCTTGGCAAAATGGTTGGACATGTGCCGCCCGCCTCCTGCCACGTCCAGATCCTTGGATATCCCGTTGTAGATGATCTCCTCGGCTGTCAATCCGGCCGAAATGGCCGTGAGCATGTCACGGTAATAGGGAAAAAGATGGTCCGTCTCCCGGTTGAAGACCTGGCCGATGGCCAGCTGTATGCCGTCATGCCCGGCGTAGGGTGCGTGGTAGGACCAACCGATCGCCTGTTTCAGGTAATTCGGGGCCCTGTCGTCAAGCAGCCTGCCCAGGGTCATCATCCGGAACCATTTCTCCAGGGTTTCCCTGTCCGTGGTCTTAATGTTGTATTTCGTGTCTGTCTTCATAGCCATAAAATCTTCATTTGACTCATATGGTCCGATTCAAATCAAAGCCTTCCATGATGTCGGCAAGTTTTCTGAGGTAGGCACCGCCGTAAGCTCCGTCGATGATGCGGTGGTCATAGGTCAGGGAGAGGAACATTTTATGCCGTATCCCGATGACGTCTCCCGTTGAAGTCTCGATCACCGCTGGTTTTTTCTCCACTGTCCCGATGGCCAGGATAGCGACCTGAGGCTGGTTGATGATCGGCGTCCCCATCACGTTCCGGAAAGTGCCGAAATTGGAAATGGTGAAGGTTCCCCCGGTGATGTCATCCGGACTCAGCTTGTTGTTCCTGGCGTTCTCAGCCATTTTGTTGAGTGCTTTGGTCAGGCCGAGAAGATTCAGGGAATCTGCTTTTTTGATCACCGGCACGATGAGGTTTCCGCTCGGGATAGCTACCGCGATCCCGAGGTTAATGTCCCTTTTCAGGATGATCCTTTCGCCGTCAACCGAGGCGTTGATCATCGGGAAATCCTTCAGGGCCTGGATAGTAGCCTCGAGGAAAACCGGAAGGTAGGTGATCTTCTCCCCTTCCCTCCGTTCAAACTCATCCTTGACCTGGTTCCGCCAGAGCACGATGTCCGTCACATCGGCCTCGATCATATTAGTCACATGGGCGGATGTCTGCTTGGAGCGGATCATGTGTTCAGCGATCAATTTCCGCACCCGGTCCATTTCGATGATCTCGTCGCCCTCGCTGATGGAGGCCGATACCCTGGGTTTGCCGGCTTCCTGGGCGGGCGGCCCGACAACTGCCTCAGTCCCTGCAGTCCCGGCAGTGGTTACCGGCCGGGTCCTGGTCTCAAGGAAACGCATCACGTCCTTTTTCTGCACCCTGCCGTCCTTACCGCTTCCCTGGATGGAGTCCAGTTCCTCCATGGAAATTCCCTCTTCCCTGGCGATGGTGAGCACAAGGGGACTGTAAAAACGGCCTTTCCCCCCGGTTCCGGGGACCCCTGAGGGTCTCCCTGATGCCCTGGTTCCCGCAGGGGGCACGGACGCGCCTTGGGTCCCAATCCCGGATGGTTCTCCGCTCCGGGCTTCGGAAACCGGAGCCTGTGAAGGAACTTCGGCGGCGGTGGCAGCGACCGCATCTTCCGCTGCTGTGTCCTCACCGCCTGTATCGATAATGGCGATCACCGTACCCACCGCAACGGTCTGGTCCTGCTGGACATTGATCCTGGTGACTGTCCCGGCGACCGGACTGGGTATTTCCGAGTCAACCTTATCCGTTGCAATCTCAAGCAGCACGTCGTCGTCTTCAACCCTGTCACCGACATTGACAAACCATTTGGTGATTGTGGCCTCTTCTATGCTTTCACCCAGTTTGGGCATCACAAGTTCAAAATGTGCCATGGCATGAGTTCTTAAATGAGGTGCAAATATAAGAAACTTATCTCAATTTATACCGGTTCTAAATAGGTGTCCTGCCGTAATCCTCATCGTGTCCGAATTCCACACTATAGACGAGTGGTTCTCCCCTGGGGATCCGGTCGTAAACATTCTCAAGCAGTCCCGCTCCGACCCTCCAGATCTCAACATCCGGGTACCGGATGCCGATCAGCATGCTCAGAAGGGCAAAGGGCTTTGGTCCCAGGGGCGCCAGTATGATCCTGTGCTTAAGCCTGAGGTCAAGGCACAGGTCCGTGAGGATACGGTCGGCCTTCTTCATGTCTTCCATGGGATAGGGGAATACATGGCTTTTATGCAGACTGTCAATGAGCTTGAAATTGTTGATGTAGACCTTTTCCACAAACCGGTTGTCCCCTGCGGGATCTGCGTAGAAGCAGTAGGTTTCCTCCGGGTTAACCGCCCTGCGGAGGAACTCCGCCCGGTCCTTTTCATACCCCAGTCCCATTACCAGGGCAATGGACTTTCCGGCCATGATCCCATGCGACCCATACCCCATTGGTTCAGCAACGCGCAGGGGCTTCGGCTTCTTAGGCTCAACGTATGCCGACTGTGTATACGAGAAAAGGATGTGAACCTTCTGGAAGGGCAGGCTGTTGAAGCTGAAATACTCGATGAAGGAAGCATACCAGGGTTTGGTCATGCAGGAGTAATCCACCAGGATACGCAGTACTTTTTTATTCGTTTGCGGAATACAGGCGATCAGTTTGCCGACATCCAGTGCGCGGTTTCCCGATACGGTAATGGTCCTGAATCCGAGTTCCCTGAAGATGCGGTCGTTCTCGGGCCGGTTTAGTTCTTTCATCCTCTCCTCAAAGGCCAGGACGAGTTTGGTCTCACTTCCCAGTTTAATCCGTTCCATCAGGTAAGGGGAACGCTTCTCATAGCCGGAAACACCGATCACCAGGTCGATGTCACTGGAATAGACCTGGTCAAAGGAAACCTGCTTGGAATTCAGTAAGTCCATCGGGGCGGGTTATCGCCCCAAAATTAATGATTTGTCCATATGAACAAAATGCCCGCCTCAATCTGCGCGGGTAAGATACATGGAGGGCAGTTCAACGGGTGAGTGATAGTCAAAAAGATCATAATCAGGCCACTCCCTGACACTCGATATTGCCCTGAACATGGCCCGTGAAGTTTCACTGTGTATCCTGGAGCGTTTCCATGTAGTGGTATTCATGGCGATGATCCAGGTGATCCCGTTATTCTGTCTTACCATCAGCACGGAGGATCCGGTTAGGGTTCCGGTTCTCCACCATGTGCCCCTTCCGTCGCCTCCTTTCCAGCCGATCATGTTGTACCTGCCGGACTCGCTGTCAGTCATTTCTGCGATGGTTTCCGGGAGCAGGATATCCGGACTCGAATTGTAGCCGTCGATGGCGACCGCGAGTTTGAGGACATCTGCAGGGGATCCTATCCATCCGCCCGCAGATCCCAGCAGGGAGATGTCATTCCCCCCGTAGACCCTGGGCACGTACTGGTCCCTGCTGTCGTAAGCCAGTACGTTCTGGTCCCCCGACACATCGTAATACCTGACCTCCCTGGGAGCCCTTCCCTCGTAACGCCCCTGCCCGATCTGCATATGCTGGATATCCAGGGGATGCAGAAGGGTATACTGCACGTAATCCTCGTAATCCATGCCGGTCACCTCCTCGATGATCTCCCCGAGAACGACATAGCCCAGGTTGGAATAGCTGTAACGCGTTCCGGGCACATAATTCAACCTGCGTGTCAGGGTGTACCGGATGACGTCTTCAGGCTGAACCGGCAGTGGAACGTTCATCCTGCGGGCCACAACGTGCGGCATGAACATGGGATCCCCGTAATACCGGGACCATCCGGCCCTGTGGGTAAGCAGGTGGCGGACAGTAATGTTCTCGACCCTGGGGTCCCTGTAATCCAGATAGATGGAATCGTGGAGGATTCCGTCGGGACCGAAAACGTGGTCGTCGAGGCTCAGTTTTCCCTCTTCCACCAGATGCATGACGGCCGTGGCGGTAATGAGTTTGGAAAGGCTGGCAAGGCGGAAGACATGGCCGGGTTCCACCGGCTCGGCATTTTCTTCATCCGCGTAACCGAACCCTTTGGCATAGACAAGGCGCCCGTCCTTGGTGACCGCGACGGAAGCGCCCTTTATCTTGTAACGTTTCAGGAAATCGGAAATGGTCTTTTCCATTTGCTCGGCTCCCTTGAATGTGGACATATCGTTCCGGATGGCCCCGGATATTTTGTTGACCTCGTTGGATTGCACGGGGTGAGATCCCTTGCGGTCCGAAAAGATGGAACCGATGTCCCAGAAGAACAGGATCAGGATCAGCACAACCTGTGCAATTATAAATTTAGACTTCTTCATCTTAAATTTTGAAGCCGCAAAGATAACAGCTTTTGCAAAAATACTAAACCAGCGGGTTTGACGTGTCCCGGCAGAAAGTCTCTAAGATAAGTTTAAAGAATTGATAAAAAGGTACTTATAAGGATATTGAGCATGATGCGAATATGTTAATATTGGCACTGAAAAGAATACCTTCGCATGCTTAAAATGGGACTTGGTCGTACAGGATTTTGCAAACACCCGGGAAATCCATAAGTTGGTCAAAATAGCAGATAGTGTTGATATTTCAATCCCTGCATTTCCGGATAAATTCCTGCCGGACCAGCTTCCTGTTCCCGATGATGATATAGAACATGTCCAGCTCCTGAAGGCTACGGCTCCTCAGGTCCTCGTTCAGATATGGAAATTCGCGGTAGAGCTGGTAAAGCTCATTGCGCCTGGAAAGCATAGTATTGAAAACCTTTTTGAGCTCTTTTCCCCTTAAGCAGGGACCCTTGTATTTCCGGCCCGCATACCTGGTCTCGCGTGATGCATAGGGCGACTCGTAGGGAATGTTGATCATGCCCGACCAGTCGAAGTCAAAGGGCACCGGTATGGGAGGTTTAAAATTATCGGTATATACCAGCACCACGTTATGTACTATGGGAATCGAATAATCGGTGTTCAGCATCATGAAATTGAACATTGACATCAGGGCAAAATAATCCCGGTCCAGCTTGTCGTTGGAAATGGTCTTGAGTTCCAGCAGTCCCGACTGGTTCCTCCTGGCCATATCCTCTTCATCCTCGAGAAGGAATGCAAAACGGGTAAATGGTGCCGACTTATGCTCCATGTCCACGTAAGTGATCCTGGCAAGCCTGACCCTGAAACTGAAATCGGTGAACAGGTTATAGGATTTGTAGATCAGGTATTCCTGGAGCAGGTATTGTTCAAATTCATCAAGGTCACTCTGACAGTGGGTGACAAGTTTCAGTTCCCTGAGATCCTCGAATATGCTGCCCTGTCTTTGCGTCTTGTCGAATTTTAGTTTCAGGGGAGGAAAGTCACAATTTTCAGGCTTTTTCCGGAAATTGCCGCGGGCACGGACGCTGATTCTGAGTTCATGCCTGCTCCTGTCTGCGGGATCCTCATAGACCAGGATTCCGTCATGATAGGAAGGGTCCTCTCCCACGTCGGCCTTCAGGCTGTCAAGATCAAGGCGGAGTTCAAACCGGAGGACCGAGTCGGACGAGAAAATTTGAGCCTGACTCGCGCCAGGTCCCAACATGGCTGCGAATACAAAGCTTAGCAGCGCGTTCAGTCTCCGTTTCCTCCCATCAGGTTTCATGATCCTCAAAGTTAATAATTCCATTTCATTGCACGAGCAGCCGGCAATTTCCACAAAATTTCAAATTAAATACTACCCGGTTAATTTCCAGCAATATAAAAATCATTTCCATCCCTTCCCGGCGTTAAATATGCCTGCATTTTACCTTTGTTTCATTTTATTTTTTAATCTTTGCTTAGTTACTGTAACGGATATTTATGATTAAGAAAGTTCTTATCGCCAACCGAGGCGAAATTGCTGTCCGGGTAATGAGGTCTTGCAGGGAAATGGGAATCGGGACAGTTGCAGTTTTCTCCGAGGCAGATAGATCTTCACAACATGTACGTTATGCTGACGAGGCCTATTTTATTGGTCCATCCCCATCCAACGAAAGCTACCTGGTAATTGACAAAATCATCGAAGTTGCGAAAACCTCAAAGGCGGATGCCATCCACCCGGGTTATGGATTTCTGTCTGAAAATGCCGTGTTCTCAGACCGGTGCAAACAGGAGGGACTGATCTTCATCGGGCCCCCTGCTGATGCGATCTCCACCATGGGGGACAAGATCACGGCCAGGGATACCATGATCAGGGCCAAAGTGCCCGTGGTACCCGGCACCAGGCAGGCAATCCAGGATGAAAAGGAAGCGGAGAAAACCGCCGAACAAGTCGGCCTGCCGGTCATGGTCAAGGCTTCGGCCGGTGGCGGCGGCAAGGGAATGCGGCTGGTCAAGGACAGAAAAGACCTTATGTCAGGCATACGGGCCGCCAGGTCCGAAGCCCTCTCTGCCTTCGGTGATGACTCGGTTTACATTGAGAAATACATTGAATCTCCTCACCACATTGAGTTCCAGATCCTGGCTGACAGCCATGGGAATGTGATCCATCTCTGTGAAAGGGAATGCTCCGTTCAGCGGCGTCACCAGAAGGTCATCGAAGAAACGCCCTCCCCCTTCATGACCCCCGAACTGCGGGAAAAAATGGGCAAGGCTGCAGTGGCGGCTGCCCGTGCGGTGAAATATGAAGGTGCCGGAACCATTGAGTTTTTGGTGGACAAGGACCGGAATTATTACTTCCTGGAAATGAACACCAGGCTGCAGGTGGAACATCCCATCACCGAAAGAGTCGTCGGGATCGACCTTGTCAGGGAACAGATACGGATCGCTTCGGGAGAAAAGCTCAGCCACCGGCAGTCCGACATCCGCCAGACCGGGCATGCCATTGAATGCCGCATTTATGCGGAGGACCCGGATAACAATTTCATGCCCAGTCCCGGTACAATCCTCCAGATCACCCAGCCGAGCGGTCCCGGTGTCAGGGTAGACGGGTATGTTTATGCCGGCTACCGGATCCCCCTGTATTACGATCCCATGATCTCCAAGCTGATCACCTGGTCGGATACACGCGACTCGGCAATTCTGAGGATGAAGCGTGCCCTCAGGGAGTACAGGATCACAGGGGTCAAAACCTCCATTAAATTCCTGGAGCGTGTTATGGAGAACAAACAGTTCGCCGGGGGAATCTACGATACCCACTTCATCGATGAGAACATCGCTGAACTTACCGGTCCGGCCAAAAAAGAGCGTCCCCGGGAGGAAGACATCGCCATCATCGCCGCATTCATCGATTACAACGATAAATTAAGCAAACTGCAGTCCATTAAATCCTTCCAGAGTAACGGAGGAAGCTCCCCGTGGAAGCACTTCGGCCGGAAGAAGGGTGTCATGAGGATGTAAAATCCAGAAACCTGCAAAGCTATGTCACTAGAAATCCGACTTAATGACCGGCATTCCCAGGTGGAACTGGTTAGCAGAGATAAAAACAGGGTAATCATCCGGGTCGACGAGGAAACCTATGAAGTTGACGTGGTAAGGGTGGAAGATGGGGTCTACTCCATCCTGCTGGGCGGCAGGTCATATGTGGTGGAACTCCTGGAGGGGGAAACCTTGAAAAGGTACAGTGCTGCAACAGCCTACCGCAGCTTCGATCTTGAGATCATCGATGCCGAATCAAGGTATTTACTCAGCAGGAAAGGAGATGAACCGGTGGATTCCGGAAACCAGGTCTCCTCTCCCATGCCCGGCAAGGTGGTGAAAATTCCGGTAAAAATCGGGGAAAAGGTGGAAGCGGGACAGACCGTGATCATTGTCTCTGCCATGAAAATGGAAAGTGAATACAAGGCAGCCAGAGAAGGCCTCATCAAGGAGATCCATGTGGCGGAAGGAGACACCATTGAAGGCCACCAGCCATTGATAACCCTAGAATAGTTTAATAATATACCATGAAGAAATCCCTCGAAAAAAAATACCAGGAGTACATCGAAAAGAGCCAGGCCGCCGAGATGGGCGGAGGCGCCGAGAGGATCAAGAAACAGCATGCAAGCAACAAACTGACGGCAAGGGAACGGATCGCCGCTCTGCTTGACCCGGGCAGTTTTGTTGAAATGGATAAACTTGTCATACACCGGTGCAGGGACTTTAACATGGAAAGAACCCTGATACCGGGCGACGGAGTGGTGACCGGTTACGGTAAGATCGACGGGAGGCTCGTTTACGTGTTTTCGCAGGATTTCACCGTTTTCGGGGGTACACTCAGCCGGGCTAACGCGGACAAGGTGGTCAAGATCCTTGAACTGGCCCTGAAAATGGGTGCCCCGGTAATCGGGCTGAACGATTCAGGCGGCGCCCGCATCCAGGAAGGCGTCGAGAGCCTTGCAGGCTATGCGGACATCTTCCACCTCAACGTCAAATCTTCCGGTGTGATCCCGCAAATTTCGGCCATACTCGGTCCCTGTGCGGGTGGGGCCGTTTACTCTCCTGCCCTGACGGATTTTATTTTCATGGTCAAGCAAACCAGCTATATGTTCGTTACGGGTCCCGATGTCATCAAGGCCGTCACCCACGAGGATGTCACCATGAACGAACTGGGAGGGGCAATGACCCATAACACAAAAAGCGGGGTAGCCCACTTTATGGCGGAGAGCGATGAGCAGAATATGATGATGATCCGGGAACTCATCGGTTACCTGCCCTCCAACAACATGGAGGATCCTCCGGTCAAACCCTGTGCGGACGACATCAACCGGCAGGAGGAAAAACTTCAGACCCTCGTCCCCGATGATCCCAACAAACCTTACGATATCAAGGAACTGATAGAGGCTGTGGTGGACAACGGCATCTTTTTCGAGGTACAGGCCCACTACGCAAAGAATATCGTCGTCGGGTTTGCCCGAATGGGAGGACGGTCCGTGGGGATCGTGGCAAACCAGCCCGCCTTCCTCGCCGGGGTGCTGGACATAAACTCGAGCATAAAGGGAGCACGATTCGTCCGTTTCTGCGACTCCTTTAACATCCCCCTGATCACCTTTGAGGATGTGCCCGGATTCCTGCCGGGCACCCTGCAGGAGTTTGGCGGGATCATCAAGCACGGCGCAAAACTTCTGTATGCCTTCTCCGAGGCCACCGTGCCAAAGATCACAGTGATTACCAGGAAGGCATACGGGGGAGCCTACTGCGTAATGTCATCCAAGCATATCGGTGCCGATGTGAACCTGGCCTATCCCACGGCGGAAATCGCAGTCATGGGCTCTGAGGGAGCGGTCAGCATACTCTACCGCAACAAGATCGAATCGGAGCGGGACCGCAAACGGGTTATTGCCGCTTACCAGGACACTTTTGCCAATCCATACAAGGCGGCAGAGCAGGGTTACATCGATGAGATCATCATGCCCCGGGATACGCGGCCTAAACTGATACAGGCCCTCGAAATGACCGAGAACAAGACCGAATCCAAACCACCCAAGAAACACGGGAACATCCCGCTGTAATTGACCGGTCCGTCTGCCTTTCAGATTTCGCCACCTTCCGTCATTATTGAACCGGCGCTGCAAAATTTCCGCGTAATACCGATGGCATTGTCAGATGACAAGCCTACTTTTTGCCGCAGGCAAAAATCCGTGAGGAATTGACAATGCCTGAGGTACGGAAATTTTCATAGGCGCCTTGTTCAACAATGCCTCCAGGGTATAAGGCAAAATCTGAAAGGCAGATGGACCGGTTAAAAAAATACCGGATCGTGGCTGACCCGGTATTTTTTTGTTCGGTTGTTGAGATCAGTGAATGACAACCTTCAGGTATTCGGTGCGGCCATTCATTTCAAGTCCGATGTGATAGACACCAGCGGCATAGTCCGAAGCACGCAGCTCGATGAAATTCTTTCCCTCAACAGCGCTCTTGTTTACGCTGGCAACCCTCTGGCCTGTCATGCTGTACATGGTGGCAACAGCTTCCCCTGCCCTGGGAGCATTGAAGCGGATCAGCAGGCGGTCAACCGCGGGATTCGGGTAGGCGAAAAGTTCGAAGGATTCCTTCCTGACATCCATTACGGCAGACGGTTCCTCTTCCATTTCATCGTAGGTCCAGTCGCAGCCACGCTTCAGCAGGCTCCAGAATTCAGGAGTTCCTATGTGCAGGTTACCGCCGTCTCCTCCGTCCAGTCCCACCTCTACGATACCCCACATGAAAACCTTATGCGGCAGCACGTCTGCATCGATGGCAACCATGTCCCAGAAACCGGCCTGTCCTGCATCTGCTTTAATAACGGCAAGCTTGGAGGAATATGTCCTATTTACTTCCTTGAAAGAACAGGGACGTATATCGGTCTGGTCGTATCCCTCGGCTGTTGTCCAGGGCACCTCATCATCCACGTTAAAATTCTTGGTGATATAATGGGAATTGTCCTTGATGATGATGGAATTGTCATCCACCGTACCTCCTGCACTGGCTGGCTGGAAAAATTCCGTGGCATTGTCGTTCAGCCATTCCCAGCGGCCCTGTCTGGATGCATACCCTTCCAGGCACACGATTGGAAGGGCGTAATTATCGGTCGCTCCAAGGAAAGTTACATCACCAGAATTCACGGATTCACCGATAAAAATACCGTCGTACTGGGCATACAACGAGGTCATGCTGGAATAATCACCAGGCCCGAAATAATCCGGGGCATATCCCCAGGCCGTCAGGCTGTCACAAATATCCACGTCCGAGGCATAGGTAGTGGTTGCAAGGTCCGCACCGCGTCCCATAACCATGATCGCCTTCTGGCTGAAAGCCATTGTCGATACCATCAGCAGTACCCCTGCCAATGCAAAGA
>CAYSJH010000023.1:0-64850 GCA_964431315.1 uncultured Bacteroides sp. | reverse complement strand
GCGGGAATAGCTCAGTTGGTAGAGCACGACCCTTCCAAGGTCGGGGTCGCGAGTTCGAGCCTCGTTTTCCGCTCCAGGCCGCCGATGTAGCTCAGGGGTAGAGCGCGTCCTTGGTAAGGACGAGGTCATGGGTTCAAATCCCATCATTGGCTCTGATAGGATTAGGGAATAAACCAATAAGTAATATTCAATTTCTAACAAGTTAAAGTTATGGCTAAAGAAAAATTTGAAAGATCGAAACCGCACGTTAACATAGGGACCATCGGACACGTTGACCATGGTAAGACCACGTTAACCTCTGCCATCACCAGGGTACTTCACAAGCAGGGCCTGGCCGAGATTAAGGATTTCGATTCGATTGATAATGCTCCCGAGGAAAAGGAAAGGGGTATTACCATTAACACCGCCCACGTTGAATACAGCACGGTAAACCGTCATTATGCACACGTTGACTGCCCGGGGCACGCCGACTATGTTAAGAACATGGTTACGGGTGCCGCCCAGATGGACGGTGCGATTCTGGTCGTTGCCGGAACAGACGGTCCCATGCCCCAGACAAGGGAACACATCCTGCTGGCCCGCCAGGTAAACGTGCCCAAGATCGTGGTATTCCTGAACAAGGTTGACATGGTTGACGATCCCGAGCTGCTCGAGCTGGTGGAAATGGAAGTTCGTGAACTGCTAGATTTCTACGAGTTTGACGGCGACAATGCGCCCGTTATTTACGGATCCGCCCTCGGAGCCATGAACGGTGAGCCCAAGTGGGAAGAAAAAGTGATGGAACTGATGGAAGCGGTTGATACATACATTCCCGTACCTCTGCGTGAAATCGACAAGCCTTTCCTGATGCCGGTGGAAGACGTATTCTCCATCACGGGCCGCGGTACCGTTGCTACGGGACGTATCGAGACCGGTGTTGTTCTTTCAGGGAATGAAGTGAACCTGATCGGACTCGGTGCAGAAGGCAAGAAAACCGTCGTTACCGGTGTTGAAATGTTCCGCAAGATCCTCGACCGCGGGGAAGCCGGTGATAACGTGGGACTGCTGCTCAGGGGAATTGACAAGAAGGAGATCAAGAGGGGTATGGTCATTGCCGATCCGGGATCCATCAAGCCGCACACCAAGTTCAAGGCTCAGGTATACGTCCTGAAAAAGGAAGAAGGAGGTCGACATACGCCGTTCCATAACCATTACCGTCCCCAGTTCTACCTGAGGACCCTCGACGTGACCGGTGAGATCCAGCTTCCCGAAGGCCGTGAGATGGTAATGCCTGGTGATGATGTCGAGATCACCGTAAACCTGATCTATCCGGTTGCCATTAACCAGGGACTGAGGTTCGCCATCCGCGAAGGGGGCCGTACCGTTGGTGCCGGTCAGGTGATTGAAATTATTAATTGATAGTCCATAACCTAACTTCAATGCGACAAGGGTTCGGTTCCCGGATGGCGGGATCCGGACTCTTGGCATGTTTCCACAAATACAGCACACGGGTGTAGCTCAGTTGGTAGAGCATTGGTCTCCAAAACCAAGGGCCGGGAGTTCGAGCCTCTCCACCCGTGCAAATATTTCAGGAATGAAGATAAAAACATATTTTGAAGAGACCTGGAACGAGCTGATGCATAAAGTATCCTGGCCTACCTGGTCCGAGCTTCAGAACAGTGCCGTGATCGTTATGATCGGGACGGTCGTCATTTCAATACTCATTTTCGCAATGGACCTGAGCTTCCGGAACATCATGGAAATGATTTACAGCCTGTTTTATTAAACAACGGAAAAACCAGGAGCGATGGCAGAGATTGACAAGAAATGGTATGTCCTGAGAGCGATCGGTGGGAAGGAGAAGAAGGTGAAGGAGCTGATCGAATCGGAAGTCTCCAGGCTCAACCTGCAGGATTATGTTTCTCAGGTGCTGATCCCGACCGAAAAGGTTTACCAGATCCGCAGCGGGAAAAAGATCAGCAAGGAAAGGAATTTTTTCCCGGGATATGTGCTGATCGAGGCTGCCCTGATCGGGGAGGTACCGCATATTCTCAAAAACATCACAAATGTGATCGGGTTCCTGGGGACAAAAGGGGAAGAGGCCCCGACCCCGCTGCGCGTCAGCGAGGTGAACAGGATACTGGGGAAAGTCGATGAACTGGCCGCAAACGAAGAGGAACTCAATGTGCCCTTCTTCGTCGGGGAAGCGGTCAAGGTGGTCGACGGACCGTTCAACAGCTTCACGGGTGTGATCGAGGAGGTCAACGAGGAGAAGAAAAAGCTCAAGGTCATGGTGAAGATCTTCGGGCGCAAGACACCCCTTGAGCTGAGTTTCATGCAGGTGGAAAAAGAAAGTTAAGGAAAAATAAATGAATTGTCTGATATATTCTGTTACCGATGCTGGTGCAGATGCTTCCAATATAGACGGCAATGCTTTTAAATAACCGGAAATCGTAGAATAAATATGGCGAAAGAAGTTGCAGGATTGATCAAATTACAGATCAGAGGTGGAGCAGCAAATCCATCTCCTCCCGTAGGGCCCGCACTGGGCGCGAAAGGAGTGAACATCATGGAGTTCTGCAAGCAGTTTAATGCCCGGACCCAGGATAAAGCGGGGAAATTACTGCCGGTAATTATCACCGTTTACGGGGACAAGTCATTTGACTTCATTGTAAAAACTCCTCCGGTTGCTGTTCAGTTACTTGAAGCAGCAAAGACCAAGAAAGGTTCCGCGGAGCCGAACAGGGACAAAATTGCCTCTGTGACATGGGAGCAGGTAGAGACAATCGCAAGGGATAAAATGCCCGATCTGAATGCATTTACCATTGAGTCTGCCATGCAGATGGTTGCGGGAACTGCGCGCAGTATGGGAATCACCGTACAGGGAGATTTCCCGTCTAATCTTTAATCTCTGTTAAAAATGGCAAAACTTACAAAAAACAGAAAGCTTGCTGTAGGGAAGATTGAAGAAGGAAAACTCTATAAGTTAAGTGAAGCCGCCAGCCTGCTTAAGGAGGTAAGCACAACGAAGTTCGATGCCTCGATTGACATTGATGTCAAACTGGGCGTTGATCCGAGGAAAGCTAACCAGATGGTAAGGGGCGTGGTGACCCTTCCGCATGGGACCGGGAAGGAAACCCGGGTCCTGGTGCTCTGCACCGCCGATAAGGAAGAGGAAGCCAGGAATGCAGGAGCGGATTATATAGGGCTTGAAGAGTATATCGATAAGATACAGAAAGGATGGACCGATGTGGACGTGATCATTACGATGCCGTCCGTCATGGGACAGGTGGGAAAGCTGGGTAAGGTTCTGGGTCCCAGGGGACTCATGCCCAACCCGAAGAGCGGTACCGTCACCATGGACATCGGTAAGGCGGTCGAGGAGGTCAAGAAGGGGAAGATCGACTTCAAAGTCGATAAATTCGGGATCATCCATTCGAGGATCGGGAAAGTATCTTTCAAGCCTGAGCAGATCGTCGACAATGCGAAGGAATTCATCAGCACTGTCGTCAGGCTCAAGCCCTCTTCGGCCAAAGGCACTTACCTCAGGAGTATCCACCTTTCCTCTACCATGAGTCCGGGCATCAGGCTGGACACCAAGGTACTGGAAGAATAAGGCATTCCAGGCAAGAGTGATGAAAATTAAATTAGATTCATCTGAATCATGAGACGAGAAGAGAAAAATTCCATAATAGACGGACTCAGGGAACAGATCAACAATGCCAGCCATTTCTATCTTGCAGACATTTCCAACCTGAATGCGGCAGATACATCCAGCCTCAGAAGGAAATGCTTCGAGCAGGAGATCGAACTCGTGGTGGTGAAGAACACATTGCTGAGAAAGGCCCTGGAGCAGTCTGAAGGAAAATTTGAAGAACTCTATGATATATTGAATGACTCGACATCCATCATGTTTTGTGATACCGGAAATGTCCCGGCCAAACTGATCAAGGATTTCAGGATTGACCATGACAGACCGGTACTCAAGGCAGCCTGGGTGGAGGAATCAATTTATCTGGGCGACGAACAACTGGATATGCTTTCATCCCTTAAGTCGAAAAACGAGCTTATTGCGGATGTACTGGCATTGCTCCAGTCACCTATGAAGAACCTGCTGTCTGCCCTGCAGTCGGGAGGTAATAACCTGGCAGGCGTACTGAAGGCGCTTGCTGAAAAAGAAGGATAATTAAAACAACTTAAATCGATAGAAAAATGGCAGACCTAAATGCACTCGCAGATCAGTTGGTAGAATTGACTGTGAAAGAAGTAAATGAGCTTCTCGATGTACTGAAAGAAAAGCATGGTATTGAGCCTGCAGCTGCAGCAGTTGCAGTTGCCGGTCCCGCTGCCGGCGGTCCCGTTGCAGGTGCCGCCGAGGAAAAGACCACCTATGACGTGATCCTGAAAGCACCGGGAGGAGCCAAGCTGCAGATCGTTAAACTGGTTAAGGAATTAACGGGACTCGGACTCAAGGAGGCCAAGGGAGTCGTTGATTCCGCACCTGCCCCCATCAAGGAGGGTATTCCAAAGGACGAAGCCGAAGCATTGCAGAAGCAACTGGAAGAAGCCGGAGCAGAAGTTGAGCTCAAATAGATTCTACCACACATCTTTCAATTGGGTCTGGAATCCCCTTACGGGGACTCCAACCCTTTTGTTATATTCAGTAACCGTATTTTAAGTTCTTTTAAATAAGTTAATTAGATGGCCAATACAAAGGAAGAAAGGATCAATTTCTCTGAGACGAAAAACCAGCTTCAATATCCTGATTTTCTTGAAGTTCAGTTGAAGTCATTCAGGGAATTCTTTCAGATGGAAACCACCCCCGAAGACCGGAAATCGGAAGGCTTGTACCAGGTCTTCAGTGAGAATTTCCCCATCACGGACACGCGGAATAATTTCATCCTGGAGTTCCTGGATTACCAGGTGGATCCGCCCAGGTATTCCATTGATGAGTGCATCGAACGTGGCCTTACCTACAGTGTTCCGCTTAAAGCCAAGCTGAAGCTTTACTGCACGGACCCGGAACACGAAGATTTTGACACCGTTATACAGGATGTGTACCTCGGGACTATCCCCTATATGACCGAAAGGGGATTGTTCATCATCAACGGCGCCGAGCGCGTGGTCGTTTCGCAGCTTCACCGTTCGCCCGGCGTGTTTTTCGGACAGAGTGTGCACGCCAACGGTTCCAAACTTTACTCCGCCAGGATCATTCCCTTCAAAGGATCCTGGATCGAGTTTGCTACGGACATCAATAATGTCATGTATGCATACATCGACCGTAAAAAGAAATTACCAGTAACCACCCTGCTCCGGGCAATCGGTTACGAGGGGGACAAGGACATCCTGGAGATTTTTGACCTGGCCGATGAGCTGAAGGTTTCTAAAACGGGACTGAAAAAGGTCGTGGGCCGTAAACTGGCCGCCAGGGTGCTGAAATCCTGGGTGGAGGACTTCGTCGATGAAGATACCGGTGAAGTGGTATCCATCGAACGGAACGAAGTGGTTGTCGATCGGGAAACCGTGCTCGAGAACGAGCACATCGACATGATCGTTGATTCCGGGGCCAAAACTATCCTGCTGCATAAGGAATCGCAGAACATGACAGATTTTGCGATCATCTACAATACCCTTCAGAAAGATCCGTGTAACTCCGAAGATGAAGCGGTGCTGCACATTTACCGGCAGCTGCGGAATTCGGAACCGCCCGACGAGGCTACCGCCAGGGATGTGATCGACAAGCTGTTCTTTTCCGACAAGCGTTACGACCTCGGGGAGGTGGGCCGCTACCGGATCAATAAGAAACTGGGACTTACCACCGAAATGAACGTGAAGGTGCTGACCAAGGAAGACATCATCGAGATCATCAAGTACCTGATCGAACTGATCAACTCCAAGACCGATGTTGATGATATCGACCACCTCAGCAACCGCCGTGTAAGAACCGTGGGTGAGCAGCTTTCGAACCAGTTCAGCGTGGGACTGGCACGTATGGCCAGGACCATCAGGGAGAGGATGAATGTGCGGGACAACGAGGTGTTTACCCCGGTGGACCTGATCAACTCCAAGACCCTGTCCTCCGTCATCAACTCCTTTTTCGGGACCAACCAGCTTTCCCAGTTCATGGACCAGACCAATCCCCTGGCAGAAATGACCCACAAGCGCCGTATGTCGGCACTTGGACCGGGGGGGCTTTCAAGGGAGCGCGCGGGTTTCGAGGTCAGGGACGTTCATTATACCCATTACGGAAGGCTCTGTCCCATCGAGACGCCCGAAGGTCCCAACATCGGACTGATCTCCTCGCTCTGCGTATATGCCAAGATCAATGATCTCGGGTTCATCGAAACCCCCTACCGGCAGGTGACCGAAGGTAAGGTGGACCTCAGCGACGGAGGCGTCGTTTTTCTGAGCGCGGAAGAGGAGGAATCCAAGATGATCGCCCAGGCCAACGCACCGATCCAGGAAGACGGTAAGTTCGTTAATCCCAGGGTGAAGGCACGCTACGACGCGGACTATCCCCTGGCAGAATCACAATCGGTGAACCTGATGGACGTGGCGCCCAACCAGATCGCCTCGATCGCCGCTTCGCTGATCCCGTTCCTGGAACACGACGATGCCAACCGGGCCCTGATGGGATCCAACATGATGCGGCAGGCGGTTCCTCTGGTCAGGCCGGAAGCCCCGATCGTGGGGACAGGGATCGAATCGCTCGTTGCCAGGGACTCAAGACTGCTCGTCGTGGCCGAAGGCAACGGGGTGGTGGAATTTGTCGATTCGAACGAAATCGTGATACGCTATATCCGCAACGAGGAAGAGAAGTTTGTAAGCTTTGACGACGATGTGAAGCGTTACAAACTCCCGAAGTACCGGAAGACAAACCAGAATACCTGCGTGAACCTGACCCCGATCGTCAAGAAGGGGGACAAGGTGAAAACGGAACAGATCCTGACCCATGGCTATGCCACCGACAAAGGTGAACTGGCCCTCGGCCGCAACCTGATGGTTGCCTTCATGCCCTGGAAGGGATATAACTTCGAAGATGCCATCGTGATCTCCGAAAGTGTGGTGCGGGATGATGTGTTCACCTCCATACACATCGAGGAATACCTGCTCGAAGTAAGGGATACCAAAAGGGGACTCGAAGAGCTGACCTCGGACATCCCGAACGTCAGCGAGGAAGCAACCCGGAACCTGGATGAGAACGGGCTGATCCGGATCGGTGCACACGTCGAACCCGGCGATATCCTGATCGGGAAGATCACTCCCAAGGGAGAATCGGATCCTTCTCCTGAAGAGAAGCTGCTGCGTGCCATTTTCGGCGACAAGGCCGGCGATGTCAAGGATGCATCCCTGAAGGCACCCCCTTCGCTCGAGGGCGTTGTGATCGACAAGAAACTTTTCTCCCGCTCGATGAAGGACAGGAAATTCAAACAGGCCTCCAAGCCGATCCTGGACAAGATCGAGGAGGAATTCAACGGAAAGGCGGATGAGCTGAAATCGCATCTCATTGAAAAACTCTTTTCCATAGTGAACGGCAAGACCTCCCAGGGTGTTAAGGATTACCTGAACGCCGATGTGGTGCCGAAGGGAAACAAGTTCACCCTGAAGATCCTGCAGGAGGTTGACCTTCTGAACGTGAATCCCAGCAAGTGGACCACGGACAAGAAAAAGAACGACATGATCCGTACCCTGCTGCATAATTATACCATCAAGTACAAGGAGATCGAAGGTTTCTACAAGCGGAAGAAATACAACATCACCATCGGCGATGAACTGCCAACCGGCATCATCCAGATGGCGAAGGTGTATGTGGCCATGAAACGCAAGGTGAAAGTAGGCGACAAAATGGCCGGGAGGCACGGGAACAAGGGCATCGTGGCCAAGATCGTCCGCCAGGAAGACATGCCGTTCCTTGAGGATGGCACCCCCGTTGATATCGTGCTCAATCCCCTGGGTGTGCCCTCGAGGATGAACCTGGGACAGATCTACGAGACGGTTCTTGGATGGGCTGGGCAGAAACTGGGACTGAAATTCTCAACCCCGATCTTCGACGGTGCAGACATCGAGCAGATCAATGCCTATACGAAGGAGGCAGGGATCCCGCAGTACGGGAAAACCTACCTGTACGACGGGGGCACCGGGGAGCGTTTTGACCAGCCCGCCACGGTGGGCGTGATCTACATGCTGAAACTCGGCCACATGGTCGACGACAAAATGCATGCCCGTTCCATCGGTCCCTATTCCCTCATTACCCAGCAGCCCCTGGGAGGGAAAGCCCAGTTCGGGGGACAGCGTTTCGGGGAAATGGAAGTCTGGGCCCTGGAAGCGTTCGGGGCCGCCAACATCCTCCAGGAACTGCTGACGGTCAAGTCCGACGACGTAATCGGGAGGGCAAAGGCCTATGAGGCCATCGTCAAGGGAGAACCCATGCCGATGGCGGGCATACCGGAATCCCTCAACGTGTTGCTGCACGAGCTGCGCGGACTCGGATTAAGCGTTAACCTCTTATAATAAAAATAAATACAATATCATATGTCCCTTAAAAGAGATCCAAAAATAAGAATTGATTTCACCAAAGTATCGATCGGACTCGCCTCCCCGGAAGAAATACTGGAACGTTCCAGCGGAGAGGTGCTGAAGCCCGAAACCATTAATTACCGGACATACAAACCGGAACGGGACGGACTTTTCTGCGAAAGGATATTCGGTCCCGTGAAGGACTATGAGTGCCATTGCGGGAAGTACAAGCGTATCCGCTACAAGGGCATCGTATGTGACCGCTGCGGAGTTGAAGTAACCGAGAAGAAGGTCCGCCGTGAACGCATGGGCCATATCTCGCTCGTGGTGCCGGTGGCCCATATCTGGTATTTCAAATCCCTGCCCAACAAGATCGGTTACCTGCTCGGGCTGCCGACCAAAAAGCTGGATTCGATCATTTATTACGAACGCTACGTGGTGATCAACCCCGGGGTTAAAAAAGCGGACGGTGTCGGGTACCTGGATTTCCTGACCGAGGAGGAATACCTCGATATCATCGAAAGCCTTCCAAAGGAAAACCAGTTCCTGGACGATGACCATCCGGATAAATTCATAGCGGATATGGGAGCCGAGGCACTTTATTCGTTGCTTCAGCGGCTGGACCTGGACGGCTTGTCCTATTCGCTCCGTCACCAGGCGGGGACGGAAACCTCTCAGCAGCGTAAGAACGAAGCGCTGAAGAGGCTGCAGGTGGTCGAGGCCTTCCGTGTTTCCAAGGGGGTGAACAGGCCCGAATGGATGATCGTCAAGGTGGTCCCCGTGATCCCGCCCGAACTCCGGCCGCTGGTGCCGCTCGACGGGGGAAGGTTTGCCACTTCAGACCTGAACGACCTTTACCGCCGTGTCATCATCCGGAACAACCGACTGAAAAGGCTGATCGAGATCAAGGCACCGGAGGTCATCCTCCGCAACGAGAAGAGGATGCTCCAGGAAGCGGTGGATTCCCTGTTCGATAATTCACGCAAGGCAAATGCCGTGAAGACCGAAGCAAACCGTCCTCTTAAGTCCCTCAGTGACAGCCTGAAAGGAAAACAGGGGAGGTTCCGCCAGAACCTGCTGGGAAAAAGGGTGGACTATTCCGCACGCTCGGTGATCGTAGTGGGACCGGAACTTAAACTGCATGAGTGCGGACTGCCCAAGGACATGGCGGCCGAACTCTATAAACCGTTCATTATCCGGAAGCTGATCGAAAGAGGCATCGTGAAAACTGTGAAATCAGCCAAAAAGATCGTCGACCGGAAAGACCCGGTCGTATGGGACATCCTGGAGAACGTACTGAAGGGACACCCCGTTCTCCTGAACCGCGCCCCGACCCTGCACAGGCTGGGAATACAGGCTTTCCAGCCGAAACTGATCGAAGGCAAGGCCATCCAGCTTCACCCGCTCGTATGTACGGCGTTCAACGCCGACTTCGACGGGGACCAGATGGCGGTTCACCTTCCGCTCGGTAACGCGGCGGTGCTGGAGGCCCAGATGCTCATGCTGGCATCGCATAACATCCTGAACCCGGCAAACGGTGCCCCGATCTCAGTTCCATCGCAGGATATGGTGCTCGGGCTTTATTACATCACCAAGGCCCGGAAGCACACCGCAGAACACCCGGTCAGGGGTTCCGGCCTGGTATTCTATTCCCCCGAAGAGGTGAACATCGCCTACAACGAGGGAAAGGTTGACCTGCATGCCATTATAAAGGTACGGATCACCAACCGGGAAGGCAAGTCGGAACACATAGAAACCACCGTCGGGCGCGTGCTTTTCAACGAGTACGTGCCGGAAGGAGTGGGCTTCATCAATGAATTGCTTACCAAGAAATCCCTCCGCGACATCATCGGGAACGTGCTGAAACAGACCGGAACGGCAGCCACAGCCAAATTCCTTGACGATATCAAGGACCTGGGGTACGAAATGGCTTTCAGGGGGGGACTCTCCTTTAACCTTGACGATGTGATCGTTCCGCAGGAAAAAACCGATTACGTCAACGAAGGCTACGAACAGGTAGACGAGGTGGTGAACAACTACAACATGGGTTTCATCACCAACAACGAACGCTATAACCAGATCATCGACATCTGGACCCATACCAATGCAAGGCTTACCCAGACCCTGCTGAAACGGCTGAGTTCGGATAACCAGGGATTTAATCCGGTTTACATGATGCTCGACTCCGGGGCCCGGGGCTCCAAGGAACAGATCAGGCAGCTGAGCGGTATGAGGGGACTGATGGCCAAGCCGCAGAAATCCGGCGCCACGGGATCCGAGATCATCGAAAACCCTATTCTTTCGAACTTCAAGGAGGGACTTTCGGTTCTCGAGTACTTCATCTCGACCCACGGTGCCCGTAAAGGTCTGGCGGATACGGCCCTGAAAACAGCCGATGCCGGGTACCTTACCCGGAGGCTGGTGGATGTTTCCCAGGACGTCATCATTTCGGAATATGACTGCGGCACCCTCAGGGGGATCCTGGCCACCGCCATCAAGAACAACGAAGAGGTGGTGGAATCACTTTATGAAAGGATCCTGGGACGGTCCACCGTTCACGATGTCTATCACCCGATGAGCGGTGAGCTGATCATCGGCGCAGGCGACGAGATCACGGAAGAGGTTGCCCATGTGATCGACTCTTCGCCCCTGGAGCAGATGGAGATCCGATCGGTCCTCACCTGCGAGGCAAAGAAAGGGGTCTGTGCCAAGTGTTACGGGCGCAACCTGGCCACCGGCAAGATGGTGCAGATCGGCGAAGCGGTCGGTGTGATTGCTGCCCAGAGTATCGGGGAACCCGGCACACAGCTGACGCTGAGGACTTTCCACGTTGGGGGTACGGCTTCGAACATCACATCGGAGTCAAGCATCGTTTCCAAGTACGACGGAGTCGTTGAGATCGATGAGCTCCGCTCGGTTGAACGCAAGGAAGCCGACGGAAGCAAGTCCGAGATCGTCATAGGCCGCCTCGCGGAGATGCGCATCATCGACAAGAATACCCGGATCCCCCTGACCACTCATGGGATCATATACGGCTCGAGGCTGTTTGTAAAAGATGGCATGGAAGTGAAGAGAGGGGACCTGATATGCGAATGGGATCCGTATAATGCCGTGATCATCTCGGAAAGCGCCGGGAAGATCGGCTTTGAATCCGTGATCGACGGGATCACCTTCCGCGAGGAATCCGATGAACAGACCGGGTACCGCGAAAAAGTGATCATTGAAACAAGGGACAAGACCAAGAACCCGGGGATCAAGATCCTTTCGCCCAAGAACGAGGTACTGAAATCGTATAACCTCCCGGTGGGCGCGCACATCATGGTTAACGAGGGTGACCCTGTCCAGACCGGTGAGGTCCTGGTCAAGATCCCGCGCGCCGTTGGAAAATCCGGCGATATCACCGGCGGTCTGCCGCGTGTTACGGAATTGTTCGAGGCAAGGAATCCGTCCAATCCCGCGGTCGTATCGGAAATTGACGGCGAGGTGACCTTCGGCAAGATCAAGCGTGGGAACCGCGAGATCAGCATAAAGTCCAAATCGGACGAGGTCAAGAAATACCTGGTGCCGCTTTCCAAACAGATCCTGGTCCAGGAAAACGACTACGTGAAAGCCGGTACACCGCTTTCAGACGGGGCCATCACCCCGGCCGACATACTGGCCATCAAGGGTCCCACCAAGGTCCAGGAGTACATCGTTAACGAAGTCCAGGAGGTATACCGGATGCAGGGCGTTAAGATCAACGACAAACATTTCGAGGTTATTGTGCGGCAGATGATGCGCAAGGTTGAGATCGAGGACCCGGGCGATACCAAGTTCCTGGAGAAACAGGTGGTGGACAAGTGGGAATTCATGGATGAGAACGACTGGATCTTCGGCAAGAAGGTCGTGATTGAGCCGGGTGAATCACAGACGCTGAAAGCGGGACAGATCATAACCGCCAGGAAGCTGAGAGATGAGAATTCCGTCCTGAAGCGCAAGGATATAACGCAGATAGAAGCCCGCGATGCCATCCCCGCCACTTCCAACCAGATCCTCCAGGGAATCACCAGGGCCGCCCTGCAGACCCAGAGTTTCATTTCGGCCGCCTCCTTCCAGGAGACGACCAAGGTACTCAATGAGGCTGCGATCTTTGGCAAGGTGGATACACTGGAAGGCCTCAAGGAGAACGTGATCGTCGGACACCTGATCCCTGCCGGAACGGGCGTAAGGGATTATGAGCGGCTGGTCGTGGGATCAAGGGAGGAATACGATGCCCTTATGGCCGCCCACGGCGGAATTCTCGGACAGGAAGAAGTGGTTGAAGAAGACAAATCCCTTGAATAATCATCATGGAAGATCCGAAAGAACCAAAACCGAACCAGATCAGCATTGAACTGAAGGAAGACATCGCGCAGGGTACCTATTCGAACCTTGCCGTGATCACACACTCCAGTTCAGAGTTCGTCATCGACTTTATACGGGTTATGCCCGGCATCCCCAAAGCGGATGTGAAAAGCAGGATCATTCTGACACCGGAGCATGCCAAACGGCTCATGCTGGCCCTGACGGATAACATCGCCAAATTTGAGAAAGTCCACGGTGACATCAAGAAGGTGGAATCTTCCGGAATGCCTCCGCTCCCGATGAATTTCGGGGGACCGACAGCTCAGGCATAAGATTAAGAAGATCAATATATTAGAAGGGGTACTGCTGCATTGCAGACCCTTTTTTTTATTGATTTTAGATAACCGGCAAAATATGGCGTGTTATCAGATTTCTTTTATATTTGTCAGGTTATTAACGAATATAGATATGAACGTTCTCGTATGTATCAGCAACGTCCCGGATACCACAACCAAGGTCCGGTTCGTCAATGATAACACCGAATTCGACACCAGCGGGGTGCAGTGGATCATTAATCCCTGGGATGAGCTCGCCCTGACCCGGGCCATGGAACTGAAGGAAGATGCTTCCAATCCAGTTGCCAGGGTGACCGTCCTGACAGTGGGCCAGGCCGCCGCCGAACCCACCCTGAGAAAGGCCCTTGCCATCGGGGCGGATGATGCCATACGTATCGATGCCCGGCCCGTTGATGCCTTTTTCGTTGCCAGCCAGATTGCCACGGTGCTCAGGGAGAGTGATTACAGCATCATCATAAACGGGATTGAATCAAGCGATTATAACGGGTCAGCCGTAGGCGGCATGCTTTCCGAATTGCTCGGGCTGCCCTCCGTCTCAGCCATCTCCTCGCTCCGGGTGGAAAACGGGGAAGTCGTCATTATCCGGGAAATCGATGGCGGGAAGGAAGAGCTGACCGTGCCGACCCCCTTCATCGGGGTCGTTCAGAAGGGCATTGCCAAAGAACCCAGGATAGCCGCCATGCGCGGCATCATGATGGCCCGGCAGAAACCCCTCAAAGTTGTACCGGCCGTTGAGGTGGCCCCCCTGACCGAAACCGTGGAATTCAGCCTGCCCACGCCCAAGGCGCCCTGCAAGATGTTTGTACCGGATGATGTAAAGGGACTCCTCAACGCTCTGGTCAACGAGGCAAGGGTCATTTAAAATTCATTAAACCTTAAGAACAAGATATGTCAGTACTGGTATATACTGAGAACTGGGACGGCAAATTCAAGAAACTGTCCCACGAGCTCATCTCCTACGCCTCGAAGATCGCTGAAATGACCGGAGGCTCCGTTACGGCACTGTCCATAGGAAAGGTCTCAGACGGGGAACTCAGCAAACTGGGGAATTTCGGGGCTTCCACCGTCCTCTCGGCAGGGGATGCCGGTGTGCTCGACAACCAGCTCTATACGGGCATCATCGCAGCCGCAGCTGAAAAAGTCCATGCAAAGGTTATCGTGCTGGCCAACAATAATTCCGGGAAGGCCCTGGCCCCCAGGATGTCGGTCCGGCTGAAGGCAGGCCTTGCCTCGGGCGTTACGGCAGTCCCCGAATCCGTCAATCCATTCGTTGTCCGGCGGAAAGTATTCAGCGGGAAAGCATTCGCAAAGGTTAAGATCCTGAGCGGTACGGTGATCCTCAGCCTGGCTCAAAACTCCTTCGAGGTGCATGAGACCGGGGGGTCTGCAAAGGTCGAGGCTTTTAACCCGGGAATCGATCCCTCGGCTGCGAAAACAAAAGTCCGGGACGTACAGAAGCAGGCCGGCAAGATCCTGCTCACCGACGCGGAGATCGTGGTTTCCGGGGGCAGGGGAATGAAATCGGGCAACAACTGGAAACCCCTGGAGGAACTTGCGGAAGTGCTTGGCGCCGCACTGGCCTGTTCGAGGCCCGTTTCCGATGAGGGATGGCGTTCGCATGATGAGCACACGGGACAGACCGGCAAGATCATCGCGCCGAACCTGTACCTGGCATTCGGCATTTCGGGCGCCATCCAGCACCTGGCCGGGGTCAGTTCGTCGAAATGCATCGTGGCTGTGAATACGGACAAGGATGCACCCATTTTCGAGGCCGCGGACTACGGGATCGTGGGGGATGCCCTGAAGGTGCTTCCCGAATTCATCAAAGAGGCCAGAGCCGTAAAAGCCCAGTAGCATGCTGAAGCAGTACATCTTCATCCTTTCCCTGCTCATTACCTTCACTGTATTCGGACTTACCGCGCAGCGTTACATCGGTTTCTTCCGCATGACCAGGCCCGCTTTCCGGGTGCGGGATATCGGAAGGCGGTTCGGCATCATGATGGAAGTCGCTCTCGGGCAGACCAAGATCTTTCGCAGGCCGGTATTGGGACTCCTGCATGCCCTTGTTTTCTGGGGATTCTGTGTGATCCTGATCGGAAGCATCGAGATGGTGATCGACGGGGTGTCGGGGACCGAAAAGGCCCTGTCCTTTCTCGGGGTGGTATACGATGTCATCATGGCATCGGGGGATGTATTCGCCCTGGTCATTGCCGTGGCCATCCTGGTATTCCTTTCCCGCAGGCTGTTCCTTCATGTGAAGCGCTTCTCGGGGATCGAAATGAAGCACATTTCCCACCTGGATGCCAACATTGCCCTGACCCTGATCCTCCTCCTGATGATCTCCCTTCTGGGGATGAATACATTTTACATCCGGGCGGGACTTGAAGCGGGAAAAGAGCTGCAGGGGATATACCCGGTCAGCAGCTTGCTGGCGGCCCGGCTTTCAACCGGACTGAACACGGACCTGCTCATTCACGGCATCTGCTGGTGGTCGCACATCCTGCTGATCTTCATCTTTGCAAACTACCTTCCCTATTCCAAGCACTTCCACGTCTTCATGTCGGTCCCCAACGTCTTCCTCAGCCGCCTGGAACCCCTGGGCAAAGTGGATATTATGGAAAACATCACCCGGGAGGTGAAGATCATGATGGACCCCGAGCAGGCTTTCGCCTCGCCGCCCGAAGGAGTGGAGCAGGCCGGGAGTTCGGAACATGCGGTACCGGAGCGTTTCGGCATCCTGGACGTGGAAGACGTGAGCTGGAAGAGTTACCTGGATTCGCTGTCCTGCACCGAATGCGGGCGCTGCACCGCGGCCTGTCCCGCCAACATCACAGGCAAGAAATTATCCCCCAGGAAGATCATCATGGATGTGCGGGCAAGGATGAGGGAAAAGGGACCGGGACTTGTAAAGAACGGGCGGGAATTTACGGACGGGAAGTCACTCATCCGCGATTATGTTTCCCCCGAGGAACTCTGGGCCTGTACCCTTTGCAATGCCTGTGCACAGGAATGTCCCATCAACATCAATCACCCTGCCCTGATCCTGGGCATGCGGCGCTACCTGGTCATGGAGGAATCCGCTGCACCGGGGGAACTGAATGCCATGTTCTCGAACATCGAGAACAACGGGGCCCCCTGGCAGTTTTCACAGGAGGACAGGCTGCTGTGGGCGGAGAACATCACCATGAACGTAACCGAATGAGCTATGGAAACCAGGCAGAAGAAAGTTGAGGTCCCCGTCATGGCCGACTGTGCGGCCCGGGGGGAAAAACCCGAATACCTCTACTGGGTAAGCAGTGCAGGTGCATTCGACGACCGTTACAAGCAGGTTTCACGGGCCTTTGTAAAGATCCTGGCACACCTGGCGACATCCTACGCGGTACTCGGTAAGGAGGAATCTTCGAGCGGGGACGTAGCCCGAAGGGCCGGCAACGAAATGCTGTTCCAGATGCAGGCCCTGATGAACATCGAGATCATGGAAGGCTACGGAGTCAAAAAGATCCTGACCTGTGATCCGCATGCCTATAATACTTTCAGGAACGAGTATCCGGACCTCGGGGGCAACTATGAAGTAATCCACCATACCCGGTTCCTTCGCGACCGCCTGGAAGACGGCTCCCTGAAGATACCGGAAGGGGCCCTGAAGGGCCGGACCATAACGTATCATGACCCCTGTTACCTCGGGAGGGCCAACGGGGAATACAAAGCCCCCAGGCAGATCCTCGGGTCCCTCGCCGCCACCACCACCGAAATGAGGAGGAACCGGAGCTTTGCCCTTTGCTGCGGGGCAGGCGGGGGACAAATGTTCAAGGAAGCGGAGAAAGGGGAGAAGGAGGTGTTCATGGAACGTACCGAGGAAGCCCTTGGAACCGGAGCGGACATCATTGCAACGGCCTGCCCGTATTGCATGGTGATGATGACGGACGGACTGAAATACAAGAACAGGCAGGAAGACGTCCGTAACTGCGACATTGCAGAGCTTGTGGCACAGTCCCTCGGATTATAAAAGACAAATATTTACTAAACCTGATACTATGGAAGAAAAAAAATTAATCACCGGGGGTGGGTTCCTGGTCATGGAAACCGATCCTGCAGATGTTTTCATCCCGGAAGAACTGGATGAGGAGCAGAAGATGATCGGGCAGACCTGCCGGGATTTCCTCGATGCAGAGGTTCTTCCCCTGCTTGACAGGATCGATGCTCAGGAAGAGGGACTGATGCCCGGCCTGCTGAAAAAGGCGGGGGAACTGGGACTGCTCGCCATCACGGTCCCCGAGGAACTGGAAGGCTTCGGCCAGTCCTTCGTCACCTCGATGTATGCCAGCGAAATCATGGGGGCCGGTTATTCTTTTGCCGTGGGCTGGTCCTGCCATACCGGGATTGGCACCCTGCCCATCCTGTATTACGGCAACCCGGAACAGCTGCAGAAATACATCCCGAGGCTGGCCAGCGGTGAATGGCTCGGGGCCTACTGCCTGACCGAACCGGGGGCGGGATCTGACGCCAATTCAGGCACCACCAAGGCAGTGCTCTCGGAAGACGGGAAGCACTATATCCTGAACGGACAGAAGATGTGGATCACCAATGCCGGGTTCGCCGATGTGTTCACCGTTTTCGCCAAGATCGACAACGACCGGGTGCTGAGCGCATTCATCGTGGAGAGGACTTTCCCGGGCATCACCTTCAATCCCGAGGAAAAGAAGATGGGCATCAAGGGCTCCTCAACCCGCCAGATCTTTTTCAACGACTGCAGGGTGCCTGTTGAGAACCTGCTCGGGAAGCGCGGTGAGGGGTACCGCATCGCCCTGAACATCCTCCATATGGGAAGGATCAAACTTGGGGGCAATGTCATCGGTTCCGCAAAAAAAGCCATTGACCAGTCCGTGCAGTACGCCAACGAGAGGAAACAGTTCAACTGCCTCATCTCCCAGTTCGGGGCCATCAAGCACAAGCTCGCCGAACAGGTGATCCGGACCTTTGCCAATGAAAGCGCCGTTTACCGGGCCAGCCGGCACCTGGACGATGCCATAAGCCTTTACGTGGCGAAAGGTGAGGATAAGGGCCGGGACACCATGGAAGCCTTCAACCATTTTGCCCTGGAGGCCGCCGTACTGAAAGTGTTCGGTTCCGAGATGCTGGACTACGTGGTGGACGAGGCCGTGCAGATCTTCGGGGGAATGGGGTTCTCCGCCGAGATGCCGGTGGACCGGGGCTACCGTGATTCAAGGATCAACCGGATATTCGAGGGGACCAACGAGATCAACCGCCTGCTGGTGGTGGACAATGCCCTGAAAAAAGGCGCAAAGGGTGTGCTTCCCACGATGGAAATTGCTGAAAAAGCCTTCGATGAGATCCGCAACCTGAAGACGGAAAAACACGCGAAGCTTGATTACTACCAGGAGAAGGACGGGTACATCGCCGGTTTCAAGAAGATCATCCTCATGGTTCTGAAAGCCGCCTCGGAGAAATTCACCCGGACCCTTATGCTCGAGCAGGAGATCCTTTCCAATATCGCGGACAGCATCATGCAGTTGTATACAGCCGAATCCGTCCTGCTCCGGGTTAAAAAGCTGGAATCCATCAAGGGCGAGGAGGGGATCAAGGTCTACAGGGATATCCTGGACGTATTGGTTTACGATGCTGCCGCCCGGATCTCAAAGAGCCTGAAAGACGCCAGTTATTCCTTTGCCTTCGGGGAGACCCGCGACCTGCTCGAAAAAGGCATTATTCATTTTACAGCCGTAGCCGGGGTGAATGTCAAGGAAGCACGGCGTCGCATTGCCGACCGCCTGATCGACGAAAACCGCTATTGTTTCTGATTTGGAAAAAGCTTGTAATTTCGCTTGAACGAATATTTTCCAGCATGAAAGCCGATCCACGGAAACTTATCCTGCTGGGGGCAGGGAACCTGGCCTGGCACCTGGGACCGGCCCTTCGGGATGCAGGGTACCGTATTCTCCAGGTATTCAGCCGCACGGAGGATCACGCCCGTTCACTCGCCTCCCGGCTGGGGGTGGAGTGGACAACCGATGAAGGGGGACTGAACCCGGAAGCCGGGATCCTTCTTTTCTGTGTTTCAGACCGGGCAATTCCGGAACTGCTGTGCAAAATTGAACTGAGAAATGTCATGATGATCCACACCGCCGGCAGCATACCGGTGGATGTATTCAGGGGCATTGCACGGGAATACGGGGTGCTGTACCCCGTCATGACATTCTCAAAGGAACGTTCCCTGGATGTGTCCGCGGTACCTTTCTGCATCGAGGGCAGCACACCGGAAAGCACAGCCGTCCTCGAAAAAATGGCCCGAAAGCTTTCAGGCAGGGTATGCCATATGGATTCGCGACAGAGGAAGATCCTCCACATGGCAGGGATCATTGCTTCCAACTTCTCCAACCATATGTACCGGCTTTCCGGGGATATGCTGCGGTCGGAGGCAATGGATTTTGATCTCCTGAGGCCGCTGATCAGGGAGACGGCATTAAAGGTGATGGAAATGGACCCGGCATCCGCCCAGACCGGTCCCGCCTCCCGCAGCGACGATGCCGTGGTGCAGGAACACATCGATCTGTTAAAGGACAATCCGGAATTGCAAAAAATATATACTTTTGTTTCTGACAGCATCCGAAATCATTCCAGGACCTAATGAGCAATTTTAAGGAGGAACTCAGGAAGGTAAAAGCATTCATATTCGACGTCGACGGAGTTTTATCCGATGCAAAGATCTACCTGCATCCCGGCGGCGAACTGATGCGCTCGATGCATATCAAGGACGGGTATGCCATCCATTATGCCATCCGGAAGGGTTACCCGGTCTGCATCATTACCGGGGGCAATTCAGGGGCGGTGGAAGAACGTTTCAGGAATCTCGGGGTAAAAGATATCTACCTGAGGTCAAAGAATAAGGTTGAAGACCTAAGGGATTTCCTGGCAAAATATGATCTTGGCCCCGAGAACGTCCTTTTCATGGGCGATGACCTTCCGGATTACAACGTGATGAAGGAAGTCGGATTCCCCACCTGTCCCGCCGACGCAGTGGAAGAGATCAAATCCATCTCCCTGTATATTTCAGACAAGTCCGGCGGGGAAGGCTGTGCGAGGGATATCATTGAACAGGTATTGCGGCTTCATGGCAGGTGGATGGAAGCGGACGCCTTTACCTGGTGAAAATGGCAATTTTAAAACTGATACGGTTCCAGAATCTGCTGATCATTGCTGCCACCCAGTATATGATGAGGCTGCTGATCGTGAAACCGATCCTGGCAATCAACGGCTTCGAGCCCCAGCTGGATCCCCTGCATTTTTTTCTCCTGGTCTTTTCTTCCATGTCCATCACGGCAGCCGGTTATGTGATCAACGACTATTTCGACCTGAAGACGGACCTGCTCAACCGTCCCGATACGGTCATCGTCGCCAGGAAAATAAGCAGGCGATGGGCCATGATCCTCCACATCGTCCTGAACTCGGCCGGGGTACTTACCGGGATCTACCTTTCCTGGCACGTCGGGATGCCGGGGTTCGGCATTGCCTACCTGCTGGCTGCGGGACTCCTATGGTTCTATTCCACCACCTATAAGAGGCAGTTCCTGGTGGGGAACCTGATCGTATCCATTTTCACCGCCGTGGTTCCCTTTGTGGTGGTTATTTTCGAGGTACCGCTGCTGAACCGGGCCTATGGTGAGATCATGATCGCCAGGCACATGAATTTTAACAGCATCATTGCCTGGATCGGGGGATTTTCCTTTTTTGCCTTCCTCTCCACCCTGATCCGGGAGATCATCAAGGATGTAGAGGACTTCGAGGGCGATGCCGCCTACGGCCGTAATACCCTGCCCATCGTGCTGGGATTGCGTGCAACAAAGGTGCTGGTCATCTGCCTCATCCTGTTCCTGGACTTCTCCCTCGGTTACGTTTACGTACGATACCTGTCCACGAAACCCGGCGGAGAAACGGATCTCCTGACCCTTTTATGGTTTACCCTCATGCTCGGGCTGCCTTTTCTCTACCTGGTATTCCGGCTGATTGCGGCCAGGGATAAAAAGGACTATCATTTCTGCAGTAATTTCACCAAGTTGATCATGCTTGCCGGCATCCTTTACTCCGTGATCTTCTACCTGATCATTCATCCCTACATTCCCTGATCCCGATGCTTTACGAAACCCTCAGGAAGTACGATATTGTCCTCGGTTCGGCATCGCCCCGGAGGAAGTATCTCATGGAGGAAATGGGACTGAAATTCAGGGTCATGGTGAACAGTTCGCTCGAGGAGAGCTGGCCGTCCGGGCTCCTGAAAGAGGAAATCCCGGTTTACCTGGCGGGACTTAAATCCGGCCATATCATGGAAACGGTTCCCGAAAACACCCTCCTGATCACTGCCGATACCATCGTATGGATGGATGGAAAAGTGATCAACAAACCCGATGATCCGCCGGATGCCTTCAGCATGCTTCGGAAACTTTCGGGGAGGATGCATGAAGTACTGACGGGGGTCTGTTTAAGGACTGCGGGAAGGGAACATTCCTTCTGTGCCTCCTCCCTCGTCTGGTTTGCCCCCCTCAGCGATGAGGAGATTCGTTATTACATCGAACATTACAGGCCCTTCGACAAGGCAGGGGCCTACGGCATCCAGGATTGGATCGGGTACATAGGGGTGGAGAAGATCGAAGGTTCATATTTCAATGTAATGGGACTCCCCCTGCAAAGGATGTATCACGAACTGAAAGGTTTTCTGGGAGATGAATGAACGGGACATGAAGCGGATGCCCGAGGGGAGTAAGCACTACATACGGGTGAACGGTGTGGGCAATGCCTGGCCGGTCCCCCTGGGAACGGTGCACCCCTTTTATGACCCGGGAGACCCGGAACAACTGGCCAATGTGTCCTTTTCCATTCTTAAACTCTCTTCAGATCCCGTTAAAGGAACGATCGATCCGCAAAGCATCGAGTGGGAGGTGCTGATCGACGCAGGCCACGGGATCGTGCAATACCTGATCCGGCACGGGAACCGGATGCCGGATGCCGTGGTACTAACCCATGCCCACCTGGACCATACCCTGTCGCTGGACTGGATCATACAGAGTTTTTACCGGCTTCACGGGAAGGAAAAGCGAATGCCCCTTTATGCCAGCCGGCAGGGCTGGGATTTTTTCACCTCCTCCTTCCCGCAGCTGCCGCAGCTGATCGATTATCATGAGCTCAAACCCGGTGAGAAACGGAACATTGAAGGGATTCCCGGGCTGGAACTGACCCCGTTGCCGGTATACCACGGGGAAAAGGCCCCGGGTCCCAATATGCTGGTATTCGAAATCGGTGCACCGGGGAAGGATCCGGCCAGGGTCCTGTTCTCAGGGGATCTTATGTGTCCCCTTCTGCGCAGGGCAGACTACCGTTACCTCCAGGAAGCCGGCATGGCATTCCTCGATGCCAATAACCGCTTCCCCTATACCGCCTCCAACCACTGGAGCATCTGCAGCGAGGGACCCGAAGGAAGATCCGAGTCAAAATACCTGAAAGCCTGGCGTCAGCAGCTCTCCTGCACCCACCTGGTCGCACCCCACCTGCCCGTTGTCCGCGATCGCGTGGTTCATGCCTATTTCGATGAGTTCCTTGCCTACTGCGATGAAAACATGCCCCTGTCGGTGTTCGACCTGTGCAGCCGTATCCGGCCCCTGAAAACCATGCTGGTCCACTACAGCGGCATGGAGGATAAAAACCACAACGGCGGGGAATTGCTCAACCCTGTGCAGCTTGAGAACTGGGCCAATGCCGAAGCCGAACGGCGGGGGATCGCCTCTGAATTCACCGTTCCCCGGCCGGGCGATCTCTTCGAGGTCGTCTGAGCGTGAGAGCCACTGCCCATCAGGGGTCCTTAAGGAAATGTCCCGCCCGGAATTTTGCGCTCAGTTTATACCCGTTTTAAATTATTGCCCATTTTTAGCCGTATCTATGGAATATCGGGAATTAAGATTACATTCGTAACATCAATTTATAAAATAGTAACACGATGTCTGTAAAAAGGTTCGGTGTTTCCCTGGAGGAAGAGCTGCTGGAGAATCTGGACAGGCTGGTAACCAGGCATCACTTCCCCAACCGTTCCCAGGCCATCCGCTTCCTGATCAGGAAGAGCGAGGTGGAGGAACAGTGGAACATGGATATGGAAGTGGCCGGTGCGCTGGTCCTGATCTATGACCACCACAAAAGGGACATCCAGAAACATATGACGGCCCTGCAGCACGATTATCACTGTCTGATCATGTCCAGCCAGCACATCCACCTGGACCACGATATGTGCCTGGAGACGATAACCGTCAAGGGCAAGGCAAGCAAGCTCATAAAGCTTGCCGACAAGCTGAAAGCCGTGAAGGGGATCAGGCACGGGGAACTGGTAATGAGCGGAATACACTGAGGCATTATGGAGTCGGACCTTACAATTTTGACCTGGACTGCGGCAAGCATAGCTTTTGTTCATACCATCATCGGGCCGGATCATTACCTGCCATTCATCGTGATGGCCCGGGCCAGGAGATGGAGCATATTCAAAACCAGTTGGGTAACCGTTTTAAGCGGTTTCGGTCATGTGTTCAGTTCCATCCTTCTGGGAGCCGTTGGGATCGGTGTGGGCATAGGCCTACACCGGCTTGAATTCCTGGAATCGTTCAGGGGGGACATGGCAGCCTGGCTTTTCGTGCTTTTCGGGCTCGGTTATATGCTCTGGGGGATCTGGCGCATTACCGGGAACAGGTACCACAAGCACCAGCACTGGCATGCTAACGGAACGGTGCATGTACACGAACATACCCACGAGGATGAACACACCCATCAGCCGGATCATGACCACTCGCACAGCAACAACATCACTCCATGGATCCTGTTTACCATATTTATACTGGGACCCTGCGAGCCCCTCATTCCAATCGTGATGTACCCGGCCGCACAGAACAGCAGCTGGGGCGTTGCCCAGGTGTCCATTGTTTTCAGTGTGATCACCATCCTGACCATGCTGACGCTGGTTCTCCTGGCCTCTTATGGACTGAACTTCGTGAGGCTTGGCAAACTTGAAAAATATACCCACGTCATTGCCGGAGCAACCATACTTCTCAGTGGACTGGCAATCCTTTATTTAGGGCTGTAAACCGTAGATTTCAGGCTCATATGTTGCGGTGCCGTGGCAGGCTTGGGATCTCAGGTTCAGAAGGGTTCTGGCGTTATTACGGGAGGGTGTACTGAATTGCCAGCACCGGATACAGGGCCGGTTCCGGATTGTCGCTCGAGGCAAAAGAGTATCCCGTAATTCCTTTTGATTCAATGAGTTTGAACATGATCCCGTAATTCTCAAGGGTTCCTGCACTGTTGTAAAGGAACAGATCCGTAACGTCAATGGTATAAAAATTTGCTGATAACCAGGGCCTTGGGGTCAGGAAGACCTGTCCCTCTTCGGTTGTCTCCGGTTGTGTGTTCCAGGTCACTTTATCTTCCGACCATGGACTTATAATACGCTGAAAAACAGCTTTTAAATTGGCCATGGATTCATCCGTGATACTGTCGTAGAAGAACGGATAACGGTAGAACAGGACAAGGTCCACCTTCCTTATGGTCGCGGATTTGGGCAGGCTTCCCAGGTCGAAGCGGATCATGCTCCTGGAAATCTCCTCATGATCATAGACAACGTAGGGCGGAGCCATGGCAGCCTCGAAATAGGGATGTTTGCCGAAGTTCTCATCCGGCCTGGAGGCAAATACCGTGGCATCGATTCCCTCTTCCGGACCCGGCTTCAGTCTGAGTATCTGGTATTCTGAGGTTTTCAGGGGGACCATCAGGGGATTTTCCGGGCTTGTTTCCATCAGTTCTTTGGGTGACATCACGTACTCCACCGGAACATAGCCTTCCTTTGTTATGGTGAGCAGGTATCGTGATTCCTCCAGGGGAAGGGTGATCCTGTTGACGTTTGCCATGAGCTTAAAAATGTGTGCCCAGTCCGGGCTTATCCTGACTTCGAGCATTGCTTCGGTTAAAAGGGTCGGAGCCTCGATCAGGGGATTGTCGATGTAAGCAGCGATGAAAAGATCAAGGGTTTTTACCACCGTATAGCCAAAGCTCAGGTATCCGAACGATTCGGGTGGTTCACCGTTTACGGCAAGGACCTCGGGCAGGACCCTTGAAACCTGGTTCTCGCTGACTTCCACACGAATGGGCAGGGGATCGTTTACAAGGTAGGCCTTCGGAGAACCCTCTTTAGGCGCGGCGTAAATCACATTTCCATCGGCATCGGCCACCAGGAATTCAAGCAAACTGTACACCCCGGTCTTCAGTCTTACTTCCTCCGTCAGCCAGTACCCGCTGAAATTGTATAATCTCAGGACCTCATGGTCGAGCACAGGTTCCCCGTTACTGTTAGCAAGGGTGACAATGACGTAGTGGGTCCGGATACCCGTGCTGTCAACGTCGCTTTTTAGTCCCCCTGCAGATGCATCCGCTGCAATCCCGAATGAAATTCTTCCTTCGGAATTGTCCCGTTCTACTGAATCACAGGTATTCAGCATGGCTCCCGTGACCGTTGCAAGTCCCAGGAACAGAACCATTCTAAGTTTTTTCATAGCTATTTATTTAAGTCACCAGCAAAAACGTGCACACAGCATTTGTGGGAGTTGGAACCTGAAAAGGCTGCATACAATAAAATTAATAAACCCTGCCATCAAAGTCAATGATTTTTACCATCGGAGTTTAATATAAATGGATGAATTCGTATCCGTTGCCGGACCAGTCCAGGAAGCGGATGAAATCCTCAAAGCTTATGACGATCGTGGCGGTGTTAATATTTGGATGGAAGCTGAGCTTTTGGGCTTTGCGGAGGTTGTCGTCTATAAACAGGTGTACATGGTTCAAGTGATCGTTGATCAATCCGAAGGGTGTAACCGAGCCGGGCGTGATACCCAGCCATTTCTCAAGCCGCTGGTCGGAAGCCAGGCTGAGCTTGCCCTGTTTAAGCATCTGCTCCAGGTCACGTATGGCCAGCTTGTTGGTATGTTCGAGGATCACCAGGTAGTGGCGGTTGCCTTTATGGTTCCTGAAGAAGAGGTTCTTGCAATGGGTTGACTCGATGCCCTTCCAGTGTTCCAGTGCAGCCTCCACGGTTGGAGCGGGGGGATGCTCATGGTACTCAAAAGTGATGTTCAGTTCATCGAGGATCTGGTATAACCCGGGGTCTCCGTTCATTCATTATTCCTCCATAAACAATTGTTCCTTCAAGGTGCTGATTCTTTCCCTGACGTGCTGCTCAAGAGCCCTGGATGATCCTTCTTCAGCATTGAAAAGCTGCTGGTCGGTACTGCCTTTTGACAGGTATTTCTCGTAATATTCGATGGCGGTTTTTTTCCTGTTCAGGTTCTGGTCATAGACCTGGCCGATCTTGAAATAAAGGGTGTTGTCTTCCGGGTCCATTTCCAGGGCATGTCCGTAAGAATCGAGCGCTTCATCGAAACGATGCAGCACTTTCAGGAGCTCTGCAAGCTGGATATAAACATTCTTGAGATCTTTGGGATCAGGCTGGCGAAGCTCGATGGACTTTTTGTAATAAAAAACCCCCTCCTCTTCATATTTGCTCCAGCGGCAGGCGCTGCCCAGGAAATATGCAATTTCCGCATCCGTGCTGTCCAGTTTAAAGCCAAGCCGGAGTGCCTCCCTGGCCTCTTCGAAGCGCTTCTCCTCGTGGTAGCTGATCCCCAGGTATTTCTGGATGAATACCGAACCCGTATCCTGCAGGCGGGCATTTTCCAGGTCCCATATGGCCCTCTGGTATTCCCCCGACAACAACCAGAGGTAACCCCTTAATTTCAGGAGATCAAGGTTGCTTGTGTCATAAACAAAGCCTTTCTGGATACTGTACAGCGCGTTTTCCAGGTCCTTTTTCCCCAGATAAATGTTGGCGAGCTGGCAGGTAAGGTAAACATCCGCCGGATTCTGCCTGAATGCGTTCTCAAAAAAGAGGAGGGCCGAATCCTTCCGGTCCATCTCCAGGTAACATTTCCCCGCCTGTTTCAGGAAATAGTAATTCAGGCTGTCCTTTTCCAGCAGTTCGAGGTAGAGATCCCGGCTCCGGCAGTTATCATTCCTCAGGGAGTAAAGGTTGGCCAGCTCTGCAAGATGCTGTTTGTCGAGATAATCTCCAGAGCGGAGGTCCTCATAAACTTCGACGGCTTCCCGGCTCCTTCCAAGTTTTGCCAGCATTTCTCCAACGTGGATCCTGTAGGAGACGTTACCGGTATCAAGAATAGAGGCTTGCTGGAAGTACGCCAATGCACTGTCGTAATTCAAAAGCGACTGGTAGGCCCGGCCCCTGTAGTAACAGGCCTTATCCATCAGTGAATCGACTTTCATATAGGTTCCGGTCGCCTGGATGAGTTCTTCATATCCGTCCGCAAGCAACAGCTGTCTCATGTACAGTTCCGGATCCTCAACCTGCGAGAATCCCGTTCCGATACCCAGGCAAATCCATAACAGGGTGAACCAATATTTCATGCTTCACGTTGTTCCTTCATCCTGTGTACAAAGATATCCTTTTGATTTAATTCTAGGGATGTCATGGAGTGGCACTGGTTGCTTTTGACATAAATTCTGTATAACTTTCATTAAGGAAGGAATGTTTCAGGACTGTTAATAACCTTAATCATCTAACCATGAAAAGTAACCGCACTGCACTCTTATTGCTTCTGGCAACCATTCCAGGTTGCTTTAATCCTGCCCTGGCCTTCGATAAGCAAAGAAAGGGATTCATCCTGGGTTTTTCTGCCGGATTCGGCGGTTCCTCCTATGTCTATAAGGTGAAGGATACCGATTACAAATCCAATCGTACGGACCAGTTCGGCACACAGACTGATTTCAGGATTGGCTATGCTCCCATGAATCAGCTGGAAATCTATTACAGTAACAAGGTATCCTGGTGGTTAAGTCCATCTAACGATAAAAAGATCCTTCATATGACCGGATTGACTTCTGCAGCGGGAAAATATTTTTTCAATCCTGAAGGACCCTCAGCTTTTGTATCGGGAGGACTGGGACTTGCAGTCTGGATGACTCCCCTGGAGGCTGATACAGATGTCCTGTACGGTTTTGGTTTTTTTGCCGGTGGCGGTTATGAAATACTGCCCCGGCTGGAAATTTCAGGCGATCTTGTCTGGGGCGCTCCCGGGAAGAAGTACAATAGCGTCAGGCGGAATTACAGTGCAATCACTGTTCAAATAACGGTAGGCTGGACTTTTTATTAGGAAGATTGGATCCGTTTTCAGGCCTTTGCCAAGCCGAAAAGAACCGGGTCCTCGCCTTCGTCTATACCGGTGATCCTGACTTCCCGGATGGAGTTTTTCTCCGGGCTAGTGGATTCGAATTCAATGGGCACGTACAATTCACCATAGCCCCGGCAAACCGCACCGGTGACTTTTTCTGCCAGTACCTGCTGGGTCTTGCCGATGAGTGAGCTGCGGTACTTTCGTTTGTTCTCTTCCCCGATGAGCCGGATAATCCCGCTTCTTTCGTTCTTGATCTTTTCGGGCACCTGTCCCGGCATCCGTTCGGCACGGGTGCCTTTGCGCCTCGAGTATTTGAAGGTATGGATATGGCTGAACCCGAATTCCTTCACCACATCACAGGTAGCCCGGAAATCTTCCGCAGTCTCACCAGGGAAACCGACGATGATGTCGGTGGTCAGGTTGAAGTCCGGGTGACTGCGGCGGATCTTGTTCACGATGTCCCTGAACCCGGCAAGGGTGTACATCCTTCTCATCCTCAGCAGGACTGCTTCGGACCCGCTCTGAAGGCAGAGGTGGAGGTTGGGCATCAGCTTCGGGTGATGGAACAATTCTATGAACCGGTCCCCGTACCCGTCCGGTTCGATCGATGAGATCCGCAGGCGGAAATCCCCGGGTATGTCGAGGATCTTCTCCACGAGTGATTCAAAATTAATTCCCTCATGGTCGTAACGTCCGATGTTGACACCGGTCAGGACAATTTCCCTGAAACCAAAATCAAGCACCTGTTGTATGTTCTCGCGTATCTTTTCAAAAGGCCTGCTGATGGCACGTCCCCTTACGAAAGGCACGATGCAGAACGTGCAGAAATTGTCGCATCCGTCCTGGATCTTGATCAGGCTGCGCGTGTGAAAGGTGGCATCGGCGGGTTTGAAGCTGAAAACGTCCGGGTCCAGGCTGTTCGGGTGCAGGATCTCTCCCCTGAAGTGCGACTCCACCATGGGGAATATGGATGTTTTCCGGTTGTTTTCAACGAAATAGGTGCTTGCATCATGGCTTTCGAGTGCTTCCTTCCGGCTGTAGACCATGCATCCGGTGACAACGAGCAGGGATTCGCCCTGTTTACGGCCGGCATGGTTGATCAGGTTCCTTGACTTTTTGTCACTATGGTTGGTGACGGTGCAGGTATTAATCACATATACGTCCGCTTTCTCCTCAAAATCAACGACCTGGTATCCGGCGTTATGGAACTCCGATGCCAGTGAATCCGTCTCAAACTGGTTGAGCCTGCAGCCCAGGGTTTTAAAGGCAATCTTCCTGCTCATGATTCGTTCAGTTCCTCGATGATGGCCAGGTTTTCACCTTCCAGTGAGAAATCCGCAGCCGAATTGATCCGGACTTCGGTGAATTGACCCACCAGCGACCTGTCATCGGAAGGGAAACGCACGATCAGCCTGCCTTCCGTAAGGGCTTTCAGGTATCCTTTTTTCCGGTCTTCACCGACCACCAGGACCCGTAGGTTTTTACCTACCAGGCTGCGGTTGTAAACACGGTTGTGGCGTATCAATTCATCGGTAAGGATCTGCAGGCGCTGCTTTTTAGTTTCCAGGGGGATATCGTCCTTCCAGCGGCTGCTGGTTGCCCCCGGCCTGGGCGAGTACATGGCAATGTAGGCCATGTTGAACCTGAACTCCTCCATGAGCCTGCAGGTATTTTCAAACTGCTCATCGGTCTCGCCGGTGAATCCGACGATGATATCGGTGAATAGTGTAGCTGCCGGGAGTTTTTTCCGGACGGACCGGACGATCTCCCTGTACCGGTCGATGTTGTGGTTCCGGTTCATGCGGATCAGGACCTTGTCGTCGCCGGACTGTACCGGAAGGTGGATCTGCTTGGCGAGGCAGTCGTACCTGGCAATCACATCGATGACTTCTTCAGACATATCCCGGGGATGGGGAGAAGTGAAATACACCCAGAAATCCTTCCCTGATCTTTTCCCGAATTCCCCGATCTTTTCAAGCAATTGATGGAACGGGATCTCATCGCCAAGCTTGTCGTGCCCGTATGAATTGACGTTCTGTCCCAGGAGTGTAATGGATTTATATCCCTTTTCGACAAGATCCCTTAATTCTGCAAGGATCTCACCCGATGGCCTGGAGACCTCCCTGCCCCGGGTATATGGTACGGCGCAGAATGTGCAGAATTTGTCACAGCCGTTCTGGATGGGAATGAAAGCCTCGAAAGCGGAAGAATAATGCGGGTTTATCTTCCAGAACCGCCTGATCTCGGCGGGGTTCTTCTTCGGTTCCAAACCGGTTGCCGGTTCAAAACCCTTTTCCGCTCCCGGCACACCGGCAGGCGACTGGAGGGATGCCGGGGTAACGATTCCGTACTGGCGTATCATGGAAGGCAGGTCTGGCAGTTCATCCACGGTGAACACCAGGTCGAACAATTTCAGGAACTTCTCCCTGTCAGCGGGCAGTATGCACCCGGATACGAAAGTCAGCAGGTTCCTGTCTTTTTTCCGGTGGTTCCATTTGCTGATCCTGGTGTATACCTTGTCGATGGACTTCTGGCGGACGGAGCAGGCAAGTATGCCGAGAATGTCCGCCTCCTCCTCTGCATCGGTCCACCTGTACCCCATCCGTTCGATCACGGTCCTGGTCCGCTCGCTGTCCGATTTGTTCATCTGGCAACCCAGGGTGACAAGGTGGTATTTCATGGCTAAAAATAGACTTCGGCATGTATGCGTCCGCCGTCGACACCATTCTCCTTCAGTATATCGTAAACGTCATGGATCATATTGCTGTTGCCGCAAAGATAGTAATCGGCATCGGGATCGGGGGGATTCTCTCCCAGGTATCCCGACACCCTGCCCCGGTAATTTCCCCGGCTGTCACGTGAGCTGCAGAGCATATACCGGGCGGGATCGTAGTTTTGGGATTCGTAGGCCTCATCCCCGTATTTAACCCCGTGGATCAGTCGGTAGTCAAGTGAAGGATAGCTTTTGATAAAGCTATGGAACGGGGCAATGCCGGTTCCGCTTGCGATGAAGACGAGTCTCCCGCCGGATCGCTGTTCCGTTTCCAGGGTAAAAAATCCGAACGGGCCGTCCATTGCCGTTTTTGCACCGGGTTGCAATAGCTTTAGCTGCTTCGAGACCACGCCATCGTCGATCTCCTTTACCAGGACTTCCAGGTAATCCTCATGCATCCCGCTGTATATTGAATATTCCCTTTTATCTGTCGTTCCCGGCAATCCAAGGGAGATGTACTGGCCCGCTTCAAATTCCATCCCGTTACGTTCGATCCTGACAATGTATGTTGAGTTCGTAAGGTGCCTGGTGCCAAGGACAGAGAAGATATTGCTTTTCGTTTTCACTGAGGTCATTTATTCAGAGGGAAAAAAGTTCAAAGGAGCATGATTTGGGACTGCAAAATAAGCTAAAAATCGCCTATTTATCAAAGGTTGTGAAAAAAAAGAGTCAGAGGTCGGAAATTAATCGGCTTGTCTTTTTATCACCAGTTTCCGGATAATCGAGGTTTCGGATCCCTTCAAATGTACCAGGTAAACTCCGGGGGCCAGGTCGGAGACGTCGATCTCGACCTGTTCATTTTCCATGGGATACGATCTGCAGACCTTCCCGACCAGGTCAACCAGAGTAAGTTCAGAGGACAACCCACGGGTCCCGGTATAAAATATCCTCACGGTCCTGCTGGCAGGATTGGGCCTGATTTCCAGAATAGACGGCTTTCCAGACGGTGATTCCGAATGGGTGATCAGCTGTTCAACATTGGAGCGTGTTTCACCGTAATCGATTTCCGATTTCAACACGGGATTGCAACCCTCCCGCCGGGCAACGATCTGGTAATTGACCACCCCGGGAAGGGGGTCCTGGACAATGAATGCGTTCACACTGCTGGCGACACTGGTCATGTAGGTCATTGAATCCCTTGAGGGTCCATGATAAATCTCGTAGGTCAGGAAGGGATAGCCAATGTAATGAGTCCAGTTTAGGTTATGTACGCTGTTAGTACCAAGGCTGGATGAAAGGAGTATGGTTTTATGAATCTTTCCGGGATCGGATTCGGTCCCGTTAGTATCCACCTTGGTCATGTGGTAGGAATGTGGGAATATCTCTGGCAACGAGGTGGAGTCGATAAATACACTGGGTCCGGAGGCCGGTATCTCAGCTAAGGGCAAGAATATACCTGCCTCGTTCGATTCCCTGTAAATTTTATAGCTCGCTACAGCCGGATCCGCTGATTTGTTCCAGACTATCCTGCATTTTTCAATCGTCTCGTCAATCCCGACAATGCAGATTTCCTGTGCATCCGGGATGCCGGCAACGTTAATCCACAGGGTATCGGAATTCAGTCCGGGGCATTCGCCCAAGGTTGTTTCCACGAACAAACCCGCCGTTCCCTTGAAATCCCGGTCCCACGTCACGGCGATCACACTGTCTTCAATCGATTCGATGGTACCGGCCGTTGCAGGCAGCAGGACCCAGTTATATCCCGTTATGAGCTCATCGTGCCTGATCTCGTAGATTATTGGATCCTCTGAATATCCCAGTTTGGTCGGACCTTCGGGGATGCCCCGTTCCTCAGGCATTTTTGTGAGACGAAGATGAACGGTGTCCGAGCCTGTCCATTCACCGGACCAGTCCCTCATCATGCAGTAATAGCTGCCGGTATCCGCAAGATTTACATTTTCAACAACAAGGCTATCCATAGAGTATCCCTGCTGAAGGGATTGTCCGTTATGGAACCATTCATATTTCAGGTTGGAGTAGCCGTATGCACAGATGTCGATGCTTGCCGTACCGCCCAGGCATACCGTAACATCCCGGGGCTGTGAGAGAATATATGTCCTGGTGAACATCAACATCGGGTAATAGTACATACCGGAATTATTAAGATCGAGGTACCATTTGCCCGGGAAAGCCGAAGCCGGGATATCAAAGGTTAGGGTGACCATTGTATCGTTGTACGGCTGGATATCGGCTGCCCAGATGGTATCTATATAGCAGGCCTGGCATCGCACCGGGAATTCGACACAATTATGGGCATTCAGCCGTGCTTCGAGAGTTTCGATCTGGTATTCTCCGGCATTCATCTGAATGACATTTACCTGTCCGGGGTAGAGTGTATCCGTTGAGACCATGCCTCCGATCCATTCTCTGGAGGCGGCCGGGGCTGCACATAACAGACAGACGGCCAGGGAGGAAAGCACAAATAAGGTTTTCATGGTGTCAGGTTTAGGTATAAGGTAAGTTACGAAAACCGGAAAAACAATGCAAATCCACGAGCTTAATTCCAGTCCCCGGATTCGATCTTTCCCTTAAGGAAATCCAGTGCCGCATCCAGGTTTTCAGCCGCACCGGGGGACAATCCCTCCTGGAATTCCCATTCGTATCCCCTGATCTGCAGGAGGTAAGTTTCGGGGTGACGGTTATAAAGCCCTATGCAGAGTGCGAGAATGTAAGCAGGAGAAGCGGAGTGCAGGGTGAATTCCGACCGGCCCTCTGAAGGTTCGACCCTCCCGAAATGGAATTGCCCTATGTCTTCTATGGAAGCATCGACGAAAACCACCGCATCCTTATCCTTAATGTTGTCCGCATCCTCTATGTTCAGCTGGAAATTACTGTCCACCTCAACTTGGTCCATTCCCTGTTCGGCAATCCAGGGCCCGAGTGCTTCGACCAGGGCGTTGCCGAGGCCGTCGTCCTGGCGCCCCGGGTTCCCGTAGGCATAGATGAGTATGCTTTTCCCTGCCGGCAAGATCGATGGTTTTCGGGCCCCCTCAGCTTCTTCTCCTGAAATCGATCAGTTCGTCTCTCGAGTTAAAGAGCGAGAATTCGAGCGGCATCTGTCCGAAGGCATGGGTGGCGCAGCTCAGGCATGGATCGTAGGCCCTGATGCCAACCTCGACGGCATTCATCATGGGTTCGGTGATCTCATCCTGGCCGGTCATGTAATTTTTCGCCACATAATTTACCGCCTCGTTCATGGGCTGGTTATTATTGGTGGTCGAAACGATCAGGTTGGCCATGATCACCTGGTCCTTGCCGTTGATCTCATAGTGGTGGAAGAGGGTTCCCCGCGGCGCTTCAATAAGTCCCACTCCCTGGTTCCTTTTCTCACCTTTGGTGACCAGCTCCCCGCTGACGATATCGGGATCAATCAGCAGTTCCTTCATCATCTCGGCAGAGTGCAGGATCTCGATCAGGCGGGCCCAGTGCATGTGCATGGACATGTTGTTCGGTTTGCCTTTTGTGTAAGCCTTGTATTCCTCGAATTCCTTCTGGGCCAGCGGCGTGGGAATGAAATCTGCGGTATTGAGTCTTCCAAGCGGGCCCACGGTATACCAGCCCTTGGATTTCCCTAATTCCTTGAGGTAGGGAAATTTCATATAGCTCCAGGAGCGCACTTCTTCGTCGATGTAATCCAGGTAGTCCTGGTAATCCACATCGTGCAGGATCTTGTTCCCCTCCGGATCAACGGCGCGCAGCACTCCGTGATAGAGATCCATTGCCCCGTCCTTTCTGACCAGGCTGAGGTGGTTGGAAGGGAACACCGCATAATTATCGATGAAGTCCCGGTTCTTCTTATGGTAGTCCTTGAACCAGTTCACCGCCGCCTGTGACCATTCGATCATCCGGTCGGCATTGAGGGGATCGGCTCCTTTCAGGAATTCGTCCCTCTCCTCGATGCTCAGATGCTTGTTGATCCCCCCGGGAATGGCCCCGGTACCGTGGATTTTCTTGCCGGCGGTCGCCCTGATGATCTCCTGCCCGAATTTCCTCATCATGACTCCCTGGACGGCAAGTTCCGGGTTTTTAAGGGCCAGGCCGATGATGTTCCGTGTAGCCGGGTCCCCGTCGATCCCGAAAACCATGTCCGGGGAAGCAAGGTGGAAGAAATGCAGGGAGTGGGACTGGAATATCTGGCCGTAGTGCATCAGCCGCCTCATCTTTTCGGCTGTAGGTGTCAATCCCTCTCCGGTCCCCGCCCCGACGATCACGTCAAGCGCCTTGGCTGCCGCCAGGTGGTGGGAAACGGGACAGATGCCGCAGAGACGCTGCACCAGCACAGGCATTTCCCAGTAGGGGCGTCCCTGAACAAAGCGTTCGAAGCCCCTGAATTCCACAATATGTAACCTGGTCTGGGTAACATTCCCGTAATCATCCAGGTGAATGGTTACCTTTCCGTGTCCCTCGACCCGCGTAACCGGTTCAATTGTTATTTTGCGTCCCATAATTATAACAGCAAGTGATTTAATCGAATTTTATGACTTCATAAGGCAATTCGGCCGGTTTCCCCTTGATCAGCGAGATCAGCATTTCCCAGATCAGGTCCGCTCTCGGGGGACAGCCGGGAAGGTAATAATCGATCTTGACGATGTCCTGGCAGGGATAGACTTTATCCAGCATCATGGGCAGCTCGGGATCGTTCGGGATCAGATGTTCGGTGTTGGCAGTGGTCGATGGCCCTGTCAGGTAGGCGACACGAAGGCAATCCTTGATCGGGATGCCGTTCCTCATCGCCGGCAGGCCCCCCATGATCGCGCATTCACCCACCGATACAAGGATGTTGCAACGTTTCCTGAATTCTCTCAGGACATGGACGTTCTCCGAGTTGCTGCATCCGCCTTCGATGAGGCCGATATCGCATTGTTTTGTGAATTTCTTTATGTCATCGATCGGCGATTTATTGAATTCGACCAGTTCAATCAGGGGAAGTATCCTTTCGTCGATGTCGAGCAATGACATGTGGCATCCGAAACAGCCTGCCAAAGATGTGGTAGCAATTACTGGTTTGCTCATTTTACGGTTCTCCTTTATGCGTTAGGGTGTTTTTCAATTTCGCTGCCGATCGGGGCATTATCGTATTTCCGGGTGCCGATGGGTTCATCCCAGCCTTTCTCACGCACAAGGATGGAACCGACCGGGCAGATTGCCATTGCCTCCTTTGCTTTTTCAAGGCTCATTTCGGCCATCATTTTACGGTCTGCGACAACCAGTGACCGTCTCCCCCTGTTCCTGAAGGCAAAATAACTTCTGCCCCTTTCGTCCTTTATCCCGCGGATGCATCGCTTGCAAAGGATGCAACGGTTCTGTTCCTTGATGATCCTGGGATAGGAGGCATCGACCTCCTTCTGCGGGAAGGCAAAGGGGAACCGGGGTGCCATCATCTGAAAGCGGTAGGCAAGGGCCTGCAATTCGCAGTTACCGCTTTTTTCACAGGCGGGACAGAAGTGATTACCGGATACGAACAATAGTTCTATGATCTCCTTGCGCACTTCATTCAGCTCTGGGGTGTTGTTCTCAATTTTCATACCTTCATGTACGGGGGATGTGCAGGCGGTGGCCAGCCTGCCGTTGATCCTGACCGTGCAGATCCGGCAGGAACCTTTGGGTTTCAGTCCCTCGTAATTACACAGCGTGGGAATATAAATCCCGTTCTCTTTGGCGGCATCGACAAGGTATTTGCCTTCTTCGGACTGGCATTCTTTTCCGTCGATTTCAAATTTGATTTTATTGGACATATTATTTCTGGTTTGATTCAGTATTAGAAAATTGCGATCCGGTTTGAAGCTTCGCAGGATTCCCTGACTGATTCGGCCAGGTTGAAACCGGTATCGTATTCACGGTCACGCTGTACAAGCTTTTCGTACAGGTGCCTGAAATTCTGTATGCTTGTGATGATCGGGTTGGCCGCCGTATGTCCGAGTCCGCAACGGCTGAACTTCAGGTTCTTGCTCCATTCGAGCAGTTCGTCAATGTCATGCACTACCCCGTGTCCGTCCAGGATTTTCTGAAGCTTCTGTTTGAGTATGGTCGGGGTATTGCGGCAGGTCGAACAGGAGCCGCAGGATTCCTCGATGAAGAATTCCGTAAAATTCATGACCACTTCGCGGATCAGGTCCCGTGACTCATTGAAAATGATCAGGGATCCGCCGGTCCCCAGATCTTCGTACCCCAGCTTCCTGGGCAGCTGGTCCGGGTTTATCAGGATACCGGAAGGACCGCCGACCTGGACGGCCTGGGTTTCAGTGGCACCAGCCATCTGCAGGATATCATAGATGGATTGTCCCCATTCAATTTCGTAAACCCCCGGGTACCTGCAATCGCCCGATATGCTGAGCAGTTTTGTCCCGGCCGATTCATGCGTGCCCCGTTCCTTGAACCAGGCATTACCTTTCTTGATGATCTTGACGACTTTGGCCAGGGTTTCGACATTGTTGATGACGGTTGGCTTCCCGAGGTAACCCTGCTCGACGGGGAAGGGGGGACGGTCACGGGGTTCGCCGCGTTTCCCTTCGGCCGATTCGATCAGGGCACTTTCTTCCCCGCAGACGTAAGCGCCTGCTCCATACTGGATCCGGATGTCAAAATCAAATCCCTGCTTTCCCGCAATGTTTTTACCAAGTAACTTCGCTTTCCTTAATTCTGCCAGTGCATTTTCAAGGTGCCTGCGCAGGTACCTGTATTCCCAGCGGATGTAAAGGATGCCGGACCCGGCACCCACCGCATATGCGGCAATGGCCATTCCCTCGAATACCATTTTTGGCATCTCGGTCAGGATGACCCGGTCCTTAAACGTTCCCGGCTCACCCTCATCCGCATTGCAGAGAATGTATTTTTCCCTGCCCTTTGCATTATCGCAGAATTCCCATTTCACTCCGGTCGGGAAACCGGCTCCTCCTCTTCCCCTGAGGTTGGAGTTTTTAACCTCCTGGATCACCTCGTGCGGTTCCATGGTTATGGCCTTCCTTATCCCCTCCCCGGGGGTATAGGGGTCCCACAGGATCGAGCCTTTTCTCTGGATATTGTTTTTTACCACTGACCTGATCAGATCAGAGCTGTTGTTTCCATCGCCGTAATTTTGCTTGTGCATTTCCCATACTTCCTTGCCATTTCTCATGTCTTTAATGATCTCCTTGACCCTGAAAGGGGTAAGGTTTGTAAAGATGCTCCCGTTTATGATGGCTGCAGGTTCCTGGTCGGACATGCCGATGCAGGAGGTCTCGAATAGGCCGATCATTCCGTCGGCACTCACATTCCCGAAGGTGATGCCCGACTGTTCCTCGAAACTTTTCTTTACTTCTGAACGCAGCATCATTTCGGCCGTAACGCTGTTGTTCAGGTAGACCGTATATTTCCCCAGTGGTTCCTGGCTGAAGAAGTGGTAGAAACTGATGGTTTCCTCCAGCTCCGCCCTGGAGATGGACAATTCACCGGCAATCAACTGGTTGTACTCCTCGGGGATATAGCCCAGTTCTTCCTGAATGTCGAGCAGGATGTCCATGAGCCGGTACCGGTCGTTCTTAAATTTTTCAATGATGTTAATTACTGTGGCTTTCATTTGAAGCTGCTTAATATGGTTATGGATTGGTCCTTTTTACTTCCTGTCCGTTTTTCCTGTATTTGTTGACGAAAAAGATGAGATTGACAAGCTCATTCTCGATGTTGAAATTATTGATGATGATTTCTTCCGTACTTTTGAATTTGACCGGGGTGAAATTGAGGATGCCCTTGATGTTTGCCCGCTTCAGGGTCTCCAGGGTCTGCTGGGCGGCGATGTCGGGTACTGCCATGACCGCAACGCTTATATTATTCTCCCGGATGAAATCGTCGAGCTCCTCGATGGGCTTGATGGGCACATCGCCGGTCTTTTTGATCTTTCTGGCATCAATGTCGAAACCGGCAACGATCTTTATCCCATCCTTGTGAAAGCCGTTGTATGACATAAGTGCCTCACCAATTCTTCCAACCCCCACGATGATCACCCTTTGAACCTCGTTGCTTCCCAGGATCTCGTTGATTTTCATCAGCACATCGTCGATGCTGTACCCTCCCTTCTGGCTCCCGGAAATCCCGAACATTCCGAAATCCTTTCTGACCAGCGATGCAGAAATGCCAAGGGGATCGGCGATGTTGTCGGAAAACACCCTGACGAGTCCCAGGGATTTGAACCGGTTGAGCAAATGTTTGTAATTGAGGAGGCGGTTGATTCGAATTTGGATGGTCATAGGCTGAAATTAATTTAATGTTATAATCGTAACAATAAAACAAAAATTGATATCATGAATTCCAGCAGGCAGAACGAATTTAAAATTTTCCAAGCACAAAAGAAATGCTTTTTGCAGGATTTGCAAAGACCTCCGATAATTTAGACACAGTCAAAATTAGAAGAAACGCCAGGCCCTGGCACCAACGGAAGCGCTGTTCTGGTTGGACTGCAAAAGGAGGGGGAGGCCGGCTAGCCGTTTTTTGTTCAAAAAATGAACAAAAAAATAAAAAAATATTTTTCAACAGGCCCTTGTTGAAGGAGGTATTGTTATATCTCGGGAATTCATTTTAACTTTAAATGGACATCTCATATTGAAGCTGTGAAATTTGACATCCTGAAACTGCTGAAAGTTTTCCTTGCGCTGGTTGCCCTGCATTCCTTTTGCGTTGGGGTGGCACTCATTGCCATTCCGTTTGAATATTTTGATTTTTTTGGTTTTGAAGGTTACCAGGGGTCCTTCTTCAAGATCCAGGGGGGGGTGTTTCACATCGTGATGTGCGGGGCTTATATCCCGGCAGCCCTGCACCCCGTCAGGCATATAACTCTGGTCCGGTTTTCGATCTTCGCCAAATTCACGGCCACAGTTTTTCTTCTTTCCTATGCCGTGCTGTCAGAAATGGTCTGGATGGTGCTTGTTTCGGGAATACTGGACTTTATAATGGGACTTATTCTTTACTGGTTTTACCGGAAGTTGCGCCGGATGCCAGGCTGACCCCGGACCGGGCGGTACATCCCTGCGGCATCAGCACGGATCAACCGGGCTTCATCTGCTGGATCTGTTCGTTGATCAGCTCAAAATCCCTGCTCAGGTCCGATTCAAGCGAATCGTAGAACGTATCCTGAAGATCCGTAATGATTTCTTTCAGATTGCTGACATTATGCAGTGATGGTAAAAGATCAGGCAGTTGTATGAGTCCCGCGCGATCCGACTCAAACAATTCGTAGGATTCCTCGATTTCATCTATGCTAAGCTGGATGGCTATGCTTACAGCAGTAAAAAGCTGCTCCCTGGTCCCCTGGTCTTCCGGGTCAATGAGGAGTTCGGAAAGCATGATTTCCTCGAAACTGGAAAGCAGGCTCACCACCTCCCTCACCGGGAATCCCGATTTATACCTCCTCAGTGCAATGGTCTGGATGTACCTCCGGATCAGGATGCGGTCGCATACCTTGATGCTGGTGGCAATCAGCTGGTAGAGCATGGTCAGGTACCATTTCAGCACCAGTTTGTCCATCTCGCGGTAATGCTTGTATTCTTCGAGGGTTTCGCTGCTGTACACGTGAGCGACCATCTTATTGATGATGAAATCACGGTGCCGCATCATCACATCGTAGGCCCGGATGTTAAACCTGGTGGTGATCCGGTTCATGGCCGTTTCATTTTTTACGGTCCAGTCCACATAATGGCTTTTCATGTTCTCGATCATGAACAGAAGGCGCCGGATGATGTTGTTTCTCGGGGAGATCTCCCAGGACAGGGTCTGGCTGGTGTAATGTGAATCGACCACCAGTTTCTTGTCGATGTATTTCATCATCCAGGGTCGTTCAAAGGGTTTTTCCCCGACCAGGTTTGAAAGGGTGGTCCTTGCAATCACCCCGGGCAGGGCAATGACTTTCGGAATCCGGATGGCCTTCCTGGGACGGCCGTAGAAATATTTGGTTGCGGCTTCGAACAGCTGTTTGTGCGTAACCGTTCCACTGGGACTGGCCACGTAGGTTGCCATCTGGGGAAGGCTGTCCGAATGTTCCAGGATCGTCTGGATCAATTTGACCAGGTCGTTGATGTGGATGTAGGTGATGCTTGATTCTCCCTTCCCTCCAAGCATCCTGGCATTCCATTTATCCGACAGCCAGGTTGAAAGGAAGGCAAAAAGGGGAGGGTATTCACACCAGTCGCTGAATACTGCGGCAAACCGGATGATGATGCAGGGGAACATGGTGGAATAATTACGGATCATCTCTTCCGCCTTTCGTTTGCTGCGTGCATAGGGGAAGTCGGCGTCGGGAGCACTCTGTTCATTTAGATAATAGTCTGCCCTCGAGGTGAACCTGCAGGCAGCAAGCGAACTGGCAAAGACGAACCGTTTGATGTTCAGGTACTGGGCCAGCTTGAGAACATTCCGTGTGCCCGCCACATTGGTGTGTTCATACTGGGGATCGTCGTGCATGGTAAAATCGTAGTACCCGGCCAGGTGCAGGATATAGTCAGCACCCCCGTACTGGTTTATGCTTACCACGACCTCCTGGAGGTTGGAAAAATCGCCTATGTCCACCTGGGTCCAGCGGATGTTCTCATGCTTTGCTATGCCGGCTTCCCTCTGTGAGCGTCTTGCCAGGCAGAACATGCGATAGCGGTTGGCATACTGTTCGACAAAATGCCTTCCAATGAACCCAGATGCGCCCGTGATGATAATTCCCGGAAGTGAATCGTTCATTACAAGTATCCCTGTGTCCCTCTGATTTCTCCCCTTCTCCGATAGATATTAAACAGATCCGATCCCCTCTTGATCTCTGAGTGGCTGCACCCGACACGGTTGCAGATGCCTATACAGTTACAGAAGTTCCCGTGTTTGTCACAGAAAAGGGTGATCATATCTGCTCCGCAATCGCAAGGTGCATAGACAGGAAGCGGAACGTTGCATTCGGGACAAAGCAATTCGACGATCTCTCCCTCGGGGAGTTCGATGTCAATGGTGTATTTCGATTTGTCCCCGCAGATCGGGCTAAGTGCCATGAAGCCTTCCTCCTTTCCTCTCTTGACCTTGATCAGGATCCCGTTATAGCCCCTGACATTGACCTTGGGATTAATAAGGTCATGCCCGTTGGGGCAATAACATTTTTTAATCACCAGATCCTCATCAATATCCTGCGGGCTTTTCTTTTTTTTCTTGCCGCTGGGTATTCTCCACATGCCCTTTGAGTTAAACCTTGTCATATTGATGTACTGATTAATGTTCTCCTGCTGAATTCTTCAACATGGCTTCTAACCTGTGCGAGGATCTCCGGATAATGGCATTTCAGTTCATTGCTTAGCAAGGATCCGAATTCCAGGTCCTCCAGGATTTCGATGCCGATGATGAGGATCTTGTCCGTAATCTTAAATCCCAGGGTCTTCCCGATTTCCAGTGACATCCTGAAAGATACATCATGCCGGCACGACAGGTGCAGGGTTTCCAGGTAATTATCCTCCCTGAAAAGGTGGACCTTTCCCGGGATCCCCTTTTTTGTTTTAAGTGTATCGATAAAGACAACGCCTTTATAACCGTTAATGTACTCAAGCAGTTCGAGTCCCCCTACATACAGATTCTCAAAATCGATGTTCCGGGAATCCAGGAGATCCTCCAGGTCTTCGGTCAGCCTGACCGGAATGCTGACATCGCGCTGGATGTCGTTGCCTATCCCGAGGACAAGTATCCTGTTTGAACGGCTGTTCATTTCATTTTCCTCCGATGGGTTTCTTTCAGTCCCTGCTTGCTGTCCTTATGATGTCTCCGCTTTTATTCCTGAAATTCACGACCAGCGGCATCTTGCCCCTCTGGTGATGGGTGGCGCAGGAGAAACACGGGTCATAGGCCCGGAATGCCATTTCTACCATATTCAGCATGCCGTCGTCCACCTTGACCCCTTTCTTGATGATCCCTTCAGCAGCTTTTTTGATAGACATGCATATGGCCGCATTGTTGTTCGTCGTACCGACGATGATATTGACCTTCTTGACGATGCCTTTCTCATCGGTCCAGTAATGGTGGGTCAGGGTTCCCCGCTGTGCCTCGACGATGCCGACCCCTTCATCGGGGACATTATCCAGGGGCGCCCGCAGGTCCTTGCCCGTAATATCCGGATCCTGGGCCAGTTCCAGGCAGCGTTCCGACGAGTACAGCAGTTCGATGAGCCGTGCCCAGTGCATTGCAAGGGTGGCATGGACAGGTTTCCCGCCCAGGGTTTCGTACATTTTCTCGTACTCTGCCTGTGCCAGGGGAGTGGCCATGCCATCCGCTGCATTCAGCCGTGACAGGGGGGTGGCATGGTAAACCCCGGAATCCTGCCCGTCCACAAATCCCTTCCACCCGATCTTTTTCAGGAATGGGAACTTCAGGTACGACCATGGTTCCACCCGCTCTTCGACGTATTCCATGTATTCCTCCGGGGCGTATTTGCAATGTTCCTTACCCTTGGTGTCCACCACACGCACCTTGCCGTCGTAAAAATTGACCTTGTTGTTCTCGTCCACCAGTCCCATGCTATGCAACACCAGTGAATACGGTCCGTTCAGGATAAGGTCGACGTAATCCTTGTTTCCCAGCACTACGTCACCGAATATCTTCAGGGAAAATTTCGAGAATTCGATGAATCCTTTGGCCTTCTCTACGATGTCATCCCTCTGTTCAGGGGTAAGGCCTTTGCGGACCCCTCCCGGGATATTCAGGACCACGTGCGTCTGGTGTCCGCCCATCAGGGCCTGGATCTCCTGTGCAATCCGTCTCTGCTTGATCACCTCGGTGCCGATCTCCACGCCCACCTTGCCGATCACGCCAAGGATGTTGCGTTCGGCCGGCGGTGCGGTCGGTCCCACTACAAAATCCGGCGCCGCCAGGGCGTAAAAATGTGCGATGTGGCTGTGCACGAAATGCGCCATGTAAAAAAGCTCGCGGAGCTTGGCGGCAGTAGGAGGAGGTTTTACCCCGTAGACTGCGTCGGCTGCCTTGCCTGAGGCCATGTGGTGGCAGCCGGGGCAGACTCCACAGATCTTGGTCACGATCTGGGATAGTTCTTCAACCGGCCGGCCTTCGCAGAATTTCTCGAATCCCCTGAGCTCGGGGACCTGGAAGTAGACGTTCTCCACATCTCCTTCATCGGTCAGGAAGATCTCTATTTTACCGTGGCCTTCAAGCCGGGTAATTGGATCAATGGTTATTCTGGTCATAGCAATTTCCTCCTTAATATTGAGCCGGGAAGGCTGAAGCGGTAGAAGGTCCCGGCCGGATCTGCAATTTGTTCAACAATTTTCTGGATCTCCTTCTCATCGTTGGAGTCGATCATGGTCCCGATGGCGGACATCATCCTGGCCCCGGGATCGGGGACATCGGCAGGGGGACCGTAACATCCGCGGCAGGGGGCGTTCCCCTCGATGCAGCGGTAACCGCAGCCCCCGCGCGTGGCGGGTCCCATGCAGATCACACCCTGCTCAAGGAAACAGGTTTCCCCGTCATCAACGAAGTCGATGGGTCTCTTGAATTCCTTGATTTTCTTGTTCTCGGTCTTTTTCCTGGTGCATTCATCGCACTGGGTCTTCTCCAGGGCTCCGACTACTGATCCCTTCGGGGGCAGCTCGGCGCCGGTGACAATGGCCATGAAAACCTCCACAAGACGCTCGGTCTGCGGAGGGCACCCAGGCAGGTAATAATCAACATCCGTCACCTGGTCCAGCGTCCGTACATCATTGTAAAACTCCGGGATGGTCAGTTCCCCTTCCTTGACCTTTGTAACAGGCTGCGGTCTCACCCTATCAGGATTAACGGTCGATTCGCTTGTCTGGTAGACCCGTTCGAAGATCCCTTCCCGGTTGCTGAAATTTGCCAGTCCGGGGATCCCTCCCATATGGGCACAGGATCCGTATGCGACAAGGATCTTTGACTTCTTGCGAAGCAGGTGAGCGATGTGTTCGTTCTCGCTGTTCCGGACCGCGCCGTTGTAAAGCGTCAGGTCGATTTCCCCGTCGGCCATTGCCTCGACGTCTTTGTATTTGGTATCGAGTGCGATCGGCCAGAAAACCAGGTCAGCCGCTGCCACCACATCAAACAGCGCCTCGTGCACATCCAGGACGGATACGCAGCATCCCCCGCAGGCAGCTCCCCAGTAAACAGCCATTTTGATCTTTGGTTTGGCTTTTTTGTCGTTCGCTTCCATAGGATATTGAGAATTAAATTAAGATAATGTTTCTATGTTTTCCTTGATTTTGCAAGGTCCCAGGGCCTTTACCGCCGCGGTCATCTCATCGGCAAGATGGGCAAACTGCTTCCCTTCGCTGGCGCTTATCCAGGCAAGCCTGAGCCTGTCCTTTTCAATGCCCATCTGCTGGAGATACATTTGCAGCAGCTTGTAACGCCTGAGGCATTTATAGTTACCTTCGTGGTAATGGCAATCCCCCGGATGGCAGCCGCAGATCAGTACCCCGTCTGCACCCTCCTCGAATGCTGTCAGCACGAAGGTCGGATCCACTCTTCCCGAGCACATGACACGGATAACCCGTACATTGGGCGCATACTTCATCCTCGAGGTGCCCGCCAGGTCTGCCCCGGTGTACGAACACCAGTTACACAGGAAAGAAACGATGGTTGGATGATATTCCATGATATTTGGTATTTTTCTGAATGATCAGGATTAAACTTCGGTCATTTCGGTTGACATGATGCCCTTAATCTGCGAGAGTATCTGCAGGTCGGTAAAATGCCTGGAGCGGATGGCTCCGGTCGGGCAGGTCGAACCGCATGTTCCACATCCCTTGCAAAGGATCTCGTTCACCACTGAAACGGATTTTTCTTCATCAAAGCTGATGGCAGTATAGGGACAAACACTCACGCAGGTCTGGCAGCCGCAGCAAAGGTCCTCGTTGACCACGGCGGTGGTCAGTTCAACCTCGACCGTACCCTGCGTTATTGTCCCCAATACACGCGCAGCTGCAGCCCTTGCCTGGGCCACCGAATCGGTGATGTCCTTGGGTCCCTGGCAGCTCCCGACGATGTATACACCATCCGTGGTGGTCGCCACCGGGTCAAGCTTGGGATGCCTCTCAATGAAAAAATCGTTTCCGCATTTGCTGACCCCGACCTGGTGGGCAATGTCCTTGGCGTCTTCCCGGGCTTCCATTGCCACCAGGAGGATCACCATATCGGCCGGAACCTCAATTTGTGTATTCGAAAGCCTTTCCTTCATCTCGATCAGCATTTCGCAGGAGTCCCCCGGATGCGCCTTGGTGATCTGCGGGATACCCTTCCTCTGGTCGAAATTCAGGAACATGATCCCTCGCCTGGCGGTATCCGCGTAAAGCTCCTCGCAGCCTTTTCCGAAACTCCTCATATCCGCATAGATCTCGTAAATATTGGAATCGGGGAGGGCGGATCGCAGCTGGTTGGAGTACTTTAGTCCCAGCATGCAGCAGGTGCGCGAGCAGTATTCATGGTAATCATTGTTCCGGCTTCCCACGCAGTGGATGATGGCAATGTTTTTAGGCTCATTTCCATCGCTGGTCTGGATCTTTCCGGATTTCAGCATCTGCTCGAATTCAACCGATGTGATCACATTGGGCAGTTTCCCGTACCCGTGCAAGTCGACCGAACTGGGATCGAAGGGTTTCAGTCCCGTTGCAACAATGATGTTCCCGAATTCGATCTTCCTGGCGCTGCCGTTCACCTTTATATCCGCATTGAAATTCCCGATGTAGCCGAAAATCTCATCGATCGTGGCCTGTTTGAGAACCTCGATGTTCGGATGGTTTTCCGCCCTCTTGATCTTGGGACCAATGACCTGTCTGGCCGGGATCATATGGGGAAAGGTGAGTTCCACATTGGCCGTGTGTCCGCCCAGCTGCGCCTCTTTTTCAATCAGGTAGACCTTCTTCCCGCTGTCGGCTATTTCAAGGGCAGCGGTCAGTCCGCTGATGCCCCCGCCGATCACCAGGGAAGCGGGATTGATCTCCACGGTCCGCTTGTCAAGTGCCTCGTGGTAAGCAACCCGGGCGACCGCACCTGTTATGAGGGATTTGGCTTTCCTGGTTGCTTCCTCCCGGTCTTCATGGACCCATGAAACCTGTTCCCGGATATTGGCCATCTCAAACATGTAGGGATTGAGTCCCGCATGCATCAGCGCCTTCCGGAAGGTCAGTTCGTGGATCCGCGGGGAGCAGGCCGAAACCACTACCCGGTTCAGGTTATACTCCTTTATATCCTGGATGATCAGTTCCTGTCCCGGATCGGAGCACATGTATTTATAGTTCTTGGAAACCACCACATTGGGCAGTTTCCCGATCTCTTCGGCGACGCCCTCAACATCCACCATCTTGGCGATGTTGGTGCCGCACCAGCAAACATATACGCCTATTCTTTTTTCTTCCATTGTGAATGAATTTTATGTAGCCGGAGCTAACTGCGTTTTATATTGCTTCTGCAGGGCTGCCTTTTTCAGGTTCGCGAAGAAGAGTCCCATGGGCCTGTAGGCCAGGTGCGACCACTTGGAGAAAGCCACAAAGGTGGTTACCATGGGGACTTCCACGGCCAGGTGCAGCATGTAGGTAATGTACGTTGCCTGGGCCATCCCGCTGATCCTGAATATATGGATCAGGATGCCGGTAAAGGCGATCAGGAATAACAGTACGGGGAAGATGTAATCCGAGTGGTGGGAGAATTTAAAGATCGTCTTCCCTGCCTTGATCCTGTTCCAGACGAAATACACGGTACTGATCAGGATGCCTGCCGTAACGTAATAACCCAGCAGCCTCTGCGGATGGTACCAGGGATGCACAACATCGGTCTGGAACCAGTCCAGGAAGAAAATGATGAAAATAAACATCAACGTATAGGAACTCATCAGGAACCAGTGCAGGAACCAGTACCATCTCTTCTCCTCGCATTTTGAAAAACGCCACTGGGTCCCGAAGTGAAAGATGGCTTCCCATACCTTCACGAAATAGAGATATATCGGTACCCTGACACTTTTATCCATGATGATCACCTTGATGAACATGTTAAGGATATTGGTCACCAGGAAAAACATCAGTGCCAGCAACAGTATTGTGTCGATTTCGTGGATCAATTCACTGGGTGCAAAGGCATTGATTTCCACGAGTCCCTCGCTGGTAGCCGGGATGCTGAAATCCGCAAATACCAGGAAGGAGGCGATCACACCGAGGAACAGTACGATCATGAATGCCATATGGGCCCTGAAGGAGCGGTAAAGCAGTCCCGACAGCCCCGTCCAGTCATAAACCGCGGTCAGCCATCTGCGCAGTGTCATCATCATTTCCCCGGGATTGGCGTCCCTGGGACAGGTATCGGTGCATTCCCCGCAATAATAGCAGAGCCACGGGTCAACATACCCGGCCAGCTGGTCTTTCAGTCCCATTTGAATCGCACGGATCCCCTTACGGGGGAAGAGGAAGCCGTCCTCCGTCAGGGGACAGATCGCGGAACAGTTCCCGCAGTGGTAACACTCGTTCCAGTCTGCCTTGCCGTAGGCTTCCAGCTTTTTGCTGAAGTTCGGATCTACTCTTGTGCTCATGATTCTACCTCCATCTTTAAGGGTGATATCTGACGGGCATTCTCAATAATCTTTTCAGGTGGGAGATCCTTGATCCCCAACCGGATCTTTCCTCTCATAAGGGTTTGAAGTACGCGGGAAGCAGCCGCTGATCCCTGCGCCACCGTATCCGGGATGTCCTTCGGTCCCTGGCATACCCCGGCAATGGTTATCCCGCCGCTGAAGGTCGAGGTTGGCTCGGTCAGGTAATTGCTCTCCACGAACCATCCTTCCTCACCCTGGTCAATCCCCAGCATTCTGGCCACTTCGGGTGCATCGGCGCGGGCTTCGAGTCCCACTGACAGCACCACCATGTCCACCTTGGTCTCCATGATCCTTTCCTCGTAGATCTCTTCGCTGCGGACCAGCAGTTTCCCTTCCTTTTCTTCCACCCTGGCCGTACGGCCGCGGATCAGGTGGACCCCTTCCTCCTTGATGCGTTCCGAGAATTCTTCGTATCCCTTGCCGAAGGCACGCATGTCGATATAGAACTCATAGACTTCGGCTTTGGGTATTTTTTCCTTGACCAGGTGGGCGAGCTTCAGGGAATACATGCAGCACACCCTGGAGCAATATTTATTATAGTTATGGTCCCGGCTCCCGATGCAATGGATCAGGGCGACGCTTTTAGGTTCGGCGCCTTCATCGGTAAAGATCCAGTTCCCCTTTTTATCCTGGGTCCTGGATTTGATGAACCCGCCCGTGGGTCCAGCTGCATTCACCAGCCTCTCGAATTCGAGGGAGGTCAGGACGTTCGGGTATTTGCCGTAACCATACTGTTCCGCGCGTTTCGGGTCAAAGGTCTGGAATCCTGTCGCAACGATGATGTTGCCCACATTGATATCGACCATCGCATCCTTTTCATCCAGGTTGATGCAGTTTTCAACGGGACAGAATTTTACGCACACCCCGCATTTCCCGTTCAGGACGTAGGTGCAGCTCTCCGCATCGATCAGGTATTTATTCGGTACCGCCTGCGGGAAGGGAATGTAGATCGCTTTTCTCAGAGTGGTGCCGTTGTCAAACTCGCTCGGGGCCTTTGCAGGGCATTTTTCCGAGCAGTTGCCGCAGCCGATGCAGGTGGCGAGATTGACGCGCCTGGCCTTTTTAAGGATGCTGACCTTGTAATTCCCCGGGATTCCGTCCACTCCTTTCACCTCGCAGTAAGTCATCAGCTCGATGTTCGGATGCTGACCGACCTCAACCATCTTGGGGGTGAGGATACAGGCGGCACAATCAAGGGTAGGGAAGGTCTTGTCGAACATAGCCATATGGCCCCCTATTGTCCCCGTCCTTTCCAGGAGAAAGACTTTTTTGCCGGCATTGGCAATTTCAAGGGCTGCCTGGATGCCTGCGATCCCCCCGCCGATGACGAGGGTGTCGGGATTGACATCCACTTCATCCGGGATGGCTGCCAGTTCGAAAGGAACATCCAGGACTGCGCAGGCCAGGATTGCCTTGGCCAGAGCGGTATCCTTTTGCCGGGTAGCATTCTGCTCGGTGAAACTCACACTGGTGATCTGCGCCGGATCGTTTCCGGCAGCGGCCATGGCCTTAGAGAACATGGGCTGGATAAACCCGGGCTTCTCTCCGGCCAGGACGATCCGGTTGATCCCCCGGGCACTGATCACTTGGGCCAGTTTCCGGTGATCCAGGAGATCAAGATCCCCTGCCTTCCAGATCTGTGCCACTTCCTCCATACCCTCAGCAAAAGCATACAGTTCATTCAGTCTGATTGAATCCGGATGCCCATTCAGATGTTTGCAGAAATAGACACCCGTTTTAACTGCGTTACTCATGTTGATATAGGTTTTTGTAATGTTGGAAAGATGATGTTAAAAGTTTAAAATTCAGTTAAAATTTTATGTTACAAAGTTCACAATAAAGATAATTTTTTTATATTTATATGCAAGTCATTTAATATTCTAAGAAGCATCCAGAAAACATGTTTTTCAGCATATCGATCCATTCTTTTATAATTATGCAGGACTGAATTGAAGACCTATGATGACTGGCAGGAACATAAAGCGCCTTTTACGATACAGGAATTCGCTGAAGAAGATGCAGGAGCTCGGTTTCGAAACTGTGTATTCCTACAATCTGGGCCGCGAAACCGCGGTCTCCCCCGAACAGGTGAGGAAGGATTTCAGCCAGTTCGGGATCAAGGGAAACAAGAAAGGAGGCTATAACATTAATGAACTTTTACTCACAATAAGTGATATTTTCAGGAAGGACGAACTGCAGAAGGTGATCGTGGTCGGCGCCGGGAATATCGGGAACGCAATTTTGCAGTACAAGGGCTTCCAGAATTACATGATCCAGGTCGTCGCCGCTTTTGATATCGATCCAGCCAAATGCAAAAAAAAGCAATCAATCCCGGTATACTCCCTGGATAAACTTTCAAAGGTTTGCAGGGAGATGGATATAAAAACAGCCATCATGACGGTCCCGGAAAGGGTTGCCCAGGACGTTGCCAACCTCCTGATCGAAGCGGGCATCAAGGGCATCCTCAATTTCGCCCCCACCATCCTCAAAGTGCCCTCCCACATCACCGTCAACAACATCTGCATCGGCCACGAGCTCGAGTCGCTCATTTACCACAGCCTGCATCTGGATAATAATACATAAACTGTCCCTTCACTTTAAAACTAAGACTCCGGATATAGCTACCCTGTTGATCAGACTTATTATCTTGACAAGTAATTATATATGAATACTCAACTGGTAGTGAGACATTCCGTAATTAATAAATTCATTTAAATTTGTTTAAATCCTATCGCTTCCTAAATCGACAAGGACAAATAATGAAGGGATTAGATTTTACATCATTAACCCATCTCAAGATGAACAAACTGCTTATCATCCTGTTATTTGCAGGAATTTACAGCCAAACATTTGCGGCAGCCCGAGACATTGCCATGTCATCACGAAATGTATTTCATCAAGAGGCTGATTCAAGAAAATCATTTTCCGATCGCCTCCATCCTCTTTATCAAGGCAAAATGGTCACTACTAATTTAAAATCTGCAACAGACTCAGCATATTTTCCCGATACGATTGTCTTTTATAAAACCCAGGATACCTTGCGAGAAATCTATCAATATGATTCCAGGGGCAATATGGTTGCATTTCTTCAACAGGCTTTCATGGACAGTGTCTGGGGAAATAGTTTTCTGGTAGAAATGGATTATAATTCCAGGGGACAGATTGTTTATGGTATATACCTGTTATGGATGGAGGGTGACTGGGTAAATTCTGAAAGGGAATCACTTTCCTTTGATGATCTGGGAAATGAAGTTACTTATTTATACGAAATATGGGAAGATACTGTATGGATTACAGATTATCAAAGTCAAACAGAATATGAGTATGATTCAGAAGGGAATATTCTTAATGAAACCATTTCCAGATTAGAAAATGACCAATGGATTATATCAAGAAGGTATTCATATGTCTATGACCAAAAAGGGGATCTTCTTTCAGAATTGTATGAAAGTTATTCCGACACAACCTGGATACCGTGGCAAAGAACAACCTATACCTACGATACTGCCGGAAATGTTAAATCAGAAACTGAGGAGTATGGTGATGGCTCAGGGCTAAATTTAAGTTGGAGGTCGCTTTATACATACGACCTGAATGGGAACAAACTAACCTGGCTGCAACAATCTTACTGGGAGAACACATGGTCAAACGAGGCTCTTATTGCTTTTACATATGATGGTGATGGTAATGAGATAACATATTTAGGTGAAACCTGGGATGGTAATTCCTGGATGATGTCAAGTAGAGCGACTTCAGATTACGATTCCTCAGGTAATTATTTGGGATTTATATCACAATATTATGAGGATGGTACCTGGACAAATAATCATAGTGAAACCTGTACTTACGACTCACATGGGAATTTGATACTGTGGGAATGGTTGATCTGGAATTCCAATACAGGAGAATGGGAATACTGGTACAGCAACAATGAACCGTGTGTGTATATGGTAAATGGAAAAGAAACTTGGACCAATGAAGCAGCGGTGAAGATGGTATTCCGCTGGGTATCAATTAAATTGGATGAGACGATTGCCCCAAGAGCATCGATATCTTATAGCGAAAGTAAGATTCGAACAGGTGATGAGCTGGAGATTACTGCAACATTCAATAAAGCCCTGTCTGCAGCCGATACTGTAAAAATAAGCTTTACGGGGGCAGTTGATCTCCCAGCTTCGAATATGGTTCGGGTGAATGATTCGGTCTACACATTCAATTATCTGGTTCCTAAAGGAAGCGGAGATGTATCCATTACGCTCTCTGATGGTACCGACCTAGCAGGCAATCCCGTTGACCCCATACCCAAGATTGGTGAAACTTTTAATATTCTTGATCTTCGTTATGGAGATGTGAATGATGACGGCAATATACAGGCTTATGATGCAGCCCTGACACTCCAGTACGCATACGGACTTGACCCTCTTCCGGATTTGGATCCGAAACCCTGGGAAAATTGGCGCGATACTACAGCAAACGTTGATGGAAATGAAGGTATTACAATAACTGATGCAGAATTGATTCTGCAGCATTCCGTAGGCAGCCTGGCACAATTTCCCGCGGATGTGTCAAAATCTGCACAGAACAGCGATGTGACGATTGAGCTCGATCAGAATGATCTGATCTTTAAGTCATTCGGCAATTTAATCGGGCTGAATATTAATGCAAGTAATCTAAATGGTATTCTGGGTGTTCCTCATGGATTCGCTAACGGATTCATCTCAGCGACAAACATTCACGACACTGTCTACAACATTGGTCTGTGTACTTCAGTTCCATCTGGAGATGGAGAGGTAATCTTGAGAATTCCTGTACTTAATAATGGAACAGTCTCGTTTAACCTGATCGTCAATACGGATACGAAGACAGAAACCCTGGACATTACAACAGGGGTTCATATCAGTAGTAAAAGGGATTTTATTCTTTACCCAAATCCTTTCAAGGATATACTCACATTTTCTGGCAGTTCTGGAAGCACGTATATGATTGAGATTTATACTCAGACCGGACAGCTTGCCTTTAGAAAATCAATCGAAGGAAGAATCGATCAAATTGATCTGGGATTTCTTGAAAGCGGAATTTATTTCATGAATATTACATCCACATCGGTATCAAAGATAGAGAAGTTTATTAAGCTTTAATAGTAAGCTAAATTCCATAGAATTTTTGCTCGGTTCCACCAAAGTTAAATCTACCTTTAATCGGTCGGGATTCAAAAATGAACAGATTTTATGTGACCCTGATCCCTAATACCGTGATATCATCCACCTGCTCACAATTCGATTCACCCATCCAATCATTAAGTGCTTTTTGCAGCAGGTTTTTCTGTTGTCCCATCGGTTTTGAGTGGATATCGCAAAGCAGCTGACGGAAGTTCCTGATCATGAATTTTTTCTTCATGGGACCGCCGAACTGGTCCTGGAATCCGTCGGAGAAGGTATATAATGTATCTCCGGATTTGAGTTTTACACTATGCCGGGTAAAGGGGGTCTTCAGCTTTGACGAAATCCCTATGGGCATCTTATCGGGCTGGATGATCTTCAATTCCCCGTCCCGCAATAGGTAAAGCGGAAGGTTGGCACCTGAAAATTCAAGGCTTTTTTTATCGTTATCAAGTATGTACAGGGCCATGTCCATACCGTCCTGGCTTTCCCCCTGGACTCCCTTCTGCCGGAGCGATTGGACGATCTGGGAGCGAAGCTGGTTCAGGATCTCGTCGGAATGCATCTGCCGGTCCTTGCTGGTGATCTCATTCAGGTAGGACATGCCCATCATACTCATCATGGCCCCAGGCACCCCGTGTCCCGTGCAATCTGCAGTAACGCAGATGGTTTTCCCGTTCTTCCCAAGCATCCAGTAATAATCACCGCTCACCACGTCCCTTGGCAGGTAAAGAATGAAGCGCTCCGGGAACAGGCCATCGATGTAATCGCCGGGAGGCAGCAGGGCGGACTGGATACGCTGTGCATAATTTATGCTGTCCATGATATCCTGGTTCTTCTCTTCAATCAGTTCTTTCTGCTTGCGTATCTCCGCAGTTCTTTCACGGATAATGGCCCTCAGTCCCCGGGTATAAAGCACCACGATCAGCCAGACCACCCCAATGGCCAGCAGAATGAAGCTTATAAGTGCAGGAATCGTCCTGTACCAGGGTGGCTTGATTGCAAAAGTATAGGTCGCAACCGCGCTTTCGTGGTCATAAAGATTTTTAGCTTTGACATGGAAGGTGTAAGTCTTTTCCCTCAGGTTCGTGTATTCCCGGCGGTATTCGGTTGACCAGTCGTGCCATCCATCTTCGAATCCTTCCATATAGTGGCTGAAAAGTACAGGTGTCCCATCCTCGTTATTGGGTGCGGAATATTCAAATGCGATCGAATTGTACCTGTAATCAATAACGGGTATTTCATCCGGATCCTGGTTTAGGGCCGGGTAGCCTTTTTCATTTGTAAATGTTCCCCCGAAAATCATAGAATCACCTTTAATGGTGACATTCCGGATCAGGGCACTGAAATCCAGTTCATAGTCCTTCCTGATCCTTCTGTCATACCGGAAAAGCCCGTCCGGTCCCCCAAGCCAGGATACCCCGTTGGGATCATGGAATATACTGTGTATGACTCCCTTCGAGAAACTAAGGAAAGGTTCTTTTACCCAGGCATATCCACCATCAGAAGAAGGAATAAAATACCCTGTCTCATATTCATCCGTCAGGTTATTGTAGGTAACCAGCCACAGGTATTCCTGGTGGTCAACCGATATTCTGTGGATGCTTCGGGATGCACTGCAAAATTCTACGCCAAAACTCGTATCGGGAAAGAACCTGTTCTCCTGCTCATGGAAGCGGTAAAGTCCCTCGGAAGTCCCAAATAATAAATCATTACCGAATTTATGGATGTAAATGTCCCCGGGAGGAAGATTATTCGTAGAGTCGTATTGAATAACTTCAGGTATCCTTGCGCTTCCCGGTTTATGGTATTTGATCCTGAAAGCTTTACCTGTTATAATGGTACCTACCCAGGCGTTTCCAAAACGATCCTCAACCACAACCCGGCAATTGTCCTCGATCCCTTCAATATAAGGTTCACGGATCCATTTTCCGTCCTTGCGATACATGGATTCCACACCGTCCTCGTTGGCAATGATCACTCTTTCCGGATACGCATCAGATTGACAAATAAACCACGGATAACCTTCCAGGATCTGCTTGGCATGGAAATTTTTATCGATCTGTGAGACACCGGTATAGGTCGCCACCAGTAAAAAGTTCTCAATTCCATTATTAAAGCTACTGAGGGCATAACATTCGTCGTTTATGTCATTGATTTTCCTGAATCCAGCGCGGTTATATAATGGATTATAGATGATGTCCGGTATTTCGTTGCTTGTCTGGTAATCATCAAGATAGTAGGTGCCCAGGAGGGTCGCTACAAACAATTTGTCACTGAACCGGCAGATGCCTTCAACCGACTCCTTAATTCCCGCATTATAGCCGAAAGAAGTTACTGAAGCTCCCACGGGAGACATCGAGATCCCGTTACTCAGGGCCATCCAGAGGTTTCCACGTCTGTCGAGGTGCATATCGTATATGACCTCATCCTGGAGCCCGGAAGTAAAATTCAGGAAGTCAAACTGGTCATTAGCCTGGTTATATACAATCACTCCTTTACCCTGCGAACCGATCGCGAACTGGTTCTCATCCAATCTCAGGGCGCAGGTGATCGTATTCTCAAACAGGAAATTATCGATTTCATTAAAATGCCGGATAAGCTTTATGTTGCCTTTGTCGTCTCCTGAAGCCATATTGAAAATCCCTTCGCTTTCTGTAAATATCAGTATGCTGCTGTCCCGGTAGGGGATCATTCCGCTTATTGCTATGTCCTCAAATTTTTTTCCTCCGGGGACGAGGATCAAGGTATCCTTTACATATTTTAAAAGTCCCACGCCGACTTCCCTGACATAGAGTTCTCCATTCACATAAAAGGAAGTATGAAAACTGTTTTCTGTTGTCAGGGAGAGTAAGGTATCTCCGGTCCATCTGAAAAGGAATTTATCTGCCTTGAAGAATACACCCTTGTCGGTTGCATGTGTTTTCCAAACGTCACCGAAGCCATGTTTACCAGGTTCAAGGTAAGGCAGAAGGGATACGAATTGTTGTTTCCCGTAAGGATCTGTTTCAATATATCCGATTTCATCCTGTCCGCCTACATATATGATCCCGTTTGTATCGGCATCCAGGGAATAGACAATGCCATCGTTAACGCTGATTCTGTTCCAGAATATTCCATCGTAAACCAGTATTCCGTTTGTGTTGGCAAAATACAGGATCCCGCGGTTGTCTTCTGCGATGTGCAGGTTCTGTGGCCGGGCCTTGTATTCCTTGGGTGTAAAATTCCGGATGGACAGGTAATACCCTTTTTCAGTCGTGGGCTGTGCAAAACCTGATGCAAAGGTAATTAGGGACAGGACCATAAATAGTATGCCTGTTCCATGAGAATAGGAATAAATTCGGCGTATCACAACTTATCCTGGTGATAAGGTATCAACAGGAAAGTTAATGAATTTATTCGATTACAAACGGCCGGCTCATCTGGCCATTGTTAACAAGTATCTGCAGATGATAAAGGCCTGGCTTAATGTCCGGCATCCGGATCACCTCCTCGTGCAGGCCGCATATACCGTTCAACTGCCGGCTGCTTATCATCCTGCCCTGTGCATCAAAGATCCTGAGTATAACATCCTGTCTGCTGATCGTTTCCATGCTTACATTGAATGAGCCCTGGTTAGGATTCGGGTAGACATTCAGACGTCTGATGGAGCCAGGATCATGAACATAATCAACACCAAATTTCAGCTTCCTGGATTTATTCGATCGAACGGTGTTATGTGTTCCAGCTTTCTTCGTACTGATGCAGGGTTCGGACAATTCAATGACGATCACATAATAAACCGTATCGTTTAGCGGAGGATTCAGGTCGGTGTAGGTATAGAAATCCTTGTCAGCCACCTTCGGAACCGTGTCAATGATTTCAAGGCCGGCAAAGCCGGAATACCTGTAGATCTGGAAAAACTTATATTCCACACCCTGGTATGCGTTCCAGAAAATGTTGGCCCGGGTCAGGCTTAAATCAGGGGTGACAACGGTATGCATCGTTTCATGATAGGGACTCGGTTCTGATTCGTTGCCACAGGCATCCACCATGGTAATTCTGTACCTGTATGAGGTGATTTCCACCTCCGAGGCTGCATCGATCATGGTATTTGACATTGCCGGATCCCTGGAGTCCATATACTGGTATGAACCAGTCTTGCTGAGCTGATAGAGGTTATATGAGGTGATCGCAGCGGGATCCTCCGGGTCATTGATAATAACGATATTACCGTCTGTGACACTGTCAACGGAGATCATGCAGATCGATCCCGGGGCAGGAGGTTTGGTGGGAATCTCTATGACCTGACTGGTGGAACAGGGATTGTCCTGGTAGGCAACCCTTACGGTATAGAATCCGCTGCGCGCATTCTGCATGTCTTCCATAGATGTCCCATCAGACCAGACATAGGTATACTGAAATGCATTGTCCGCCATGCTGATGTTTATGCCGCCATCGGCCAGGCCGCAGGATGCGGGATTAACGGATGTAACAACGATGCCGGGTGCATCAATTTCATTGATCGACACTTTGGCGGAATCTATGCATCCTTTAAAATCCGTAACAATAACTTTGTACACTCCACCCGCAAGGCCTGTTGCGGTATTGCTTGTTTGTCCGGAACTCCATGTATAAGCATATGGCTTTGTGCCTCCGCTGACGATCATCTCGGCGGATCCGTTCATTTCCCCGCAATCCGCATCCAAACAGGTTGATCTGAGTTTGAGGGGCTCCGGTTCCGTGATCGTAAAGCTGCGTGTTTTTGCACAGCCTTTTGAATCCGTGATCCTTAGGTCGTACTGGCCTTTGCTCAGGTCGGAGATGTCCTGCGTCGTAGCTCCGTTTGACCAACGGTAGGTATAGGGTGGTATTCCCCCGGTCGGGAAAATATAGAGGCTGCCATCCTTCCTTCCGTAACAGGAGATGTTCTTGATGCTGGAGGCAGCCGCCGAATAATCCGGGGCGCCTTCGTCGTTAATGATCGCCGGTTTTGTCCACGAACATCCCTGGTTATCGGATATGGTCACGTAGTATGTTCCCGATTTCAGATGCTCTGCGATCATATCTTCATCGCCCGAGGTCCAGTAAAGCGTGAACGGCCCCTCCCTGCCGCTTATACTCTTGATTTCAGCAATTCCGGTGGCCTCGTTACACTTTGTATCCGTGGTCTGGATATCGACGATGATGCGATCATTTTCAACGGTCATGCTAACCGTATCGTTGGTATGGTCGATATCATACGATATGCTAACATAGGCCATGCAATGGTAGTAGTCTTCGTCTGCCATATCGGCCAGGCGACGGAAGGTGTAATCGAGGGTTGCTCCGGGTTCCACCGTATTGAAGACGGTTTCATCCCAGAAATTCTCACCGCCGTCGATGGAATACCCTGCCTTGAAGTTTGAAACTGCTTTCGGGCCGATATTTTCCACCCGGACGGTTACCGGTTGTTCCCTGAGTGTCCCGCATTGCGGCTTAGATCCCGGGTCCACCCACTGGACGGCAAGGTCGTTTTTTATATTTTCGATATTGGATATTTTAGACCAGTTACATGCCCCGGGGCCCCCATATGCACCTATATCATTTCTTTCATTATCGAGAGAAGGAGGAAAGCAAACATCAAATAATGAATCAGGTTTGCCAGCGTCAATACAAGGAGAAATTGATGTAAGATGAAATGTACTGTCATCTTTAATAAAAACAGGATTATTACTCATATTGCCCTCACCAGTATAACCATCCTGAACATTGGAGTAAGTTATTGTGCAATTACCTCCAATCTGTGATAGTTCCTGGTTGTTAAAGAAAATTATCGAGTTGATAACATCAAATGTGCCACCCGAACAGTGAATACCTGTTGCATCTGGATTATAAACGACATTGCAGTTATTCATTGTAACGGTACCACCATTCACAAAGACACCTCCACCACTGCGTACCGGGCCACAATTGGTACCGATTGTCTTATTGTACGCAAAGACATTATTCGATAGTGTAACAATACCTGAAGCTACGTACACAGCTCCACCATAACTGTAGCTATGACCTCCGAAAAAACAGTCTGTCTTACCTTGTGCATCAGTTTGATTTTCAAGAAAGATATTGTTTTCCATAGTTACATTCCCAGAACTTCCTATGTAGATTGCCCCACCCCGGGCCGTAACATCGCAATCAAAAGTAGCAGAACATCTGGAATTGCACCGATTTCTTATAAATGTACTGTTTATAATTGTGGCATCTCCTGTTACGAGATATAATGCACCGCCCATAAAATTTCCTAAGGTATATAGAGGGTTAGATAAATTACCTTTAAAAGTTGATTCATCTAAAATAATATGACCATCTGTTAAGGCAACATATAATGCACCGCCGTGTCCCGATGATTTATTATCAAAAAATGAGCAGTTAGATAATTTGAATTCACTTCCGGTTTCCGTATCGTTAAAAAAATACATGGCGCCACCCAACGAAGCAGAGTTATTGGAAAATGTACAATTTTCAAAGACCGGTGTGCTGTTAATGACACGAACTCCACTATTTGTCGAATACTCTATTTTACAATATTTGAGCTTTGAATTAAATGTTGTAACATTAAAAAATATTCCTTGCCATCCTTCGATACTATCCGGTTTTGTGAATAATATGGAATCTTGTACTGTTCCAATTGCTGTAAATATTCCGGCTACTTCAATAACATAATCACCATTTGAAATCACTGTTACACCCGGTTCGATGACTAAATTGGCGATGAATAGATTTGCATCCAGTATGTATGGTGAGCCTGCAATTGTCCATGTTTCATTATCTATTGTACCAGAAACATGTGTTTGGGATGAGGAGAAGCCAAATATTAATAATCCTAGACAAAGTAATTGTATCCTTTTCATATTTATTTGGTTTTCAGGATTTAAGTTCATGCTCTTTTGCATGCCTTGTAATACTCTTGTAAGATGTTTTACAGGTACTCTGCTCGGTCATAATTTGTATGTAGCCATTGATTGATTGAAATACTGAGATAGTTCCAAATGTGCCACCTAGGATTCTGACATCTGGAAGGGAAGGTGAATTTACCAGAACTAACCAAGCGGCTAGGTATACGTTCAACATAATTGACTTAAAGCATCGCATCTGCACTTTGTGATCCTTTGTGAGTATCATTTGTACCGCCGTTCGGATTTCCACCTCCCAATAGCCTTTTTTCATGTTCAGGTTGTTTATCCAGTTTCCTGCCCTGTTTTTCGACCAGAGGGTATATCGACATGTTGGGAAGCTCTATGCATATGAGAAAAAAAATAATGTCACAAAAAGGATTAGAGGTTTCATATGTTTAATCTCTAATGCTTTATAAATTTAAATATAATTTCAATTAAACAAAGGCTTCATGGGTACGGGGCATGTTTTATATAGAAAAATATAGTATCTACCCGGACAATTCCACTTATGATAAGTCCGCCATAAGCGTATTAGCTAAATGGAAGGATGATGGTATTGACTCAGTTGACGGTAATCGTTTTAGAAATACTATCCTTTGTCAGGGTACCATCCATAAAATCAATAATACCATCTGCATTAACATCCTTTATTTCATCATTTTGTGCCCATAATGATACTGTATAAGAACCCGCATTTTGATAGGTATGCTTTGGATCTTTTAAAGATGATGTATTCCCATCTCCAAAATCCCACCGAAATGAGATTGCATTTTGAGAACAATTGGAAAAAGATATCTCAAGTCCTACTGTTAAATCTGTCTTGGGTGAGTAATCAAAACAGGCGGTTGATTTCTGTATTGCATCATCTTTTGTATCATCTTTTGTATCGCATGAGATGAATGCAATAATAAAAACTGGTAATAGAATTAGTTGCTTCATTGTTTTTGCTTCTTAATCAGGCATTTAAATATATAAAATTCCTGCATTAAATTCAATCTCATACAAAACTTTACTAACTACCAGGGTTCTACATGATATACAGGAAAGCTATTTATACAAGTATGCATAATTAGCCAATCTGTAATATCATAAGTCAGGATAAGGTGCATGAGAAGAAGTCCGAATATATCAGGGGTAGTTATATTTGCAATGGACGGTTGTGGTGCTGGAGGTATTTACCAAAGGCCGGATTTAGAGGATGTGAGTTGCATTAATGAATTTTATTGGTAATTCATGCATTTTTATGCCAACTTTGAGAGCAGGTTTTTTGGCATTAAATGGAGAGAGATAAAACGTATCTGATAACTGTATGGGGACTCATACAGGGAGTCGGCTTCCGGCCGTTTGTTTACCGGCTGGCGTATGATCATAACTTGCGAGGATGGGTTAACAATACCAATGAAAACGTTCAGATCGCTATTAATGCCAACCCTGAAAAATTGAAGGACTTCATCGAACAGATCCGCCTGCAGGCACCTCCTGCATCCCATATTGAAGCCATTGATTGCAGGGAAGTCAAATGGGAGGAATTTGATGATTTCAGGATCCTGGATAGTGAGAGCCTGTCGGATGCGGTCACAGAGGTCAGTCCCGATATCGCGGTCTGCGCGGACTGCCTGCAGGATATGAAGCGGCAGCCGAACCGCATGGATTATCCCTTCCTGAACTGCACGAATTGCGGTCCCCGGTTCACCATCGTGCGCGACCTGCCTTATGACCGGGACCATACTACGATGCAGGCATTCAAAATGTGCCCGGCCTGCCAGGCCGAATATGGTAATCCGCTTGACCGGCGGTTCCATGCCCAGCCAACGGCTTGCCGGGATTGCGGACCGGTATATAGCCTGGTTCTATACGACAGCCAAAAAACTGTGGATGATCAAAATTTCGAATTCCGTAAACAAGCATCTCAAATGGTTGACCATGAAGCCATCGCTGCCCGGACCGCTGCAATAATCGACCGGGGCGGGATTGTAGCTGTAAAGGGACTCGGCGGATTTTTCATGGCATGCGATGCCCGGAACGAGGATGCTGTCCGCCGCCTCAGGGCTTCAAAACACCGGGAAGGGAAACCTTTTGCGGTGATGTTCAGGGACCCGGATGCAATCCGGGAATTCTGCATGCTGGACCCCCGGGAACAGGAAGAACTTCAATCCTGGAGGCGCCCGATCGTAATCCTCCAAAACCGGATGGGATCGGATTCAGTGGCAAAACCTGGCCAGGAACCTGACCCGGCAACGGATTCCGTTATGCAACTGGCACCCTCTGTTTCAAACGGCTTTCCCACCACCGGGGCTATGCTCCCATACATGCCCTTCCACTATATGCTGTTCGAAAAGGTTCAGACACCGGCCATTGTTATGACATCCGGGAACCTGGCCGAGGAACCCATCATGATCAGCAATACGGAGGCGGAGGAAATCCTGGGACCCGTATCCGATGCCATACTGCATTACAACCGCGATATACATAACCGCTGCGATGATTCAGTAGGACTGGTGGTGAACGATCGGTTCCGTCTTTTAAGGCGGTCCAGGGGCTATGTGCCAAATCCCGTACGGCTTGATCTTGAAACCGAGGGGATCTTTGCAGCAGGGGCAGAACTGGTGAACTGTTTTGCCCTGGGGAAGGGAAGCCAGGGGATCCTGAGCCAGCATATCGGCGACCTTAAGAATTTCGAAACCTATGAATTCTACCGGGAAACCTATGAACGATTCAAAAGGTTATTCCGGCTGGAACCATCGCTGGTCGTACATGACCTGCATCCGGATTACCTGTCCACCCGATTTGTAAAGGAACTCAACCTGAAGGCCATTGCCGTTCAGCACCACCATGCCCACATTGCCTCAGTCATGGCCGAGCACGGGCTAAATGAAAAAGTAATCGGGGTGAGCTTTGACGGAACCGGCCTGGGAGACGACGGGAACATCTGGGGAAGCGAATTCCTGGTTTGTGACCTCGAAGGGTATGAAAGGGTCAGCCACCTGGAATACATGTCCATGCCCGGAGGGGATAAGGCGACACAGGAACCCTGGCGGATGGCCGTTTCATACCTGTATTCGATATACGGCTGGAAACTGATGGAACTCGATCTCCCATTCATGGAAAAAATAGATCCGGAATCCCTGGAAATGGTGATCCGGTCCATTGAGAAAAAGATCAACAACCCCCTGACCTGCGGTGCGGGCAGGCTGTTCGATGCGGTTTCCGCCTTGCTGGGAATCTGCACGATCTCCAGCTTCCACGCGGAGGCCCCCATGAGGCTTGAAGCCTCGATACGGGCTGATCACCCCGGTGACCACTCCGGTGACCACGATCCAGCCGGCGGGGGCAGGATCAAGGATAAACAGGCCATTTACCCCTTTACCGCCGGGAACGTAATCGCAGTTGGACCGATAATCACCAAAATCGTGGAGGATATCAAAAACGGAGTGGATCGCGGCCAGATCTCCGCCCGCTTCCATAATGCCATTGCGGCCGTTATCCTCGAAACGGTTAACCGGATCAACATGGAACGGGGAATCAGGAAGGTATGCCTTTCGGGAGGCACCTTTCAGAACAAATACCTTTCGGGCAGGATTGAAAACTTGCTGAGTGAAGCCGGACTTGAAGTGCTCGTCCCCCTTCAACTACCGGCAAACGACGGAGGAATAGCGCTCGGCCAGCTTGCCATTGCCGCCAGGCGAAGATCTATGGGATTGATATAAGGTTAAGTGCTGGTCTGCCGGCCGGGCCCGGCCTGATTTGTATAAAGCATCGTGTGCGCACACCCACACCCAAACCCATGCCTTCATACCCACACCCATGCCTTACTGGTGTCCGTACCCGCTGGCGGTAATGTACTTCTCCAGATCCTTGATATGCGCCTTCTGTTCCCGGATGATGGTATTGACGACATCCCCGATCGAGATGATCCCGACGATCTTGTTGTGGTCAAGAACCGGGATGTGGC
>CAYSJH010000022.1:0-65960 GCA_964431315.1 uncultured Bacteroides sp. | reverse complement strand
ATCATGTTCGCTGGGGTACCATCACCGGTAACAACCTGATCGATAACGGAAGCATCAACATCTGGCCAGCGGGGGATGTCCCGCCAGATGATTCCGGACGCCGGCCTTTCGCCATAGAAAAACCGGATACACTGAATCCTCCTAATGTCCCGGGAATGGTATTGATCAATTCAACAAAAGGTCTCACCGTTCTGTCAAATTCAATATTTAACTGGCCCGTGTGTCCCCCGATGGACTGGGGCATCATCGAGGATGAAACCTGTTCCTATAACATCATTACCAATAACAATGTGAATTTCTGCCTTCACGGGGCTGTGTCCTCATCTGGCAAAAACAGCATTGCAAACAATAACCTGGTGTACGAGGAAAAATCCCACCAGGGGGACCCTGGAAATGCGCTTCAGTCGTTTGATCTCTCACTCATGAGAGAGCATATAAACAAAATTACAGCTACCGATTAAAATCATAAGACTATGAAAACGATTTCTGCCGTTAAAAAATTTCCGGTCTTCGTCCCTGCAGCTATCCTACTTGCCGGTACGCCCCTGAATGCCCAGAGACCCTCCTGGGAAATTGTCAGGATTATTGAGCATCCAAATGAGGGCGATCAGCAGACCGCATCACTTGTGCTGGACATTGATTTGGACGGGACCGATGATTTCGTCATCACCGAACGTACCGCATCCCCTTCGGTTGTATGGTATAAATACAATTGTCGAAGCTGGGATAAGAATATCATCGAAACGGAACCTCTGAGCATCGAAGCCGGAGGGGCATCTTTGGATATAGACCGCGATGGTGACCCGGACATTTTATTTGGCGGGGATTCCCGGAGCAGGCAGATCTGGTGGTGGGAAAATCCCTACCCGGATTATTCAGGGTCATGGGCAAGGCACCTGGTCAAAGATTCAGGGGGGAACAAGCACCACGACCAGATTTTCGGGGATTTTGACCATGACGGGCGAACCGACCTGGTCTCCTGGAACCAGTTTGACAGCCTGCTCCTGATGTTTGATATTCCCGAAGCAAGCAATGAGGGGAGTAAGGATCCTGCAAGCGAAACATGGGATTTTATCCCCATTTACAAAGGTGTACCGCAGGACGAGGGCCTTGCTGCTGCGGATATCAACCTCGATGGCAAACTGGACATCGTGGGTGCCGGGAAATGGTTTGAACATAAGCAGGGAAAGGCATTTGACGTTCATGTGATCGATGAGCAGATGAATTTTACCAGGGCTGCAGCGGGACAGCTGGTGGAGGGAGGTCCGCCCGAGGTGCTATTCTGTCCGGGTGACGCCCGCGGGGATGCCAAATGGTACGAGTGGAAAAACGGAAGCTGGAAAGCCCATACACTCGATTATATCATCCACGGCCACACCCTGGAAATAAAGGATTTCAACCGGGACGGGAAACAGGATATTCTTATCGGAGAAATGGGGGATCCCGGTGCCGGGGATACAGCGGATCTCATGATCTGGTGGGGAGATGGCACAGGCTCCTTCGAAAAGGAAATAATCCGCACCGGTCAGGGCATTCATGAAGGACGGACAGGGGACCTGAACGGGGATGGGGTGCTGGATATCCTGGTCAAACCCTACCATCACCATGCACCAGGGATCGAACTCATGCTGGGCCGTTTCAGTTATAAACTTCCCCTGGACCGGTGGACAGCCCATAAGATTGATGATCTTCCGGAACGCGCGGTGTTCGTGCGGCCTGCGGACCTGGACATGGACGGAGATCCAGACATAATCCTCGGAGGATACTGGTACGAGAACCCGGGAAGCATTGAGAATCCATGGAAACGCCACCAGATCGGCATTCCCATGAGGAATATGGCGGTACTCTGTGATTTTGACCGGGACGGTGATGTGGATATCCTGGGAACGCAGGGGATTGGTTCCGAAGCAAACCACGATTTCCTCTGGACGGAAAACGACGGCAGGGGACAATTCACCCTTCATACCAATATTGATTACAGCGGTGAAGGGGACTTCCTCCAGGGATGCATCCTTGTAAATAATCCGGACGAACGGTTGGTTGTACTTTCATGGCATGATCAGGAGAGCCGCATACTTGCCCTAAGGGTCCCTTCCAATCCCCTGAAGGAGACCTGGAAAACCGTCTTCCTGTCGGACCTGAGCCTGAAGGAAGAGCTCTGTGCGGGGGACATAGACCGGGATGGGGACCAGGACCTCCTGCTGGGTACACGCTGGCTTGAGCAGTCCCCCGACGGATGGCAGAGCCATATCCTCGGGGAAGTCGGGCAGGAAGGCAGTGAACCCGACAGGAACCGGCTTGCCGATATGGACGGGGACGGAAGGCCAGATGCAGTGATATCCCTTGAAAACGGAACCGAAGTATACCTCTTTTCCCAGCCGGGGAATCCGGATGGCCCCTGGGTCAGGCAAACCATTGCCCTCGTGGAGGGCCAGGGATTCAGCATGGATGCAGCCGATTTCGACCTGGATAACGATCCCGACGTTGTGATCGGGGAGCACCGGGGAACCGGCCAAAACAGGGTGCTGATCCTGGAGAATCCGGGAAATCAGGACGCATGGAAAGTAATTCAGGTGGACCGGCAAAGCAAAGATACGATCGACCACCATGACGGGACCGTGGCGGTGGACCTCGATGGTGACGGGGACACGGACATCATCTCCATCGGCTGGTACAACCCGAAGCTGTGGATCTTTGAGAACAAAGCCGTTTTGCATCATTGAAGCATCATTTGGCAACATTAAAGTCCACGCATAGGCTTAGCGATCCTTAATTTTACAAAACGGATCAAAACCAGGATTTCTTGATGTTCAGAATTCGTATGATTAAAATGCCTCTGGCATGGTTCCTCATGATTGTTCCATGCATTCCGCTGCAAGCACAAACCCCTGCATCTGACAGATGCTATGCCCGCAGAAGCGGAGATTCGCTTATCCTGGGCAATGACCTTATCGAAAGGGCCTATGACTGGAATGAAGGAAACCTGAAAAGCCTGGTCCTGATAGACAAGCTAAAACATGAATCCCTGGCATTCCATAACCCGGTGCCTGATCTCCAGCTGCCGGGTGAGCCGAAGGAAGGTCATTCCGCACAATTTTCCACAAGAATTGTATCCGCCACATCACAGTGGAAGGAGCATCTCGAAGTCGTCGTCGAGTTCAGCCTGGGACAACTGGATGTACGAAGGGTATTCAGGATCTTCCCCGGAACCCCGGCCATCCAGTGCACCTTCTATTTCAGGGGCCGGGCCTCCGCCAAATGGATCCGGGACCTGGCCGGACCGGGCAAACTGGATAACCTGGAAAGGCTGAGCAATGATGCAAGCCTGCTCTCCTTCGCACCCGTCATGGAAAGGATCGAGTTGCCCGGGGTACACTGGAAAGTCCGCTCGGTTAGGTTTTACGATATGACCGACCGGTACAACAATCTGGTGAAAGAATCGGAAGACCTGCTCTACCGCTTTAACATTCACCAGGGGAATCTGCTGATCGCGATGGATCAGGTTTCTAAACGCAGGATATTCGTCCTGAAAGAAGCGCCCTCCTTCTATTCCCAGCAGTTCTACCCGGGGGGGGATTTCATTTCGAGCATCGGGCAGCTGAAGGTGATCGGGATCGGTGTGGATTCCGCCTGCCTCAGCCCTGGTGACTGGGTCAGGGGATACGGATTCGTGACCGGTTTCGGGGGCAATACCGAATACGATTGCCTGGCTGCCCTGCGCACCTACCAGAAAAACATATTTCCTGGCTACAGCAATGTGGAACCCATCCTCATGGTGAATACCTGGGGTGACCGGAGCCAGGACACCAAACTTGGGAAGGATTTTATCAGGAAGGAAATCGATGCTTGCCAGAGATTCGGCGCCAATTACCTGCAGATCGATGACGGCTGGCAGCTCGGACGTTCCACAAATTCTGCCCTGGAAGGCGGCACTCTGGCGGACATATGGGACATCCCCGGATACTGGACGCCGGATCCGCATAAGTTTCTGGGGGGACTGGAACCGGTGCTGGATTATGCCGAGAAAAAAGGCATCCGGATCTCGCTCTGGTACAATCCCTGTGCAACCGGTTCCTACCGGGACTGGAGAAAGGAAGTGGAAGCACTGAATGGTTTTTACTGGCAGTGGAAAGTGCGGACCGTCAAGATCGACGGGCTGAAATTCAACGATAAGACCTCTGAATCAAGGGTGAGGCAGATCTTCGATCATATCCTCGACGCAACGGACGGCAATATGATCTTCGACCTTGACATCACGGCCCACCGCAGGCACGGGTACCATTTTTTCAACGAGTACGGGGTATTCTGGGTCACAAACCGCTACACGGACTGGCGCAACTACTATCCCTATACCGTGCTGAGGAATACCTGGATGCTCTCAAGGTACGTCCCCCCGGAAAAACTTCAGATGCCCTTCCTGAATATCTGGAGAAACATGGAGAAATACCAGGGAGATCCCTTCGCCCCGGTAAGCGTACCCTTTGATTATGCGTTTGCCACCACCATGGCAGCGCAGCCGATGGCATTCCTGGAGTGTTCGGGTCTCCCGGACCAGGCTTTCGGGATACGGGAAACCGTCGACAGTTACCTGAAGATCCAGAAGGAGTTTCACAGCAGCATCATTCTGCCCATCGGCCAGGAGCCCAGCGGCAGCGGATGGACCGGCTTCCAGGGAGTTTTGAGTCCCACTGAAGGTTTCCTGCTGATCTACAGGGAAAAAAACGACCTGGTTGCGGGGACCCTGGATACCTGGCTTCCTGGAGGTGCGGGACTTTCCTCGGAATTACTGCTGGGAGAGGGAATGTTGCCCCCGCAGATCATAGGATCCGGAGGAAAGATTAATATTATCATGCTGCAGCCGAATTCCTGGGGCCTATTCAGGTATTATATTGATTACTAACTAACTATACTTACATGAAAAGAACTTTACTTATCGGATTGTTCATGGCCACGGGAATTTGTTACCTCAGCGCCCAGGGGGAGCATTACATTTACCCGGAGGACGCGGGCATCATCAATGTAACAAAGGCTCCCTATAATGCCGACAGCACGGGCCAGTCAGATGCCACTGCGGCGATCCAGGCTGCCCTGGATGACTATCCCAACGGACGCAGGGTGATTTATCTTCCGAAAGGGACCTACCTCGTTTCAAATACCCTCAAATGGCCAGAGGGGGACGGATCCGGCACCGCATGGAAGCGGACCATACTCCACGGCGAAGGCAGGGATTATACCACCATCAAGTTGAAAGACAACTGTGAAGGATACCAGAACCCGCAAAGCAGGAAGGCGGTGATCTGGACGGGCAAAAAACCGGCCCAGCGTTTCCGTAATGCCATTTATGACCTTACAGTCAATACGGGCGCGGGGAACCCGGGTGCAGCCGGCATCCAGTTCAACTGCAGCAACGAGGGCACCATGCAGCGGGTAAGGATCAAATCCGGTGACGGCCAGGGTGTGTACGGTCTCGACCTGGCCTTTGAAAATGAGATCGGGCCGGGTTACATTTCCGACCTGATCGTAGAGGGTTTCGATGTCGGGATCATGCACGGCTATGCCATCAACAGCATGACCTTTGAAAAAATTACCCTGCGGAACCAGAACCAGGCTGGATTTAAAAATTCCGGCAATGTCAGTATGATCAGTGGATTGACAAGTGAGAACAATGTGACGGCAGTCGAGAACGGCAGTGGATCGTCCTGCATGGTCCTGCTCGACGCATACCTCAGTTCCACCGGCGACAGCCTGCCTGCCATCGTCAATGGAGGAACGCTTTACGGACGCAACCTGAACCGGACAGGGTACGCAGTCACCGTTGAAAGCACGCATGAAATCCCGATAACACTGGATGATGAGCATATCAGGGAGTTTATGTCGCACGCACCCCTCCGGCTATTCCCTTCCCCGGTAACCATGCTCAACCTCCCGGTGAAGGAGGTACCCCATATCCCCTGGTCGGAACCTTCTGAGTGGGTGAATCCGGTTGATTTCGGAGCTGTCGGGGATGGAAACGCCGACGATACAAAGGCCATCCAGGACGCCATCGATGCCGGTAAAGAGACGGTTTACCTGCCAGGGGGACTGAAATTCAAAACGTCTGATACCCTATTTATCCGAGGCGATGTCATTAGGATCATCGGCTGTGAGGGCGTTCTGTCTGGCAACGGAACCATTGTATTCGATGAAGGTACCCATGACACAGTGATCCTGGAAAGAGTTGACATGATCTACAGTGGTGTAAGTGTTATCAACCGTTCCGGCAGGACGGTGATCTTCAGCTCTTCCACAATGGGCTCCCCTGATATAAATGCAGGTATAGACAGCTACGGGACGGGAAATTTTTTCCTGAACAACATCGTGACCCAGCACATTTATTTCCACCAGCCCGGCCAGCAAATATGGTGCCGCCACATCAACACGGAAAACCTGGATACCGTCAATGTATGGAACATGGGCGGAAGGTTATGGCTCCTGGGTCACAAGACCGAAAGGGGAAGGATCAAGTTAAAGACCACCGGCGGCGGAGAGACCGAGCTTCTTGGTGCCCATAATTATTCGACCCATTATCCAAAAGTCTTTCCCTGGTTTCTCGTTGAAAATTCCAAACTTAGTATTGCCGGAGCCAGGGAAACCAATTACAACCAGGCACAGTACGAGGATTACGTCATGGAGATTCGTGGCGCGGATACCCTTGTTCTGAAACGGCTTGAATGTCCCGAGGGTGGAGCCGGCGCAGGCAGGGTCATCCCGGTATTCTGCGGGTATGCCTCCGGCCTTCCATCGCCTCCTGCCGTGCAGAACCTTCGGGTGGAGGATACGGTTACCTCCTATTACCTGACCTGGGAAGAGGGTGATCCCGGCAACCTGGATTTTTATAACCTCTATCTTGCGGAATATTCAGGAGGACCCTACACGAAACAGAGCAATTTTCTGATCAACAATGAATTCATTTACCATCCTTCGGGGCCCGGAGATCACTACTTCATGGTCACCCAGGTGGATACCAACGGGATCGAATCGGAGGCCTCGAACGAGGTGATGGTCAGTGTGCCTGATTACCCGGCGCCGGCAGTTCCGGGGGGACTCACAGCCGATTACCAGAACGGGATCGTCACCCTGAACTGGGAGGCCAACACCGAATATTACCTGGGATCATACAAGGTCTACCGTGCCCCGGATCCGCCGGTGATCTGGATCGAAAAGGCAAACATCAGTCCGGTAATTACCAGCTACCACGATCCAGGCCCCGTTGCAGGGGCGATCAATCATTACGCAGTAAGTGCCCTGACCATTTTCAACAAGGAATCGGCAAAATCGGAAATGGTGACAGTTGATCTGACTCTAGGCATCGGGCCGGTCAGCGGACCACCGGGCGGGAATGCCCGGGTATATCCCAACCCGGCCGGCGAAAGGCTGAATATTGAATTAAGCAGTACCGGCCGGATTCGGTTCGAACTTTATTCAATCATGGGACAACTGATTCATGAAGGGGACCTGGACGGGGGGCGGGCCTTGCTGGATCTTTCCGCCTGCCCGGCAGGAATATACCTGCTTAAATTAAAGCAATCCACCGGTGCCTCCGTGCATAAGATCAGGGTGATCAAATAAGCTAAACCATATTTAAATGAGAAAAGCATACCGGCAAATCATAGCAGCATTCCTTCTGATTTTATTTCCAGCACTCTCCCGAGCAGGGATTGAAAAAATAACCTACAGAAGCTATCCGAATTGCTATAAAATCACCAACGATTCGATCGAAATGATCGTGGTGGCGAATGCCGGGGCCAGGGTCCTGGCATACAAACTGCTTGGCACGAACATCATCTGGGAAAACAGCAGTAATGATGGTAAGCTTCTTGCAGACTACCAGAGTAAGAAATTCGATCCCGATGCGGGAAGGTTTGATGTGGGACCCGAACAGGCCACCAAGGACATCCACGACATCACATGGATGGGACCTTACACGGCCGAGATCACGGGGGAGTATTCCATGCAGCTGACAGGTCAGGATGATACTGGTCTGGGCATCCGGATGACCAGGGAATTCATCCTTGACAGTGCATCCACCCACCTGGTTGTCAGGCAGACCATGCTTAACATCTCCGGTGCGGAAATCAATTGGCATTTCTGGTACCGCACCCTGGTCCCCCTCGGCGGCAAGGTGATCGTCCCCCTGCACCATGAGAGCAACTATCCTTTCGGATGGGGGACCTACAGGAATGACGGGGGCAGCTGGGCTTGGGACAACCAGACCCCTTCGGTTGCCCAGGTCAGCCTGCACGACAGCCTTCTTTCCTACATGGCCGTAACCGGGGTTAAAAGCAACAAATTCGGGGTGGATGCAGACGATGGCTGGATGGCCTACGGGTACCAGGGGATGTTGTTCGTGGTAAGGGTACCCTATTTCCCCGAAGGGATTTATGTCGAGGACAGTTCCCAGACCCTTACCTGGTATACCAACGGTAGCCAGTTCGCGGAAATCGAACCATACGGTCCCAAAACCTTTCTCCAACCGGGCGATTCAAGCACGATGGATATACACTGGTGGCTCCTTCCCTATTCCCCGGCACTCGCGCCCGGCTTCGATGTGCACGAAGCTGCTGCCTTTATTCTTGGCAGGACGGACACAACTGCAGGAGATTCAACCGGGATCCCGAACGGGAACCTCCTTCCCGGGCATCTGGAGAAAGGTTTGTTCCGGGTCCATCCAAACCCGGCCATCAGCCAGCTTTGGATAACACTGGAACGGCCCCTGGAAAGATCAGATGTCATCGAGATCCATTCCATGAACGGGAGCCTGGCTGCCAGGTACCCTGCCACTGATCTCTGCACGTCTGAAAACGCTGCAAACATTTCCGTTCAGGTTTTACCGGCAGGCATCTACACCATTCGTGTGGTTTCCATGACGCATCCGCCGGTGGCCTGCCGTTTTTTGAAGTATTGAGCAATGCAGCAAAGTATTGCCGATAAAGCCGATTTACCCGAAGAATCCCTTTATGAGATCATAAAATTGCTGTATATGACCTGGCCGTCCGGTGACCGGCCTTTCAACCTATACAGGGAAACAGAAGCCTGCAGGGATGAACGGAATGATTCGTAAACCAACCGGGTGATCCTGGTATGGCAAAACGATCTTCTGGTCGGGCACACGGAAATCTTTACGAATAAATACAATAAAATGAAAAGATTATTAAGCATGATGGCAGCGATCCTCGTGATCAGCACCTTTAACTCCTTCGATGCGGGGGCACAGAAAACCGGAACACAGAAAGCCGGAATGAACAATTTATACCAGCAGCGGCTCGACCGTACCGAATGGTTCCGCAATGACCGCTTCGGGATGTTCATCCACTGGGGCATCTATGCCATCCCGGCCCGTGGCGAATGGGTCAGGAGCCAGGAAAAAATGAGCATCGAAGATTACCAGCCCTACTTCGAGCAGTTCAATCCCGTGAATTACAATCCACACGAATGGGCGAAGCTGGCAAAACAGGCCGGGATGAAGTATGCCGTCATCACCACCAAGCATCACGACGGGTTCTGTCTTTTCGACAGCAAGCTGACCGACTACAAAGCCACCAATACGCCTGCAGGAAGGGACCTGATCCGGGAGTTCGTGGATGCCTTCCGGGCAGAGGGACTCAAGGTGGGATTCTATTATTCCCTGATCGACTGGCATCACCCGGATTACCCGGCCTGGGGCGACCGCCAGCACCCGATGCGGGATAACGAGGATTACCGGGAACAAAAATACGAGTGGGACCGATACCTTGAGTACATGCACGGCCAGGTCCGCGAGCTGTGCACCAATTACGGCAAGATCGACATCATGTGGTTTGATTTCTCCTACAGTGGATTCAGTGGAGAAAAATGGAAGGCAGCTGAACTGGTCCGTATGGTCCGGGAAATCCAGCCCGGAGTGATCATCGACAACCGGCTCGGCGGGGATATGGAGAGGGCGGACCCGGAACCGTATGCGGGGGATTTCGAGGGGCCCGAACAGTACATCCCTGTCCGGGGAGTATTCGATGAGGCAGGCAGACCCCTGCCATGGGAAGTGTGCATGACCCTCAACAACCACTGGGGTTATGCCTCCAACGATCACGATTACAAAACGGCAGGCGATGTGATTCGTGCCCTGGTCAATTGCGCGAGCAAAGGGGGGAACCTGCTGCTTAACGTGGGACCCACGGCACTGGGAGTGATCCCGCCGGAATCCATCGAAATACTTGAAAAAGTAGGCAGCTGGATGGAGGTTAACGGACAGAGCATTTATCAATGCGGACGGGCGGATTGCCCGAAACCGGACTGGGGAAGATTTACGCAGAATGGTAATCTCCTGTATGCTCATGTGATGGAACAGAACATCGGCCAGATCTGTGCAGAGGGACTCCGCGGAAAGGTTGGCAGGGCATGGCTCCTGAGAGACGGTTCTGAAGTGCTCATGGGAGGATTCTGGAACGGGGAAGATAAGCCTTATGTACGGCCTGACGATCTTTTCCTCAGTCTGGGCAAACCCCTGCCACACACCCATAAAATACCCGATCCCACCGATACGGTGATCGTACTTGAACTGAATGGGGAAGAAAAAGAATAAATACAATCCTTTCCAGATGCTTCGCATTCTGCCGGGGTTATTATTGATGATTTTCCTGGGCACCTGCGATGGAATCCGTAAAAGCATGGTCTCACCACTGGAGAAGATCATTCCCCTTGCTGAAAGTATGATGAATGAGACGGAATTCGGGTTTGAAAGGGTGCTTCAGGCGGAAACCCACCGGATCCAGAGGATTGAACCCGGAAGGCTGTATGGCCCGGTAAAAGATTTTTCGGCATGTGCATTGAGTTACCTGCAATCCGAAAAAGATACCGGCATTCTTTTCGGGATCAGTTATGCAGGCGGCTGCAGGATTCGGATCAAGGATGAAACGGTCTTTACAGGAAGACAGAAGAACGGTTTTGCTTTCCGGGAATATACCTATGACCGCTTCCGGTTTGATACCGTGGTCCTGTTCCGGTTAAAGCAGGGATTCAATAAAATAACGGCAAGGATCGATAAGGGTTCGGGGGACTGTATCCTGTTCCTGCGCCCGGTGGATGATCTGGGCAATGAAGAACCCTCGGTGGATTTTTCACTCCTGCCCTTCGCCCCGGAACTGGAAAACGAGAAATGGCTGGTCTGCGGACCTTTCAGAAAGGATGCAGGAAATGCAGATTTGCTCCCCCCGGAAACGGAACTCAGGGAGAAATACCTGCAAAACGGATCCTGGTTCACCTGGTCCGTACTTCCACAAAATACACTGCTGAGCCTCACAGTCAACCCGGAAAATGCCTTTGCACGCGAACCGTACGCGGACTGGCACTATGGTATGGGCGCCACAATACTGGGATTTTTCAGGCTTGCGGAATTGTCCGGCGACGATTCTTATGTGAAGTTTGCCGCTGCATGGGCGGACTTTGCGATCGATAACCTGGATTATTTTACCTTTCAGCACGATGAAATGCACGCCATCCGGGGAAGTTACCACCGGCTTGTGCGAAGGGCCATGCTGGATGATTGCGGGGCCCCTTCCCTTCCCCTTCTTGAACTTTACCTGGTGGGGCAAAATGAAAAATACCGTCCCCTGATCGATACCATGGCAGATTACATCCGATACAGGCAGATGCGCCTGGAGGACGGGACCTTCTGCCGGCCTGAGCCGGTGCCTAACTCCGTCTGGGCGGATGATCTTTTCATGAGCACGCCTTTTATGCTGCGAATGGCTAGAATCACCGGAGATACAGTCTGGTACGATGATGCGGCCAGACAGGCCATGCAGTTCAAAAAATACCTGTTCGATGAAGGAACGGGACTCTACCACCATGGCTGGTTCAGTCCCACTAATAGCAAATCCGGCATCCACTGGTGCCGGGCCAACGGATGGGTGGCCTGGGCCACCGCCGAGATTCTGGAATACCTTCCGCGGGAAAACCCTGCATACCAGGTCCTGCTGGAACAGTTCAATGCACATATGGCGGGCCTGGCAGAAATCCAGGATCGCGGGGGACTCTGGCACCAGGTGCTGGACCACCCTGAAACATACCTCGAAACCTCCGGATCGGCCATGTTCGTGCTTGCCATGGCCAGGGGTGTCCGGGAGGGCTGGCTGCCCGCATCCTTTCGGGATAAAGCCCTGCAGGGATGGGAAGGAATTTCGGACAGAATCAGCGAGGACGGGATCGTGAGCGGGATCTGCAGGGGGACTCCCATCGGCCGGACGGTGGCTTTTTATCAGGAAAGGAATACTTTTGATAACGATCCAAGGGGACTGGGGGCAGTGATCCAGGCAGGCATAGAGATGGAGATGCTGCTTAATCCGAATGAACATTAAAGCTGAAATGAATATGGAAAAAATTCGCGGACTGTGCAGGTTTTGCTGCTGTCTTGCAGCATACTGCCTTATTCTGGTTATAACCGCTGGTAGGGATCTGTATGCGCTGGAAATGGATCCCGGGCCAGTGGATCACCTGGCAAGGAATACATCTGCAATGGATCCAGTGGATACGGATCCTCCGGTAGCTGACCAACCGGCCGAAAGGGAGATCCCTGCCTTTCCGGGCGCTGAAGGCTTCGGTACCACAACACCCGGCGGACGGGGTGGAAAGGTTTACCTGGTAACCACCCTCGCGGATTATCTGCCCGGTTCGGAGGAGCCCATACCCGGAAGCTTCCGCCTTGCCTGCGAATCAAGCAGTCCTCGAATGGTCATATTCAGGGTTTCCGGAACCATCGAACTGAAATACCCGGTGGTGATAAGTGAGCCCTATATTACCATAGCGGGACAAACCGCACCTGGTGACGGGATCTGCCTGAAAAATTATTCCCTGGTGATCACCGGGACGGGCAGAGAGCCTGTACACGATGTAATTGTACAGTACCTCAGGATCAGACCGGGTGACCTTCGGGATCGGATCGGATCCCCCGCGCCCGCACGCAACGACATGGCCCTGACAGGGAACGACGGCATCGGAATTCACAACGCCGAAAACATTGTCATCGACCACTGCTCGGTAAGCTGGGGAGTGGATGAGAATGTCGAGGCAACCGGTAATTGCCACAACATCACATTCCAGTGGAACCTGATTGCTGAGGGTCTCCACAACAGCATGAATTTCAAGGGGGCCCACAGCAAGGGACTGATGGTCGGCTACAACAGCAGCAATATTAGCATACATCACAACCTGATGATGCACAGTACCGATCGAAATCCTTATCTGCCGGCTGAAGGCAGCGAACCCTTCATCATCGATATGGTCAACAACGTGGTCTACAACTGGTGGGTCAATCCCGGTGTCAGCTATGCAAAGGACAACCATAACGGAACTCTTAATTTCATAGGAAATTATTATATCCCTGGTGTGAACAGCTGGGAATCTCCTTCCCTAAGGCTGGGCGTGGATACCCGGGTATATGCAAAAGGGAATATGGGTCCGCGGCGCAGCAATGAAAATCCGGATGAATACAGCGTTGTGGAATGGTTCGGTCCCGCTCAGAGGCACAACCTGAAAGCCACCCAACGATTTGACGCACCCCCGGTCACAACTCTGCCATGGGATCAATCCTACAAGGCAGTCCTGGAGCAGGCTGGTGCCGTACTGCCAAGGCGTGATGCAATGGACAACCGTCTTGTCAGGGAAGTGCAGCAGAGGAAAGGCAGGATCATCGACCATCCATCCCAGGTGGGGGGATGGCCGGAACTGAACGGGCAGCTGGCGGCCGGGGACAAAGATTCCGACGGCATGCCCGATGAATGGGAGGTTGCGATGAAACTTAACCCGGGAGATCCGGGTGATGCGTCAAAAGACCGGGACGGGGACGGTTACACCAACCTGGAGGAATGGATCCAAACCATCCGGGTCATGCCGGATTACCTGCTCACCGAATCGGGACTTCCAGGCTCGGGAACTATTGAGGATCCTGTAAGGGTATCGAAGCATGAAGCTGCTTTCAAGATCGACGGTAATCCTGTCGAATGGAAGGATATCCCTTCCCTTCCCCTTCCATTCTCCGGAAGATCTAAAAGCTCTGTACGGATGGCCTGGAACGAATATGGCCTGGTGGGACTGGTGACCGTAAAGGATACCCTGGTAAGGCCCTATGAGAGTGATCCCTACTGGGCGGATGGTCTCGAGTTGTTTATAGAAACCGACAATGCTAAAGCTCCCCGGAGGGAGGATACCAGGCACGCCATACAGATCATCTTCTCTCCCACCGAAGACCTGGTTTCCGGTCCCTGTAATATTAATTTTCCGAGGGATTGGCCAGGGGAACTGGCAAAATTCGTATTCGCTGCCTGGAGACTGACCCGTGAAGGATACGTGATCGAATTTATACTCGACCCGTATTTTTTCCTGCCCGACCGCCTGAAGGAAGGTAAAATGATGGGAATTGAATTTGCCCTTGATAACGAGGGGAAACCTGTAGAAATGTTTTACTCGGATAAAAATAAAACCGGGATATACCCGGAAAGATGGGGAACAATAGTATTAACAAAATAATCCAATTTAATATGAATAACAGATTTTTACATTTAGTGCTTTTTGCCTCTGCCAGTCTGGTTTGCACACCCGCTTCATATTCCCAGAAACAAGTTTCCCTCACTGTTGACTCCGAAGAGATGCAGGAGCTGCTGGGACTGGGTTTTTCCATACACAAGGCTAAAGCATATTTTTTACCTGCCGACCCGAATGTCTTCGATAAACTGTTTACCGAGACATTCAGCGGGATGAATTGCATCACCTTCTGGTCCTACGTGGAGAACCCTGTGGAGAGGGACCAGCTGATCACGGAAGCGATGAAGTACGGCCTGAAAAGGATCGTGGCCAACCCGACCGGTGAACCACTGACCCCGAAGGAACATGCCATTAATGCTTTTAATGATGTAAAGGAATACATGGAGGCCGGTTATCCTGTCTACGGGACTACAATCATGAATAAACCCAATACCGACGAAAGCGATACTAAAAGACAGCTCCCTACTTTCCTGACCGAGGCAGCCAAACTGATGCGGCATATGCTGGACAGTGCCGGGTACACTTCCGTGAAGATCGGGGGACCGTCCACCATTGAATGGGCACCCTACATAGACCCTGTCCCCGGCGGAGCAGCCCACGGTTACAGCTTCCAACCCGGTGACAACCTGACCTACCTGCAGGCCTTCCTCGATGACACGGCCGCCCTGAATGTACTCGATGCCATTGATTACCAATCCTATGGCTGGTCAATCGACAATCATATCCAGCACATTGCGGATTCTCTCGGGAAGGAACTGTGGGTGACCCTGGCTGCGACCGATGGAAATCAGAACGATAACGGGGATCCCATTCTAGCCACGATCAGTGCGGCCAACATCCTGGCCAACCTGAACCATGGGGTCAGCTACTGGACCCACTGGGTATGGGACCAGCTTTCGAATTACAATACGGGGGAGCCCAATACGAGGATGAAATACATACAGCAGATCGGGAGGAACATGCCTGAAGGCGCCGTAATGAGGCGCTGCACAGCGGATGATTCACAGCCCACACCGGACATGTTCTGGAATTATTTCGACCTGGATAACCCGGACAATTTTATCCAGCCGGAGATCGTTGCAGCTGCATCCATGAACCCGGACACAACGATGACCATTGCCGTGGTGAACCTGGCCGGAGTCCGTGCACAGCATTTCTACTCGGAACTTTCACCCCTGGATATTTCCGCTTACCAGGTGAGCCTTCACGTAAAGGACATGGCTGAGTTTTCCAGCATCCGGGCAACCCCGATTACATCCAGCAATAACGGAAATGTATCGGAAGGGGATCCTATGGAGATCATCTATGGAGGTATCGATTTTCCGATTGCATCCAGGGATCTCGTGGTACTGAGAACAGGCAAGCTGGCCGAAACACCCTCCACCTCCCCTGGACGTCTATATTCTCCCTCTGACATCGCATTTGCAAGTTATCCGAATCCTTTCATTGATGAAACCAGGATCACGGCAGAACTGGAAGCCTGCAGGATCCAGGTCCGGATATTCAACATACAGGGTAAGCCGGTATTTAAAGGGATCGGGGAATTACACCCCGGAGGGAAATATGAATTTACATGGAATGCAGCGGATCAGCCTTCCGGGATTTACATAAGCGAGATTAGCGTCACCCGCCAGGTTGAAACCAGCATACACAGAATAAAGATGCTCAAGAAATAAACGCATACTTAAAACACGATGAAAAGGGTTATTCTTATCGCTTCAATCGCCTGTATTCTGGTTACGGCCGGTGCACAGAAATTTGAGAAAGTTATTTTCGGCTGCTATTCGGAAAATCTTGAAGATTTCGAAAATTTTGCAATCAGGGCAAAACAGTCCGGCGCCACCCACATCAACCTCAGCTCCGAAGACCTTCCCCGATCCTACTGGCAGTATGATACTCCCGGGGATCCCTACCCTGCCTGGGTGATCACGAACCCGGGACTCCTGAAGATCAGTACACCGGAGGCGCTCAAACCCTATCTTCCTCAGGATTATGCGGAAAGTGTCATTAAAATCCTGGAGGACCGATGCAAAATCTTGAGAAACCACGGGCTTAAGGCGGCATTTAAGACATTCGAGCCACAGATGCTGCCTGAGAAAGTATTCGAGGACCACCCGCTCTGGAGAGGACCAAGGGTAGACCACCCGATCCGGTCCAGGGTCGTCCGATGGGCACCCAGCATCGACAATCCGGAGGTACTTGAACTCTACCGTGAATCCCTGGAAAAACTAGTCAGGCGCTGCCCGGAAATTGAGATCCTGACGCTGAGAACCAATGATTCGGGAACGGGACTGGATTGGAGCAGTGGACTCTACGGCGGGAAAATGGGCAATACCCTGACCATGGACAAACCCATGTCACAGCGCCTGGAGGATTTCTTCTCCACTCTGCAAAAAGGAGCTCAAAATGCCGGAGGTAAGCTTGAGATCGATATCCAGTGGACACGTGAACCGGATCCTGCAAGGATAGCCAGGAACCTGGAACCCGGCATGGCCATTGAAAATCTCGAAGGCCCTGATGCCATTCCCTACATGGTTCAGACCGGTTACCTACTCGATTATTTCAACCTGTACTATCCTGTCCTGGGGATCCCGCATCCCCTTCGTTTCCTGACCGAGCTGGAGGAATCCAGCCACAGCCAGGCCCACCGTCACTTTGTTTTCATTGGAGACAGGTACAATATGGATTTGTATTTCAGTATTTACGACCGTTTCCGGGAGAATCCCACCACCGACCTGATCGGCAGACTGAAACTCCTTGAAAAAATTGCCGGAGATATCGTGGGAGAAAAGAATGCAGGGTACCTGCTCAAGGTCTGGATCAATCTTTATGAACTTCAGAAGCTTCATTATTTCCTTGAAACCGGGGGCTATATATTCTACCTCGGTAGCGTGCAGCAACGCTGGCTTACTAGGCCCTTCGTGCCGTTCCCTGAAGAGCTGAAACCCGAAGAGAAGGATTACTACAGGAAGTACCAGTTCCAGGCGCGCACCGAAGACCATGCAAACGATCTCCACGACCTGCAGGGGTACCAGTTCTATCATGGCTGGAGCGGGCGCTACATGACCCACAAGGTCATGGAATGGTTCTGGAAGCATGTGGGAGATTCACGGGATCAGTTAAAAATCCTGCAGGATAATCTCGATGGCCAGGAGAAAAAAGAATGCCGGCTGCTCGATCTCCGCCTGCAGGTATTTCTCTGCCTGATACATAATGCCAACAATGCGGTCAGCTATCAGGCACAACTCGACCGCATCAAATCGGCTGGCATAGAACCCGAATTCAGGCCTGTCTGGGATGCCCACTCTCCCTGGGATAAGAACCTGATCCTTGAAACAGCCAAAAAAGAAATTGACAATACGGCCCTGCTGATCGAATTGCTGACGGGGACAGACGACATTCTTCTCGACATATCCCCTTCACCTCATCAGGATGATATACGCCTGCTTGAACATAACCTTGCCGAAAACCTGAAAAAGAAACTGAAGATCATGAACGACCACTGGCTCGACTACAACCGGATCTTCACCATCACCAAATATTGATGAAGAATATTCCCTGAACACCAGCTTTAAATCCGAGCTATGAAATACAAAAAAATACCCTTCACACGCCGCGAGTTCATCGGGACCACGGCAAGGGCTACCGGTGCTTTAGCCACAGGAACAATTGCCTCGACTTCTTTAGCTTCAGGAGCCATGGCAACAGGAGCAAGGTCTTTTACCCCGGATTCGATTGCGGCAGATATCCAGGGTCCGGATTAAACCTTAAAAAGTGCGGTCTATACCACTTCGCTGAACGTAAAGAATAACCGGGAATCCATGCAGAGCATGCAGGAATTCGGCCATCACCTTTCGATGGTTTACGGGGACTGCACGGAGCAGGTCCGGGACCTGGGAGTGCTGACGGATTTCGAAGTTCTCAAGGTCTCCTGATGGCGATTAATCAATCGTTTCACGCGGGGAAGCTTTGAAGAGCCCGAATCTTGCAATGGCAGGCCGGGCTTTGTAATCTTCGATCAGCACTTTTACCCTGCCGGTTGACACCCCGTCTATCCGGAGCAGCCTTTTATGCCCTATGGTGGTACCGCTGGCGATCTCCTGCAGCCGGCCATCAATATCGGCCAGGATCCTGAATGATTTGATCCTCTGCCCTATGGCAATGGGTTCCTGCATGATGATCCTGTCGAAGAACACGGGCTCGGGGAATTCCAGCTCAAAATAAGCCGGCTGGCTGTCCTCCCGGGCAATCAGGTAGGTATCCAGGCTTTCATCCAGCAATCCGTTGTCTGTGCTCCGACCGTTCTGCCGATCGCTCTCCAACGGCTGACCGTCTCCCGGGATCTTACTGCTCCCGGCGCATTTTCTTTTGCCGGCATATTCCATATTGCTCCTGTTCACCTTTGCACCCAACGCAAGATCCTTCCGGAAGGTCTCGTCGAGAATGGAACGGAACTCCATGAGGCTTCTTGCATCGTTTTCATGGAATAGTCCCGCCGGGGTCGGCGGAATATTCAGCAGCAGCAGGGCATTTCTGCCGACCGATTTATAGTAAAGGTCAACCAGTTCCCGGGGACTCTTGACCAGGGTATCTTCCGCTTTGTGGTAAAACCACCCGGGACGAATGGACACGTCGCACTGTCCCACAAGCCAGGTGTTTCCATTCTCATCCCCCGTATTCAGGTAGTCCCTTTCCGAATCGCCTATGATAAGGCTGTCGGCATTTATGGTTGACCAGAACGTTTCCCCTGCAATGCCATGCTCATTCCCTATCCAGCGTACGTCGGGTCCCGCATCCGAAAAAATCAATGCCCCGGGCTGAAGCTCCCTGACGATGGCCACGTTCGTATCCCATCCGTAGTAGGTTTCCCTGTCAATCCTTCTTTCCTCATTCGCCCCACCGTAATACCCATCCCCCCCGTTCGCCCCGTCGAACCAGACTTCGGAAATTTCACCGTAATTGCCAAGCAATTCCCTGAGCTGGTTCCGGTAATAAATAACGTAGGCATGGTTCCCGTAATCCGCATGATTCCTGTCCCATGGCGAAAGGTAGAGTCCCACTTTCAATCCGTATTTCCTGCAGGATCCTGCGAACTCTTCCACGATGTCCCCCCTGCCATTCTTATAGGGACTGTTTTTAATGCTGTGTGCGGTATACCGGCTCGGCCAGAGACAGAAGCCGTCGTGGTGTTTGGCGGTCAGTATGAGTTCCTTCATGCCGGCACCGGCAGCGATCTTTGCCCACTGGTCGGTGCTGAGGGCTGAAGGATTAAAAAGTTCCGGTTTTTCATCCCCATATCCCCATTCCTTGTTGGTGAAGGTGTTCATATTGAAATGAACAAAACCGATTACTTCCATCTGCTGATATTCCACCTGCCGGGGAGTGGGCAGAACAAGGTCCGTGTGCTCCCCGCCGGGTTTTCCGGTACAAGAAACCACAAAGGCTAGGATTGGAATGATCTTTATAGCTTTCATCATCACTTTGATTGCAGGATTAATTTTTGTCTGTACAGGTTATTCGCATCATCCCGGATCGAAAGTATGTAGGTGCCTTCGGGTATCCGGCTCACATCGATGGTTTCTCCGCTGGAGATCCTGCCGGATTGCCACAGTTTGCCAGTCAGGTCATATACGGATACGTTGAATGTCCCGTTATAACCCGGCAGATCAATGGTGAGCAGATCATAGGCCGGATTGGGATATACCCTGAGCCATCCCTCCATATTCCTGATGCTGCCGATGGAACTGGTAATTTCGGTTTTCTCAAATGACCTGAGTACGAGCGATTCTTCTGAATTCACGATCAGTTCAAGGCTGCCTGCGAGCATAGTATCCACCCCTGCCGGCAGTATCCCAGCGACTGCCGTACATTTTGAAACGTTGAACAATACCCGGTAGTTACTTAATTCCTCCGAGGTGATGGTGACATGGTAGGATTTGGGAGTCCCGGCATAGACGGAAGCCTTATGCTGTGAATGGATCCCAGACAGGTTCACGATACTGATGAACCAGGATTCATCCGGGTTTTCGCCAGCCGCAGCGATGATGTCCGGCTGCCAGGGCTCAATGCCGCCGTCTTCCCTCAGGTTAAAGTTCCAGCGCATGTCCGGGGAGGGAAGGTCCGGGTTATCGGATGTGCACTGCCGCATCCTGGCCCCTGGTTTTATGTTTTTTGAAATATTTGCTATGTATTTAAACCTTAACTTAAAGCCCCCGTCGTTATTCGTCAGGTCGCTCATCAGCCAGTGGTGCCAGAGGCTGACTCCGTGGTTCAGGTTGGAAAGGATATTGCCTGCCGAGATCGGTCCCAGGATGGGATCGTTCATATTATTGTTCAGCCCATCCGTGGCCGACAGGCTCACCCATAATTCCTTGCCGTTTTCCCTGGCAAGCTGGTATTCCCGGTTGGTGAGTCCCCTTCCATAAGATTGCATGTCGATCGCATCCAGGGCGTTGAGTGCGTTCGGGTCGGCCAGGATCGCATTCAGATAGGCTGCCGTATCCCCGTCCTCGAAATCATAGGAATCCCCGAAGGTGGCAAATTGCGGGGGATGCCATTCCACGACAGTGGGACCGAAAATCGTGACATCCTCAAAGCCTTTGAGATCCAGCTCTGCCCTGAGGGCCTTTATCCCGGATACGATCGAATCCGGTTCCCTGCGGGTGGTTCCGCTGTCCTGGAAACCGTGTCCCGTATTGGGCTTATTCAGGAAAGACATCGCCGTGATCTCGACCCCCTTGTTCCTCCACATCCAGGCGCAATTGGTCCAGAGGTCCACATGATCCGCTTCGTAGCGGTCCCGTGTCGGGTTCATGAGAAGGTGTTCCATCCCGGCTTCCCTCAGCCATTTTACCGTTTGCAGGACATTCTCCCGTATTTCGAATTCCGTAGTATCGACCGCATTCCTGGGATCGTTTTCCCCGCAGCATTCGGTCCCCCACTTATCGCCCCAGAGCACGGCGGAATTGAATCCCCATTTAGTCACAAGATCTTTCACATAGGTTTCCTGCTGTCCCACCGCCAGATTATCCACCCAGGGCTGGTACTGGGTGAGGTTGAACCCGATTCCCTTAAAGGTCTGCATCGTATCACTTCCTATGGCAATGTTGATATCCTCAGCCTGTGATAAAGCCATTCCACTGCATAATGACATCAGTCCTGCCAGGTACAGCACTGCAGGTTTCCTAGTAATTGCTTCTCCCATTGTTTTTGTATTTATCTAATAATGAACTTAATTCTTCAACTATTTCAGGGTGTTCGTTCCAGAGGTTATCCGTTTCATGCGGATCATCCTTAACATTGTATAATTGTCCACCTGGATTGCCTTCCAGATCGACGGGTTCGAAGACACGGTCGGACTCTCCGCCGTGGCCGGTTCCCTCGATCAGTTTCCAGTCCCCCTTCTGTATGGCAAAAACCCCCAGCATCGAATGCGTAACAAGCGCCTCGCGTATGGGTTTTTCATACGCCTGTCCCAGTATTGCAGGCAGGATATTATAGCTGTCCTCTCCTGCGTTTTCCGGGAGTTCCATGTTAAAATATGCAGCCAGGGTGGCCATCCAGTCCGTCAGGCAGATCAACTCGTCCGAACGGGTACCCGGACTCACCCATCCCGGCCAGCAGACGATGAACGGGACCCTGTGCCCCCCTTCCCAGATATGGGTTTTGTACCCTCTCCAGTCCATCATGGACTTATGGCCGTACATTTCCCATACGGGAATATGTCCCGTACCATGGTCGGGCTGCAGCCCTGGAATGGCACCGTTATCGCTCGTGATCACGATCATCGTGTTCTCAAACATTCCCAGTTCCCGGAGTGTTTTGACAACTTCCCCTACGGTCCAGTCCACTTCCATGACCATATCCCCGCGGGGACCCGCCTGGCTTTTCCCTTTAAGAAAATCAGGCGGAATGCAGGGACGGTGGGGTGCAGAAGTCAGCAGGTGAAGGCAGAAAGGGGTACCCGGCATATTATCCGCATGTTCCTTTATAAAGTCAACAGCTTTGCGGGTCAGAGTGGGACCTACATCCTCGTGCCTCCAGCCAGCGACCATATTCCCGGGAGTTCCATAGATTTCGGGCGGTTTGGGAATATTTGGGATGCCGACGGTATGGTGTCCCTCCACGAAACAGAAGGGCGACATGTTCAGTGAGCCCGGGAGGCCGAAAAAATAATCGAAGCCGAGTTCAGGGGGACCCGGATAAAGGGAGTCGGCGAGATAATCCACCCTGTCCTTCAGGGTCAATCCCAGGTGCCACTTGCCGACGAGTCCCGTATGATATCCCTGCGCCTTCAGAATGTCTCCCACGGTCATCCGGGCCGTATCGATCAACAGCGGCTCATAGGGCGACACCCCACCTTTTTTCAGCCTTGTGCGCCAGGCATACCGCCCGGTAAGAACTCCATAACGAGTGGGTGAGCAGACGGCCGAGGGAGCATGGGCGTTCGAAAACCGGATTCCCTTGATGGCCAGGCTGTCGATGTTCGGGGTTTTAATTTTTGATTCCGGGTTATAGCATCCCAGGTCGCCGATACCCAGGTCATCGGCCATGATGAAAATGATGTTTGGATTTTGCGGGGGATTCGCATCCTGCCCGGGCCTGCAACCGAAAATTTCCAGCAGGAACGTCAGGATCCCGGTAAAGAAAAAATATGATTGGTATCGCTTCATACTGTATAAATTAAAGCATAATCACTTCATCAGTTCCGTCAATTCATCTAGCACATCTTCGATTGAAGAAGAGATGGGATTCTTTCGGCAGAACACGGGAATGACATCGAGGAGTGCCGGGTATTTTGACATGAACCTCCTGCCCTTGAGGATTTCTCCCGTATTAAGATCAATCCATTCCCCTTCAGGGAGATAAACATTCCGCTCAATAACATCATTCAGCACGGGTGCAACCAGCAGGTCCGGTCCCAGAAGGTACTCGTCATCAATATTATAAACAGCGGTATCGTCCGGAAATTCCAGGTAAAGATGCCGCATCAGGGGGACACCGGTCCGGGAGATCTCTTCAGCCTGCTCCACCAGGTAAGGGATAAGCGTGTAATGGATCCGGGCATACCTGCGGTAAATCGCGATCGTCAGGGAATCGAATTCAAAGGGTGCCTTCACCCGTCCGTGCACATGCATGGTGACACCGAAACAATCCAATTGGGCACCACGCAGAAAGATTCGGTTTTCCCTGTCCTTTTCTTCCAGGATCGTAGTGGGACTGAAGCCCCCCAGGTCGTTGGCCATGTAGGGGATCCCCGACATCCCGGCACTTAGTTTTGCCGAAAGCTGTGGTTTCAGGAAAAAGAATTCCCTGTTCTGGTCCCCGCACCATAAAAAAGGATACCTCTGTGCCCCGATCCCCCCGCCGCGGCTCCAGCACATCCCGCCTTCCGGCCTGTAAAATTGAAAATTCCGGTACGAAAGCGTATTGAACCAGACCGGGTAAAAGTGGTGCATACCCCGGGGACTGCGACCGGAATGGAATACCAGTTCATCCCCTTCCGGGAACCATTCCGTGAAATCGATCTTGGCCCCGTCCACCCCGATATCATCGAGCAGGACCTTCATGATGTCATGGAACCACCATTTCCTGGCTTGCGGATTGGTCAGGTCAAGGTAGGAAACTTTGCGACCATTCTCATTGAATGCCGGACGGTAGCTGTACCAGCGAAAGATCTCAGTCCGCCCGCTGCTGTCCTGGACCAGGTATTTCTTTGGGGAACTTACAGCCGGATTCAGGTAAGGGTCATTACCCCCCGTATGCAGTCTTCCGCACTGGTCATATACGATCACTTTCTTTCCCTTTCCATGCAGCCAACTGACCAGCTGTTTCAGTTCTTCAAGCTTGCCGAAATCATAAGTCGGCCAGCCCTCGATCACAATGGAAGTGAAAGGGAGATTGTGTTTTTCCATATTAAACACATATTCCTTCACCCCGGCGGTTGTTGAAAATATCCTGTCCGTGCCCCCGTACCGGCTCACCCAGTTCTCAAAGGCCCATTCCGGCGGTATGGGTGCATGACCCGTAAGCCGTGCATACTGGGCGAGGATCTCCTTGGGATCATCCTGAAGGAAAATGTAGCAGTCGAGCGGGGCATCATGCTGGGCAAAACTACACATCCCATCGTTTGCCGATCCCAGGTCCAGTGTGGAATATTCAAACCGGTTCAGGTACACACCGTTGAACCGCTCTCCGGTCCCGTACATAGCCTCACCCGGGGACAGGGGAACAGATGTGGTCACGACCTGTTTATTTGCCATAAAATCAGTGAGCCGCAATTTTTCTGTGCCACCGGCTGAAATAAACCTTACCTCGGCTTGCATCGGAAGGATCTCCAGGATTGAACCGTCGCCGGACCTGTAACGCCGGGCATCCTGGCTGATGCTTTGCTGAAGTTCCCGGAGGAACGGCAAGGTGCTGTCCCCATCCAGGAATTCTGAGAGTTCCTGCGCCGCGCCCATCCATCCAGGCTCCCCCTCAAGCGATGCCTGAAACCTGAAACTCTGCCCGGCCTCCTGTGAAGAACTGAAATGAACCTTGTTGCCATTGCCTGTAATTCCAGTCCACCGGACCTGTCCGTTTGCAAGCATTGGCTCAGAGAATTTCTTTATACGGTCACCCTCCGAGACCAACAGGTGATCCTGCATGGGCAAAGGAAGGTCCCTGATTGAGCCGGACATCCCGACGATCATCCATACGGCTGTTCCGCCGGGCACGATACGGATTTCAGAGATGGGTTTTTCCTGTAACGGATGCTTTGAGACGTAAAGACCGATGCCGGTATAAAAATTCACCCCCCGCCAGGCCACTGCCCCGTTTGGCAGGTCTTCCGGGTACCACCAGTTATTGACATCCACCCAGGAGGTGACATCGATCCGGTCGTGTGTACCATCGGTAAAAACAACCTCGATATTTCCCAGAACAGCGGGCGTCGAGGGTACCGTGGAGGTGGCATGAAAAAGATAAAGGTAACGGAATCTTTTCCCGTTCATGAGTATCACCGCCGAATCGAGAAAATAATCCTTATCCCGCCCGGAGAAGACCATGCAGGATCTTCCCCCGTTTGAATCAGGGTTTAAAACATGGAAACGGATGCCGCTGAAGTCATAATCTCCCGGTTTCAGGTCCCGCATATCGTTCCTGGGACCCGAATCGGTCCATCCCCCCTTCCTATCCCCCGCCACCTCATCGGTAAATCCCATGTTTGCTGCTTCGGTGATATCGATGGGTTCGCTTTCAGAGGGATTAGAGCCTGAAAATGCCGTGGTAATTAGTAAAATACCAAGTCCTAAGCTGCTTTTTTTCATTCCCTTCATTTGATCATCTCATTCGAACCAGCTTCCGGACAATCTGGTTGACCTGCCCTTCCATCGTTTTGCCCCGGACCAGACAGAAACAAATCCCGGCCTCCACCTGTGTGCCGCTGTCATCCCTTCCATCCCAGCTGAGTCGGTAGCTACCCGGATCCTGTATGGATTCCAATAGTGTCCGCACCACTCTGCCGGTCATGTCATAGATGCCGACATTCATCCATGTCCTCCTGTCGAGCGAATACTCGAGGGTGACTTCTTCCCTGAACGGGTTTGGATGCAAACGGGTGATCGTGAGAGGGACCGAACCCCGGGCCGGGAAAATTCCCACATCGGTATCCGTGGTATCCAGCGCCTCATTGCTGTAGGCCGAATTGCCCAGTTCATTGTAGGCGAATATCCGGAAAGCGTAGACCGTTCCTTTTGAAAGGCCGTCCGCCTGGTAGACTGTCACGTTTGCGGAGAGGGAGTCCAGGGTTTCGAAATTCCCGCCGGGACTTTTCATTTCGATTACAAACCCCTCCTCATTGTAGGATTTGTCCACCCAGGCAAGGTTTATCCTGGTTTTCGACTGTGCCATGGCTGACAGTCCGGCCGGGGCATCGGGGACATTCCCCGTGCCGTCATCCGGGTATCCCACATAAAGGGGCATCATACGGAAGCCTGCACGGGAAGGTACTTCCGAAGCCATCAGTTGGCGTGTTTCATTTCCCTGGGTTTCTTCCACCATGATGGTATACACACCGGAAGTCCCGTAATAGGCACCTCCCATGGTGGCGGACATCCAGGAATTGTCCACGATGTACATCGGGTGAACCGAGTTGTCCCCTCCACCCACGGAGTAGGCAAAAGCACCGCAAACCTCCGTTTTTCCCGAATCGCTCGTTTCGATCAGGGTCCCTTCCTGCTCCGTTTTATGGCCCAGTATCCAGAGGATCCCTCCCTGGTTGACCAGGTGGGTTACCCCTTCCCTGGGCTCGTTGCTGAGCTGGCGGATCCAGGCATGCTGTCCTTTTCCGCCCAGGAACCGGAGGGGTTTCTGTACACCCGTTCCCACATCCTCATAAAATACGCTTCCCGTTCCCGTATGATCCGAACCGAAACCTTTGCAATATTTGACCACCAGTGTGCGGCCGGAGGATTCATTGTCGATGGCGGATGTGGTTACTGTGGGGGTCACGGTCATATACTGGATGTCGACGGTATCGGGACTGGAGGGACTGTCGACGAGCCTGAGCACGGGCTCCGCCTGGGTGCCGACCGCAAGGGTCGCCTCCACTCCTATGATCTTCTCAATGTTTCCCTTGATCTCAATGCTGCCCGTCACCTGGTAACTGCCACCAGGGAAAAACAGGACCCGCTTGCCGGAATTAACTGCATCCTGTATGGCCTGTGTATCATCGCCTTGATCCGATCCGTCAGCACCGTAATCCTCAACGTTGGCCCACTGGTCAAAATCCCCCACCCAGGGGACGACCGGAGTTTCAGCGACAGGCAGGTTCAGGGAAAGGGGACGGGTCCACGGGAACAGGGTAGCGGGATTATGCGAGACAAACTGCGAAACATCCGGTCCCACCGAATCCGTTTTATGTCCTGCAGTATTCCGGATGGCCAGCCCGTAACCTTCTGTATGGATATTCCTTGCAAACAGTCCCCCGCTGTTATCGATGGCGGCATTCGCCGGGATCCCTCCCGTCAGATCGGCATCGATCAGGCTGATCACGCTTCCTGCATTCGGACTCTTCACGGCCGGAACTTCATTCTCACTTGTAAGTCCCCTGATACTCATCACCTGCCCGTTATTGTAAATACCGTATTCGTTCTGTCCCCTCAGGGTTATATGTTCAAGGCACTGGCTGTTGACAGAACCGGTGGTCTTGATGCCCACATCGAATCCGTTGATGCTGATATTTTTTGCGAGCAGGGGACCGTTCAGCCCGTTATAGGCAAAATCGAGACCGATGAGTCCCCCTCCATCCCCCGACACAATATCAGCATCCATCAGTGAACCCATATTATTGGACATGTATTGTATACCTACCGCAATGGGATTGCCCGAACCCGAATTCACCGTCAGGTTCCTGATAAAATTCCTGTAATTGTCCGCAGCCCCGAATTCCTGGGTCCAGATTACAGCCCGGGGGGTAATGATCGGGATCCCGGGCAGCTGGTAATTTTCATTATTATCTGATAGTTTGATTATGGTAGATTCCTTTCGCTGACCGATCAGGATCAGGGGAGCGTTCACAGCACTGAGGGGCCATTCAAGCCGGTCCGATACCAGGTATGTTCCTACAGGCAGGTATACAATCTTCCCCGTGCCGTCATTCAGGGCATTCTGTATGGCCTGGAAGTCATCCGTTATGCCATCACCCACGGCTCCGTAATCCCTGACATTCAATATATCCGTATGTTCCGGAAAAACGATACCGTCCGCGTCGCTGGCGGGGGTTGAAACAGTTGTGGTCACCGTATCGGAATTGCCGATATTATTGAATGCCCATAGCCGGAAGGAGTAGGACGTTTCCGGCTCGAGTCCGAATAGAAAGTATTCCGTGCGGTTGGTGTCAAGGGGACTGCCCTCAACCTGCATCCATGCACCGTCAGACCGGTATTCGAGCATGTAACCCCTCTCGGTCGTGATGTTATCGTGCCAGGATAAATCAATCCTCCTGCTGTCAACCGGAACGGCCAGAAAACCGGTAGGATCTGCCGGCGGATCGACGTAAAGGGAAGCCTGAACTTCATTGGAATACATTGAATTCCCGTCACCGTTGTATGCATATACCCGGTACATATAGGAACCCGCTGTGGTGATCGTATCATTGTATGCTGATATATCGGGTCCCGTGCTGTCAATGGGGGCAAATGCACCCCCGGCATCCATGCGCTGGATGATATATCCCAGCTCATTGATGGCTTTATCCTCCCAGCCGAGAACAACCACATTCTTGTTTATATCCGAGACCTCAAGGTTTTTCGGCGGAATTGGCAGCAGATAGGTCTCATCATAGGCCCATTCAATGATGCAGTGATCCATGCGAACGGGTGCAGAAGTTGCTGCACCCTGGACACTCGTCGTCACGACCTTCAGGAAGTGCAGTTCCCCGTCACCGTGTATGGGCTCGCTGGTATATTTGAAGGTATCGGTGCATACCATGGCCGGAGAATCATTCGCTTTGAAGGGTCCGGCCGTATAGGTATAGTCCCCTGATCCGGTCTGCTCATTGGCCCAGCCCAGGTTTGTAGCGTCCTGGACTTCGTCCGGACCTTCGCGGAATTCATAATACACGATAGGTTGCCTGGACTTAATATAAAAAGTATACCTGTATTTATATCCTGTCTCCAGTGTATGGGTCACCCATACCACATCGGTTAGCTGAGGATTCTTCTGTATACTTGAACCGGAGCAGTCCCACGGACTCCCGTTCACCGAACCGACCCAGCCACCGGTGTTGCCAAAATCCGGACTATTGATGATCACATCCGCGGTCCACTGGGCCTCAGCCCCCGCCGCAGCAATCATTGTCAATGCCAGTACCCTGATTGTCAGCCAAATCCTTAATGAATATCTTTTCATTTATGTACCTTTTGTGTTCTTATAATATCAGATTTACCATTTGATAAAACGGCCCTGCTCCCCCCGGGCGGAGGTTCCGTCTCTCAGAAGGTAGAGTCCCCTTGCCAGTCCCGATATATCCAGGTGTATCCTTTCCTGACGCCCTTCATTCCTTCTGACAAGGACACAGGATCCGGTCAAATTATAGACGTTTATTTCCTCCCAGGCAGAAGCAGCATCCCTGAATTCAATCAGAAGCTCATCCTCCGCCGGCAAAGGATACATCCGCAGTTCAGGATCCTCGGACTGATCCCTGGATCCGGGTTGCTCAACAAGGGTGGGATACTCTTCCATATGGATCCCGATGTAAAGGGGGATCATGCTGGCGGCACCCCGGGCGGGAGTATCGCCAAGTTCCAGCGTCTTCCACTCCCCGTTCTGGTTTTCTGAAACGATGACCTGGTAAGCAGAGCCGCCGTAATTGGCCTCACCGATTGTGATGGAAATATCGGAATTATCGTTCACAAACATGGCCCCCGGGTAATCAGCGCCCACGGAATAGTTCAGTCCCCCAAGCAACTCCGTTTTCCCACCGCCCTTGGTTTCAATGAGGATGCCTTTGTTCTCCGTCTTGAAACCAAGGATCCAGAGCTTCCCTCCATCATTCGTTACATGGGTCAGCCCGTCCCGGGATTCGACGTCAAACTGCCGGGCCCAGACCGATTGGTTCCCGAATTTCCATTGCCCTAGGACATTCGCCACAATATCTTCAATGAACACATCGCCCGGCCCGGTAATATTTCCGTTAAAAGCTGAATTGTTCAATGCTACCAGCGTTCGGGCGGAAACATTATCAATTGTGATGTGGCTGTTATAACCAAAGTGGGCAAATCTCTCAAAGACCACTGTATCATAGGTCCCTTCAATAAGGGTAAAAGCCGGCTGTGTGTTCTCTGGCAGCATGACGCGGGACTCGCAACCGAAAACGCGTCTTACATTTCCTCCAATACTGACAGGTCCATCCATGCGGTAAGTCCCGGTCGGGAAATAAACCGTCGTCTTTCCTGAGTTCAGGGCAGCCTGGATGGCCTCCGTATCATCCGTCCCGCTCTCACCGTCAGGCGTGGCCCCATATTCCTGAACATTGGCCCAGTTCCTGAAATCGTTGTCCCACGGAACTTCGGGCGTCTCCTTGATAGGCAGGTTCAGGGATTGCTGCTTAACCTGCCAGAGACTGTTGGCGGCGTGGGATATATACTCTTCCACATTGGGTCCACCGGCATCACCGGTGGCGGTCGTGCTTGCTATCGCCTTCTGGTATCCTTCTGTGCTGAGATTCCTGGCGAAAAGTGCGCCCTCATTCCGTACGGCAGGTACGGAAGCGGATCCTCCAAGCAGCTGGCAGTCAACGAAGGTGGCCACGGATGACTGGCTCTGGTTATAGAATGCGGTAACCGTATCAATCGAGTGTAGTCCGCGAATACTCACACACTGCCCGGAGTTGATAAACCCGTACTGTTGCTGTCCCTCCAAATGAATATTCTCAAAAACGATGCCGTCAACGGAATGTTTGGAGGAAATACCGATGTTAAAGCCGGATACGCTGACATTTTTAATGAGGCAGGGGCCCTGTTCATCGGTGTATCCCAGGTCCAATCCTATCTTTCCCTGACCATCCCCGGAAATAATTTTCACATCAAATACTCCCCCGGCATTATTGGCGATGAATTGCATTCCGATGGCTCCCGGATTCAGGTTTCCTGAATGGATCGTAAGGTCACGAATATAATTTCTGAACCGCTGAGCCGGTCTCTGGCCTGTCCAGATCATGGCCGTGGGAAGGGGTGCAAAGACAAACCCGTCGCAGCTGTCTTTCAGACGGATCATTGTACCCTCGGCGCTCTGTCCCTGCAGGGTTATATTCCTGGCAGGATCCGGCCATATAAGTTTTTCGGAGATGAGGTAGGTCCCGTCGGGCAGGTAAATGATCCCTGTATTGGTATTCAGCGCATTCTGCAGGGCTTCGGTATCGTCATGGATTCCGTCACCATATGCACCGTAATCTTCCCTTACATTAACTACACCGGCATCGTATGGAAAACTGATTCCTTCCAGGATGGGCTGATGGGGGGTAGTTAAGGGCCCGAGACTCAGCGTGTCGGAATTGCCCCCGGCATGGAAGGCAAAAAGTTTATAGGAATACGAAGTCTCCGGTATCAGTCCCGTGTGACTGTAATTTGTTACGCCCTCACCCACAGTCCGGGATTCATAGGGTCCGCCCCCGGTACTGATAAGAATGGTAAAACCCTCCTCGTTATCCGACTGATCCTGCCAGCTCAGGTTAATCTGCCGGTCCATTATGGTATCTGCTTTGAAATCAGTGGGTGCAGCCGGCAGGGGTGGTGCAGCCGGCGTTGTGACTATCGCGGATTCAGCTGTGTCGGAAGGACCCCACAGGTTAAAAGCGAGTACTTTGTAGGAGTAACCGGTTTCCGGTCGTGCCGGACGGTGCTGGAAACTCGTGGTGTTTCGATCTGTTTCCCCCACAGAGCTGTATTCTCCGCCGTCCTCGCTGGAAAGGATCCTGTACCCGATCTCATTTCCTGAACGGTCCTCCCAGCTTACTGAGACATGATTGTAGGCTTTTGCTTCTGCTGTCAGATTTTCCGGGGCCCGCGGAGCTACTGTTGTTGAATCCCCCTGCATGAGCAGGGCGATATCAGTACTGTCGAGTGCGCGCATATAAAGCGTGAAATCATCCATCTTTCCATTGAAATTATACTCGGCCGTGGCCCCGATCCCAAGGTCCCTGAAAGGAGACCATCCGGAGGGTTTGTAGCCCAACCTGGCGGGTCTCTGCTGTGTACGTATCACGGTATCTATGGCCAGGTCCTCTGTAGCTCCGAGTTTTCCGTTCAAATAAAGTCGTATATTCCCGTTATCGAAAACGAGTGCAACATGTGCCCATTCTGTAGAGTTGAATGGAACCTGCACCAACTTTAGGGCAGGGGAATAGATATCATTTCCGGCATTCACCACTCCTTCAAGATTACCCTGCAGCAGCCGTATTCCCATATTTGAGTTACCCGGACCGTCGAAATACATCATCTGGTTGGCGGCGGGCTGGGCTGTTCTGAACCAGAATGCCACTGTTTTCTCACGGTAACCGGAATTGAATATATGGTTCACATCTGCCGGGGCAAGGTCGACTTCCGTATTGCCATTGAATTGAAGAGACCCCTTGTATTTACCATCTGATGGTGCCCACAAATAATTCAGCTGCCTGACGGCATCGTACCGTCCCATCCTGTCGCAGATGAGGGTGTCATTCCCTGCACCCGTTTCGTCGAAATCATAGTAAACGTCGGGGTAAGGAATCTGGGCCTGCAGAACTTCCATGAGCAAGCATGAAAGGGCGATCACAGCCAGTCGAATGGCCCTTTTAAGGATCCCTGAAATTTTCAGTTCTCTGATCATAGTTTTAGATGAATTAAGGATCAGCTAAGTGTCTTGTCAGTGAATTATGTTGAATTTATCCATGTAAAACGCATCATCTGTTTTAATCTCGAGTATGTACATCCCGGATGGTAACTGCCCGGTTGACAGATGGTACGAATCGTTCCTGAGTTCTTTCCTGCGTGTTAAGATCCGGCCTTCCAGATTGTAAAGGGTCAGTTCCACGGCCTGCCTGTCTTCAGTGGAAAAGAAAATATTAATATGGTCCCGGCAGGGATTCGGATAAATCCGGAAGCCCCGTTCCGGACCATAATCCTGTTCCGTTATGCCCACTGCCCATCCGGCCAGCCTCCTTATCTCATCTTCCGGCAGTGCCTCATCAAAAACCTGGAGATCGTCTACCGAACCATCAAAATAATGGGCCGGCATCCCTTCTCCGGCTCCCACACTGAATGCGGCAGAATTCAGGGTTGCTCCGAGGGACAGATCTTCTGTATATCCTCCCATTTCGGTGAATGGGGCGGTTTCCTGCCCGATCATCTCCCCGTTCAGGTAAGCCCGGATGTCTCCCCGGTCAAATCGCAGGGCAACATGCTGCCATCCCTCATAATAAATGAACAATCCTTCCATCTGGAAGCGTTCCGTGTTACTTGCCGTAACGTACAGTTTCCCGCCCCATTTAGAGATACTGATCCCGTTCTGGAGATTCCCTTCATCGTAGATCATATGTGTGCCGAACCTGTTATTATCGGTTCTGAACCAGATGCTTATGGTCCTTTCTGTAAATGGATCCCTGAAAAGATCCAGGGAAGCGGTATTCATGAGGCGGGCATAATTTTCGATCCCGTCGAACCGGATGCAGGACCCTTCCCTGCCCCCGGGTTCCCTGGCAGGATTCAGGATCAGGAGTCCCTTCCCGGGCTCACCCGAGCAATTATAAAGGGTGTCCCCCATACCTTCATTGAATCTCCACCTCAGTGCCGGGATTTTTTCGGACGCTTCCACAACTGTTATATGCAGGTCCCTTTCAGTTTGGAGGTCTGTGTCGGTGGACTTCAGGCTGAGAATGTACTCACCGCTGCGTGTGAAGGTAGCAGTGGCCGCCGGATCAAGGCTGTCGGACAGAGCAATGGCGGCCGGGCCATCGGTGAGAGACCACCAGGTGGTGAGGGATTCCCCTTCAGGGAGCCCGTCATCGGTGACCTTCCCTGACAGTTTATGAGACCAGTCCGGTCCCACCAGGTAACGGTCACGCCCGGGATCAAGGACCGGGGCAGAATTGATCTTTTCGGGAGATACATAGACGTTCAATGTATCGGAGACCGCATGTTCTCCGTCCGATGCTTTCAGAACGATCCGGTAATCACCCGTATCATTCAGGTATGCATAGGTATCCAGTGAACCGGAATCATCAAATTCAACTCCTCCGGTTCCCCCTGCCTTCTCCCAGTAATGCACAAGGCTGGTACCCGGATAACTGTCATCCCTGATCCGTCCATTCAGGTGGATCATTGCCGGCTCCCTGTTCCCGGTGATGATGTCTTCACCTGCCATGACCATGGGTTTTTCATTGAAGCCACCGAGTGTCCTCCAGTGAAACTTGATTCCTTTTATCCCCACTTCAACATACATCTGGCCAATGCTGTGCTCGGCATTGGGGATGGTCTGGTAATCCACCGGTATTCCGAGGGACTGTAACATTTTGTAGCTTTTGGTAAACTGCATGGGATAGTAGAAATCCTTCTCACCACAGATCATGCGGATCTGCAGGTTCTCCTTTACATCCCCGGGATCATCGACATCGGGTTGACGCGCAATGCCATAGGAAACTACGGAACTGAAAAGGTCCGTATGGCGCATGCCAAGGTTCAGGCTGCCGAAGCCCCCCATGGAAAAACCGCTGATCCACCTCCCCTTTACAGACTTCATGCTTTTATAAACCAAATCAATGTGTGGAATCAACTCACGGGTGATCATGGTCTCGACGAGGTAATTCTGGTTATCAAGGTACCAGGATTCTTTCATGGGGTTCGGAAAGACCACGATGTATAGGGGGATTTCTGCAGACTCAACTGCAGGCTGAAAATATTTTGAGATCTTGGGATACATGAGTGTCTCGTCGTTCCCCAGTCCCCCCAGGAAATACTCCACGGGCATCGAATCCACCTCTTCGTATCCGGGTGGCAGGTATATGCTGAAACCTACCAGCTTGTCGTGTACCTGGCTCCAGAAAGAGGAATGGGTAATATTCTCAATGGTATCCACCGGAATGTTCCACCAGTTGAACCGTTCAACCTTAATATCATTTATTGTCCCCGTAATTGAATCATCAGTCACTCCATGGTACCTGATACCATGGATGCTTACCTGGTAAGCCGTGTCTGCCCGGACAGAATCTGTAATCAGGACCAGGGTTCTCCCATAGGGTCCCTGTACAAGGGCATCTTTCACAATGAGCCGTCCCGAAATGCTGTACCGGGCATTGTCCTGTGCGGTCAATGTATCCAGGGCAGCCTTAAAACGCAGGACAAAGGCCTGGTTGGTATAGAATTTCTGAACATAGGCCGTACTTACATCCTCCTGGGCAGCCGCCCTTTGTGGAAAACCGGATGCAGTGAAAAGGATACAGGCCGCCAGGAATCTCAGCTTAATACTCATTCTCAATATTTATAAGCTTATAAAAGTGTCAATTTCCGGTAAAATCTGTCCTGGTCCACCTTCACCACGATTATATAAGTTCCTGCAGGAAGATCGGGCAACTCAATTCTATTGAGCCCGGGAGGGTGGATCTTACGGGTGAAAACATCCAGCCCTGTGATGGTAAAAATGGAAAGCTGCAGGGGCAATTCACGATCCTCTCCTGTAAATTCAATTCGTAAATTATCCCGGGCAGGATTCGGATAAATTTTAAAAGGGTTATCAGCGGAAGCCGGTTTTTCCGGAGCGGAGACTACCGGTGTTTTAGTGTTTGCAATATTTGAAAAGCGGGAAAAACCATCATCATTGAACGCCATGATGCGGTAATACATTCTTGTGATCGGAGGAACGGGGGTATCCCAGTATTCCCGCATGCCCGAATCGAGGCTATCAATGGTAATGAAATAGTCATCAATCTTACGCTGAAGAATAAATCCCTTAAAGTCACCTCCCGGGTGCGCCCAGGTCAGGTGAACGATGTTCCATCCTGCAGCGGATGCTTCGAGCTCAAAGGGATCTTCGGGGTAATCAGGGCCGGGAACATGACTGGTATACAATGCATAACCTTTCCCACCTGCGAGTCCCACTAAAGGAGCATCCCCATGTTTCAGGGTATCGATTACTCCATCCTGCTCCTCGATGATCAGGTTAGTATAATAGCTGGGCCATTCCTTGTTGCAGAAATTGGTTTCCCGGATGCAGGCTCCTGAAAAAAGGGCATCATCCACGCGGATCATGGGTGTAAGCTTTTCAGTGCACTGCGGATAGATATGTGCACCCAGGATCTCGGTGCGGCCCCCGTTGCTCACCCAGCTTTTCACACCCGCCTTTTCGGTCTTTAGTCCCAGTATCCAGAGTGCTGCACCTTCATTCCTGATATTCCATTCGGTATCTTTAGGGTCCTCAGTATTCAGGTGCCGGCACCACATTTTTACTTCCGGATTCGTAAGATGTATTTTCCCAAGGCAGTCGGAGGCAAAGATTTTGCCGGATCCCACTCCCGTGATCAGGTGGAAAATGGCGGATTCAAGCACAAGGGTCCTGGAGGAATGGTTCTCAATACCGTACATCTGATCGGGATTCTGTTTCCGCATCCTTTCCACCACCACAACATCTGGCACTCCGTCTGACAGGATCATGCGCCCGTTCCCCTGCATCCAGGTGTTGGTCCCCAGTACACGGTTCACGGTTCCCCTGATGTATACCGTATCATAAAGCTGGAACTTTCCGTGGTTGGGAAAGTAAACGGTTGTTTTTCCGGCGTCGATGGCATCCTGTATGGCCTTTGAATCATCCATCCCATCATCTGCAATGGCACCGTAATCCTCGATGTTCACCCATTGATCCAGGTCCGTTTCCCAGGGAACATCCGGTGGCTGTTCAATGTCCAGGTTAATTGATTTCCGGGGACTGGAAAAGAGGCTCACGACCCCATGGGAAGTTGCTTCCTCCAGGTATGAGGTGTCAACATCAGGCTCGGATGCATTCTTGTGCCTGACGGTTTTGGAATAACCGCTGGTCTGGATGTTCCTGGCAAAGAGCACACCTGCATTATCGATTGCCGGAAGATCAGGCGACCCGCCGGACAGTGTGGAATTGATCAGAGTGAGATACGCAGATTGTCCCTGGTTGGAGATGGCAGTAGCGGTATTATTGCTCGAAAGGTTTTCGATGGAACAGACGGAGCCCCCGTTGAATAATCCCAGTTCATGCTGGTTTGCCAGGCTGATGTTACACAGAGTCACACTGTTGAGTGCGCCTATCTTGATGCCGGTCCTGAATCCATATATGTAAACGTTGCGCACGAGCAGGGGACCGTTTTCACTCCCGCTCATTGTCAGGCCGATATAACCCTCACCGTCACCTGATAGGATATTAACGTCACTCAGGATGCCTTCATTATTACTGATGAACTTAATACCCACCGCACCCGGATTGCCGCTTCCGGTGTGTATGGTCATATCACGGATCCCGCGGTCGAACTTCTGGGCCAAGCCTTCCCCGGTCCACAATAACGCCCGTTCTGCATTGTCAGCCTGAAAATCGATGTTGTCATCTGTAAGCCTGATGATGGTGCTGTCCCGGTGGTAACCCTGGAAAACTGGTCCCTGGCTCCATGAATTCGGGCTCCAGTAAATGGTTGTATCCACCAGGTAAGTGCCTTTAGGGAAATATATGATAAACCAGCCCCCCGGCGTATGGTCGTCAACCGCCTGCTGGATAATATCACTTACCACTTCAGAACCGTGATTGTTGGCACCATAGGGTGGTTTGGTGATGTCGACCACAGCTGCGTTGTCGGGAAACACATGCCCCTGGCCTGCCACCACACCGGCAAATAACAATGAAAAGATACAACTGGCTGTTAATAACCTGCTCATGGTTTTAATTAAATCCCGGGTATCAATCCGGCACCTCTTCCAATCAATGTTCGGTCCGGTCCGGAGATGAATGATGATGCACTTTACCCTCCCTTTATGCCATTCAGAGCATAAGGCAGGATTTGGAGCGCAGTATGTGCATAGGTAATAGACACGGTCCCGGTATTTCCAAACCGTGATCGTGACTTTTATGTTCCTTACTTGATGATCAGCTTATTAAGTTGATTGCCAAGTTTTACAAAATAGACCCCCTGACGCAGGTCAGAGATGTCAACCTGGTCTCCGTTCTCGACGACACGCTGAAGAACAGCAGCTCCGACCACATTGAAAATGGTCATCTCCTCAATATTGCTGTCAAGCAGGCTGATCCTGATCATGTCACTGGCAGGATTGGGATAGATTTTTGAAGTCTGCTTGTTCAACTTCTTAATGCCAATGTTACCCGTACAGCTTACCATGGCCTGCTCGATGCCGTTGTTCATGATGCATTGGATCTGCTCCTGTGTCAGTGCGACATCCCTGTAAAATACGAACTCATCATAGTATCCGCCTGCCGGCCAGCCGGTTCGATACTTGGGAATGAATGGATCAAGGACCGGGACGACACAGCATTGTTCATTTGCAGCATCCCAGAATGCACTTACATTGCCGAAAAGCCCGCCGCTGTTCTGGGCTCCGATCTCGGTTGATGAATTGCTTCCAACGATGCTGTCCAGTGCGGTCATCAAAGGATTCGGATCTCCGCCTGCCGGGCTGCCCAGCTCACCGTCCAAATAAAAGGTCAGGGCCCCGGTGGAGCCATCAAAGGTAACGGCGATATGCTGCCATTTGTATTTTGCCTGGGCTGCACCGTTCCATACAAGTCCCATTGAATGTCCGGCGACCTTAACTTCGTAGAAACCAATGCTGTTATTGATCGCCAGTCCATTTGTGCCGTGCGAAAACAGAAGTTCCTGCTCGTGCATCGCAAGAGGCACGCCTTTCGGGCAGGGAGTAGTTGTCTGGTCATCGTAATTTCGGTTTGATTTAAACCAGAACATGACCGTCATGGCCGACATCCCATTGTGGAAAACCTCACTTTTACCCTGGAATCCCTCATAATCATTAGCGCTGTTATTCCCGGCGAGAAGGATAAAATCCTCCGCCGAGGAACACATGTTGCAACAGGACTGGTGGTATCCGCTGGCGTACCAGGCTGCCCCGAACTTACCGCTGTCGGCAAAATACCCGGCATACAATTCTGCAGCAGGATTCTCCCCATCTGAGATGAAGTAATTATACCAAAGGGCATTATTGCCATTTCCTGATACATCCGTTACTTCCGGTGCATAGGCGCCCGGAGTACCTTCAAAAGTCAGTGCCACGTCCGGTGCGGGTACTGCATCCTGACCAAATGCCAGGGACATGGTGAGAAAGATCCCTGCCAAAGTCATGGAAATTTTAAGTAGATTTTTCATCATTTTAATTGGTTTTTATGTTAATAAGCAGGTTAAACACTATAAAATTATCAAATATTCCTGTTAAGGCATGTTGCAAATGTTCCAAAAACATACGCTAATGCACCAATAAGGATAAAGAGGACCCGGGATTTCTCCGGGCCCTCTTTTTAAAAGGCTTTACTTAAGCATTATCCTCTGGATGCTGCTTTCGCTCCCGGATAAGAATTTGAAAATATACATACCCTTATCCAGGTGGCTAACAGAAATCTGGCTGTCACCATTAAGGTTAATGTTCATTACCTTCTTGCCGGTCAGATCAAATACTTCAAGCTTTCCGGTAAAGTCCCCGTTCAGGTAAACGACATCCGCAGCAGGGTTCGGATATGCAAAGAGGCCTGATTCTGCCCTGACATCATTAACGGCTGTTGGTATGTCACAGCCGGCAGCTTTCAGTGCATCGATCTCGGCCTGGTCGATGGCATAGTTGTAAAGGTTGAATTCATCCAGATTACCCTGGAACGGGAACTGTATACGCGGATCACCCGTCATGGCGTCAATGATCACCTTGGCTCCGCGGTTCCAGTTGTACACACCTCCCAGGTTGCACTTCGACCAGTAGTCATTGGCCCTCAGGCTGAAGCGGTTGAAGAAATAGTTTTGCGTATCGTCGATAGACAGTTTCTTGGCACCATCAACATAAAGGTCTGTAATCCCTTCTTTAAATACGAGTGTTACATGGGTAATGCCGGTTGAGGTAAACGGCATGCCAGACTTCTGCATGATGTTAAAGGATCCGTCCTTAAATCCCGTACCCAACCAGAGGCTGTCATTCTTCAATGCGATGCAGGTTGAGAGGTTGTCACCCATTGCTGCAATGATCCCTCCATCCTGCATCCAGTCGTTCGGGTCAACGACCTGGAACCAGAAGGCATAGGAGGCTTCCGTGTAATCGTAGGTCCTCATATTGCCGTTAACGGTCCATTGATCGCCGAGCGAGCGGTCAAGGTACATGATGCCACTGGTTTTGGGGGCACCGGGAACTACCTGTATGGATGCGAATCTGAGGTAACCTGGTTCAACACTGACCTGTGCATCCAGTGAATCAACATAGCCGCTGATCTCGTCGGACACACCACGCCCCGTTGCTTCTGTGAACTTATGCTCGACCAGTTTCATTTTAGATGGACGTGTCATGACCGTATCAAGGACCGGTTCGGCCATTCCGTATTCATTCTCCGCCGTGGTCCTGAAAATGTATTGTGTATTCATGTCCAGACCGTCGAACAGGAAGAACTGGTACCTCAGCTTGGAACCCATTTTTGGTGCGGCCGGAGCGAAATCGTCCGTGCCCTTTTTCATCTCGAACTTAAACGTATCGGCATTCGCCGAAACCGCCTGGAAGGCCACACTATTCGGTCCGATTCCCACGGCAGTTACATCTGCCGGATCGGCAAATGCTGGACCGTCATGGCCCGCTGCGATCAGGGCATCGATTTCTGCCTGGTCGATGGCATAGCTGTAGAGGTTGAACTCATCCATGTATCCCTGGAAGGGGAACTGGATCCTCGGGTCTCCCGTCATGGCATCGATGATCACCTTGGCGCCACGATTCCAGTTGTATACGCCCCCGAGGTTGCACTTGGACCAGTAGTCATTGGCCCTCAGGCTGAACCGGTTCCAGAAATAATTCTGGGTATCGTCCAGGGTTAGTTCCTTGGTGCCGTTTACATAAAGGTCTGTGATCCCGTCTTTGATGACCAGGGCAACGTGCGTCCATGCAGTAGAGGTGAAGGGCATCCCTGCTTTCTGCATGATGTTGTTGGGACCATCCTTGAATCCTGTCCCAAGCCAGAGGCTGTCCTTCAGCAATGCAATGCAGGTCGAGTTGTTGTCCCCCATGGCCGCAATGATGCCGCCGGCATCCATCCAGTTGTTTGGATCATCCACCTTGAACCAGAAGGCATAGGAAGCTTCCGTGTAATCATAAGTGCGCATATTACCTGCTATAGTCCAGTGGTCATCAAGTGAGCGGTCGAGGTACATGACGCCATGGGTCTTGGGGGCACCCGGTACGACCTGGACAGAGGCAAATTTGACGGCTTCTTCCACTATAGTTACCTGGGAATCAAGTGAATCGATGTACCCGGAGATCTCATCCATGATACCGCGTGCCGTATCCTTGCTGAATTTATGGTCAACCAGCTTGGCTATCGGATGGGTCGTTATGGTGTCAAAATCGGCCTCTCCTGTCCCGGCGAAATTCATCGGAGTGGTTTTGATCACATACTCAGTGTTCTCAGTCAGACCATCAAGCAGGAAATACTTCTTCACAAGCTCCGATTGAAGGACAGGTGCTTTCTCCTCGAATGCTCCCGCTCCTGTTTTTACCTCGAATTTGAAGGAAGTTGCATCCGTTGCTGCCGAGGTCAGCGCAATGCTGTTCGGGCCGATCCCCATTGCACTTGTGGTTGCAGCCCCGGGGGCAAGTTCAGCGACCATATCCTTGATTTCTGATTCCGTGAGAGCATAGCTGAACACCTTGAATTCGTCCATCAGCCCGTTAAACTGATGGTGCCAAACCCCGACGTCCCCCAGGTTTTCCGGTGTGACGGGATTCAGGGCCCGGTTGAACCAGTAGACGGCAGCCAGCTGGTTGCTTGCCCAGTGATCATTCGGCCGTGTGTTATAGGACTGCCAGAAATACTGGGGATGCTGGTCAAGGCTAATGACAAGTTCTCCGTTCAGGTATAGGTATACCATGCCTTCCTTGAACACATACGCTAAATGGTTCCAGTCGGTGTTGTTGGGAAAAGGAACGGTGTCGTTATGAAAAACGTTTCCGATTCCCGGGCTCCAGCGAGAGGCAGTGGCCAGAATAAGCTCATCTTTCCTCCAGAATACCCCGTTTGACACGCTTGAACCGAAGGATGCAAGTACCGAACCCTTGGTAGCGATTTGCGTTGTATCGTTGTTTTTAAACCAAAGGGAATAGGTTGTTTCTGTATAGTTTGTCGAATACAATTCGGGCGGGGCACTCACATCGTTGGCATACTGCATAAAGGCGCTGTCGAGGAAAATGGAAGAATAAACATAGGGACCGATTCCCGGAACGACCTCAGTCCACTGGAAGCTGGCCGCATTGCCAAGCTTGGCATTGCCGGTTGCAGCAATGGTGGCATTAATGAGGGAGTCGCTTTTCCCCGTCACATCATCTGCAGTCCAGCCGTTATTTTCCGATTCGAACTTCATATGGATCAGCATTCTGGCTTCCATCGTAGTGACGCTGTCAATGACCTCCGTACCGTCCACTCCTCCTTTGATCGGGACAAGTTTCAGGTAATACTTGGTATTTTCCGTCAATCCGGTGAGCAGATGATAGATCACGTCCGGAACGGTAGTATCTGCAAATGCAGTGATTTCGGTATATGAAACATTATCCATGGAGGATTCTACCCGGTAGGCATCGGCACCGGTGGTATCTATCTTGATAACTACCGATGTCGGTCCAACAGCCTGTATTCCAAGCGTACCGGTTGCCTGGGGAAAGGCCTCTAGGCTGGCGAAGAGTCCGATTACTAAAATCAGTCCCATTGCCGGGGTTTTGGTTAATTTGTACAGTTTTTTCATAATTTAAATATTACGTTTGAATTAAAAATGAATTTACCTGTTGGCAGTCCAAGTCAAGGAGGTTTTTTCAGACAGAGTTTTTTCATTGTGCATCAAGTTTAAGTGAATATGCATTTCCGAGATATTTAATTTCAATATGTTTTTGTTCGGGGTTAAGTCCCACTCCGGTACCATCGTTAACTTTCACAATCCTGAAACTTCTTTCCTTCAGCTTGCCATTATAATCACCCCTTCGGTTTTCTATGGTAAGCTTATCTTCTCCGGCATTCCATGCAAGCGGGATGAGGCTGGATTGCCCGTTTTCATAATTGTAATTGTCCCCCTCGTCTTCATAAAGGAGGAATTTCCCGTCGGCACCGGTATAGATCCTTAGCTCGATGGGATCTTCAGGTTTTTCAGAAGTGTACTGCATCCCGGGACCCATCGGCAGAATGGAACCGGCCCTGACAAAAAGCGGAAGGGTTTCCAGGTCCGCTTTGGCATCTATGCTCTGTCCCCCTTCAAAATGATTTCCAGTCCAGAAGTTGTACCACCCACCGGGTTGGACCGGCAGGTATACCTCCCTGCTAATTGCTCCGGGCACTGTTACCGGGCATACCATGAAAGCGGGACCGAACATGTACTGGTCATCGATGTTCAGTGCTTCCGTATCAGAGGGGAAGTCCATTACCAGGGGCCGCATCATGGTGTAATCATCCAGGGTTACCATCCCGGCCAGCGAGTAGATATAAGGCATCAGGCGGTACCTGAGCCTGTTGTATTTTACCTGGATATCGTAATCCGGATCTCCCTGCTCCCCGAAATACCAAATCTCACGCGGGGTCTGGGCGCCATGAACGCGGAAAAGGGGACAGAAGGCCCCGAACTGGTACCATCGGATGAAGAATTCACGGTATTCGGGATCCTCTACCCCGCCGGGGAATTCGCCATGACGGAACCAATCCTTATCATTGACAAAGAAGGCCCCGATATCAGATGTCCAGTAAGGAATTCCCGTAATGGAGAAATTCAGCCCGGCAGCGATCTGGTCCCTGAACACATCCCAGGTCGCGGAAACATCTCCGGACCAGGTCGCCGCTGCATAACGCTGCTGGCCTGTGAAGGCCGAACGGGTCAGGATGAATACCCGTTTCTCCTTCGTAACGCTTCTCTGGCCCTCATATAAACCCTTGGTATGCATGAGGGAGTAGGCGTTCATATACCTCGCCCCGCTGCCAAGGAACGGTTTCATCCTTTTCCTGTAATCATCGGGACCGGTATCCCATCCGTTGATTTCAGGTTCCGTCGCATCGGCCCACCAAGCATCCACGCCGTAATCGAATAATCCTCTTTTGGCCTGTTTCCAGTAAAGCTCACTTGCGGCCGGGTTGAAAGGATCGTAGTAGCATCTTGAATTTGACGGATACAGAAAACCCGCCTTATTCATTTCCTCGAAATCACGGCTGCCTTTTTCAAAGCAGGGCCAGACCGAAATGAGCAGGTGCGCATGCAGGTCGGTATGCAGTTCATCCAGCATTTCTTTCGGATCCGGGTATCGCAGGGAATCAAATTCCTTTGCTCCCCAGCCGTCAGGCCAGTATTGCCAGTCCTGTACGATAACGTCAAGCGGTACTTCCCGCTTCCTGTATTCCCGGACGATCCCGAGGATCTCTTCCTGGGTTTCATACCTGGCGCGGGATTGTATGAATCCGTAGGCCCATTTGGGAAACATGGGAGCCGTTCCGGTCAGCTTCCTGATACCTGCGACCACTCCGTCCGATTCCGGACCGTAGATGAAGTAATAATTAAGGCCATCAACCAGCTCTGACCAGAAACATCCGTGATGTTCATCTTCGAAACGGGAATAGCAGTAATGATCCCAGAAAATGCCGTATCCTTTTGAAGAGATCATAACCGGAATGGCAACTTCCATGTTTTGCTGGTAGAGTTCCACCGATTTGCCCCGGTAGTTCATGATCCCGTTCTGATGCTGCCCGAATCCGAATAGGGCCTCATCTTCTGAGAATTCCAGCCAGTGCCTTACCTGGAAGCCCGTATCCCCCGTAACCGTGGTATTCATAATCCCGGGTGCCCTGGGTTCCTTCAGAAGGATCTTGCCGTTTCGATCCGTGAAAACGGTAGCGCCGGTTTCAAGGCTGGTTTTCATTTCTATCCTGCTGGTCTGGACGAGTATCTCATTACCCTTCTGTATTACTCTGAACTTCGATTCTTCAGGTGATTTTATAATCCTTGTGAGGCTTTCCTTTCTCCTTACCGACCCTTTCCTGGAAACAAACACATGGACGATCCCTTCGTCGATGATCTCCACCCGGGTCTCCATGCTATCGAGATCAATGCTCAATTCCTGGCCCGATAACCGTTCCACCCTTTCGGGCAACTGGTTGCAACTCGCCAGAAAACCTGCAGTGGACAAAACCAGAAGAGCAAAAATTTTGAAATTTAGGTACAGGTTCAAGGCGAATTGTTTCATGAATTCCCGGTTTTGCGATATTCTCCCAATCAAAATTCTGAAGAAATACCTGCCCGGGAGTGGAAAAATCTCACAAAAAAGTTAACGCATTTGACCCCAGTCCGGGAAGTCCGGGAGATGGGGACTTCCTGCAAATTCCGGGGAGATTATTCGATAATGTTGAAGTCCCCCTTTAGCCTTATATCGGTGGAGGACGCCCCTGCATATATCCCATACCGGCCCGGGGGAACCGTGAATTGGCCTTCCTGTTTGCTGTAACGCCCAAGAAGCCGGGGGAGAGATATTTTGAATTCGACCACCCGGGTTTCCCCGGCCCGGATATGGACCCGCTGGAAACCGACAAGGACCTTCCGGGGTAATGGATTTTTACTCTGGGGGTACCCTGCATAAAGCTGGACCACCTCATCCCCGTCCCGGTGACCGGTATTGGAGACCCGTAAGCTGACCCTTAAGGTATCTGTGCAACCCGCCTGATCCCTGTCAATCCGAAGGTCACTGTAGGCAAAGTCAGTGTAGGAGAGCCCGTGGCCGAAGGGATACAGGGGATCCTCAGCCAGGTACATGTATGTCCTGCCCCTTGATATTTCATACTCGTCAAACGCCGGAAGCTGTTCAACACCTTTGTAAAAGGTAAGGGGCAGGCGGCCAGCCGGATTGTAATCACCGAAAAGGACCGAGGCAATGGCTGTCCCCCCCTGTTCCCCTGGATACCATGCTTCAATTATAGCCGGGATATGCCGATCGATCCAGTTTACCGAAAGGGGACTCCCGTTGATCAGAACGACTATAGTAGCGTGATTTGCCCCGTGCAGAAGGCGAATGAACTTTTCCTGGTCAGGCGGAAGATCAAGGTCCTCCTTGTCCACCGACTCGCGTTCATAAAAGTCACCAAGTCCCATGAAAGCAACAACAACATCGGCATTTGCCGATGCGTCAATTTCTGCTTTGAACTGCATCCCGGGGAGGGATTCCGGGGTTATCCCCTGCAGACTGTCCGCCGGGCGGTCCTCCGTCGACATCTCATCTTTCGGACCTGACCAAGGTACATGAACCAGGCGAATGTTCGGGGGAACCCGGTTTTGCAGTCCCTGCAGGGGCGATACCGGGGGATTGACCGGGACGCCGCTGTAATCCCCGAACCGGCAGATATCTGCGTTTGGTCCCACCACGGCAATGCTCAGTGGCAGGTCCGCATTAAGCGGAAGAAGTTTTTGTCCACCGGATTGTCTGCCACCGGCCCTGCCGATTCCGGTTTGATTGTCAGCTGTTCCGCGGTCGCCCTGGGACTCATTTTTAAGTAAAACCATAGACTCGAGAGCTGCCCTGAGCGCAAGTTCACGGTGTGCATCCGAATCCACCACATTAACCAGTATCTGCCTGTAGGGCTGCATGTACGCCGGATCGTACAGACCGAGCCGGAATCTTCCCAGGAGCACGTGCCGGACCGCGCCATTGATGGTCCCCTCGGTTACGAGTCCCCTTTCAACAGCCTTTCCAAGGTAACGCGGAAAGATCATGGGACCGCATTCCAGGTCTACCCCGGAATTGATTGCCAGGGCAGCGGCCCCGACCGTATCCTTTACAAACCCATGACTCTCAAACAGGTGTTTAACCGCCCCGCAATCGGTCACCACATACCCCCCGAAGCCCCATTCCTGCCTCAGGACATTCCGGATGAGCCAGGTGTTGACCGAGCAGGGTATGCCGTTGATGGCATTGTATGCCGTCATGACCGCCCCTGCACCTGCTTCGCGAACGCAGGCCTCGAATCCCTTCAGGTAATAATTCCTGAGGTTCTCCTCGGTCGTAATCACGTTGCAGGAAAACCGGTTATGTTCTTCGTTGTTGGCGACAAAATGTTTCGGCGTGCAAATGGTTTTAAGGTACCTTGGGTCCTCTCCCTGCATCCCCCTGATAAATGCCACGCCCATCCGGGAAGTCAGCAGGGGGTCTTCCCCGTAGGTTTCGGCGGTCCGTCCCCACCTCGGGTCCCTTGCCATATTGACCGTGGGTGAGAAGAAGGTCAGCAGGCCGTTGAACCGGCCGCCCAGTTCTTCCGCACCGGTCATCCTTCCGTTATTGGCATTATCCTTAGCCCGGGCTTCATCCGAAATGGCCGTGGCCACGGTATACATCAGGTCCGTATCCCAGGTGGCAGCCAGACCGATCGCCTGGGGAAATACCGTGGCTTTGCCGGGTCTCACCACACCGTGAAGGGCTTCGTTGCCGTAATGATAAGCCGGGATCCCCAGCCGGGTGATTTCGGGTCCCGTCACATTCAGGAGGGAAATTTTCTCTTGCAGGGTAAGGCGCGACAGAAGATCTTCCACCCTTTCATCCATCGGGAGGCTGGCATCCCTGAAAGGATAAGCATTCCGGATATTCCTACAGGAAGATCCTGCCATCAATAATACGGCCGGCAGGACAATAATTATCAGGAAACGATTCATTTGAGTTACAGCTGAGGTTTATCCGTGGACAGATCCTCTACGTCCTCGAAATGGCATGCCGGACGCGGGTCGGGCGATAAAAGCTCAAACCTGATCCGGTCCATGTACAGTCCCCTTACATGCCTGACGTAAAGCCCGTATGCAGGCAGCTGGGTTCCAAACATGCCCGGCCAGGGATATCCGGTTTCATCGTCATCCGGTTCCCGGTCAAGGTCTTCCTTTGTTCCTCCTCCCAGGCAGCTGATGTAAATGTCTGAAAGCGAAATATTTTCTGCGTAATGATCCGGGAATCCGGTGATGGAGCTGCAAAGGGCACTTGCATGTGTGGCTGACACATTACTGATCCGGATGTTGCGCATTGTACCGGGTCCAGGGCGATCGGCGTCCTCACGGTGTTTCCTCCCCCGGTTCCCGAGCTTAATGAACAGAGGTGTTTTCACCGAATCGATCACCAGGCCGCTGACCAGGACATTTTCCATGGTCCCCCCGTCCATGATCTCGAGGGCGATCCCGGACTCCCCTTCGATGTATCCGTTCAGGGTGGGAACACGCCGGTCGGCCGACGGTTTTACGATGCAGTTGGAGATGGTTATGTTACGGAAACCGCCAATGGACTCCGTGCCGCACTTGAAGGCATTCACATGGCTGCTTACGATGCAGTCCGAGATGCTGATGTTCTCGCATGGTGACAGGCCGGTGCTTTTAAGGCAGATCCCGTCATCGCTGCTGTCGATTATGCATCCGGATATTATGACATCGCGGCAGCCGTCAATGTCCATTCCGTCGTTGTTGTAATTGCTGTGGTTGTAAACCCGGATCCCCCGGATGAACACCCTTTCGCAATCCTGGTAATGCTGCATCCACATGGCCGAGCCGACCATGTGGACCTGGCTGATGTGTACATCCCGGCAGGAGACCAGGCGTATGACGTAGGGCCTGGATTTGTATTCCGGGCGCTCGGTGCGGAACGAGGGACTTCCCCCGTTCCCGTTCAGGGTTCCCTGGCCTGATATCCCGATGTTCGTCTCCCCTTCCGCATAAATCAGGCTCCTGCATACGTAGTGGTCAGCATAGGATGGGTATTCGGGATCGTGCAGGGAGTAATCCTCCAGCCGGGGACTGCCCAGCAGGACTGCCCCGGGATCGAGCCAAAGGGTTACGTTGCTGCGCAGGTACAGGCTGCCGGTAAGGAATGTCCCGGCGGGTATGACCACCCTTCCCCCGCTGAGGGCGCAGGAATCGATGGCGGCCTGTATAGGGCCGGTATTCAGGGAAATCCCGTCTCCCGCAGCACCAAAATCCTTCACATTAAAGTCTGCAGCGCCGGAAAAGGTAACGGAACATAAAAGCAGAACAGGCAGTAGAAATATGAATTTTATTTTCACTTTATCAGGGATTATATCAGGTTATCTTCTCCTTCTTTTCATGAATTGCTCCCGGTGGGAAAGAAGAGAATCATAAGGAATGGCCCCCACCCTGCCGGCCCAATCCTCATAAATACCCACCATCAGGTCAAGGGTATCGGGATAGGCCTGTTTCATATCCTCCGATTCGGACCTGTCCGCCTCCATGTTGTAAAGAGACCATCCGGGATCACCGTATGCCGAGACCGCTTTCCATTTCCCTTTCCTTACAGCCCGGTTTCCCTCGTGTTCCCAGAAAAGCATTGCATGCCCTTCTCTCTGTTCTCCTTCCATAACCGGCAGGAGGCTTTTCCCTTCCATGGGCAGGATGTTATTTCCTTCACAGGTTGTGGGATAGCTGGCACGGGCCAGATCCAAGCAGGTCGGCATCAGGTCGATGATGTGTCCAACCTGCGAGTCAAGCCTTCCGGATTTGATCATGGCCGGGTAATGGATAATCAGTGGGGTGGAAATGCCGCCTTCGTGGACCCAGTGCTTATATAGCCGGAATGGCGTGTTGCTGACATTGGCCCAGGAGGCCCTGTAGGATGTCCAGCTATCGGGCGAACCGATAGGCACCTCATTGCTGTTATCCAGGGGATACAGGTCCTCATTTGTCCCGCCGTTGTCAGACAGGAAGAAAATAACGGTATTGTCCATGATGCCCAGTTCCTCGAGCTTGTCCAGCAGCAGTCCAATCCCCTGGTCCATGATGTCCATCTGGGCTGCGTAGACTGACATCCGCAGGTCGAAGGTATCTCTTTGTCCGGCTGTAAGTTTATCCCATTCCAGTACCCTTTTATCAAAGTCCGACAACGAGGTTTCGGGAGCCAGGATGCCCTTTTCAAGAAGATATTCGAACCTTTGCTGCCTCAATGCCTGGAAACCCTCCATATACCTGCCCCGGTATTTTTCTACAACCCGGGGATCCGCCTGCAGCGGGAAATGCGGAGCAATGTGCGCCAGATACAGGAAGAAGGGTTTGGAATTATTCCTGACGTGCTCCTCGATAAAACGGACAGCATATTCATTGAACTCCACAGTGGAATAGAAGGTTTCCCTGTTCACCTGAATAACACTGTCATCAAGATAGACCGACCGGTCCCTCCGGTCGGGCCAGTAATAGACGCCTCCTCCCTGGGGAATGCCATAATAGCGTTCAAAGCCACGCTGCAGGGGCCGCTGGCCATCCTGGTGCCCGACGTGCCATTTGCCGGTCATCAGTGTGGTGTAACCGGCCGTTTTCAAAACCTCCGCGATGGTCACACAATTCCTGTTCAGGTAACCCATGTAGCCGGGAAGGCCATCGAGCCGTGTCATGTCCCCCACACCGGCCTGGTGGGAATATAGACCGGTAAGCAGGGAGGCCCTGCTCGGACAGCAGCGGCCCGTGTTATAGAACCGGGTCATCAGGATACCTTCCTCAGCCAGCCGGTCGATGTTTGGAGTTGAAATGCCGGAACCCATAAAGCCGGGATCGGTGTAACCCATGTCATCGGCCAGTATGATAATGATGTTCGGCCGGTCATCGGTTCTCTCCGTACATCCTGCGGAAAAGGTCAGCACAGCCATGGTGAACGGGACCCAGCATTGTATTTTACAGGTGAATATCTTCATAATGATTCAGGTTCAGCGGGTCAATTCCACAATATACACTTATTTATATTTTCTGGGATGTATTGACCTTTCAAATCAGTCTGAATCCCGGTTTAATATCCCGGGTTCTGAACCAGGCTGGGATTTTCAGCAAGGGCATCGGCCCCCAGCGGGAAAATAAGCTGGTAATCCTGCAATCCGAGGATCTCCTCTGCAATTCCCATCCGTTTTGCATCCCAGAAACTCTGGATCTCGAAGAAAAGCTCCTTCCTTCGCTCCCACCAGAGGAAGATCTTTAATGCATGGAGGTCGGGGAAATCGGTGGCGGTGTATACTTTGTGGGACTGCCCCTTGAAAGCCCGGTTCCGGACCAGTTCGATCAATGCGAGAATCTCATCCATATTTCCATTCAGGTTCTTTACCGCAAGGGCTTCTGCCAGCAGGAGGATCATATCCGCCTTTCGCGTGTAATACATGGGAAAACTATCGAAGACCCAGCCGTTCTGGGCCCTCGGATCATACCTCAGTTTCAGCAGGTAGAGATCGTCCCTCACGGGAGGGATATAGAGGCGCTGGATGGTCACGTCCCTTCTCGTATCACCGGGTTCAAATGAATCGTAAAAGTCTCTCGTTGGACGGAACCATATCTGGGACGGGACCGACAGGGAGGCGGCGTTGCTTCCTTCCTGCTGGTAATTGGCAAGGCTTATCAGATGGATGCTTTCCTTGTTGTTCTTATTGTCAACATTCCACAGGTCTTCAAAATTGGGAAGCAGCTCATAACGTGTATCGTATACGATGCCGTTCAGCAATTCAATGGCCCTGTCCAGGTCGTAAAGGGGTTCCGGTGCAGTCATCAGCACCCTTGCCATCAGGCATATGGCTGCACCTTTGGTGATCCTGGCCTCGAATTTTCCCGGTCTGAGCACCCCGTTATTTTCCCAGGGCAGGTCAGTTATTGCAATCTCCAGGTCTTCAATGATCTTTGAATAATTCTCCTCAGGAGTTGCCCTGGGCGGATAGAACTGGGGGGGTACCTCATAAACGGCAGGCACCGAGCCGTAAAGCTGTACCAGCCGGAAATAGTACATGGCCCGCAGGTAATGGACCTCACCGAAAGCTGCTTTTTTCCTGGCCGGATCCGCAAACGGCGTTTCCTGGGCAAAAAAGAGCCAGCTGTTCATGCGGGCAATGGGTCGGAATGTTTCGTAGTACCAGCGCTGTGCGAACCGGTTGTCAGGGGTTATGCTTTTTGCACTCAGGGCCTGGGCGTCCTGGGAAGCGGGACCCGAAGTTACGCCTGTACCGCTGGCATCGCCGTAGTATTCCATTCCGAAGGCAGAGAACATATAGTAGCCCGGTGTCACCGGATCGTACAGGGCAATCAGGGCAGCTTCCGCCCCGACCTCAGTGCTGAAAAGCACTTCGTCTACCGTGGCATCCGTCGGGAATATTTCCAGCTGATCATTGAAACAGGAAGTAAGGCCTGCAACAAGAAGGATCAGTACTCCGGATATGGTATGAATTGTTCTCATGGCCTATATGATTTATGATTTTAGAATCCAAGATTTACACCGAATGAAAGTGTCCTTGCCTGGGGATATCCTCCCATGTCGAGTCCCCTGCTCCCGTTAGTGGCGATTTCAGGATCGTAGAGAGTATACTTTGTGAAGGTCAGCATATTTTCAGCCGTCACGAATACCCTTGTGGACCGGATCCTCGCCCTGCCGATCAGGTTCTCCGGCAGGTTATAGGCCAGCGTGACATATTTTAGCCGGATAAAGGAGCCGTCTTCAAGCCAGCGGGTAGATATGCTGTTATTCCGGTTAGGATCGGAGATCGTGGCCCTTGGGATATCTGTATCCTGTCCCTCGTACATCCAGCGGTTTGCCACGGTCGAGGAAAAATTGAAATAATGGTCCATGCGTTCGATCTCCCGCCGGGTGAGGGAAAGGATATCGTTCCCGTACATTCCCTGGAAAAAGAAGGAAAATTCCAGGTTTTTGTAACGGAAAGCATTGTCCATTCCGAAGTGAAAATCCGGGTTGGGTTTGCCGATGTAGGTCCGGTCGTTGTCATCCACGCGTACAAACGGATTGCCATTCTGGTCCAGTATGAGATTCCCGAGGGAATCCAGCTCAAACCCGTTGGTATTGGCAAACTGTATGTCCCCGGGAGCGGTATTTCCGTTCTGGTAATAGACAATTGTCCCGTCCGGGAGGGTTGTGGACAACTCATCGATTTCTCCCTGGTTCTGGAATATCCCTTCCATGATCCATCCCCACATTGCATTGATCGGAAGGCCCTTCTTGATGACGCTTTCCTGGTCCCTCCCGATGAATTGCGGGGCTTCGATCTGGCCGAGGGATACCACCTCGTTCTTGTCACGGGAGATCGTTAATGTCGTTCTCCAGGAAAAGTCGGCTCTGCTTACGTTTCTTGTGGTAAGCTGAAATTCGACCCCGTTTACCCGCACCTGGCCGATGTTGACAACCCCGGTAGAAAAGCCGGTATGTGCGGGCAGATTGACATTATAAAGCAAATCTTTGGAATCCTTGATAAAGCCGTTCAGGACCATGTCCAGCCTCCCCTTCCAGAGGGTCATATCGAGGCCGATGGCCTTTTCGGTGGTTTCCTCCCAACGCAGATCGGGATTTGCCAGCCGGCTGGGGGCATACCCTACTGCTATCTCGTCGGTACCCCAGATGGGATAGTTGGCACCAGCAGAATAAGTGCTCAGGTGCTGGAAGTTACTGAAGGCGTCGTTGCCTGTCACACCGTAGGTGGCCCTTAACTTCAGGTTGCTCAGGAAAACCAGGTTCTGCATAAAGGGTTCCTCGGAGAGGCGCCAGGCTACAGATGCCGAAGGAAAGGTACCCCAGCGGTAGTTCTTACCGAAACGTGCAGACCCGTCCGCCCTGAAATTGACCTGGAGATAATACCTGGAGGCATAATTATAATTCAGCCGTCCGATGTAAGAGTATTTGGCATATTTCACATCCGATGAATTGCCGTTGTATTTGACGGTTATCGTCCCCACATCACGGGTTTCAAAATAGGCATGAGGAATGCTGTCGGTCGGAAAACCCTGGCGTTGCGCGGAATTTCCCCAGCTGTGGCTGGTCTGGGTAACAAGTCCCCCCATCAACTCGAGGTTGTGGCTGCCAAAAGACCGGGTATAGCTCAGGATATGGTTCATATCCCAGCGGAAACTTTCCCCGGAGGAGGAATTGGAGGTGCCGCTGCTCTGACGCCCGAGATCCGTATGATAGCGGGAACGGTAGCTGTTGCCTTTATCAAAGCCCACCCTAGCCATCAGGTCAAACTGGTATTTCAGTCCCGGCAGGATCTCGTACCCGAGCCCGTACCTGCCCACCAGATCGGTACTATACCCATAGCCCACATTCCCGTTTATCCCGGCCGGGGGTGTATCGATGTTGGGTTGGAAGGGATTTACGAAATACCCTCCCCCGTCTTCGTTGTAGATGGGTATAAAAGGAAGGGTATTCAGGGCGGTCAGCATGGAAGTGCCGTTCCAGGCAAAATCGCCGGTCGGCACCGTCCGCTGGTTTTTACGGGCAATTGAGATGTCCGTCTGCATTTTCAGGTTGTCCGAGAAATTGTAATCCAAATTACTCCGCACTGTAAAACGTTGAAATTCACTCGGTTTTATATAGCCAACCTGGTTCAGGTACCCGGCAGACAACCGGTAGGCAAAGCGTTCCTCCCCTCCGGAAACGGACAGGGAATAATTCTGGGTGGGTGCCACTCTGAACAATTCGCCCTGCCAGTCGGTATTGATCAGTTTGGTGGTATCAATCGATCCGCCCAGGGGGTGGAATGCAGAACGGTACTCACTGCCAAAGAAACTTGCTGTTTCCTTGTTTACATCTATTTCCCGGATCAATGCCATGGATTGTTCAGGGCTGAGAACGGAAAGTTTCTCGGGAGGGAACTGCCAGCCTCTTGAAAAATTGAAATCCACCTTCGTCTGGCCTCCCTTTCCCCTGCGGGTGGTGATCAGGATCACGCCGTTGGCCCCTGCCGATCCGTAAATGGCTGCCGCTGCGGCGTCTATAAGGACATTATAGGATACGATGTCGTTAAAATCGATGTCCGAAAGGCTTACACCCTGAACCCCGTCAACGATGATCAGGGGATCGTTGCCGGCCGTAATCGAACTGGTTCCGCGGATGCGGATAGTGGGACTCGAACCGGGCTGGCCTGTGTTGGAGACCACGTAAACCCCCGGAGCCCTTCCCTTGAGGGCTTCACCGGCCGATTTGATCGGGAGGGTCTGCAATTCCTCGGCATCCACCACTGCCACGGTTCCCGAAAGATCGATTTTCTTTTGCGTGCCGTAACCGATCACCACGACCTCTTCCATCCTGGTAATGTCCTCTTCCAGGGTAATGTCGATGCTGGTACGGTTCCCTACAGGGATTTCCTGATCCGTGTAGCCCACGTAGGCGAATACAAGGATTGCATTCCCTCCGGGTACCATGATGCTGTAATTACCTTCCAGGTCCGTTACCGTGCCGGATGTGGTTCCCTTCAGAAGGATGCTTGCACCGGGGAGAGGTTCATTGTTTATATCGGTCACCTTACCGGAAACCCTGACCTGCGCATGCGCCTGGAAGGCCATTCCAAGCAGGAGCATAAGGATTAGGTAGAGCCTGGACCGGTATTTTTTATTGACTGCTGATTTCATTCTTATATTATTTAAATTTTTCATCGTTGACCTAGAATCCGAAGCTGATCCCTCCTCCGATAAACCTTGATTGGGGATAGGTACCGTAGTCAATGCCCAGGGGACCATAGGAACTTACCTCCGGATCATAACCGCTGTAAGGGGTTATGGTAAACAGGTTCTGTGCAGCGATGTAGATACTTGCGCTGGACATTTTCAACCTGCCGGCTATCCCTGAGGGCAAATTATAAGCCAGGGCAAGCTGTTTCAGCCTCAGGTAGGACCCATCTTCAACAAAGCGGTCGGAGATCTGAATGTTATTATAGCCGTTATTTGCGCCGGGCCAGGCCCTGGGTATTTCATCGGATGTACCCTGCCCCGTCCACCGGTTGAAGACTTCGGTGGACTGGTTAACAAAATCGTTCAGGCCTTCCGTCTGCATCCGGGTCAGGTTCAGGACCTCCTGCCCGTATACGCCCTGGAAGAGGAAGGAGAGCTCAAAATTCTTGAATCGTATGATGTTGTTAATGCCGAAATAAAAATCCGGCTGGGGATCGCCAAGCACCGTCCGGTCATTTTCATCGATCACATTATCCCCGTTCAGGTTCTTGTAGCGGATATCACCGGGTCCGGCGCCGGGCTGCAGGGCATGGTCGTCCACTTCCTGCTGGGTCTGGAAGACACCGTCGGTCTGGTATCCCCAGAATGAGTAAAGTGCCTCATTCTCTTTGATGATATTTGAATTGCCGTTATGGCCGACATCCCAGGCATCGTATTGTCCGCCCAGTCCTGAAACCTGGTTGCCCAGGAAGGTGAAATTCAGATTGGTCAGCCACTCGAAGTCCGTCTTTTTAACATTCAGGGTGTTCATGTTCAGTTCCATGCCGGAACTTTTATGTTCCCCGAGATTATTATAAATGAATACCGTATCACTGAGATCCGGCATGACCAGCCCGGTCATGGTCCGCATAAAATAATCAAGCGAAAGGGCGATCCTGTCATCCGCCAGTCCCAGGTCGATTCCCACATCGATCTCAGAAACTTTTTCCGGCTCCTGGAACTGGAGGTTCCTCAGCTCAAACCCCACCCCAGGTAGAAGGAGATCGATAAGGTCTTCGTCTGCATTGAAATCAGGCACCGTATCGCTCCAGTACAGGGGATACTGCCGGCCTGTCCCGTATCCCCCGTCATTCCCTGCGATTCCGTAAGAAAACCGGAGATTGAGATTGCTGACCGCCCGTACATTCTGCATGAAGTCTTCTTCCGAAATCTTCCAGGCGAGTCCGGCCCCATACCAGGTACTGTATTTCCGGTCCTTCACGAGTTTCCAGTCGTCCGGTTTAATGGGATCCGCATCGATATAATAGGAATTGCTGAACCGGGTGGATCCGTCGGTGCGGAATGCTCCGCGGATGAAGTACTTGCCTGCAAAATTGTAATCCAGTTTTCCCAGGAAGGAAGACCTACTGAGATTATGGATGTTGGAATAGGCCAGTTTGTTGCTGGCATTATCCAGCTCCGTCACATCATTGGTCGGATAGTTAAGGCCGATCGTCCGGTTCCATGAGTTCCTGCTGGCATAAAGGCTGTATCCCCCCAGGAGTCCCAGGTGATGCTCCCCGAAACTCCTGTCATAGCTCAGCAGGGGTTCGAAATTCCATCCCGTCGACTCCACCCCTTCATACAGGCCCATTCCCTTGTTTACCCTGCCGATGTAAGTATAATCGTTCCGCCGGTACATTTTTCTGCGGTCGAGTCCCAGATTGGAGGATCCGTTCAACTGAAGGGTAAGTCCCTCCACAATATGCCAGTTCGCATAAAATCGTGTGATCACACGATTGCCATTCTGATTATCAGTAATGCCATTTATGTTCGCCAGGGTATTATCAATTTCCGGGCGCATGGGATTGATGTAGAAGACGGTCGTATCGTCTTCAACGGGGAGAAACGGGGGACTTGCAAGTGCCGAGAGGATGACATTGCCTTCCAAGGCGGAACCTGAGGTATTCGCGATCCGCTGCCGGGTATTGGTATAGTAAATACGGCTGCCGAATTCAAGGTGCCGGCTGATCTCATGATCCAGGTTGAAGGAAAAGGTGAAGCGGGAAAAATCAGCGGGATTGACAATGCCCTCCCGGTAGTAATAGGATCCGTTCACCAGGAATGTGGTTTTGTCTGTTCCCCCTGAAAAGGAGAGCGAATAATCCTGCCTGGCTGCGCTGCGGAACAAGGCATCCTGCTGGTCATTGTTCCTGAGGTCCCCGGTATTGATCATTTTACCGGAACTCCAGTAATTCCCCAAGTAAACACTTTTATCTCCCGGTGTACCGGACAGCGGCTGGTTCAACTCCTGCATATAACTGAAGGACTGAGACCCGTTGAGAAGTTCATAACGCTTTGCCTGGGATTCTATCCCGTAATTTGCAGAGAACTTCATGGAGTTCCTGCCGGGATTTCCGGTCCGTGTGGTGATCAGAACCACCCCGTTTGCCCCGTTGCTGCCGAACAGGCTTGCCGTTGCAAGATCCTTCACGATCTCAACCGATGCGACGTCATTGAAATTGATTTCCGACATCCTGGTAATAGGCGTGCCGTCGAGGAGGATCACCGGATCATGGTTGAACAAATAAGTGTTCAGTCCCCTGATCTGAACCGAGGGATCCATACCGGGATTCCCCAGGTAGGAAGAAACAACAACTCCCGGAATGCGACCTTTGAGTCCCTCTGCCGGATTTTCGAATGGCAGGATGTCCAGGTCCTTACCTTCAACCCCTTTCAGATGATCTTCAATTCCCTGCAACAATAGGCTGGTTTGCCCTGCTACCTGATCAACGATGCTCACGGAATCATCTGCAGGCGATGTTTCGCCCGCTGGCTGGCCCTGCATCGTACCTCCCAGTAACAGGAGGATCGTTCCATGAACCAATGCCGATAAAGAGAAATTATTCCTGTACATAATTTTGGTTTAACAGGTTAGATTTCAGTTATATGAATATGGATAGGAAGATGAGTGTCATGGCAGCGATCACAGCAATCAATAATACTTCAGCAATTATCATCCATTGCATTATATTCTTCCTCAGTTTCTTGATGCAACGACCAAATGGTATTCGTAAAATTCCATATAAATGACAGTTTGAAAGTGTATAAATCTAACAAAAGAGAAGATAAATGTATCAGGCCGGCAGCTTAACCTCTTACAGTTCCGATGTGGCCCTTGCCTTACCGTGTGAGGCTGCATACTGGGACGGGGTCATGCCGTATTGTTTATGGAAACACTTGCTGAAATACTTAGGGTCGTTGAATCCGACCTCGTAAGTTATTTCGGAAATCGTCATGGCATCCTGGCCCAGTAACTGGGCTGCACGCTTGAGTCTTATGATCCGGATGAATTCATTGGCAGAGAGGTTGGTAAGGGATTTCAGCTTCCTGTAAAGCTGCATACGGCTCATGTTGATCAGGTCACCAAAGGCAATTACATTGAATTCCGGATCGGACATATGCTCCTCGGTAATCTGCATCACCCTGCTCAGGAATTTTTCATCAGCGGATTCAACAAACGTTTCCGAGGGCTCCAGGATGATCTTCCGGTACAGGCTTTCCCTTAATTTCTGCCGGGAGCTGATCAGGGTCTGAATTCTGACCGACAGCAGTTTGATATTGAAGGGTTTGGGAATGTAAGCATCTGCACCGGTCTCATAGCCGGTTATCCGGTCATCCACCGAATCCCTCGCCGTCAGCATGACAATCGGAATGTGCGAGGTCCTTTCGTCTTCCTTGAGTTTTTTGCAGAGTTCGAAGCCGTCCATTTCCGGCATCATGATATCGCTGACCACAACATCCGGGATCTCTTCCAGTGCCTTTTCATATCCCTCGCGGCCGTTTTCCGCCTCCCTTATCCGGTAAACCGGTTCAAAACTGTAGCGTATGAACGTTCTCAGGTCAGCATTGTCTTCGACGATAAGGATGAGGGGTGTGTCTTTATCAAGTTCTCCGGCAGAGTCACCGACCGGAACTGGTTCCAGTTCCTCGTTAAGTTCGGACTGGAGGAATGAAGAAAGTTCATAACTCATACTTTCAGCCCCGCGGCTTCCCGATTCATCAACCTGATCAGCAGAAAAATGATCCCTGCCGAGAGGGAGCCGGATGATGAACATGCTCCCCCTGCCTTCCTGGCTCTCTGCAGAAATGCTCCCCCTGTGCATTTCAATAAGGCTTTTGGTAAGGGAAAGCCCGATGCCGGATCCTTCCTGTTCGAGGGTCCTTTTAAGCCTTTCGGATTTTTCGATCTTATAGAAACGGTCAAAAATCTTCGGTAGTCTTTCAGGTGAAATGCCGATGCCGCTATCCTCAACGGATATGATGACATGATCATCAACCGGGAGCTCCGGGTTTTCATCGCGGCTCCGGATCCTGCTTTTCAGCCCGGTCCGGTTCAGGGACCGGTCACGGTTGATTTCAAAATGCAGCCTGACCAGTATCCGTCCCCCGTCATTGGTATACTTGAACGCGTTGGACAGAAGGTTGTAGAATATTTTTTCGATCTTGTCCGGGTCATACCAGGCCATTACGGATCTGCGGTTGCTGATCAGGCGGTAATCCATCCTGTGCTTTTCGGCAAATTCATTGAATGCCTCTTTGATATCCGTTACAATTGCTACCAGGTCTCCCTGTTGAACCCGGAGTTCAAGGCTGCCCTTTTCCACCCGGCGAAAATCAATCAACTGGTTGATCAGCCTGTGCAGTCGATTGGCATTTCTGTGCATCAGCAGGAGATGATTCCGTGATTTCTCATCGAGGTTCCCGGGATTCCCGAGCAGTTCATCAAGGGGACCAGTAACCAAGGTAAGCGGTGTCTTGAACTCATGGGAAACGTTGGTAAAGAAACTGAGTTTCATCTGGTTGATTTCTTCCACCTTTTCCCGTTCCATACGTTCCAGGACGACCTGGTTCCGAAGTTGCATCCGGTAAACCAGCATCCTGCGGATGAGCAGCATGGTCAGGACCGTCATAAAACCGTACACCAGAAATGCCCACCAGGTCTGCCAGAATGGAGGATCCACAATGACCCGGACTGCAGTTCCCGTCTGATTCCATATGCCGTCACTGTTGGATGCCCGGATCCTGAATATGTATTCCCCTGGGTCAAGGTTGGTGTAGGAAGCATACCGTCTGCGTGCACTGGTTTCCACCCAGTCCATGTCCATCCCTTCCATCTGGTAGGCATACCGGTTCTTGTCGGGCAGTGAATAAGAAAGTGCGGAAAATCCGAAGGTGATCACCTTGTCCAGATAGTTCAGGCGGATCAGTGGAATGGAATCCTTTCCGGCAAGATATTTCACATTGCCCCGGTATTCCCTGTTGGCTTGAATGGAACGGTTATAGATCTGGAAATCAGTAATCACCACCGGGGGAATGAACTCGTTCACGGGGATATTTGCCGGGTAGAAAGAATTAAAGCCGTTGGTACCCCCGAAGAGTAATTCTCCGTTGCGTGTTTTAAAAGAGGAATTGATCGAGAATTCGTCTCCCTGCAATCCGTTGCTGAGGGAATAATTGATGATGTGGTAGTCCCCCCGGTTGTGAAAAGTCAGTCTTGATATGCCCCGGTGGGAAGAGATCCAGAGCTGGCCATCGTCATCAGATAATACCTGGACGATCTTATCATGCGGGAGTCCCTCTGCCGTGCCGATATGAAAAAAGGTCCCGGCTCCCCTGTCCATCAGGTTCAGGCCATTCCAGCTAGCAATCCAGAGGTTTCCGCGGGAATCCTCATGGATGGAATTGATGTTGTTATGGGAGAGGCTCAGCGAGTCAGACGCGGAATGACGGTAGGCAGTAAATCTCTCGGCCATCGGGTCAAATCTGTACAGTCCCCCGTTCTCCACGCATCCGATCCAGAGGCTACCCCTGCTGTCTTCCATTATGGTCCGCACAAAATCGCTTTTAAGGCCGTGAACCAGGCTGTCATGGGCCAGATAGCGGGTGAATTTACCAGTGTGCGGATTCAGCCTATTCAGACCATCCCCGTAAGTACCGATCCAGATCATGCCGAACTGGTCTTCAATGACGGATAACAGATCATTCCCGCTAAGGCTGTTGGTATCTTCCGGATCATGCCGGTAATGGGCAAAGGTTTCCCTTACCGGGTCAAATTTGTCCAGCCCGTAAAGCGTGGCGATCCATAGATAGCCGTTATGGTCCAGAATGATGGCCCGGACGGCATCATGAATGAGGCTGTTCCTGTTTTCTTCTTTTTTATAATGGGTGAAACGGTTGTTCTCCCGGTCAAATTTGTTGATCCCTCCTCCGAATGTCCCGATCCAAAGATACCCGTTGCGGTCTTCGCCAAAACAGGTTACAAAGTTCAGGCTCAGGCTGTTTGTCTGGCCGGGTATGTTCTGGAAATGAGTAAACAGTCCCCTTGCCGGATCTATTTTGTCCAGGCCGTCCTGGGTACATATCCAGGTAACTCCTGATTTATCCCTGAACACCCTGTTGACATCATTATTACTGAGGCTGTTGGGATTCCCGGGTTCGATCTGGAAGTTACGGGTGGTACGGGCAGATGGATCGTACCTGTAAAGTCCCCTTCCATACGTACCGAACCAGAGAATCCCCTCCGGGTCCCTGAGCATGGAATGGAACTCATTATCCCTGTACGAACCGAGGTTTTCAAAATCATCCAGGAAGGTCCGGAATTCGCCGGTAGCTTTGTCGAACCTGAACAGGCCGGCAGCCATGCCGATGATCAGGCCGTAGTTTTTATCTTCCCGGATGAACCATAATTCATTTTCCTTGATCTGGACCTGCTCCGCCAGGCTGTTGTAGTAACGGAAGATCTCTTTCCGGTCACGGCTCACGAAGAAAAGTTCACCGTAGATGCCACCTGCCCACAGGTTCCCTTCATGATCCTCAAAAAGACAGTTTATGCTTGAACCCTGGTCAAGGTAATGTTTAAATTCATCGGTGCCGGGATCGTACCGGTTCAGTCCCCCGACCTGGGTCCCGACCCAGATGTAATCCTCATGGTCACGCAGGATGGTCCTTACCTGACTGCCTGAAAGACTGTTAGTTTTCTCTTCGGAGTGAGTATAATTCCGGAAGGATTCCTCTATGGTATTCATCCGGCTAATCCCCATTGTGGTCCCGATCCACAGGTCCCCGGGGCTGTTTTCAAAAATTGTGTAAATGCTGTTATCGACAAGGCTGTTGGTATCCCCAGGGATATTATTATACACCCTGAAATCATACCCGTCATAACGGTTCAGTCCGTCGTTCGTGCCTATCCAGAGGTATCCCACGCTGTCCTGCATGATACAGCGCACCATGTTGTTCGAGAGACCCTCTTCGGTGGTCAGTCTCTCGAAACTGATCTTCCCCTGCTGGGCCCACCCGTTAATAAAAACCAGCAAACCGGCAAGAATCATATAAGCGAACCTGAGATTTACCATCCTCCTTTCCTTGCATTGTCAACAAAAATAAATAAACCCGGCCGGGAAAACAACCTGTATTAAAGGCTTCAATCATTGCGTACCGAGCGGCTCGAAGTACCATACAAACCGGACCGGACCGGGCCAGACATCAAGGGTATAAAAATTGGAGGTAAGCTTCAGGATGTTCCTATGGACGGCATAAAGGGCAAAGGATATGACCTCCGTTTTATCCACATCCGGAAGGGCCAGGATCGCCTCGATCTTCTCCCGGTTCCGTTCCCACTCGTCCGGCTGTTTTTGACGACAGGCCGGTATGGTGATCAGCAGCATCAGGAAATATAGGTAACCGCTAAACCTGTTCATCCGAATCATTCTGACAATATGAATCTCATATTCTTTCCTGGCAATTTATACAAAATTAGGCTGCAAGATTGCCCTTCAGGTGTTTAAAATGAACATTTAGAGGGGTCAGATGTAACCTCGTGGGTTAGGTCATTTCTTTTTTATTTAATTTGGTTCCTGCTGTATTATTTAATCCGCCAGATCATGAAAACCACCGTAATTTATCGAATTCGCTTCCTGCTCCCCATGCTGTGCCTTTGGGTTTATTTCAACCCGCAGAATGCATACGGCCGGGAACCCCGCAAATGGATCGTAGACCAGCATCACCCCGGTGCCGGCGACGGAGGTTCAGGATCCTACACAAAGCCATTCCTGACCATTTCGGCAGCGGCCGCAAAGGTGGAACCCGGCGATACAGTCCTGGTCTTCGAAGGAGTGTACCGGGAACGGGTTAGTCCTGCACAGGGCGGCACAGAAGCCTTGCCCATCATCTTTATGGCAGTCCCCGGTGAAGAGGTATTCCTGAGAGGCTCAGAAGTATTTCCAAATTCCTGGATCCCCGTCAGCGGTAAACCGGATGTTTATCGGGCGCTTATCCCGGTGGATATCATGGGACTCAAGGCTTACGGGGGACTGGCGGATACTTCCCTCTATGGCGATTTCAATCCCTACCTGCTGAATTTTAACCGCAGTGTAAGGGCCAGGCCGCATAGCCAGGTGGTCGGTGCAAAAAAAGAAGCGCTCGGGCAGGCCCGCCAACGCCTTGCCACGGCAGATCCTGAAGACAGCAGGGAGACCGGGCGCCTGCAGAATCAGGTCAAACGGCTGCAGGGTGAACTGGATCTGCTTGTGGGTGAGAACCCCTCCTACCTGACGACCCTGGGACAGATCTTTCTCGAGGGGCACCCGATGACCGAAGTGGAGACCATGAGGGATCTTTATTGTATCCCGGGCACATGGATCGTGTCCCCCGAAGGGGATTCCATTTATCTCCACCCACCTGCCGGGCGGGCTCCTGCTGAATCGTTCATCGAGATCAGCGTCCGGCATACGGTGTTTTCCCCGCTCAAGCGCGAGCTCGGGTATATTCACGTGAAGGGATTCATCATCGAACACGGTGCCAACCACTGGCCAACCTGGGGAAGGGGCGGATGGCTTCAGGTGGGACTGATCAATTGCCGCTCCGGGAATCACTGGGTGATCGAAGACAACATTGTGCGATATGCCAAGGGACTGGGTATTGATTGCGGTAGTGAAGGAGGTGGTGCCAATACTGAATTTGCTGGCCGGGACGAAGAGCAACGCACGCGAGAAAGGCAGTCCCGCGAATCAGATACGGGAGAAGGAAAATTCCAGCAGAGAAGGTCGGTCGAAGGCATTAAAACCGGCTATCACCTGATCCGGAATAACTGGATTATAAACAACGGGCATTGCGGGATCGCCGGGATCCGGCACGTCGGCACACAGGTGATAGGGAACGTGATCGAAAAAAACAACCGGACCGGATATACTTCCCCCTGGTGGGAATTCGGAGGCATTAAATTCCATGGGTTTTATAACGGTGTGATCGAAGGGAACCTGATCCGGGACAACGACTGCCACGGGATATGGATCGACAACCAGTGGCGGGGGTCGCGCATCACCCGGAACGTCATCGTGAATAACCTCTGGTCGGGGATCAACGTGGAACTGGGCCGGGGACCCGTACTCATCGACAACAACATCATCGCTTACACCCGCCAGGGCGACGGCATTTACGGGCATGACCTGGCGGATGTCGAGATCATCCACAACCTGATCTACGGCAACGCCAATTTCGGGCTGTGGTTCGCCTTCTGCACCCCCCGCGTCAGGCCGGAGAACGGTTGCTGGGACATCAAGGCATTCAACAACATGATCCTGGGCAACAAGGCCGGGGCTATCGCCTACCCAATGCCCTGGGTGGCAGGGGGTAACAACCTCTCGGACGGGAACCTGTTTATGGGCGGGGGACAACAACTGGACGAAGGCACGGGACCATTCCCTCCGCTTTTCCAGTTCACCAACTCCGCCCATATGGGTAAAATGCAGCAATGGCTGGATTTCGAAGCCATGACTGTGGAAAGGACCGCTGCCGAGTACAGGCACTGCCTGGACAGCCTGGACATTCCGCAACCGGACCGGATCGGAATGGACATCTGGAAGAAATGCTTCTTTGTGCCGTTTGACCACTGGAAGAAAATACTGGGAAACGATGAGCATTCGGCCGTAATCAGCACCATTAAAGATGGACTTCAGTCGCGTGTGGTTAGCTGGGATTTCCGGCTTGATTCCACCTTGTATGAACCGATCTGCCGGCCATGGCCGGAGGTTAAACGGGATTTTTACGGGAACCCGATACCCTCGGAGAATGCCCTTCCGGGACCCTTTCAGGATGCGGGTCCCAGGCTGGAGCATAAGCTACTCTGGCCGGTGGCAGGCATCCGGACCACCTGGATGCTTGAGTGAGGTTTAAACTGCAAACTGCAGTTCGCTGAGACTGCGGTAGATGCCCTTGCGTAGTTTCATCA
>CAYSJH010000021.1:1567-66841 GCA_964431315.1 uncultured Bacteroides sp. | reverse complement strand
CTGGTTGATGACTGCGGCAATGCCGCGGCGGACCAGGTACAGACGATAACGGTACAGGACAGTATTTCACCAACGGCAATATGCCAGGACATTACTGTACAGCTGGATGCAACAGGCAATGTTACGGTTACAGCGTTTGATGTCGACAATGGCAGCAGCGATAATTGTGCGATTGACACCATCTGGCTGGATGTATACAGTTTTGATTGCACGGATATTGGACCGAACACTGTTAACCTGAGGGTAAGAGATCACTGTGGTAACGAGTCAACCTGTGCGGCGAACGTGACGATTGAAGACAATATGCCTCCCGTTGTTAGCTGTCCGGCCAGTACCATCGTATCCGCAGCAGCAGGAAGCTGCAGTATGCTGGTCAATAATATAGCACCTGTTACGGTTAGCGATAACTGCAGTACCAACCAGGTTACCTTCAGTATGGAAGGGGCAACCACCGGGAGCGGTACGAATGATGCCAGCGGGACGGTATTCAATAAGGGAATTACCACGGTCTGGTACAAGGTGGCAGATGCAGCCGGCAATGCTGATTCCTGTTTCTTCGATGTGACGGTGCTGACAACCGTTGTACCTCCCGATAGTGCCTATGCAGATCGCAGCGGTGTATGCCCGGGAGATGGAAGCATCCAGCTGATGTATGGGGGAGGGATCATGGTTGAAGGTGGTAATGCCGTGTGGTATAATGATGCTGGATTGACAAATGTGATCGGAACAGGCGACACAATCACAGTCCCTGCACCGGCCATTCCATCTGACTATTATGTCAGGTTCGAGGGTACCTGCGATACTTCGACCGCTGTGTCCGTATCTGTTGCTGTGAAGTCGGAGTCAACTGCCCCGTTGTCAGCGGCTTCTGATCGTAATAACATTTGCCCGGGCGATGGAAGCGTTACCCTGAGCTATACCGGAGGAAGCCTGGGTACAGGTGCCATTGCACACTGGTACTCCGATCCAGCCCTTTCAATCATTGTGGGCACGGGCAATGATCTGAATCTGCCTGTACCGCTTCAAACCACACCTTACTTTGTGAGGTTTGAAGGGGATTGCGATAGCACTACCGCTGTTGGCTTTATCCTTGCGGTAAATGAACTTTCCGTCGCACCAACAGGGGCAGGTGCAGACAGGGATACCGTTTGCGTGGGCACAGGATCAATTACTTTGAGTTACTCAGGTGGTATGCCTGGAACAGGAGCGGTAGCTGTATGGTATGATGATGTATCCATGACGAACAGTATTGGTACAGGCAATGATCTCAGCATCTCAGTTCCTGCAACATCCACGACTTACTTTGTCCGTTTCGAGGGAGATTGTAACATCACCGCGTCCGCTTCAGTTACGATTACGGTACAACCCGCTCCTATTCCGGTATTTACGGAAAAAACAGAAGATGCCTGCATCAATGGTCCGCTCTACCGTTACGTGGTCAGCGGGCAGGCAGGATCCGTCTTTACCTGGTACATTTTAAACGGAACCATCGTGTTTAATTATAACGACACAGTCATGGTCGATTGGGGATCACAGAGCGTAACAGGCAAACTTAAAGTTACAGAGACCACCTCAGGCGGATGCATTTCAGAACCTGACAGTGTTATGGTTAATGTCAGCGGACCGGTCGTTGATCTTGGCGATGAGCGCGAAATCTGCCTGGGTGAACCTGTCACCATTATTCCTGAAGGCAGTTTCACTACTCATATGTGGCACGACGGAAGCACGGAACCTTCCTATACGGCAGATACAACTGAACTGGTGAGGATACAGGTATTTAATCAGGCAGGATGCACTGCGTTTGACAGTGTGCAGGTTTCAGGCTATCCGACTCCATCAGTTGACCTTGGTAATGAAACTACCCTCTGTGGTGAAATGTCGCTGGTGCTCGATGCAGGAAACCCGGGGTCCGTTTATGAATGGTCCACGGGTGAAACTACCCAGCAGATTGAAGTATTTGCAGGCGAGCAATTCATCTGGGTGGTTGTAACTAATTTCGCAGCGTGTTCAGACTCGTCCTCAATCAGGATCAGGCCCTGCTCACCGAAGGAATTCTTTGCCAACATTGCCAATACGATCACCCCTAACGGCGATGACAGGAATGATACCTGGAAGATCGACGAGGCAGCCGCCTATCCGAATATCGAGATTGAGATCTTTGACCGCTGGGGTAAACTGGTCTGGAAATCCACCCGGGGGTACTCGGTTGAGTGGGACGGAAAAAATATGAACGGCAGGAATCTTCCGATGGATTCATACTTTTATGTCATCCACCTGAATGACGGCTCTGATCAGATCACAGGAACCATAACCATTATGAGATAGGTAAGTTAGTTATAAAGTCCATAAATAATACTAATATAGGAGGTTGGAAGCCAGGAAATACATACGATTCCATTTTGTCCTCATTGCGCTGGCATGCACGGGAATGGTGAGGCTGTACGGGCAGCAGTTACCACAATACAGCCAGTACATGATGAACAGGTTCCTGATCAATCCGGCGGTTGCAGGATCCGAGGGGTATACGGCCTTTAATCTTACGGCGAGAGAACAGTGGATCGGATTTGAAAACTCTCCAAGGACCTATGCGCTGAGCGCCCAGACCAGGGTTCTGAAAAACAGTTTTATTTCAAAAGGGGCATCCGTCCGTAAAAAAAGATCTGCAGCATCAAGGAGTGGTAAAGTGGGACTGGGCGGTTATATTTTTACCGACCAGTCGGGACTTGTGAACAGGACCGGTATGAAATTTACCTATTCCTATCATATTGCATTTCAGAGGGGACAGCTTTCATTCGGGCTGTCCGGATGCTTTTACCAGTTCCGTATCGACAGGGAAGCCATTCGCCTGTACAGTCCGGATGATGACCTGGTCAATAATTACAACAACAGGATGTTCATCCCGGATGCCGACATAGGTGTTTATTACTCGGATCCGAAGCTGTTCGCGGGACTCTCGGCTTCCCAGCTGTTCTCAGCGTCCCTGAAGTTCGGCCAGGCCAGTTATGAAAACTTCAGACTTCTGAGGCATTATTACCTGATCGGGGGATTTAATTTTGATGTCAACGATTACGTGATAATGGAACCCTCCATCCTTCTGAAGATTTCTGAAATGTGGACTCCGCAGATGGATCTCACGGCCAAATTCTATTTTTATGAAAATTACTGGGGCGGATTGAGTTACCGGACCGGGGCCGAGGCCGGAGCAATTATCATTATGGGGGGACTCCGGGTGGATAAGTTCTATTTTGGTTATTCCTTCGATTATACACTCAGCAGCATCATGCGACACAGTTTCGGCTCCCATGAGTTTATGCTCGCCATGAAACTGGGTGACAGCGCCCGACGTTATAAGTGGCTGATCCGTTACTAGGCAGACTGCAGTACCAGACAACCCGGGCCAGGCATGCTGAGCCGGACATCTAACAGGATAGTACCAGGCCTTTAGAACCCAACGTTCAGAACCAGACGGTAAACAGCGGTTTCACGGAACCCTGGATAAATTCCCCGGTGTATTGATCGACCCGGGTTTCAGTCCGGTTAACCGTGATGGCTTTCACATTCTTGTAGATCTGAAGATTCTCCGGGTTAATGTACCAGTCCTCCAGGAATTCCAGGCTATTCAGGTCTGAAATGGGATAATCCTCAGGGAGCAATCCGGGATCGGGGAGGGAAGGATCCTTTGAAACGTTTCCTGAATCTTCTGCAGGGACTTTATCCTCTGTGCCTGGACGGTTTTGTAAGAGATTCATGAATTCTTTTCGGGAAAGGCGACTCTCGGGCATCCCTGGAAGAGTGGCCCGGAGCTTTCCGTCCAGTATCGAGGAAATGATTTTTTTCAGGAAAAGGTCAGGGTCGAAATACCTGTAAAAATCGAACCGGTGGTATTGCCATTCGTTGAACTCGGCCTGGCTGATCTGCCCGTAATCCTCATCACGGTAAAGATACAACTCGTAGGGTTTGTTATACAGGCTCATTTCGTAACGGATATCCTTTCGAACCAGCCTGAAGTCCCCCGGCCTGTATTTTACCGGCTTCATGCTGCCAGATGACCATTCCGGGATCACCATAAATAAAAGCCGCCTGCGAAGCTCCGAAGTCTCATATCCATCGTAAACTGAGGCCAGGTATTCCCGTATCGGGAGATAGGCGATGATGTCCTTGTACAACCTGCAATTTTTCTGATCCAGCCACCAGGACTCAAAGAAGAATATTCCACTGGTTTCTTCAAACGGGATTTTCCGGTATACCGGGAAGGCTTCCATTTTCCCGCTGTTGTCTATCAACAGGCTGGTATCCCATCCGGCACCCAGGTATTTCAGGATATCGAGGGTATCAAATTCTTCGTAACGGGATTTATCAAGGAATTGCGGCACGGATCCCCAGAAATTGGGATTGAATACCCTGATCCGACCGCTGAACACTGCGTCGAATACGATGGGGACCAGGTCCCGGTCCATGTACCTCGGCACCAGCAACGGATCCGGACCGGACTGAGCGAGGGTGTCGTAAGTGTAAGGTGTAAAGCGATAGATGGTTTTAAGATAGGGTCCACCGATGTCAAGCTGGTTCTGCGATCTGCGCGGGGGCTTGTGGAATTCTTCCTGGGCGGTCAGAAGGGGCAGGATCATAAGTAGCAGTCCTCCCGTCTGTACCATCCGGAATATTGCTGTTCTGTATCTTTCAGTTATCCTCAAGTTCCTGTCACATCAATTGGAGTGAAGTTAAGAATTTTAATTAATCCCGGAAATTTACGATATTTGTATCTGTTTTTCTGATAACAGCAGACATGGAACTTACACACAAGAAATGCAAACCCTGTGAAGGAGGGGTGCCCAAACTCAATCCGAATGAAATCAGCCAGTATTCCAGGCAGCTTAAAGTAGCCTGGGAGGTGGTCGATGGGATGAAAATCGTCAAGAATTTTGATTTCAGGGATTACGGTTCCGTGATCGGATTTGTGAACAGGGTTGCCGGCCTGGCGGAGGAAGAGGGACATCACCCCGTAATGCATGTTTTCTTTTCAAAGGTCAGGATTGAATTGTGGACCCATACCATAATGGGACTTTCGGAAAATGATTTTATCCTGGCCGCCAAGATTGATGAATTATAGGTCTTGAAGACTTTACCTGAGCCTTTGCATGCTATTGAATACCTGGAATTTTACGAGATCACAATAATTATTTAATATTCATACTTTTCGAAAATGAAACAAACCGTAATTCTCAGCATCCTGCTGGTTGTCGGCCGGATGGCCGGTGCACAGGAACACGTACTCAAGCAACTTGAAGACTCACCCAGGCACATGGAATAGGTTACCCAGGAGGTTGATGGCCGGCAACTCCAATCCTTCCTGGTATTCCCCGAGGTCAGCGGGAAAGTCCCCGGTATCATCCTGATCCATGAAAACATGGGATTGAATGACTGGGCACGCAGCATGGCAGATCAGGTGGCGGGTGAAGGATACATCGTGATAGCACGGGACATGCTGTCGGGAAAAGCGCCGGGCGGCGGGAAAACCGGTGATCTACGAGGGAGGGGGACACGGTTTCATGCGTTCGGGCGAAGGCCCCGATGCATCGGAAGGCAACAGGAAGGCAAGGGAAGCCGCCTGGGAAAGGCTCAAATCCCTGCTGTCCGGGCTCTAGAAGGTAAAAACGGTCCTCAGGCCCTGACCTTCGGGTGTCGCGGGGACCAGCTGCTACCCGATCACCTGGATTTTAAACAGTCGTGTGCCGCCTGAACCGGATTTTTACCGGCAGAATCCGTCGTTTAACCGATTAGCTTTTCCCGGAATGGAAAGACCCGCTTAGTTTTGTTGCATAATCACAATAATGGACGCATTCAGATGGAAAATCAAAGAAGTAACAAGAGAGCGCTGCTGGGACTTGTACTGGTCCTGGTTGGCGTAGTAGTGATCCTGGCCAATTTCAACCTTTTTCCCTTTGGCCTCAGGCCCGTATTGTTTTCCTGGCAGGCACTGCTGATCATCCTGGGAGTGTTTTTCCTTCTTTCCAGGGAGGGCAGGACAGCCGGCCTGGTATTGATCTTTATCGGCGGCATCTTCATGATCCCGCGCGTGCTGCATGGCATTCCCCTTGGATGGCATGAATTGTTCTGGCCGGCCCTGCTGCTCGGACTCGGGGCCATTCTGATCCTCCGGGGCGTATCGAGGAAGCATGAACCGATTGAGGACGGCCCGGACTATATTGACGATATGTCCATTTTCGGCGGAGGGGACAGGATCATTTCCTCCCAGAATTTCAAGGGAGGCCGGGTGACCGCGATTTTCGGCGGATCGAAATACAATATGATCAATGCCCGGCTTGCCAAGGGAAGGAATATCATCGATATATTCACGGTATTCGGGGGATGCAAGTTCATCATCCCGGAGGACTGGGATATTAAGATCGATGTATCTTCCGTTTTCGGCGGATTTTCGGATAAAAGGAGCGTACGCAGGGATGTGCCGAGGGATCCCAGCAAGGAGTTGATAATTAAGGGAGTAGCGATTTTTGGCGGGGGCGATGTAGTCAGTTACTAAGTCACAGGTCATGTCAAATCCCATCCTGGAAAGACTGAAGCACATTTATATTTACCTGATCGTCTGGATCATCATTGCATTCATCCAGGCGCTCCTCATCATTTTTGCCACGGACGTCCAGCTATACGTGGCCATCACCGACAGCCTGGTATTTAATATATTGTATGCCCTGCTGGCCGTAACCATCTGGTACCCTATCCGTTACAGTAATCCCGAAGGAAAGCTGACCTTCCGTATCGCAATCACCTACCTGGTTGTCGGGGTAGTGGTTGTAACCGGCTGGCTGTACCTGGGCTATACGATATTAAAGGGAATCCTTGTAAACCAGGAGGCATATTTCCAGTTCCTGAATGATTCCTTCATTGCAAGGCTGGCAACAGGGATCCTTTATTACGGCGTGACCCTGCTCATCTACCATCTGTTCATCTATGCAAAGGAACTGGAAGCGAAAAAGCTGAACGAGACCAACCTGAACCTGCTGGTAAAGGAATCTGAGCTGAACGTACTGCGTTCCCAGCTGAATCCCCATTTCCTGTTCAACAGCCTGAACTCGATAAGCTACCTGACCGTTTCCGATCCGGCCAGGGCCAGGGAGATGATTATTAAGCTTTCTGAATTTTTGCGGTATGCCCTGAAACACGGGGAAAGGGAGAAAACCAAACTGGCCGAGGAGATCAGTAACATCGAGCTGTACCTGCAGATTGAGAAGATCCGGTTCGGCGATAAACTTGTTTTCGAAAAGGAAGTATCGGAGCTGTGTGCAGAGGGTTTAATACCCAACATGATCCTGCAGCCCCTTTTTGAGAACGCGGTGAAACACGGGGTGTACGAGAGCACCGAGCCCATTACCATAAAGATGGTCTGCAGGGGGGAACAGGCCGGGATGCACATTGAGATCAGCAATAATTACGATCCCGATCAGGTTTCCCGGAAAGGTGCAGGAATCGGACTTAAAAACGTCCGCAACCGCCTGATGCTCATCTATGGCAGGGATGACCTGGTCAGGGTTGAAAAGAGCGGTAACTTATTTCGCGTTCAATTGTTTATTCCCCTGGCAGAGAGTGTAAAAAAACGTTCTGAAAATCCTAATAAAAGGGAAAGATCATGATTAAGACCGTAATCGTTGAAGATGAAAAGCTGGCCAGGGACCTGATCAGGGATTACCTTGACAAACATGAGGACTTCCAGATCATCGGTGAGTATGAGGATGGATTCAGCGGACTGAAAGCCATCAATGAACTGAAGCCCGACCTGGTGTTCCTGGATATCCAGATGCCCAAGCTCACCGGATTTGAAATGCTGGAGGTGCTGGAACACCATCCGGTCATAATTTTCACTACGGCATATGACCAGTACGCACTCAAGGCATTCGAACACAATGCCCTGGATTATCTCCTGAAACCCTATTCGGCGGAACGGTTTGACGAAGCCCTTGCCAAAGCCCGCGAACGGGTGAAGAGCGGGGGGGACCAGAAATCCATCAGCCGAATGGTGGAACACAGGGACCAGCAGAAAGAAACCATCCACCGGGTGGTCGTAAAATCCCGCTCGAAGATCCATGTGATCCCGGTCGACCGGATCGTTTACCTCGAAGCGCAGGACGATTACGTAATGATCTATACCCCCGATTCCAGGCACCTGAAACAGAAAACGATGAAATTCTTCGAAGCCCGCCTCCCGGAGGAGGACTTTGTCAGGATCCACCGGGGTTACATCGTCAGGATTTCAGAGATTGCACAGATGCAGCTTTATGAGAAGGAATCCTATATCGTCATCCTTAAAAACGGTGTCAAACTGCCGGTCAGCAAGACCGGCCTGCCAAGGCTGAAGGCCAAACTCGATTTCTGATCCCGCCCCTGATCCCGGTCCGGATACGAATTCATCTCCCCGGATTGCTTCAACCAAATTCTTTGGTTATTTTTATCTGTTAAAGTAAACCAGTCGTAACCATGAAAGTTAACCGAAGAGATTTTATCCGCAAAAATGCAATGGCAGGTGTGGGACTTTCGCTTGCACCCGGCCTGATGGGAACAAACGGCCTGATGGGAACAACAGGCCTGATGGGACTCCACGAAACCTCCGACCCGCTGCGTTCAGGGCATGCCAGGGAAAAGGCCAGGCTGGGATTCATAGGCATGGGTGGAAGGGGCACATGGCTGTTGAACCTTGCCATCAATCGTGACGATACCGAGATCATCGCCGTCTGTGACATCAAGGAGGAAGCCACAGCAGGCTCTGTGTCCATGGTAACGGAAGCGGGGAAAAAAGCCCCGGCCGTATATCATAATGGCGAACTTGCCTACCTCGAACTTATCGAACGGGGGGACATCGACGGCGTCATCATTGCCACTCCCTGGATCTGGCACACGCCCATGGCAGTGGCTGCCATGAAGGCCGGGAAATACGCCGGGGTGGAGGTCCCCGCGGGATTAACAATTGAAGATTGCCACAAACTGGTGCACGTATCGGAGGATACCGGCATGCCCTGCATGATGCTCGAGAATGTCTGTTATCGTCGGGACGTCATGGCTGTGCTGAACATGATAAGGGAGGGACTGTTCGGGGAACTGATCCATTGCCAGTGCGGTTACCAGCATGATCTTCGAAGCGTGAAATTCAATCCCGGTGTTGAATTTGGACCGGGAGCCATTGGAGAGGCAGAATGGCGGACCCAGCATTCGATACGCCGGAACGGCGATCTTTACCCGACCCATGGTATCGGTCCCGTTGCAAACTTCCTGGACATAAACCGCGGCAACCGTTTTATTAACCTGGTTTCCATGGCGACCAAGTCCAGGGGATTACATAACTACATTGTCGATACCGCCGGGGAGGAACATCCAAACGCCGGGATCGAGTTTAAACTGGGTGATATCGTGACCACGCTGATCAAGTGTGCCAACGGGGAAACCGTTGTGATCAGCCATGATACCAACCTTCCCAGGCCCTATTCCCTCGGATTCAGGGTACAGGGTACGAAGGGATTGTGGATGAAGGACGGGGACCAGATCTACCTCGAGGGAACCAGCGAACCGCATAAATGGGAATCCTCCCTTCTTTACCTGGAGAAATACGATCATCCCCTGTGGAAAAAATATGCGGAACAGGCCGCAGGTTCAGGCCACGGGGGAATGGATTTTTTCATCCTGCATGGATTTATCGAGGCCCTTAAAAGAGGTGTGCAGACTCCCCTGGATGTGTACGACGCCGCAAGCTGGAGTGTGATCAGCGCACTCTCGGAACGTTCGGTGGCGGAGGGAGGAGAACCCCAGGAATTCCCGGATTTTACCGGAGGAAGGTGGATCAAACGCAAACCCTCCTTTGGCTTCGGGGACGAATATTGAGACCGGACTTATTCCTTTACCAGATGGTTTGCTTATTTTTGCCCTCAATCAAATCGAAATGAGACCAACTTTACTGATTCTTGCAGCAGGAATGGGAAGCCGCTATGGCAGCCTGAAACAGATCGAGGCGGTAGGCCCTTCCGGTGAAGCCATCATCGATTATTCCATCTTCGATGCCATCCGTGCGGGCTTTGATAAAGTCACCTTTATCATCCGCAGGGACATCGAAAAGGAATTCCGGGAGGTTTTCGATGCCAAACTGAAAGGAAGGATCGAAACGGAATATGTGTTCCAGGAACTGGACATGGTCCCGGAAGGGACCCGGTATTCACCGGAACGTGCGAAACCCTGGGGTACCGCACATGCCGTCTGGGTGGCGAGGGACCGTGTAAAGGGACCCTTTGTCGTGATCAATGCGGACGATTTTTACGGGACCAACAGTTACCGGGCCATGGGGGATTATCTTACCGGAAAGGATACGGCCGGTAATTCGAGATTCTGCATGATGGGATACCAGCTGCAGCATACACTTTCCGATTTCGGCTCTGTGTCAAGGGGAGTATGTGAATCGGGCGATACTAAATTTCTTGACTCGGTGGTGGAAAGGACCGAGATCGCGAAAGAAGGCGATGAAATCTATTTCGTCGATGTCGACCGCAGGCGTGTACCTCTGAGGGGCGATGTCCTGGTATCCATGAATATCTGGGGATTCACCCCGGAGATCTTCAAATATCTGGACCAAACATTTTCGGATTTCATCCGGGCCAATGCCAATCAGCTGAAAGCGGAATTCTATATTCCGACGGTGATCAATGAACTTATTGCACAGGGGAAGGCAAGCGTAAGGATCCTTCCTGCCCGTGATCAATGGTTTGGAATCACCTACAGGGAGGATAAACTCATGGCCATTGCCAATATAAACAATCTGATCAGTCAGGGAATATATCCCGGTAATCTGTGGCACTGATCCATGAAGGACCTGCTGAAAGTCGGATCACGCTTCAAAATCAGGGGCGAGCCACGTACCTGCGATGCTTTCGGGACGGGAAATATTCATGGAACTTACCTCCTGGTCGCCGCAGACAGAGATCAAACCTCCCGGTATATTCTCCAGCGGATAAACACTGAGGTATTCAAGAAACCCGAATCCGTTCAGGATAATATCCAGAGGATCCTGACATTCCTGAAAAATACTCCCGGGAACGGCCATGCCTTCAGGGATCCGGAAATAGTCAAAACCCTCGATGGCCGGTTTATGCACCACGAACGGGGAGAAGGTTACTGGAGGTGCTTTCAATACATCGAAAATAGCCTCACCCTGGAAACAGTCAAATCCCCTGAGCAGGCATTTGAAGGTGCGCGCGGCTTCGGGATCTTCGCAGCCAGGCTGATTAACTACAATCCACGCAGGCTGCATGTCACAATCCCTCATTTCATGGATGCAGAGTGGAGGAACAGGCAGCTTGCCTATGCCGAACTGACCCGACCCGGTGAACGCCTGAAGGCAGCCCGACCCGAATTGAAAAAGATCCGGGAGCTCTCGGACATCCCGGGCAAGTTCATTCGGATCCATAAAGCCCTTCCCGACCGTGTCACCCACAACGACGCCAAGATCACTAACGTACTCTTTGATCCGGCAACCTTCAGGGCGATCGGGGTAATCGACCTGGATACGGTCATGACCGGTACCCTGCTGACGGACTTCGGGGATATGGTGCGCTCCTTCACCGCCTCGGGAAAGGAGGATGAAGCCGGTCCGGAAAGCGCCGTTTGCCGGGAGGATATTTTCGGGGGACTCGCAGCCGGGTTTTCCGGGGCGGTTTCTCCTTTCATCGAGGATGTCGAGAAGTCCAACCTGCTTCTCGGGGCAAAAGCGGTTATCTACATGCAGGCGGTACGATTCCTGACAGACTACCTGCACGGGGATACCTATTATAAGACATCCTACCCGGAACAGAACCTTTTTCGAACCCGCAACCAGCTGGGAGTGCTTGAATCCCTGCTTTCGAAAGAGGATAAGCTGAAGGGAATTCTCGACAAATCCTTTTAATCTCCCCCATCATTTGTATTTTTGTATGGTTAATATACAGAACCATGGCAGGGCTTTTCAGTAAAAAATCGGGCAGGAGTAAACTCCGGTTTGTCGACCTTGAAGGCCAGCCGCTCAGTGAGGGAGATACCGTGCTGTCGCTGAGGTACGAACTCGGCGAATGCAGGATCCTGAATACGGAGCAGGGCATGGTCTATGAATCTCTTGCCAGCGGCAAGCAGATGTCCTATGTTAAGATGATCGACGCCGCAACGGGTTACCAGAAGGTCAGGAAACTCTCATAGATGGCAAAGAAGCACAGGAAAGTTAACCGGGTGAGCCTTGAATGGCGTGAAGACCGCCTCTATCACGAGGGTGAGCAGGAACCGTTCACGGGACAGTACACCTTTTACCATGATAACGGGGAACGGGCCGAGCAGTCCCAGGTCAGGGACGGACTGCTTCACGGGGAAATGTCCATCTGGACGGAAGAAGGGGTCAAAATATGCGAGGCCGAGTACCTGGACGGGATCAAGCACGGGAAGGTAACCCTCTGGTACGAGAACGGGCAGAAGAAATCGGAATTTTTCCTGAAGGAAGGAAAACGGGAAGGGAAATTCCTGATGTGGTACGAAAACGGGAATAAGAAATTTGAGGCCCGATACAGGGATGACCGGCTTCACGGCAAGCAGGTCAAATGGCATGAGAACGGAAAGCTGAACATCGAAACGAACTATAATGACGACCTGGAGGACGGTATAAAGACGATCTGGGACGAAAAAGGCAGGCTGTTTTTCAAAGGCCGGTATTCCGGGGGCGTCATTCTTTAACCTGACTGTTGCAAAATGACCGGGTAGCTGGCAATGACAATGCCGTCAAACCCTAGCTACAATGACCGGGTAGCCTGTGCGATGCCTTTCCTGTCGCGGTAGATGCAATTCCGTAGTTCACATATCTGGCAGCTGTGCGCTGTTTTCTGAACCTCCCTGCCGATCCCGATCATCCCGCTTACCGACTTGAGGGGGGTCATGAGTGAACTCCCGGTAAGCCTGATCCCGCAAAATCCATCAGGGAAAAGGGAAAAGAGTTTTTGCTGTTCATCCAGTTGCCAGCCGCAGTAACCGGGACTGTAACGGTTCGTGATCCGGTATCCCTCTGCCTCGACCTGCCTTACCAGGTCCGCCTGCATGCAGTCCACCGCAGATTCAACCACTTCCGAACCCAGGAGGTCGATGATGTACCCGGTAAGGGATTCCCCGCTGCGGATTGCATCCTTGCTCCAGTCCTCTATCCCCCTTCCCGCCGTCATCATGAAAAAGGCAATCCATTCCGATTTTGCCAGGTTCCTGGCAATCATCCTTCCCGTATGAAAATCAAGGCTTTTAACGATTACATGGCCTGCACTGCGAATCCCGGAGGGTTCTACAAGGAGCATTCCTCCCCTGATATCGGTATGATCCGGGGCTTCGGCAAAAATGCCTTCAAGGATGCCCGCAATCGGTTCGGGGGGGTCAGCGTCGGCATACCCCATCAAATTTGCCAGTGAACCGGGCTTTAACGGAAGGTCCGAAAAGTGATAGCTGTAAATGACGGGTTCGGTGGTCTGCATAAGCCTCCGGATTCTATTCCCTCAGCCGCCTGAGTTCCCTGCCGATCAGTGAAATGTGCTGCGGTGTGGTACCGCAGCATCCCCCAATGATGCTGGCACCGAACTTTACCAGATCGGGGACGAAACTGGCCGTAACTTCAGGTTTCTCGTTAAACACGGTTTTCCCTTCCCGGTATTCCGGCAGCCCGGCATTGCCCTGGATCAATACGGGCACATCCGGATCGGCACGCCGGATCTCCTTCAGGATGGCGATCATCCCTTCTGTGCCGTTCCCGCAGTTGGAACCAACCACGCAGGCTCCCGCCTCCTTCAGAACGGGTACCATCTCAAAAGGAGACACACCCATCATGGTCCTGTACTGACCGTCCACCGTTTTTTCAAAGGTCATGGTGCAGATGACATCCAGTCCCGTGCACTCCCTGGCTGCACGGATGGCAAGGCTTGCCTCCTCGAGGTCCGACATGGTCTCCACGACGATGGCATCGGCGCCGCCTTCGGCAAGGGCAGCAGCCTGTTCCCCGAAAGCTTCGTACAGTTCCCCGGCATCGACTTCGCCTGTCATCAGGATGATCCCGGTGGGACCGACGGAACCCAGGACAATCCGTTCGCAGCCGCAGGCTTCCCTCGAGATTTCTGCCGCAGCCCGGTTTAATTCCCGGGTGCGGTCATCCAGGCCATAATGCCGGAGCTTGAACCGGCTTCCCCCGAATGAATTGGTTTCGATCATATCGGAACCTGCTTCGACATAGGAGCGGGCAATGTCAAACACCTCCTCCCTGTGTTCAATGTTCCATAGCTCGGGACATTCTCCGGGTTTCAATCCCCTGGCCTGCAGGAGGGTCCCCCATGCCCCGTCGGAGGCAAGGATTCTGCCACCAGCAAGTTTTTCAAGCAGAATACCCATGTTTCAAATGCAATGTTGCTGAAGTCCAGCAGTTTCATAATTTGTTCCGGGACCGACCGGATTTTCAGGGACTGACCGACTGGAGATATTCCACCGCGCCCTGCGGATCAGGCGAATAGAAGTCCGCACCGATCTCCTTCCGGAAATTATCCGTCAGCGGTGCCCCGCCGACCAGGATTTTCTGCGAGGGGTAACTGGACTTTATCTCCCTTACCGTATCCGCCATGTTGATCATGGTGGTTGTCAGCAGGGCCGAAAGTCCCACCAGGCATCCGGGATTTTTTTCAATGGCCTCAATCAGTTTTGAGGCGGGAACATCCACGCCGAGGTCGATAACCTCCCAGCCGGCTCCCTCGATCATCATGCCCACGAGGTTTTTCCCGATGTCATGAAGATCACCGGATACCGTTCCGATTACAAACTTGCCTTTCCGGGCAACCTCGCCGGATTGGAAAAAGGGTTTAAGGTGCTCCATGGCGGCATGCATTGCCTTGGCTGACATCAGTACCTGGGGCACAAATACCTTGTTCTCGCGGAATTTTACACCTACCCTTTCCATGCCCGGCACGAGCCCGCTTTGAAGGATCTCACTGGCAGAGATGCCCATTTTAAGCGCCTGCCTTGCAAGCTCGTCCGCACCGTCCATGTCTTTCATGTCCGGGGGATAGGGGGAGGATTGGTTTATTTTTCCAAATTCAATGCAGTGTCCCAGTTGCTCAAGAATGTTGTTCATCGGTTTGAAATTTGTACGATGAGGCAATGTAATAAATTATACGGAACCGTCCATTACCGGATTGAACAAATGCGCCCGCAGGAACTGACTTAAACGTATTTGCAACTCCTGAGACGCACTCCGGATGACAGCAACCGGAAGCTGCGCTGAGAAAAAAACTTGCGCCGGTTGGGAATCCGGTTGAAAAGGCCTATTTTCAATCCGGTGAACCGGTAGCTTTTGCCCGGGCCCATCCCATGAGATCCAGGTTTCTTAACATACTTTTCTGGTCGGTGATCTCGGCCGCATTCATCGGTCCGGGGACCGTGACGACGGCGGCTAAGGCCGGCGCGGATTTCGGGCTTCCACTTCTTTGGGCGCTTACCTTTGCCACCATCGCCTGCCTGGTTCTTCAGGAGGCTGCAGCGAGGCTGACGATTGTATCGGGACTTGACCTGGGACAGGCGATCCGTCATCAGACTATCGGGAGGAAAGGCAGATCTTCCGTTCCCTTCCTGGTGGCGGTATGCATCCTGAGCGGAACCGCCGCCTACCAGACCGGCAACCTGCTGGGCGCCATGGCCGGACTGGACCTTCTGGTCCGTTTACCGTCCTGGATCCTTGTCCTTTTACTGGGACTTTCAGCCGGTTTGCTGCTGCTGGTCCCTTCCGTCAAACTGATTGCCCGGATACTGGGCGGAATGGTTGCCATTATGGGGATCGCATTCCTGGTATCCGCCATTTCCGTAAGACCACCGGTCCCTGAATTGTTCCGTGGAATGATCCGTCCCATCATTCCCATCACCCGGGGCGGAGGCCTGATCGTACTCGGACTTATCGGCACAACCGTTGTGCCCTATAACCTCTTTCTCGGTTCGGGTTTGTCGGCGGGACAATCGCTGAGAGAAATGCGTTCAGGGCTCCTGGTGGCGATCATACTGGGAGGGGTCATCTCCATGGCGGTTCTGGTGACCGGCACCTCCATGAGGGGGGAGTTTACTTTCGAGGTACTCGCAGAATCACTGGGCAGGTATATCGGGAAGGCGGGAACGGTGGTGCTGGGATTGGGACTTTTCGCAGCCGGTTTTACCTCTGCCGTTACCGCCCCGCTGGCATCAGCGATTACCGTCAGGAGCCTTTTCGGGCACCGCAACCCTGATAAGTGGAAGGATCGATCTCTTCGTTTCCGGCTGGTCTGGATCACCATCCTGGCGACCGGGATCGGGTTCGGCATGGCCGGCTTCAAACCGGTCCCCGCCATCATCATCGCCCAGGCACTGAACGGGCTGATCCTGCCCCTGATGGCAATATTCCTGCTGGTGACGGTGAATGACCGGTCCCTCATGCAGGGAGAAACCAACCGCCTGCCCGGCAATATCCTCATGACGGCAATCGTGTTCCTTACGCTGATCATTGGACTCACGGGACTTGCACGATCGGTACTTTCAGGAATGAAGATCGAACCCGGGAACTGGGGGGTCCCCATGCTGGTGATGGCCATACTCTCGTTCATTATTACAGCACTTGTCCTGCTGAGAATCAGAGGCAATTCAAAATAAATCCGGACATTCATGGATAAACGGTCGTTTGAGATCTATGTGGATACAGGGGGAACCTTCACCGATTGCATCGGCCGGGATCCGCAGGGGGAATGGATCCGCCGGAAGGTGCTGAGCAACGGCAGCCTGCGTGGAATGGTGGAACAATGGCTCGACCAGAAAACGCTGGTTATCAGGGAGAACTGGGGACTCCAGACGGATATACTTCGCGGATACCGCTTTGCCCTCTTAAACCATTCCCATGAAACCTGTTACGTTCAGTGCTATGATCTTGAGCGTAACGTTCTTCGCCTGACACGTGAACTTCCCCGAAATGTATACGGGGAAATGATCAGTTTTGAGATCCTGTCGGGAGAAGAAGCCCCGGTGCTTGCTGCACGGCTGATCACGGGAACACCGCTGGATCTGGACCTGCCGCCCCTTAAGATGAAACTGGGCTCAACCAGGGGTACCAATGCCCTGCTGGAACGAAAAGGTGCAGACACGATCCTGATGGTCACAAAGGGATTCAGGGACATCCTCGAGATCGGCAACCAGCAGAGGCCGGATATATTCGCCCTCCAGGTCGTAAAAAGGAAAATGCTTTACCGGCGCGTGATCGAGGTGGATGAACGGATAGACAGCCACGGCAATGTATTGCGGCCGCTCGATACCGGCAAACTCGATAAAAAATTGCTGAAGATTAAAAGAAAGGGATTCCAGTCGGTGGCAATCTGCCTCCTGAACGCATACATCAACCCGGTGCATGAACGGGAACTGGCCGGTTTTCTGAGGCGTCAGGGCATAAAGGACATCTCCGTTTCAACTGATCTATCGGGATTGATTAAGTACATCGACCGCGCAGAGACCGCTACCGTCAATGCATACCTCGATCCCGTCTTCCGGACTTATCTTGATAACGTGCGCGCTTCTATACCGGGGGGACAGATCCATTTGATGACCAGCAGCGGGGGACTGGTAAGGGAAAAGGAATTCAGGGCAAGGGACAGCCTGCTGAGCGGGCCGGCCGGAGGCGTTGTGGGAGCCGTCAGCATAGGGAAAAGTACGGGAAACGGGCACATCATCAGTTTTGACATGGGGGGTACCAGCACTGATGTCTCAAGGTACGACGGGGAGTTCGATTACCGTTTTACCCTGGAGATCGGTGACGCAAGGATTTTTGGTCCCGCTCTGTCCATTGAAACCGTTGCCGCCGGCGGGGGCTCGCTGTGCTATTTTGATGGTTTTAAACTTTGCATGGGACCTGAAAGCGCTGGTGCCTGGCCGGGGCCGGCCTGCTACGGGGCCGGCGGACCCCTGACCGTTACCGATGTGAACCTCCTGCTGGGCCACCTTGATCCTGATGAATTCGGTATTCCGGTTTTCCGGGAGGCTGCGGAGATGAAGCTGGAGGGACTGATCGGGGAAATCGTTGAAAGCAGCGGGAAGAAGTACTCAAGGGAGGAGATCCTTTCCGGGTTCTACGACATCGCCAACGAGCTCATGGCCGGTGCAATCCGTAAAATTTCCATCGCCCGCGGCTACGATCCGGCAGATTATGTGTTGCTGGCCTTCGGCGGTGCAGGGGGAATGCATGCCTGCAGGATTGCCGGCCATCTGGGCATGGGAACGGTGATCGTCCCGGCAGACGCGGGACTCCTTTCAGCATACGGACTTTCAAATGCCCTGATCGAACGGTTTTCGGAAAAACTGGTTCTGAAGCCGCTTGAGGAGGTCGGGCGGGAGCTGCCGGACTGGATCGATGAGCTCGCAAAAAAGGCAATCGGGGAGGTAAGGAAGGAAGGGGTCAGCGGGGAGATACGGGCAAGGGTTAAAACCGTATTCTTGCGATTTACCGGCCAGGATGAGAGCCTGCCGGTCGCCTGGGAAGAAGGGATTGACCTGCTGGCCCGGTTCAGGCAGGAATATATGCGATTGTATGGGCACTGGACCGAAAACAGGGCAGTGGAGGTGGAGTCCATCCGCGTGGTAGCCTCGGAATACAAAGAAAACGGGCAGGAGGTCCCCCTGCCCGGCCAAACCTGCGAGCCCGGCCAAACCTGCGAGCCTGGCCAAACCTGCGAGCCCGGCCAAACCTGCGAGCCCGGCCAAACCTGCGAGCCCGGCCAAATTTATGAGCCAGAACCTTTGAAAGTCATCAGGGCGTTCACAGGCGGGGAATGGGCAGAAGCACCCGTATACAGGCGCCCGGACCTGCGGGAAGGAGCAAGGATACGGGGACATGCCCTCCTGGTGGATCCCTACAGTACGACGGTCATCGCCCCGGGATGGGAAATGCTTATTAACAGGACCGGGACCGCCATTCTACGCCTGATATCTGCGGAAAGGCAGGCGGAGCAGGAAAACATCCGGGAAACGCGGCTCGAACTTTTTACCAACCGGTTCAAATTCATTGCAGAAAATATGGGGGCCATGCTCCAGCGGACCTCGCTTTCGGTCAACATCAAGGAACGCCTCGACTTTTCCTGCGGACTTGTGAGTCCCGATGGATACCTTGTTGCCAACGCACCCCATATACCGGTCCACCTCGGCAGCCTCGGGGTCTGTGTACGGAGCCTGCAGAAGCACATCGACATGGAACCGGGCGACACCATCCTTTCCAATCACCCTGCATTCGGGGGGTCGCATCTGCCCGATCTAACCCTCGTTACCCCTGTATTCTCAGATGAAAAAGAGCTGCTGGGATACGTGGTCAGCAGGGCTCACCATGCCGAGATGGGAGGTACCCGGCCCGCATCCATGCCCCCGGATGCTGCATCCCTTGCCGAGGAGGGGGTCGTCATCGAACCCTTCCACCTGGTCAGTAAGGGAAAGGCGGACTGGGCAGGGATCCGCAGGATCCTTGAAAATGCACCCTGGCCGAGCCGGGCGGTGGATGATAATCTTGCCGATCTGAATGCAGCCCTGGCAGCAAACATTGCGGGAGCAGGCGGATTGAAATTGCTGGCAGACAGGTATTCAGCCGTTACGGTCATGGATTACATGCGTCACCTGAGGGAATATGCCGCTTCAAAGATGCACCGGACCCTTGAAAAAATACCTGACGGGCATTATGAAGCCAACGAGTACCTTGATGACGGGAGCTGCCTGCATGCGGCCGTTGAAATTCGCAAGGAATCCTGTACCATCGATTTTACCGGTACTTCACCGGTTCACCCGGGCAACATGAATGCAAATATCGCGATTGTGAATTCGGTCGTTATCTACGTCCTTCGCCTTCTGCTGGATGAAGCCCTGCCCCTGAATGAAGGCCTTATGGAACCCGTGCAGATTATCCTGCCCGAATGCTTGCTGAACCCCGATTTCAACCGTCCCCCGGATGAATGTCCCGCCATCGTGGGGGGCAACGTGGAGGTCAGCCAGCGGCTGACGGACACCCTGCTTAAGGCATTCGGGGTGGTTGCCTGCAGCCAGGGCACAATGAACAACATCATGCTGGGAAACAGGAATTACAGCTACTACGAGACGGTTTGCGGGGGATGCGGGGCCGGGAACGGCTTTAACGGGGCCTCCGCGGTACACCACCATATGACCAATACCCGGATCACTGACCCGGAAATCCTCGAGAACCGGTATCCGCTGAGGCTGATCGAATTCTCGATCCGGAAAGGTTCCGGCGGCAGGGGATTCTACAAGGGTGGCAACGGGGTCGTGCGCATCCTTGAATTCACGGAAGAATCCTCGGTATCCATTCTGAGCCAGCACCGGGTGGTAAAACCTTACGGGCTTAACGGTGGAGGGGACGGGAAACGGGGCAGGCAGGTGATGCTGAGGGCTGGCGGTGAAAAGGAAGTTTTGAAGGGAATAGCAGGTACGACTGCGCGACCGGGGGACAGGCTCATTATAAAAACGCCCGGTGGTGGAGGTTTCGGGGAAGTCCCCGGGCCATAAAGTCCCCGGGCACAAAACAACGGGAATCAAAAAGCTTCCATGATGCCCAGGTATATTCCCCTGTCCCCTTTGCCTGTTGCAGCATCCAGGCGGATATTCATACGGCGGTCCCGGAATACCCGGTATCGCAGTCCCACTCCACCGGCGGGTTTGATCCTGATCTCATCCAGGGTGGCTGCCGAATGAAAAACATCCCCGGCCCCGGCAAATGCCACCAAACTGAAACGCCAGAGCGGGGGACTATGATATTCGGCCTGGATCAGGAACAGGTTATGGTCCCGGTAACGGCCCCTGAAATAACCCCTCAGGAATTTGTCGCCCCCCAGGAGGGCCATGTTCCGGAAAGGGATCTCCTTCCCCCATAAAAACTTCCCGTATACCTGCAGGTAGAATAATTGCTCATGACCCAGTTCCCAGTACTTCCTGAGGTCAAGGATCCATTTGGTATGGCTGTAAGTGGATCCAATCGCATTGCCGAAGAAGACCAGGCGGAACTGGCAGTAAGCGCCGGAAGAGGGGAGAAGAATGTCGGAGCGGCTGTCCCACGCCAGTCCGAGTCCCATTCCCGAAATGGTGGAGCGATCGCTCCCCGGTATGGACCCGCCCGGCAGTACGGCGTAGGCGACCGTATCGTATTCCACGATGTTGTTATGCTCGACCTCGAGCAGGATCCCTGCGTAAAAATCTCTCCAGGCCGATCTCAAAAGGTCCAGCTTGACCCCCCATATCCGTGAGACATAATATTCCCTGTCTTCCTTCCGTGTATCATTGCCAATACCGTAGAACCTGTCCGGCCAGTATTGCCATTTCAATTCCCCTGCCAGGTGAAAATGGCTGCGGTCCCACCAGATCTCCGGCAACAGGTTCAGGGAGAACTGCCGGTTCTGTGAGCCAAGGACGCCCAGTCCCACCCCGGATAGCCTGTCCGTGCCGGGCATGCCGGCCAGCAGATGGGTGTAAATCCCTCCCATGATCCGCGTTTCGGGTGTATAGCCGAGGACGGGGTATCCTGCGAATTTCAGTGAAAGCCTCGTAAGGCTGTCCCTCTCCTGAGGGGCCTGCTGCACAAATTCTGTGCTCTCCCATCCCCGGACCGCATCACTCTGCCCGGGCATGCCCGCCAGGTACCGTGCAAAGAGTAAGGATGAAACCAGTATCAGGAAAGTCTTGATCATCTGCCAGGATTAAACCGCATCGGAATCCGGCTTCAATATAGGTTTAATCCCTGATATATGATAATTCAGGGGTCGGGGAAAGGTACAGGCGCTCAGGGTTCCGGGAACATTAGGCCTGCGGGTTTATCCTGGTTTCAGGGGTGGACTTAAAGCTCCGAGGTGTGGATCACTTTCCCGGCACCGGCCCGGAGGAAGTGATCCCCGAAAGTCTTTTTAAAGATTTCCAGGGTCCCGTCTCCGCTGCAATGCGTGGGTGCAACGTACTGAATGCCCTGCTGTCTTAAATCAGCAGCGATCGATTCAACGGTACCCGCACCCGTCCGCAGAAGGTGAAATCCTCCCATCACAAGAAGGATCTTGTTCCCCCTTTCCTTCCTGGCTTTTTCCACGATCTCCTGGATCCCCGGATGGGCGCATCCGGTCAGGATTACCAGTCCCCCGGGGGTTTCAATGATGAGGGACTGCTCAATGATCTCGTCACCCATCTCCCCGGTTGTCCAGACGTTGTCAATGATCTTGCGTGCAGCCATCACCTCAACCGGCCGGGCACCCCTGCTCTTGATCTCCTGTTTGAATTCATCCGGGAAGGAAGCGGGCACGTAAACATCGATCCCGGTCCTGGATTCCAGGAATTTCGCAAGTCCGCCGGTATGGTCCCAGTGAATATGCGACAGGATGACCAGCTCAACCTTGCCCGGGTCCTTTCCGGCAGCCTTGAAATTATCCATCAGGGCGCCGTCGTTCCCGCCGCAGTCAAAGAGGATGGTCCTTTCCGGACTTTCGATCAGGCAGGAAAATCCCCAGCTGCTTCTGAAGTTTTCGTCGAAATTGTAATTGTCGTAAAGTATGGTCAGCGTAACATCCGTTGGTGTATCCATATCACTTTTCTGTTTTTGATGATTTACCGATGGTTTCCCTGCGCCCAGGAACAGCAGGGAGAGAATGATCATCAGGTTTTTCATATTCAGGAAGTTTTGGTTCTGTCTGCTTGCCTAACTAAAATTACGAGGAATTGCCAGGAAAACAAAATAGATCTTTGAGAAACATCTGGTACATGGCACAGCCTGCTCCCGGAAATTTACAGAGCATTTGGCTCACATGCAGTAATATCATCCGGTTCACCGGGTAAACCATGGCGTTCATCGAAAAAATTAGGATATGCTCCGGACCTGCACTTATTTTGATCCCGTAACCAATTAAAATCTTTGCCATGAAGCTCAGAACGGTTTTATTCATCATGGGACTGACACTGATCGTTATATCATGTATACCGTCTCTTTATCCGCTGTACCGCATTAGTGATCTGCTGATCGACGACCGGCTCGAAGGGGTATTCGGGGCGGATGATAATGAATACTGGAAAATCCGCCGGCTGGATCCTGAGTTTGAAAAGAACATTCCCGATGCATGGAAGCAGTACGACAGCGGTTACACCTACAAGCTGACCGTGCGCGAAAAGAGCGGAGCCATGCAGGATTTTGCCATGCACCTGCTGAGGCTCCGGAAGGACCTCTACGTGGATTTCTTCCCGGTTGACTATAACATCAAACATGAATTCCTTGCCATGCACCTGGTGCCAGCGCATATTTTCGCAAAAGCTGAAATAACAGACAAATACCTTGTCCTCCATTACTTTGATATGGACTGGCTGGAGGACCTCATCAAAACGAACCGCATCAAGATCTCATACGTGGAGGTTGGGGATCGGTATGTCCTTACAGCCCAGACAGAGGAACTGCAAAAATTCATTACAAAGTTCGCCAATGACAGTACTACGTTCATTGAACCCGATACGTTGAGGAGACAGAATGTTGAAACTGCCCTGACGAATTTCCCGATCCTCATTAATGCCTGCAAATAAGGATAACATGAAAGCAAGAACAGTTTTGATAATCGGATTTCTCGCTTTACTTGCCGCATCCTGCATCCCATCCCTGTTTCCGCTTTACACCGAAAAGGATCTGGTCACGGATGACCGCCTTACAGGGACCTGGGACGCAGGGGATGACGGTATCTGGATTATTGAACGGCTTGATTTTAAGCCGAATACGAATCCTTTGAACCCGGACTGGACCTCGCCGGCTGAACAGAAATCCTACCGCCTGAAGGTGATGGAACAGCATGAGGGAGATACTCTCAGTGCCGAATTTGTCATGCATATGCTGGTGCTGGGGGGACGTTACTACCTGAATTATTTCCCCAGCGAGTATACGCTCGATCATGAATTCCTTTCCTGGTTTATGATCGAGGCGAATAATTTTTCCAGGGTCACTGTGAGCCAGGATTCCCTGGTCCTGAATTTTTTCAACCCATCCTACCTGAGGACCCTGATCGACCAGAACAGGATCAGGATCGCCCATATCCGTCATGATAACGGCATCCTGATCACCGCCCCTACCAGGGATTTGCAGAAGTTCATGGTAAAATACGGTAATGAAAAGGATTTCCTGCTCAGTCCGGATATTCTCAAACGCATTTGAACCGGACGTTCCGAATCCTTAAATTAACAGCAGTTTATCAACAACCTGCAGATTAAAAAAGGGGCATACCGCATGAGAACCGAAACCTTTAAAAAGTATTTCCTCAGGCTGGCAGGCAACAGGATCCTGCAGCACATAATTTTCTGGACGGCTTCTTACCTGTTCCTTCTGAAGTTCTTTTCCACCTCCAACCATTTGGAAAAGATCGATTACATCTACACGGCCCTTTTTCATCTAAGCCTGGTTGCCGCAGTTTATATTAACCTCTGGATCCTGATCCCGCGGGTCCTGCGGAAAGGGAGATACCTGGTCTATTTCCTCTGCCTGATTGCACTCATTTATCTCAGCGCAGCGTTCAACCAGCTAACATTCAACCACCTGGTAGACCTGGTGCTGCCGGGTTATTATTTCATATCCTATTATGAGATCACGGACATCCTGAAATTCGTCTTCGTTTACGTGGCCCTTACCAGCCTGCTGAAATTATCCAAGGGCTGGTTCCTGCTCACGCAGGCTGAAAAGCAACTCATGGCCATCCGGCAGGAAAAGGTCGAGACCGAGCTGAAAGCACTTAAATCCCAGATCAATCCCCATTTCCTTTTCAACAGTCTGAACAATATCTATTCCCTTTCACTGAGCAATTCGGGGAATGCCCCCGCGGCCATCCTCAAGCTTTCGGAATTGATGCGGTACATGCTGTACGAATCAAACGTCGAGCGCATCCCCCTCAAACAGGAGCTCCGTTTCATGGATAATTACATCGAGCTCCAGAGGTTGCGGTCCGACAAGCGTTCACGCATTGAATACAGTAAGAAGGGAAGTCCCGCCGGTAAAAGCATAGCCCCCCTTTTGTTTCTCCCGTTTATTGAAAATGCTTTCAAGCATGGGATCAAAGGGGACCCTTCCGGGGGATATGTACAGATCAGGCTTGCCATACTCAAGGGCAATGTCGATCTTTATGTGGAAAACAACAGGGGAAAAGTGGACAGGGTTGAAAAAGATGAGTTCAACGGGATCGGGCTGAGCAATGTGAAAAGGAGACTTGAGCTTATCTACCCGGGGAAATATGAGCTTGACATCCAGGAGGGGCAAAAAAATTTCAGCGTTCGGATCAAACTCGATTTAACATGAATGCATCCTGCATCATAGTGGATGACGAACCCCTTGCAAGGACGGTTCTGGAAAAATACATCAGCCGATGCCCCCTGCTCAGCCTGACCGCATCCTGCAGCACGGGGTACGAAGCAATGGAGGTGCTGGACAGGTTGCCGGTCGGGATCATTTTCCTTGACATTAACATGCCCGGTTTATCTGGACTGAGCATGATCCGTAGCCTTGACCGTCCGCCCGAGATTGTCTTCACCACTGCCTATCCGGAATACGCGGTTGAGGGATTTGAACTGGATGCCGCGGATTACCTGGTCAAACCCTTCTCTTTCGAACGATTTCTCAAGGCAGTCAACAAATCCCTCAAACGCATTGAGAACAGGGGGAAAGCAGGACCCGTGGCCTCAGAACAGAAGAAGTTCCTCATGGTAAAGGCCGACGGGAAGATCTACCAGGTTGATCATGCATCCATACATTACCTCGAAGCAATGGGGGATTATGTCCGGATCCACACGGATTCAGGAGTGATCACCACCTACGGGACCATGAAAAAAATGGAGGTCATCCTGCCGGAAGAGCAATTTCTCAGGGTCCACCGGTCCTACCTGGTTGCCCTGGAGAAAATCAGTTTCCTTGAAGGGAATCTCCTGAGGGTGGGGGACCGGGATATCCCGGTGGGACAGTCGTATCGTGACAATCTCCTCAAACGCCTGGAAAAGGGGAACTGATCCGGGTGTGGAGGTGACATGCATCACCGGTCCTGCATGGCATCCAGCACCTGCCTGGCGGCATCATACCCGAGCCCGTACATTTTGAGTCCCCCCCGGTGTCCCAGGTATCCGTATTCTGCAATTCCCTGCGGTTCAATAAGCATATGACATTTCTTCCGGCTTTCCCTGTCGGCGGCATTCATTAAAAGCTGTAAAATTCGCATGCTGGTGCGGCGGAAGGTCCGAAGGTCGCCGGGGGGACCGGGAGGCATAACATTGATCCCGATTATTCGTTCACATTGTTCCAGTATTGGCTTAACGGGGAAATTATCGAATACGGCCCCGTCGACGTACAGATCGTTGTGGATCCGGACCGGAGCGTAAAGGATTGGAATGCTGGCAGAAGCGGTTATTACATCGGGGAGTGGACCCGAATGCACATACTCCGCCTCTCCGCGGGACAGGTTGGAGATGCAGACGTAAAGCGGTATGCGCAGTTCCTCGAAGTTCTGGACGCTCAGGTGCCTGCTAACGCTTTTTTTTAGTCCCCCGAAGCTCAGGAAACCCTTGCGGGAGAAGGAAAGCCGGGACAGTTTCAGGATGCTGTGCCTGCGGAAAACCTCGAGCATCCGGTCCGGTGTATAGCCGTCCGCATACATCGCCCCCACGATCGAACCGACGCTTGTCCCGGATACGACATCCGCCCGGATCCCGGCCTCTTCAAGGGCCTTCAGGGCACCGATATGGGCAAAGCCACGCGTTCCTCCACCGCTGAGTACGAGTCCCGTTTTAAATTTCATCAAATTCTCTCCTCCCTTCACAAAATTAGGCTTTTTCCACAGGAACCCTTCTGCTGTCCGGCATGCAGGATCACCGGGGCCGGGTTCCTGTTCATCAGCCTGCTTACGGTTAGCTTCCAGTCCTGGATTGCAGCCACCAGGAATCCCGTTCGCAGCCTTCGCTATGAATAGATCGCTGCAGGAATTGCCGGATGAAGTTATTGGTTCCCGAATTCATGGATGAACGCTCCCGGGGGTCAAACCTGCCTGAGTTTCCATTTTCCCCTGCTGAAGATCAATGCAGCGATCAGAGTGGCGAGCGATTCGGCCGATATAATGGCGATGTAGACCCCGTTTTCCTCGATCCCCAGTTTAAGAGCCAGAAGGCAGGCCAGGGGGATCTCAACCATCCAGAAACAGACCAGGTTGATTGCCGTGGGAGTAGCGGTATCACCGGCCCCGTTAAGGGCCTGTATCATCACCATACCCAGGCCGTAAAAGACGAATCCACAGGAGATGATCCGAAGGCAGACTGCCCCGTAACCCACGATTTCAGGATCCTGGATGAAAATCCGGATAAAAAAATCCGGGACGGTTATGAAAACAATCGATACCAGTCCCATGAAGATCATATTCACCCTGGCAGTAAGCCATACCGAACGCTGTGCCCGCTCCGGCTGCCTGGCCCCAAGGTTTTGTCCGACCAGTGTGGCAGCCGCATTGCTCAGTCCCCATGAAGGAAGAAGCGTGAACACGATGACCCGTATGGCAATGGTATAACCCGCCAGGGCCCCGCTTCCGAACTCGGCAATGATCCGGACAAGACAGATCCAGCTGGTAGTTGCTATGAGGGATTGCCCGATTCCCCCGAGCGAGAGGCGAATCAGGCTCAGCAGTACTTTAATCTGGACATACATGTGCACGGGAAGAAGTCTTACCCTTCCCCTGCCGTTGAACAGAAGCCAGAACTGGTAGGCCACCCCGATCCCTCTCCCGGTTGCGGTCGCTATTGCAGCTCCCTTTATACCCAGTTCCGGGAAGGGACCGATGCCAAGGATGAGCATTGGGTCAAGTAATATGTTAATCAGGTTCGCCAGCAGGAGCACCCTCATGGAAATGGCCGGATCCCCTGCACTTCTGAAGACGGCATTAATGATGAAAAGAAGCATGATGATGCCGTTGCTGCCCAGCATGATTGACGTATACATGAATCCATCGCTTATCATCTTTTCTTCCGCACCCATAATATCCAGGAGTCTTGATGCAAAGCTTGCCCCGGGTATGGCAATCAGCAGGGAGATGATCAGTCCCGTCAGGATCGCCTGAAAGGCCACAAAGGAAGCCCCGTCACGGTTCTTTTCACCGATCCTTCTGGAAACCAGTGCAGTGGTTCCGACTGCCAGTCCCATCCCAATTGCGTATACAATGGTCATGAGTGATTCGGTAATGCCAACCGTGGCGACGGCTGACGGGCCCAGTTTCGATACGAAAAAGATGTCGACCACCGCGAAGACTGATTCCATCGTCATTTCCAGGACCATGGGTATGGAGAGCAAAAGGATCGCCCTGCCCAGGCTTCCTTCGGTGAAATCCTGGTCCGTCCCCGAGATCGATTCCATGATGGATCTAAGGATGCTCCTGAAATTATTTGCGGAGTTTTTATATAAGCTGTTGCGGTTCATCTCGCATACCTCGCAAAGATGGGAAAATCAGGGAAAATGGAGCAATATGGGAAGGATTAATAATAAGCTGATGCAGGCGCTATTTTGAACGGGAGGCTATTTCAAATATTTGGACAGCGTTGCTGCCAGCTCTTCGATTTTTACCGGTTTTGAGAGGAAATCACTGCAGCCGGCCTGGATGGATTTCTCCATATCATCGGCGAAGGCATATGCCGTCAGTGCGATGACCGGAATGTCCCGGTTGGTTTTACGGATGATCCTGGTTGCCTCGAGGCCATTCAGCACAGGCATTTTGAGATCCATCAGGATAAGGTCAAGGGAGGGTTCGGTCCGGAATATTTCGATCAGCTGTACACCGTCCTTTGCCCAGATGACCTGTGAATTTGCACGTTTGAGAAAGGATTCCAGGTACAGGTAGTTGGCGCCATCGTCTTCTGCTATAACAATCTTTTTGCCGGAAAGGTCAATCGGGCCGGTCCCCTTCTCCCCTGAGGGATCTCCCTTTTTGGATTCAGGGCGGCTCCCGTAATTTTTCAGAATAGGCAGGTATAAGGAAAAGGTCGAGCCATGTTGCAGGACCGATTCCATCCATATCTCTCCTCCCAGCAATGTGGTAAGATGCCTTGAAATGGCCAGGCCCAGCCCGGTACCTCCGAACTCGGAATTTATCGATTCATCCACCTGCCTGAAGCGGTCGAAGATGATTTCTTTCTTGTCTTCCGCAATCCCGATCCCGGTATCCTTTACGTAAAATACCACCTTCCATTTATCGCTGTAAAAGCCCAGCTCGACAAAACCTTCATGGGTGAATTTGAAAGCATTGTTAACCAGATTATTAAGGATCTGTTTCAACCTGGAAGGGTCCGTATGGACCACGGGATTGTCATTTTCAGGCAGTTTGAGGCGGAACTGGATTTCATCCTTGTTCATCAGGCTCTTTTCTTCGTTTAATTCCCTGAACAGTTCCCTAAGGAATTCAGGGATTTCAACGTCCGATTTGCTGATCTTTATATCCCCTGCCTCGATCTTAGAGATATCGATGATGTCATTGATGATGAGCATCAGTTCATTGCCTTTGCTGGATATGATTTTTATGTATTCATCCCGGGTCTCCTTCGACAGGCCTTCGCTTTTAAGGAGTTCGGAAAATCCCAGTATCGCATTCATCGGCGTCCTGATCTCATGGGACATGTTGGCAAGGAAAGCCGATTTCAGCCGGTCCGATTCCTCGGCTTTTTCCTTGGCGGCTTCAAGGGCCCTTTCATGATATTTCCGGTCGGTAATGTCCTGTGTAATGGTTGCGATCCCGAATGGTTTGTCATTGGTATCCCGGATCAGGCTTGCTGAAAGGTCAACAAAAATATGATTTCCCTTCAGGGTTTCCACTTCAAATTCGATGTTTTTTACAAATCCGTTTCGCAGCACCGATTTCAGTGTCTGGATTCCTTTTTCCCTCTGTGAAGGAATGACAAACTGGTTAGCATTCAGTCCCAGGAGCTGCTCGCTGGTTTCACACTTAAATATATCGAGGGCAGCCTGGTTGCATTCGGTAATATAACCCCTCAGATCGGATACCGTAATGGCATCGGGCGAGGAGTACAGGATATTCCGTAGCTTCTCTTCGCTATCACGGAGTGCGATCTCGGCATTCTTCCGGTCGGTTATGTCACGGTAAATGCCGTATACAGCCACCTGTCCCCCTTCAATCTCGATGGGTGTACCCAGTACGGATACGTGGATCAGTTTTCCATCCTTATGCTGCCGGATGGTCTCGGTGAGTATCTTTTCACCGTTTGCCACTTTTTTGGAGATGTTCCTGGCTTCGTAGCTCAGGTCCACCGGAACGATAAGCTCATCGATGAATTTCCCGATAGCCTCCTCCTGGGTGTATCCGAATAATTTCTCAAACTCACTGTTCACCCGGAGCAGTATTCCGTCGTTGTCAGTGAGGACCACGGTTTCAGGGGAACCTTCAAAGAGCTGTTCAAAATAGGCTTTTTCAACCTGCACCTCATCATAGGCGCGCCTTGTTTCAATGGATAGGCTGATCTGGGAAGAGACAAACTGCAGGATCTCGAGATCTTTCTCACTGTAGGCCTGCTCATCCTCGTAGTTCTGTACCACCAGAGCCCCTATGATCTCATCCTTGAGTTTAAGGGGCACGCCCAGCCAGATCCGGCTTGGTGTTCCAACGTCTTCGATTTCCCCCGATCTGACAAGTTTTTTAATGTTCCGGTCCTTCATCAGGATGGGCCTGTCATTCCGGATCATATACCCGGTCAGGGTCCGTTTTGCCGGAAAGGCATCGAAGGCATCCTTCTCGTCAACGAAGAATGGAAGTGACAGGGTGTCGTCTTCCTTATTATAGAATGCAATGAAGAAATTCCTCGTATCGAAGATTTTCCCGAGTTCATTCTGTATGTTCAGGAACAGGTCGTTCAGGTTCCTGGTAAGGTTGACCGCATTGGAGATGTTATACATGATCTGCTGGACATGCTCCGCTTTTTTCCGTTCGGTAATGTCCTGCACAATGGTTAGCACCCTGGTGATCTTGTTGTTTTCAAGGATTGGGATGAGCCGGGTATCCGTGTAGTGCTGGTGATCCGCTACTTTGAAACTTTCCTCTTTCTGGATGGTATTTCCCTTCCTGAAGATTTCCTGATACTCTTTTGCGGTGGGAGGATTCAGAATGGGGAAGGCTTCCATGTAATGTTTTCCCACAATATTTACCGGGAGGCCAAGGTCCTTCAATTGGCGTTTAAGTGCGTCGTTTGCCAGTAGTATAATCAAATCACGATCAACAAGGTAAATCGAATCATGTATGGCATCCATGGATGTACGGTACCGGATCTCCGATGCCTTCATGATCTCCATGGCCGTGATCCTTTCCGTGATGTCGCGCACAACGGCCTGGAAGCCTGTGATCCTGCCTTCGTGTTTCAATGCCTTGGCAAGGACTTCAATATGCCTTAGATCCCCCGATGGGGATGTGAGCCTCATCTCCAGGGGTCTGGAAGCAGCACCCTTCAGGATTTTTTCGAATGCTTCTTCATAGACGGATTTGTCCTGGTCATCGAATCCCCGGATATCCATGAAACGGACTCCCCTGACCTCTCCGGCCTTCACCCCGGTCATGCGCAGAAATGCGGAATTGGCCATTTCAATGACTCCTTTCCTGTCCACCAGGATAATCCCGTCAGGTGCAAGCTGGATGAGTTCCTGGTATTTCTTCTGCGACACCTTCAGTTCACGCTCCGCCTGGCGGATTCGTGTAATATTCCGGCTTATGGTGACCATGTGGGGCTCGCCGCTGATATTCATTATGGAGGAAGATATCAGACCCCTTTGAACCTTGCCCGTCTTAACCCTGAAATCGGCTTCAAGATTACTGTAGGATCCTTTCTGCTTCAGCTGCCGGGTCATTTTTTTACGGTCCGCCATGTTTGTCCACATCTCGAAATCAAACGCCGAATGCCCGATGAGTTCCTTTCGGGCATAACCGGTCATTTTCTCAAAACTCCTGTTTACCTCCACGAATATTCCGTCCGAGATGCGGGTGATGCTGATCCCGTCGGGACTTGTCTGGAAAACCTGCCAGAATAATTTTTCCGATTTGGACAGTTCCAGCTTCAGCTCCTTGAGCTGGTTTACGGTTTTTGTAAGCGTCTCCTGTTCCTCGGCATATTTTTCGATCCTGAGCTGGACTTCTTCGGCCAGCATATTGATCCCGGTGGCGATGCCATCGATCTCATCCAGATCGTCGGAGATTTTAATCCGCGTGGAGAACTTTCCTGAAGCGATATCCTGGATCGACCTGAATATTTCTTCTATGCGTTTATCTTCATTTTTCATCTCAGGGATTTCATTCTGAAACGAAGGTTTTCAGCCAGGCTAAAGCCTCCTTTTCACTGCTGAACATTTTTACTGGCATGGCGGTCTTATTGATTCCCATGTAGAAATTACCGATGATCCTGCTTACGGGATTGCCTATAAGCAGGGCAGCTGCGGAAAGGTACCTGGCGGTTTCCTTGCTTGTATAGATGCCCCGGGATTCCTTGCTGACGGATTTGATGTTTTTTATATCGACAAGGATGGGCCTTTTCATTTCATTGCAGTATTCCTTTTCATAGATTTCCATCTCGGCGGTACTGTCCTCGATCCTCAGCTTCACTCCGTCTGGGTATGTTTGATGCAGGATCCCGCTCGGGTACAGTTGTACGCGGCCCTTTCCCGTATTTGTCGATCGGATGGCTTTTTCCATAACTGGTAATGAAGATATTACGGACTGCCAAGATAATGCATAAATGGATATTCCGGTTGTCCACAGAGGGTGATTCATATCATCTTTTTGACGCGATGGCGAAAATTTCGATCGAGGCCCCGAGCGACAGGTTAGCCACTTCAACGGTTCTGTCCCCTGCCTTTTCCTGGGCCGGAAGGGCATGGGAAATGAGGAGATTGCCCACCAGGATAAGTACTTTTTTCATGATGATTGGTTTTTAACGGATTTAAGATCCTGATATTTCCTGAAATATATTTTTGTTTCCCGGATGACTGCCGGGGAGAGCAGGATGGCTGCAAGCATGGTCGGAAAAGCCATCAGGGCATAGGCGCTGTCAAAAACGCTGATGACCACCCTGAGTGTGCCTGTGGCCCCCGCGGTGATCGACAGCACATAAAGGATGCTGTAGATGATCCTGTACCTGGCGCCGAAAACGAAACCGAAGCATTTTGCCCCATAGTACGGGAAGGCGAAAAGGGAGGTGATCGCAAAAACACTCACGCAGAGGGTGAGCAGGTAGGGGCCTAGCCGCGGTATGCCCCTGCTGAATGCCTCAACTGTTACCGAGATGCCATTGCTCTCCGGGTTTGCCCATACACCGGTCATGATAATGGCAAGTGCGGTCATGGTGCAGATCAGCAGGGTATCGACGATCGGTCCAAGCATGGCTACGAGTCCCTCCCTCACTGGCTCCGATGTCTTTGCCGCACCATGCGCCATGGGTGCTGTTCCTATCCCGGCCTCGTTGGAAAAGGCGGCCCTTCTGACCCCTTCGATGATAAGTGATCCGAGTGCCCCTCCCAGAACGGCCTGGCCGCTGAAGGCATCCGTGAATATGGTGCGGAAGCCCGGAATGATGTTTTCCGGGCGGGAGAATATGATGAAAAGGACCGAAGCAATGTAGAGGATGACCATCAGGGGCACCAACCTCCCGGCCACCTTGCCGATCCTGGTTATCCCCCCGAAAACCACCAGCGACACGATGAGGGTGAGGATAATCCCGGTTATCAGCCGGGTATTGAATCCCGTCGTTATACCGTTCGGGGCCAGTATAACATCGCCGATCACCTGGGTAAGCTGGTGCGACTGGAACAGGGGGGAAACCCCCACCATTCCGGCCAGGGAAAAGAAAATTGCAAGGGGTTTCCAGTTTTTCCCCAGTCCCTCTGTGATGAAATACATGGGACCACCCTGGATCTCACCCTTCGAATCTTTCCCCCGGTACATAACAGCAAGGGAGCAGGTGAAGAATTTGGTAGCCACCCCGAGAAGGGCAGAGATCCACATCCAGAAAATGGCCCCGGGCCCTCCTGTTGTGATCGCCACGGCCACTCCGCTTACATTTCCCATCCCAACGGTACCCGAAAGAGCCGTCGAAAGCGCCTGGTAATGATTGATCTGTCCCGGTTCATCCGGATCATCATACCGTCCCCGGAGGATCTGGATGGCATGCCCGATGTAACGGAAGGGGATAAGGCGGGAGTAAATAAGGAAAAAAAGGCCCCCTCCCAACAGCAGCACAAGCAGGGGAGTTCCCCATATCAAATTGCTGAAATCGATGATGTGCTGTCCGAAAGTCTCCAATTGTCCGGGCTTGGGACTCTAAATATAATTATTAATCCTTGTTGTCTGCATTTTCCCTTGGCGTGTACACCATTGACATTTACCTGGCCGTTTTCTACGGAACATTAGGTTCATGCGGGGAAAGACGAAACAACGAACCAGGATCATAATACTCGCGGAGTATCTTTATACAGTCATACTTTCAGAAGTTGGTATTTCACAGACTAATTAACAATATTTCAGATTATTATGATGTTTTTGCCTGGATACATTTTGCTTTCAAAAAGCATAGATTAGCTTTGAAAAAATGCGTTGTGAACGCTATATGGTTTAAAAGTTAATCTTGCATTTCAGAATATAATTCCTATCTTAGGTAAACGAAATCTAAATGAATTGCCATGGAACCAATTTCCCGGGAGGCAACAATGAAAACACCCAGCATCGAATTCGACTCTGTTCAGGGCCTTATCGAGATCAAGGGGAGATCGAATCCGGAGAACACGCTCGATTTTTACAGGCCTCTTGTCGCCTGGGTGGATGAGTACGTACAGAATCCTGCCGAAAAGACCATAGTGAATGTGCATCTGGAGCACTTTAACACCAGTTCCTCCAAGAGCATCCTGGAAGTTTTCAGGGCACTTGAACCCATTCATAAGATCAAAAAAGGGGATATCGTCGTCAACTGGTTCTACGAGGATGATGACGAGGATATCCTTGAAGCGGGAGAAAATTACGAATCCATTACCGGCCTTCCTTTCCGGATGGTCGCCATCTAGCACCCGGAGGCTGAACGCCTGCGGCACCAATATCCGGGAGCCTTAGCTGCATATGAGCCGTATGAAAATGTCAGGTCCCGAATTTCCTTAAAACCGGTGCGACTGCCCTGATAATGGTCTTTCTTTTTTCCCCCTTTGTGAATGCACGGACCTGTTCGGGATTTTTCAGGGTCCTCAGTTTTATTAGCGCGTTACGAACATTGTACTTTGAACTGTGAACACTGGCAGCAGCAGCAGCCGGAACCTTTGGTTTTTCTAGCTTCGGCAGGGCTGTCACAGCCAGGGGTTCCTGTTTGGGGATCCCTTTCTTTTTATCCTTCTTTTTACCCTTCTTTTTTCCTTCGCTTTTCTTTTCCGACCGTTTCTTTTCCAGTTGAGCTTTTTTCAATTCTTTCTTCTTATCCTTCTTTGCCAGATCCTTTTTTTTCAGGTTTTTCTTTTTCCTGTCTTTCTGTTTATTTTTCTTTTTACCCTTTTCTTTCTTTTTATCCTTTTTTTTGGCCATAATAAAGTGATTTTTAGAAGTGGATATTAGACATACAATATATAATTTTTTCAGATTCAGAACAGAAATCGTATGTTAATTTTTTTATGTAGGAATTCTTTGGATAAAGTCATAAATTTACCTAAAGGGTAAAAGAAGCAACACATGGAATCAATTATCATCAAGGCCACGGCCAAGACACCCAGTATTGATTTCAATCCTGACAGGGGAATCCTGGAGATAAGGGGCCGGTCCACATCGGAAGATTCAAACGTTTTCTATAAACCGCTTATTGCCTGGTGTGAGGAGTACGCGCACAATCCGCCGGATAAAACCACTGTGGATGTTCAGCTTGAACATTTTGATACCAGTTCCTCCAAGGGATTGCTGGATTTCCTGAAACGGCTCAGGGTCATCAAGGAAAAACACAAGGAGGTTGAGATTGTCTGGCATTATGAATCGAATGATGAAGACATCCTTGAAGCAGGGGAGAACTTTGAACACATCACAGGCCTTCCGTTCAGGATGACCCCTCATTGATATTATTTTTATATCTTTAATGCATTGCGGCAGCAGTGCATTTTGACATGGAATACATATCCATTAAAGCAACGGAAGCAACACCGAGCATTGAGTTCATTCCCGAAGAGGGTGTGCTGATCATAAAGGGCAGGTCACACCCTGAAAATGCGAAGACCTTTTACGGGCCGCTCATCGAATGGTGTGAAAAATACGCACAGAACCCGCCTGAAAAGACTACCCTGAGGATCCAGCTCGAACATTTCAATACGATCTCTTCCAAAAGCCTGCTGGATGTCTTCCGGACCCTCTCGACGATACGGAACCATGACAAGGAATTTGTGGTGGACTGGTATTATGAATCCGATGATGAGGAGCTGCTCGATGCGGGCCGGACCTACCAGGAAATCACCGGCCTGCCTTTCATGATGATCCCCTACTGATTTTCAGTACAGATAAAGAATACCCGTTTTATCCGCCAGGTAAGTCAGTCCCAGCGAAATCAGGAATGCAAATATAGGTGCGATCAGCCAGATGAGGAAAAAACTGTTAACCGAGGTTTTTCTGAGGATATTTCTGAATCCCAGCCTGGCCACCCCGATGCCGATTATGGAAGTTGTGTTCACCTGGACCAGAGAGGAGGGAATGCCCCTGATGACGGAGGCCAGGAGCAGGAGACTGGCTGTTACAAAGGAGATGATGATCGCTTCGACCGGTCCGAACATAAAGATCCCCTTTCCGGTCTTTTGAAGGAGTTTATGACCGAAGAATGAACTGCCGATGCCGAAGCTGGGGGCCACGATCAGGGTGGCCAGGATCATGATCAGGATAAAATTGTTTGCTTCATCCTTAAGATGCAGTTCGTTGATCGTCATGGAGGCAATGGGCCCGGATGCGTTGGCAACGTTGTTGGCGCCTATTGCAAAGGCGACGTATGCGGACATAATAATGATCAGGATGCGGATGACCGGATGCCTGGATATTCCCCCGAAGGTAAAATACCCCTTTTTCCGCATGGGTGTGTAGATGTATTTTCCGATGATGAAGCACAGTATGAACGAGGCCACAGGTAGTATCAACCAGGCCGGGATGATCTCGATAAATAATTTCCGTTCATTCAGGACACTGAAGTAGGTCGCTGGACCCGATACCGCCAGGATCGTAGCCTGGCTGGTTGATTGAGGAATGCCCAGCAGGTTTGCGAACAAAAGGCTGATGGCAACCGAGAAAAGTATGATTGAAACGAGCGAAACATTCATCATTTCCGATGGCAGCAATTCTTTGCCGATGGTGGTTGCCGTGGCCTTGCCTGCTATGAGTGCCCCTGCGAATACCATGATCCCGAAAAATCCCGGTATCGCGGTCCTCCTGATGATGTTCGCCCCGTAAGCAGCCGAGAAGGAGGGAGCGGTGCCGCTTCCTCCCATATTGATCGCCAGAAATATTCCTATCAGATAAGGGATCAGCAGATGGTTGAAAAGGGGCGATATCATGCAACGAAATTACTAAAAACTCAGTAATCTCTCTGCTTCTTCCATGTCGCATTCCATGATGTATGGTATTCCGCTTATTTTACTTGCTTCCTCTGTCAGCGAGGCAATATCGTTGCGGCTGATGTATTCCAGCGCAAACTTCCTGGATCCGCACATAATCTGGCGCAATCCCTGCTTCAGCCTTTTGATGTAACTGTACAATCCGATCGCACCGGTGGGCATTTGCTGGAACCTTTCCCCGTACTTTTGCTGAAGTTCGGGTGAAGCCTCGAATATTTCATCCTTCCTGCGGCCGAAACGGGAAACGTAGACCGGAAGATCGTCCTTTTCGATGCAGAGGCCGATGTTTTTTCCAACCATAGCCGCTGCCAGGGGTGCCCTTGCCATGCCGATCATTTTAAAATACGGTGCGCCGAGTGCCAGTCCCTTGAACATCTGGTCTTCCATTGTAATGCCGCTTGCGATGGCTGCAGGAGGAGTATGCTTGCCTTTCTCCGCAATTTTAGCCATGTACCTGTATAAAAGCGACCAGAGTTCAACCGGCGGCACGCCCCATTCGTTCATCATCCGCCAGGGACTCATTCCCGTTCCTCCTCCGGCCGCATCCACCGTGAGCAGATCGATTTTTGCCTCGGATGCACAGCGTACGGCGAGGGCCAGGTCTGCGGGCCGGTATGCCCCGGTTTTCAGAAATACGTATTTTGCGCCAGCCGACCGCAGTTCTTCAACACGTTTTATGAAACTTTCAATTTCAACCATTCCCAGACGTGAATGCCTTTCGAATTCAAGGAAAACATGTTTGTTAAAGGCTTCAATAATGCTCGGATCGTTCGGGTCGGGGAGCACCACATAACCTCTTTCCTTCAGCATCTGCGCTTTTTTCAGATCCTTTATCTTGACCTCACCCCCGATGTCCTTGGCTCCCTGTCCCCATTTCAGTTCCACCACTTCAACTCCCAGTTTTTCAATGGCATATTCCTGGACTCCCAGTTTTGTGTCTTCCACATTGGCCTGCAGGGCGATGGCTCCGTAGCCATCCTGCTGCCAGTCCCGGAAGAGCCTGACCCGATTCTCAAGCTGAGGGGAGTGGGCTACCCTGCCATTCTTCAGGGTAGTATCGGGATCCATTCCGCAGACGTTCTCGCCAATGGTTACAATGATGCCGGAAATGGCTGCCCCAATGGCCAGTCCCTCCCAGTTGTTGCGGGCGATGTTGGTTGAGCCCAGTCCCGGTATAACGATCGGCATCTTAACCCTGATCCCCCCATCGTGCCCCAGGGTTTGTTCCACGTTGACATTTTCAAACAGGGCCTTGTCGGAATCCGCTTCAATCCCATGCGCACCCCTGCAGGTGCCCAGTATGGTGAAATGGGACAGGTCAACCGGGTATTCCTTTTCCGATGCGGAAGATATGATCCCGAAGGGCTGGGGATAGATCACCTCGGGACCCCTGTAAGCCGATTTCCCGATCTCACACATCCCGATGCAGCCGTCTATGCAGGTTGCACACATGCCACTGATGGGGACCACCGAGTCTTCGGTCCGGTTCTTGGTCAGGGTGGCGGCAGAAGCATTAAGGTTTCCGTATTTCATAACGCGTATGTTCTTTAAAATGATTCTAATTTATTTGACAATTATTAAGGGTCAGGTATTGGCTGCAGCTCCCGCATAGGATATTCCCGTTTGCAGGCCCGGGGCATCTTAGGTTGCATGCGGGACAGATGTATATGCACCCTCCGCATTTCCTGCAAACTTCAGAATTCTCATCAAAGGGCGTGGTAATTTTTAATTTATTGCCCCGGCCGCGAAATCCGATTGCGCTGGCCATCATCTGTTCGTTGCACATCCGGACACACAATCCGCAATAAATGCAATTTTCCCATTTGGCACTGAAACGCACCCGGTTCAATCCCATTTCCGATGCAAGGTCCTGCAATGTTTTGGATGTGGGACATTGCGAGATAAGCAGTTCCAGGACCATTTTCCTTGCATTGATAATTCTTTCGCTCGAGGTTCTGACCACCAGACCATTCGTCACCGGGTAGGTACAGGATGTCACGATCTTACTGTCATTCCCGTTCACCAGCTCAACGATGCACAGCCGGCAGCCTCCCCATGGTGAAAGTCCCTCATGGTAACACAGGGTCGGTATCCGGATCCCCAGGAACTTTGCCGCATCCAGGACTGTGTATCCTTCGGGGGCATCGAACCTAATGCCATCAATGTTTATTTCCATTCCTGTATGGATTTGGTTTTTTCTCTAAGGGACTCCAGGTAATCCTGACCGTCCTTTGTTTCGAGGTCGCAGCGCAGGCATCGCCTGGCTTCCCTTATGGCCTGGTCTTCGGTGAGTCCCCTGTTAACTTCAGATAAATTATTTTTTCTCTTTCCGGGGGGTACAACAGGCATTTCCGGCCTTCTTCCGGCGGACAGCTCATCCACTTCATTTTCGGACAGTACAACGGGCTCGATGTACCGGGCAGGACGGGTGATGGAATACCTCCGTTTTATTTCCTTTCCACTCAGGTACTGGTCGATCGACGCGGCGGCGATCTTGCCCGAGGCCACGGCATCGACTACTGTATTGGGACCCGTAACCAGGTCCCCCCCGGCAAATATCCCCGGCCGGTTTGTCCGGCATGTCTCCGGATCATTCACAAGGGTATTCCATTTTGTGAATTCAAGTCCCTCATCATCAAAACAGGTGATATCCGGGCTTTCGCTGATCGAAACGATCAGGGTGTCGAGCTCTACGGTGAATTCGGAACCTTCAATGGGGACCGGGCTCCGCCTGCCGGATTCGTCCATTTTGCCCATTTCCATCCGGATGAATTCACAGGCGATCAGCTTCCCGTTCCTGGTAATGATTTTTTTGGGAGCTGTCAGAAATTCAATCTTTATTCCTTCCTTCAGGGCGCCATCGACTTCCTCCCTGTAGGCGGGTATTTCTTCCATGGTCCTCCGGTAGAAAATGGTAACCTTGCCGGGTTTTGTCGTTCGCAGCGCACTTCTCGCGGTATCCACTGCAGTCAGGCTTTCTGGTGATTCCGGGCGCAGTACGCGCCGGGCCGCATCGATTGCCGTGTTGCCACCGCCAATGATGCCGACTCGTTTACCGATTGCCACACGTTCTCCTTTGTTCAGCGCAGAAAGGACTTTCATTCCTGAGAATACGCCTTTTGAGTCTTCACATTCGATCTTCAACTGCAAGGAATGATGTGCACCGGTAGCCAGGAAGACAGCCCTGAATCCTTCATCGAACAGGCTGTTGAGTGTGAAATCCTTTCCCAGGGCCGAGTTTGTGTGGATTTCCATCCCCGAACTTCTAATGTAGTTCAGGTCTGCTTCCAGTATGTGCCTCGGCAGCCTGTATTCCGGGATGCCCAGGGCAAGCATGCCCCCGATGACCGTTTCCTTTTCAAAAACGGTCACCTTGTAGGCTTTTTTTGCCAGGTAAAATCCGCATGTGAGTCCCGCTGGTCCAGATCCCACAATTGCCACCCTGATCCCGTTGCTATGCCCGGGTGTTTCCGTCCGGGTGCACAGTCTGTTTTTAATGCCATGGTCGGTAACAAATCTCTTGAGGTCCCTGATGGCCACCGGGTCTCCACCTTCACCCGCACGGCATCTGCTTTCGCAGGGATGGTGGCAGACACGTGCCAGCACGGATGCGAAGGGATTCTCATCCTTGATGATTTTCAGGGCTTCCTCGTATTTCTTATGGGCAATCAGTGCTACATAGGAAGGTACCTCCGTATCGATCGGGCAGGTATACTGGCATGGAGATGAGATGATTTCCTTGCAGACAACGGCCCGGCATTGCTTCTTCTCAATGTGTTCGATGTATTCATGCATGAAGTACCTAAGGGTTGCCAGCATGGGATTGGGTGCAGTCTGTCCGAGCCCGCAGAGCGAAACGTCCTTTATCACATTTCCAAGTTCTTCCAGGGTTTGAATATCTTCCAGCCTGCCTTTCCCCTCGGTGATTTTGCTCAGGATCTCATACATCCGCTGGGTACCTTCCCTGCAGGAGGAACATTTCCCGCAGGATTCCTCCTGCAGAAAATTTGTGAAGTATTTTGCCACATCCACCATGCAGGTATTCTCGTCCATTACGATCATCCCTCCGGATCCCATGATGGAACCCGCTTCATTCAGGCTTTCGTAATCTATGGGAAGGTCGAACTTTGAACTCGGTATGCAGCCACCGGATGGACCGCCGGTCTGTATGGCCTTTATTCTTGCTTTTCCGGGAGGACCGCCTCCGATATCATAAATGATCTCCCTGAGGGTCGTCCCAAGGGGAACCTCAACCAGTCCCGTATTCTTGATCTTTCCCACAAGGGAGAATATCTTGGTACCCCTGTTGCCGGGAATTCCAATCCTGGTATAATTCTCTGCACCTTTATCTATTATGACGGGCACATTGGCAAGGGTTTCCACATTGTTGATACAGGTCGGGTAACCCCATATGCCTTTTTCGACAGGGTAGGGGGGACGTTGCCTGGGTTGACCCATCTTACCTTCAATCGATTTGATCAGTGCGGTTTCCTCCCCGCACACAAAAGCTCCCGCGCCCCTGACTATGGAAATGTCAAAATTGATACCTTTACCCATGATGTCCCGGCCTATTATACCCAGGTCACGAACCTGCCTGATGGCGATCGTCGTATGCTTCAGTGCCAGGGGATACTCACTTCGCACGTAGATGTATCCCTGGTTTGCACCGATGGCGATGCCGGCGATGATGAGGCCCTCGATGATGAGGTGGGGATTTCCTTCCAGTAGGCTCCGGTCCATATAGGCACCGGGATCGCCTTCATCCGCATTGCAGACTATGAATTTATTTTCTGAATGATTTGATTTTTGCGCCATTTCCCATTTCTGTCCCGTCAGAAAACCAGCACCTCCCCTTCCTCTGAGCTCGGCTTTCTTGATTTCATCGATGATTCGGAAAGGATCCGGATTGGAAATGACTTTTTCATATGCGGAGTAGCCCCCTGTCTTAATATAGTTACTGATCCTTATTGGATCCAGGTTCTGGTTATTCCCGAGGATGGTACGGGTCTGATTCCTGAAGAAGGGTATTTCAGATTGTGACCTGAAGCATTTGGGATTGTCTGCTTCCCTGTAAAGCAATTCTTCAATTACTTCGCCATGCATTGCTGCTTCAATGATCCTTGGAATATCCGTAAGCCTGATCTTTGGGTAAAGATGTTTTCCGGGTTCGACCACAATAAAGGGATCCATCTCGCAGAATCCAAGGCATCCGGTAATGCGTAAGGATATTTTATCATGGAGATTATGCTCGATTATGTATCGCTTGATCAGCCTCATGACATCGTTCGAACCGCTTGCCTGGCCGCCTGTACCCGCACAAAGCACCAGGCAGGGTTCCTGTTCCGCCGGCTCCTGCATGATTAGCCTGCGGAAATCGATGAAATCTTCAATGGATGAGATTCTTTTCATAATCTGAAATCAGTTTGCATTCTATGCAGGCATCTATATATCCAGCAGATGGCCCTTGCATCCGCGCCGTGTACAGACCTGGACTGTTCCCCCTCCACGGACAATCATCAGGATCATCTTTGCTCCGCATTCAGGGCATTCAGAGCTCCCCACCAGGTCTTCATGACAGTGGGGGCAAAAGAAATTCACTTCCGCATCAATCGGGATCTCAAATTCAGATTCAAAATTATAACTGCCGTAGAGCGAAGATAGCCTCAGCCATCCATGCTGTCTTTTAAATGATGTAGTAATATGGATACTGGGCTGATTATCAATAAGATGCTCTGGTTTCATCAGGCTGTGGTTGCATCTGGGACAGCTGACCTGAATGGGAAAGATCTTCTTATCATTCTCCACATCCACTCCACCCGATCCATTTTCTATGTCTTTCAGGAATCTCCTGACTGAATCCGGTCTTATTCCGGAATGGTATTCACCATCCACCACAACGATCGGTCCTATTGCACAGCATCCGAGGCAGGCCGCCGTCTCGTGTGTGAACCTTAAATCTTTGGTGGTTTCTCCAGAATGAATTCTCAATTCTTTGTTGATGGCATCGGCAATTTGTTGACCACCCCTGACATGACAGGCTGTACCCAGGCAGGTCGTTATGATGTGCTTTCCCTTGGGGTGAAAGCTGAATGACTTGTAGAAACTGGCCACTCCGTATATATCCCTGAGCGGTATATCCAGTTTCTGAGATATGATTTTCAGGGCTTCCGCGGGCAGGTAATTATAGTATTTCTGGAGCTCCTGGAGGATGGAGATGAGCAATCTGCCATGTTTCCTTATGCATGCCTCAACAATTGATTTCTGTTCAACCGTGATTTCTGAAAGTGCCATATCTTCAATTTCAGGATTTTGATATAAAGGGATTATACGTATTCCTCACAATGCCAGATGATCCTTTCCGGACTGGCATTCATGCAGGTCATACGGTTCCCGCAATTTTTACATAAACCATAAAAGACCAGTTTCTCCTCTGTCTTCTTCCTTGCGGGGTTAAGGGGATTGGAACTTACCTCTTCCGGCCGGAACGGATAATTTTCAAACTCTTCGCAATGATAGACAGGTCCCGCCCCATTCTTGATATACATACATGAAGACTTGTTCATGCATGTAACACAGAGGTCATTGTACTGAACTTTCTGGTTATTGTCCTGGATCATTTCGTTCATATCGTTAAAGGGTTTTGTTGCAAAAAGTACTTTCCGAATAGCAATACTGATGCCGGGTATTTCTGAGTTCCTGATTCTGCATTCAGCAGTGGGACTGGCCACATTTTGAAAAACAATTAAATAACTGTATATCAGGATATTGGCGAAGGGAAGGGGGGATTACATAAAAGAAGTCTGAATATTATTATCGAACCAGGAAGGAAGAGTCAGTCCGGGGAATTATGTACCGGCGGTTCATTTTTACCCGGTCCCGGGATATCCCATTTTTTTTAATTTTTCACGCAGGGTTTTACGGTCGATGCCAAGGATTTCAGCCGCACGGGTTTTATTGTCATGAACATCTGCCAGAACATTGAGGATGTATTCGTTCTCCACTTCCTCAAGTGTCCTTTTGATCCCTTTTTCTTTCATGGCTGTGAATCTCATTGGTGGGGGCAGATCGGGAACGTCGATCACCTGTTCTTCGGACATGATGACCATTCGCTGCAGGATATTCTGAAGTTCCCTTACATTACCGAGCCAATGGTAGTTTTTCAATGCTTCGATGGCTTTGTCTGAGAGACGGGGGACTGGCCTGGAAGCCTCCCGCGCGAATTTCTGGACAAAATGCCGGATCAGCAGGAGAACATCGTCACCTCTTTCCCGAAGGGGCGGGATATGAATGCTCAGAACATTCAACCGGTAATAGAGATCTTCGCGGAATTTGTTCCGTTTCACCATATCTGCCAGGTCCACATTGGTGGCTGCGATCACCCGGACATCCACTTTCTGTGATTTTTTTGAACCGACCATGTAGATTTCCTGGTCCTGCAGCACCCTGAGAAGCTTTATCTGCATGGAAAGGCTGGTGTTGCTGATCTCATCCAGGAAAATGGTGCCGCCGTCCGCGGTATGAAAGAAGCCGGCCCTGGTTTCCGTGGCCCCGGTGAAGGTACCTTTGAGGTGCCCGAATAATTCGCTTTCGATCAGGTCCTCCGGTATGCTGCCACAGTTCACCGGAACGAAGGGATAGGATGCCCTTGGACCGCAATAGTGAATGGCCCTGGCCACAAGTTCCTTGCCGGTTCCGCTTTCCCCGGTTATCAGAACGGTAGCGTTCGTTACAGAGACTTTGCGGATTGACTCAAAGATTTTCTGCATGGGTTCCGATTCCCCGATGATATCGTGAAAGGCCGCATTGCCGCAGGGAAGGTTCAGTTTATTTGTCCTCCGGGCATTTAATTTTTCAAATGCCCTTTCCACCGCTGCAAAAAGCTCCTCATCGGTAAACGATTTGACCAGGTATTCTTCCGCCCCGGTTTTGACGGCGTCCACGGCTCCCTGTATGGACGGGTAACCGGTAATGACCAGTACTTCGATGTTCCTGAAATTAGCCCGCACATGTTTAATGAGTTCAATTCCTCCGGTCCCGGGCATTTTCAGATCCGTTATGACCAGGTCAACGGCTGTGGAATCAAGGATTTTAACAGCATCCTCCACATTTGTGACCGTGAAGGTCTTGTATCTTTTCATGCTGAGGTTCCTGCGAAGGACTTCAAGCATATCCTCCGAATCATCCACCACCAGTATATTTCCGGCAGTTTCTATAGTTCTTTTATTGTTCATCGGAATCTGTTGCGGGTAAAAAACCTGCGGGTAAATTTATGATGAATTCGCTTCCCTTGCCCGGCTCACTGCTGACCTTTATTTCACCGCCGTGCGATTTAACAATGCCATCGACGACTGACAATCCGAGTCCCAGTCCCACTCCCGCACCTTTAGTTGTGAAGAAGGGATTGAAAATCTGCTGCCGGACTTCTTCACTCATTCCCTGCCCGGTATCTTTGATCATAAGCCGTACTCCATGATCCATGCATTCCGACCGGATGCTCAGGGTTCCTCCGCCCGGCATGGCCTGCATGGCGTTCACCACGATATTCACCACCACCTGGTTGATCTGAACAGGGTCGGCGACGACAGCTGGCAGTTCCGGGTCAAGAGACAGCTGCAATTCTATACCTTCCTTGATGCATCTTGATTTGATAAAGTAAAGGCTGTCCTCGACCACCTGATTCAGGCTGATCTCTTTTTTCTCGGGCAGGACCTGCCGTGAATAGACCATCATTTTTTTAACGATTTCCCGCGCGTGCAAAGAAGCCGAAACGATTTTTTCAAGGTCCTTTTTTACCTGTCCGGGAACATCCGGGTATTTACCTGCGAGTTGTGCAAAGCCCAGGATGCTGCCAAGGGGCTCATTGATCTCGTGGGCCACTCCGGCAGCCAGTTCGCCTACCGTCGCCAGCCGGTCGGCATGATGCAGCTGGTTCAGGATTTTTGCCTTTTCCTCTTCCGATTCCCTTCTTTTCAGAATGTGCGCCAGTTCTTTTGCGATGACATCGAGCAATTTCCGTTCTTCCTTCAGGAATGGGCCCTCGTCGAGCAGGGGCCTGTCCCTGGTATAAATGACCTCAATCCTCCCCCTTTTCCTGCCATCGATTTCAATATCTGATGATAATTTGTCGGCATCGTCCTTGAAACCCGGAAGTGAATAGTCCGTGTCGTCCAGCATGATTCTTGTCCGGGTAATTTCCGGGTACTGCCATGCGGGAGGGAGCAGTTCCATTATGCTGCGAATCAGATTCTCCAGTGAAACGTAGGGCTTGTCGGCAATCTGCGACATACTGTACAGGCAGGTAAGCTCCTTGACACGTTCCTGCAATGCAGCCTGCGTATGCTGGTTCAGGATGGTCATTCCAAGGGTATGGATGAAGGTTTCGATCGAACCGATCCTGATTTCCGGCAGGAATCCCGCTTTCCGGCTTTTCATTTCCAGCAATCCGATTCGTTCATTCTCCCGGATGAACGGGGTAATGAGCAGGGACTTGAAATTACCATCCATGAGATATGCAGTGATCCCGATCTTCTTCAGGACTCCCTCACCGGATGGGAGGTCATCCGGATCGCGGATCCATACAGAACCCTTATCCGTCACAAAGGGCAGGGAGCGGTCTGGTCCCCCCGACAGCATTACAGTCCACAGTTCGAATAGTCCCGGGGATGCATCGCCGCCGGATTTCCCGTTGTTTGTCCCACCAATGATACCATAGCCGAATGTTTCCTGGTTGAATTGTGCCTTTTCATACCGCGAGGGATCATCGGAGTTCTGCATCAGGATGCTGACCTCATCGGCATTGAAAGATTCCGATATTATTTTCAGGATCCTGCGAAGGAAATGTGTCCGGGTCAGTCCGCTGTTTGCCATTTGCAATATCTGCCGTGAAAGCAGGCGGAGATCTTCTGAATAGCTTGCATCCGTGCCGTGATCAGATGTTTTTATATGGTTTTTCTTGATCATGAGTAGCGCATCTTCGATCGACAGCAAAGAATAAGGTATTCCTGAGCAGGATGCCCCATTTCAAAGTTATGTAAAATAAGATGAATACCGAAGGAAAGCGCCTTACAGGTTTTCTTCTTTGGGCTTTTTGGTTAAACTGGATAAATTTTTCGACCAGTAACCTTCATTCAATTCCAGTAAAATTGACTAACTTATATGTCTTAAAAATCAAGCTGTAACTATTGAAATTTTATAGCAGATTTATTGAAGCATCTCACGTAACCTTTAAATTTATTCATCATGATTAATATTAACCATAACCGTGTTAAAAGGGCTCAGGAGCTAATGAAGCAAGCAGGGATGATTGGCATAATGATAATGAATCATGACGATTTTATATATTTTTTCAATGATCTACGTGTTCAGCCAAGGGCAATCATTCCAGCATCAGGTCCTCCTATAATTATCGGTTTCACTGCCGAGGAAGGAGAACTAAGAGAACAGATTAAGAATAACGAGATCAGGGTATTCAGTCATGTTGGCGAGCAAATATCGAATGTTAAGGATGTATTTAAGAGAATTTTTGAGGGAGCTCCTCCTGGATTAAGCCACCAGGATCGCCCCAAGGTCGGGATGCAAATGTGGTTTCATACTCCTGCTTTTCTTGTTGATTTGTTTCGAAAAGTAAATAAGCAGGTTGAATTAGTGCCTTCTGATCCTGTAATGGATGCATTAAGGATGATCAAAGACGATTCGGAGATCGAGAAAATGAAAGTTGCTCAATCAATTGCTGCGAAGGGAATGGATACTGCGAAAGAAAACCTTAAACCAGGCATAACAGGACATGAATTAGCAACAGAAATAACCTACGCTATGATGAAAGCCGGTTCGGAGGGCACAAGTACTCCAATACATATTAACTCAGGTAAAAGAAGCTGCTGGATCCATGGTACTACAACAAAAGATCCCATTCAGGAAGGAGATTTTGTTGTTATTGATTTAACACCCATGTATGAGGGCTATTGTTCTAATCTTGCAAGGACATTTTTTATTGGAACTCCGGATAAGAGGCAAAATACCCTGTTTGAAGCATATCTTGAAATCCATGATTCAACGAAGAAAGAAATGATACCGGAGAATACTGTATCAAATCTGGATAAAATTGGCAAAGAGATATGTATAAAACATGGACTTGAAGATTATCACATTAAGGGTATATCGCATGGAATAGGATTACGTTTTGAAGAGAATCCTGCATCTACAATTATTCCAGCTCATAGTAAAACAAAATTTCAGAATAATATGACTATTACTGTTGGCCATACAATTCTGGCGATACCAGGAATTGGTGGAGTGCGATTTGAAGATATTTACAGGGTCACTGATGAAGGAGGGGAGGTGTTACACAAATATCCTTTCGACTACATTCTGTAACCGGGATCAATGAAATTATTGTCTGCCTTAAGAATGAAGATGTACTCTTTTCGAACAATAAACTTTAATACAATTTTCCGAGAATTTGATTGGTTATGGCTGAAGGATAGGTCCTCTGACTAAGGGCCACATTTCTGATCTCATTTCAGAACTTGGGGATATAAGAAAATCTTCAAAGCTTTCACTCTGAAGATTCTTCTGCGGTGAAGACGGACCGCAATACCTATTTACCTCCCTTTACCCCACTTAACTTTAAAGTGCCTATTATACTTGACTTTTGAAAGATATTTCGAATTTTAGTATATTCTTAAAATATCAACTTAATTCAAGTTTGCGAGATAAAATGCGAGACAATTTATGTAGAATGAAAGACTTTAATCATGGCATCAGTAAAACTTCTGGTAAAAAAGCATAATGTCTCAAAAAGGGATGGGAAACCCCCGGTTTATGTCCAGTATAATTACAGCCGCGATAAAAGGATCCTGATCAATACCCACCGGAGGACCGAACTTAAATTCTGGGACTTTGAAAATGATGCCCTGAGAAGGAGCCATCCCAAATATGACTCTATAAACAGGCATATAAAAAAGATCAAACTGGAGATTGAGAGCATCGTGAGCAATGCCATGGATGAAGGGACTGAGCCCAGCCCGGAATACGTGCTAAATGAATATTATGGTGTCAACCAGGAACAGAATCAAACAGGCAGGAAGGATCTCTTTGAATACTTTGAGGATTATATCAAGGCTAACAGTCCCAGGGTGGGCAGGCATACCATCAATGATTACCATGCCCTGAAGAAACACCTAAAAGGATACGAGAGGTGGAGCAGGTCAAAACTTGCATTTAAATCCATAAATTACAGTTTCTACCAAAAATTCATGAAATACCTCAGCCATGATGCAGTAAAACCAGACGGTGAGAAAGGGCTGGCTGTAAATACAATCGGTAAGACGCTGAGAAACCTTAAAATATTTTCAAGGGATTGTGTAAGAAAAAACATTATTGATCCCATTGATACCAGCGGCTTCAAAGTTTACCAGGAAGAAGTTGAGAATATCTATCTGACTGAAAAAGAAATCACAGCTATATATAAACTTGATTTGTCAGAAGATAATAAGCGCGAAAGGATAAGGGACCTGTTTGTGTTGGGATGCTTTACTGGGCTGCGATATTCGGATCTTAGTAATATCAAACCGGCTAACGTCAAGGGAGACTTTATCCACTTAAGACAAGGGAAAACAATGAATCATGTGGTAATTCCGCTTAATGATTCAGCCAAAATGATCATACGGAAGTACAACGGGGGGATTCCAGAAGGCATACACATGAATGATTTCAACAAACTGATCAAAGATATTGCCAGGGATGCAGGAATAGATGAGGAAATAATTATAATCCAGAAAAGAGGTGCTGAACGTATTGAAAGCATGTACAAGAAATTTGAGCTTATTGCTTCGCATACCTGCAGGAGATCTTTCTGTACAAATGAATACCTGAAAGGGACCCCGACGCTATTTATCATGAAAATCAGCGGCCACAGGACAGAACGTAACTTCCTTAAGTACATAAAGGTGGATGAAGAAGTGGCTGCCCGGAAGATGTTAGAGTTTTGAAAAGCCGAACAGGGGAGGGTAGATGCTTCTAATTCAAAAACAACAGAACAATATAATTTGTTTTGTAATATTTAAAAGACCATACAGTTAGCAATATTTCAACCAGCAGAACTAACAATCGGCAGGCTGCAAATTCCTGTTTCAGAACAAAAAGGTTGTGAGGCTACGAACGAATCTATACTGTCTGATTTTATAGAGTGTTTATAGCTATTTCTTCATCCTGTTATTTAAGGCTCATAGCATAGGTTTAACATATAGTCACTAAATTTGACCAATAAATCATTAGGGAAGGCGCCTCGATTATTATTCCAAGCAGTACGGAATTTTCAGTTTAATTCTTATTTCTGGAGTTAATGAATATGAAAAAGTTGCTCCATCTTATTGTTTACATGATTCCGGCAATTTCGGCGGGACAACTCCAAAATGTTTACTTCAAGAATTATTCTGTACAGGATGGTTTGTCACATACAAAAGTTAATTCCATCTGCCAGGACAAGTATGGATTCATGTGGTTCGCGACTGAATCAGGATTAAATAAGTTTGACGGCTGCAATTTCATAAAGTATTACGCTTCCCATGATTCACAAAACAGTTTATCTGGCAATAACATTGAAGTAATCATCAATGATGGTTTTGGGAATCTGCTCATTGGAACGAATAATGGCCTGGACATTTTCAACTACGAAACCGAAACTTTTGAAAGATTCTGGTTGAAGGCACATGATACGCTCAGATACACAAGCCATAGTGTTACTGCAATCACAGTTGACAATAATGCCAGGTTATGGGTTGGTACGACAAATGGATTGATCTTATTTGAAAGAGCAGATCTTTCTGAACCAATCATAACTGATCCGGATTCGCACATATTCAGGTACGTGTATTCAAGAAAAATTGAAGGTCTGAGCGATAATTATATACACTGTATTGAATCTGACAGAATGGGTAATATCTGGGTAGGTACTGTTAATGGTTTGAATCTTATTTCCCCAATCAGTGAGGAAGTAAGACAATTTTTTAATAATCCGGATGATCCCCTGACACTGTCTAATAATGATATAAACCACATCTTTCAATCTTCTGACAATTTTATCTGGATATCGACTCAGCGAGGCGGATTGAACAGGTTAACTGAAGATGGTACGGCTCAGATTTATTTTACCCGCTTTCTTACCAATCCGGATGATGAGCATAGCATTTCAAATAATACAGTACGTGACATTATTGAAATGGGAAACGGATATCTCTGGATCGGGACCTTTAACGGCCTTAACATATTTGACATAAAAAATGAAAAGTTTCACCGGTACTTTCCTGATCCGCTTAAGCAAAACAGCCTGTCATTTAAGTCCGTAACCAGCCTTTATAAGGATAAGTCCGGATCTGTTTGGCTGGGAACTTATTATGGGGGCATTGACTATTATGACCCAAGGTTGAATTACTTTGACTCATACAGGAATAATAATTATGATAGTACAAGCGTAAGTTTCAACGTTATAAGCTCCATGGTTGAAGACAATCGGGGAGTGATCTGGGTTGGAACAGAAGGCGGTGGATTAAACTGGTTCAATAAGGAAGAAGGAAATTTTGAAAGGATTAGAACTCTGTATAATAAAGATGTTGATTTCTCAGATATGATTATTACATCCCTGCTGGAAGATGCTGAAGGAGTTCTGTGGGTAGGGACACACAGACATGGATTACATATTATTGATCAGCGGACTGAATCACAATATGAATTGATTCTTCCGGAACAGAGACCCTTTGTCAGCAATCGTATAAATATTTCATATGCTTTATTTCAGGATTCTGAAGGAAAAATCTGGATCGGCACACATGGTAAAGGAATATTTGTTTATGAAAAGGGAGATGGCAATTTTCATTATTACTTAAATGACCAATATGATAAGAATTCGATCAGTAGTAATATTATTAATGCATTCCTGGAAGATAAAGAAGGAGATCTGTTGGTTGCAACTGATATTGGACTAAGCATTTTTGACGAAAAGACAGATGGTTTTGTCCAGGTTAATATTCATAATTCAGATTCATTGGAAAAGAATATCTCCGTAATCTCCCTCTACCAGGATTTAAGGGGGAATGTCTGGGCAGGAAGTTCTGGCGGGGGACTTTTCATCCTGAATAAAGAAAAGATGGAAATGGTTCCTGTTACAAGAGATGAATTGTTGGATGCAAAAGTAATCTTTGGTATTGAAGAGGATTCTAATGGCACTTTATGGCTGAGTACAAATCAGGGAATTTATCAATGTGATCCATCCGGCTTTATAAGAAAATTTGACATACATGATGGAATCCAAAGCAATCAGTTCAGCAGGAATTCTATATTAAAATGCAGGGATGGAGACATTCTTTTCGGTGGTATTAATGGTTTAAACAGGCTCAAACCAGGAAAAGTAGGAATGAACCAATTTCCTCCCGAAATAATTTTAACGGATCTGTTCGTAAATAACCGTCTTGTAAAATTCAACGATAAGGGAAGTCCGTTAACAGCACCTTTAAATGAAATATCCGAGATAAAGTTCAACCATAAACAAAATGATTTCGGATTTCAATTTGTCGCACTTAATTATATTCTTCCTGAAAAAAACCGGTATAAGTATATGCTCAAGGGTTTTGATAATGAGTGGATTGAAACAGGGTCTGAAAATAGGCGAATTAATTATTCAAATCTCAGACCGGGCGACTACACTTTCATGGTACTTGCTTCCAATAATGATGGAGTCTGGACCCCCTCACCAAAAACCATTGCCATTCATTTGCAACGTGCTCCCTGGGAATCCTGGTGGGCAATTAGTTTTTATGCAATCACTATAGCGCTTTTACTCCTATTGTTCCTGAATCTGTTTACCCGGAAAAGAAAGATTCAACACCAACTTGAGCTGGAAAGGTACGAGAAGGATAAAATCAATGAGATCAATCAAATGAAACTGCAGTTCTTTACCAATATTTCACATGAGATAAGAACTCCGTTAACAATGATCCTAAGCCCACTTGAAAAGATTCTGAAAGAAAATCCAGGCATTGGATTTCAAAAACAATTACTTTTTATTCAAAAAAGTGCTAACAAATTATTCGATCTCGTAAACCAATTACTGGATTTTCGTAAAGTTGAGAGCAATAAGATGGATCTTCATCCTGATTATTTTGATCTATCCGAGAGCATTGACCTGATTTCCGAACACTACGATGAATACTGCCGGAATGAAGGAATTCAATTCATATCTGATCTTGATCATTCTCCGGTACTGGCATACATGGACAGGCAGAAGTTTGAGAAAATAATCTGGAACCTGTTGTCAAATGCAGTAAAATTCACGAATTCAGGAGGGAAAATCTGGCTTAAAAGCAGAATCAGGAATAATAGAATAATAATCTCTGTCCGGGACAATGGTAGAGGCATACCCAAACAGGAACAGCAAAAAATCTTTGAGCGTTTTTACCAGGCTGATTCTGAAGGAGCTATTGTAACGGGTACCGGTATTGGTCTTTTCCTTGCCAGGAGTTATGCAGAAATGTTCGGGGGAACAATATCCGTTGAAAGTGAGGCCGGTAAAGGAAGTCTGTTTACTGTCGAGCTACCTGTCGGTTTACCTGAAAAAATTCAGCGTACTGAGACAGGCAGTATTACTGTTTACGATGAAAAGAAGATCCCTCAGGGTCAAAAGGATTTACCTTTCAAACAATGGACCTCGCATTCATCTGAGATGAAACTTCCGCTAATGTTGATTGTAGAGGATGAGAAAGACATCCGGGATTATTTATGCGAAATATTTGATGAACAATTCAGGGTAATCTGTTCTCCGGACGGATTGGCAGGTTACAAACTTGCACTTCAAAGATTGCCAGGTATCATATTAAGTGATTATAAAATGCCAGCCATGGATGGCATTGAATTCTGTAAAAGAATCAAATCCGATATAAAGACCAGTCATATCCCTTTTATTCTATTGTCTGCCTATAATACTGTTGAGAATAAGATTGAGGGACTTCAAACCGGGGCTGATGATTATATAGACAAACCCTTCCAGGTTGATATTTTAAAACTTAAAGTCAATAATATATTAAAAACCAGGATGGAGATTATCCAGAAATTTAAAAGGCAGTTCTTACTTGATCCAAATGAGATCAGCCGGTCCGCGATTGATAAAGCTTTCCTGGAAAAGGCAGAAAAAAAAGTGTTGGATAATTATTCCTCACCCGAATTCAGTCCCGAAGTACTTTGCAGGGAATTGAACATTAGCCGGACCACCCTTCATGTAAAGCTGAAAGCACTTATCAATCAAAGTGCCAGTGAATTTATTAAAACCATAAGGGTCAAGGAAGCAATAAATCTTATGAAAGAAAATAAGTACAGAATTTCGGAGATTGCATATATGACTGGTTTTAATTCAGCACATTACTTCACCTATTCATTCAAGCAGGTAACCAAGTTAACCCCAACTGAATTTATGGAAAAAGGTGATTTCCCACCAGCCTTATAAAAAAAGAAGTTACTTCAAATCATTCATATTTATTGGCTCATTTTATTTTGCAGTCTGGTCAGGTTTACAGATTGATTGCATCATACAATAAAAATCCTGTATTCCGAACATAATCTCACCTGAACTTAACAATATCTACATCATATTAATGTTGTTGTAACACTTACGAACAAATTCTACCTTCATTCCATCCACTTCAACTTAACTTTGTATTAAGTTTTCAATTTATTTCATCGCCGGTCATGATCAATACTTTCAGGATTTTTTGTTTAGCCAGCCTTTTTGGAACTTTTGCCTGCAACCCAAATGTTAACAAGGAAAAAATTCTCCTGACTTTCGACATAGATCAAATTATGACACTGGCAGAAGAAAAATACACCGGGGCAATCAATTCTCTGCCGTTAAATGGAAGGATGCCGAGGAACGCCAATGCTGATGGAACATGGAAGACAGTCCCCCTTAAGGACTGGACAAGCGGGTTTTTCCCTGGTGTGCTCTGGCAGTTATATAATTATACAGAAAAGGATTATTGGAAGGATGAAGCGTTCAAGTGGACCTGGCCACTGGCTGATCTCAAGGATTATGACGGGCATCATGATCTGGGTTTCATGATATTCTGCAGTTTCGGCAATGCATATAAATTAACCAACAATCCTGAACTGCTCCCTGTCATTGTCCAATCGGCGAATACACTGGCCACAAGGTTTCGTCCCGAAGTAGGTACCATTTTGTCCTGGGGAGATATACACGATGATTCTTCGGACATTCACCAGACTATCATAGATAATATGATGAATCTTGAATTATTGATATGGGTTGCCGGTAAAACGGGAAATAAGGAACTGGAAGATATTGCGATAACCCATGCCAATAAAACCATGCAAAATCACTTCAGAAAAGATTACAGTACGTACCATGTAGTGGTATATAATCCGGAAAACGGGGAGGTCATTACAAAACGTACACACCAGGGCTACAGTGATGATTCGATGTGGGCCAGGGGACAGTCCTGGGCCATTTATGGATACACAATGATGTACCGGGAAACAGGCAGAACTGAATATCTTGAGCAGGCCAGGAAGGCAGCAGATTGTTTTATCTCGCGGTTGCCCGAGGATGTGATCCCCTACTGGGATTTCGATGCTCCGGATATTCCTGATGAACCGAAGGATGCCTCTGCTGCAGCAATTGCTTCATCTGCCCTTATTGAACTCTACGAGCATACCGGGGATCTCGAATATTATAATACTGCCGTAAGGCTTCTTAACAAACTTTCATCTGACGAATACCTTGCAGTCGATGAAAATTACCAGTGTCTGTTGCTGCATTGTGTTGGAAACAAGAATAAGAACAGCGAGGTAGATGAAAACATCATCTATGCAGACTATTATTACCTGGAAGCTTTAAACCGGCTGAAGAGCATTATCTCTGCAAACGAAGGATTCAAAGCTGATGGTGAACAATGAAATGACTGGCAGACCGCCGGGATGAAAATATAAAACTGACATACAAAAAATTATCCACCATGAATAAATTCAAATCTGCCATGAGGCAAATTCTTGTATTTATTATCCTGGGTTTTATTTTCTGTGGAAATAATTCTTTCGGGCAGGCCGGTCAGCTGATTTCAGGACGCGTAACCGACAACGCATCATATCCAATTCCCGGGGTAAATGTAAGCATTAAGGGAACCTCCAGCGGGGCCATTACAAATCTGGATGGAGATTATGAAATTATGGTCACCGGTTCAGACGATATTCTGGTTTTTTCTTTCGTTGGTATGAAGACGATTGAGGAAGAAGTCGGGAACCGGAGGATTATTGACGTTCAGCTGGAAGAAGATTTTATCGATCTTGATGAAATCGTTGTGGTTGGCTACGGGGAAAAGAAAAAAAGTGACCTGGTAGGCTCGGTATCATCCGTCTCGAAAGAAAAAATATCCAATCCCGCCAACACCAGTCTTTTTGAAACCATACAGGGAAGTACTTCAGGCTTGTTGGTTACCCGTAATTCAGGGCAGCCGGGATCTGATTATGATATCCTGATCAGAGGCAGGAATTCAATCTCAGCAAGCAATGAACCTTTAATTGTTGTTGATGGAATCCCACTGGCCGGAAGCCTTTCGGATATATCACCGGCAGACATACAATCTGTTGAAGTTCTTAAAGATGCATCTTCATCAGCAATTTACGGATCAAGGGGATCAAACGGAATCCTCCTCATTACAACAAAAAGAGGAAGTATTGATAAACCGGTCGTCGAGCTCAGGGTATCCTCATCATTGTCAAAAATCGCCAACAAACCCCGGCTGATGAATGCGGAAGAATTTGTTGCGTGGAGAACAGAGGCATACAGGGCAGCAGGCATGAATACCGATCTGGATAATGTTCTGACGGGATTTGAACTTGAAAGTTATTTAGCCGGTGAAGAAGTTGACTGGATGGATGAATTCTCGAAGAATGCATGGCAACAGGACATCACCCTGAACATGTCAGGTGGTAATCAAAAAACCAGATATTACATGTCAGGGACCTATACCGATCAGGACGGGATCGTAATAAATTCAGGCTACCGCAGGCTCACCCTTAAACTGAACCTGGATCAGGAAATTAAGCCATGGTGGAAGACTGGTTTCAGCCTTCTCCTTAGTAATGCGAACACCAACAATGCAGTATTCGGCGAACACGCCGTCTATGCATTGTCTCCGCTCGGTAAACTCAGATACGATGACGGAACCTATACATTATACCCAATGTATCCGGATAACTTCTATTCAAATATTATTGCGGATAATGTACTCAGAGAAAACGAGGATCAGGAAAACAGCCTGTTCAATAACCTGTATATGCTTTTCGATGTTCCATTCATTCAGGGATTGAATTTCAGGTTTAACCTGGGAACGGAACTCGGATTTAACAATACCGGAGAATATATGCCCAGGGGCACTGCAGAGGGCGAGCTTAAAAATGGAATTGCATCGGTGTCAAAACGAAAGTCATTTTCCTGGACTCTCGAAAACATCGTGAACTATTCAAAAGAATTGGGTGCAAAGGGGCAGTTGGATTTTACCGGTTTGTACAGCCTGCAGGGTTATATTTATGATTATCTGTCAGCTGGTGCACAGGGATTTACAAGCGATGATTATTTATGGTATAAGCTGGATGCCGCGGAGATCCAAATCCCAACCTCCACCAATTACCGGGACTGGCACCTGGTCTCATACATGGGCCGGCTCAATTATCAGTTTGATGACAGGTACTATGTTACCCTTACATTGCGGGCTGATGGTTACTCCGGCTTTGGAAAGGGTAATAAATGGGGACAGTTTCCATCAGCCGGACTTGCCTGGCGCCTTTCAAACGAACCGTTTCTCCGAGATTTAAGTTATATTGATAATTTGAAAGTCCGCCTTTCCTATGGCCAGAGCGGCAACCAGGCAGTTTCTCCTTACCAGTCGCTGGCCAGTCTTGACAGCTGGGGATATGTATTTGGTAAACAAAACAGGACAAGTTTATATGTTTCCGGCATGACAAATGAAAATTTAAGCTGGGAAACTTCCACCATGTTCAATACGGCTGTTGATTTTTCTTTCTGGAAAGGAAGGCTTAGCGGGACGCTGGAATATTATCTCACCAACACGGATGATATCCTGCTCGAAAGACAAATACCGCCGATGAATGCCGGCCTGAACTCGATCATGGACAACATTGGCAAAACGCAAAACAATGGTGTTGAATTTGAGATTCACACCGTAAACATCGACAGGGGAGGATTCAGATGGAATACAGGCTTGAATTATTCGATGAACAGGAACAAAATCACTGAATTGTACGGTGATTCAAAGGATGATGTCGGCAATAACTGGTTCATCGGAGAACCGATAGACGTATACTTTACACAGATCTTTGATGGTGTCTGGCAGGAGGACGACGATATTGCCAATTCCCCTCAGCCGGGGGCATCTCCGGGTGATGCCAAAATCAGGGATATAAACGGTGATCACGTAATTAATGATGAGGACAGGGCCATCATCGGGTCACCTATGCCTGATTTTATCGCTTCACTTTCGAATACCTTCACCTATAAGGGATTCTCACTGTATGTGTTTATTCATACCGTGCAGGGTAATATGGGCAGGGTCACCATTGACAGGGCCGGGCGTTTTAATCAATACTATCGTGATTTCTGGACACCTGAAAACCCAATCAATACCAATATAGGGCCGGACTTCCAGGGTTCGGGAAGAATATACGGATCCGTGGATTATTTCGACGCCAGTTTCATTCGCCTGAAAGACATAAGTCTCTCGTACTCATTCCCGCGAAAATGGACCCATGTTGTTCATCTCGCTGAGGCCAAAATCTTCCTGAATGCCAGAGACCTGTACACCTTTACCGATTACCCGGGGGATGACCCGGAAGTGCTCAGCAGCTACAGGTATCCTGTTCCAACATCATTCCTGTTGGGCATTAATGTGAAATTCTAAAGACTTAAATAAAATGCAAAGGAAAACTATTCCGTTCGTTTTTTTCGCCTTTCTCATACTCCTGGCGTGCCATGAGGACTTCCTTGATGAAACTCCCAGAACTTTTTTAAGTCCCGAGGTAAGCTATAAAACAGACGCGGGATTGGCTGCAGGGGCAGTGGGACTCTACGATGAAATGAGCTTCTTTCTGGCTTTGGACCGCGGAAGCGTCTATGTAATGTATCACCTGGGGGTGGATGAATCCATGGGCGGCCATCAGTACGATGTTGTATACGACCATTATGATGCTTCATTGAACAGCCTTGATAAATATCTGCCGATTGCATGGGACCATTATTACAGGCTTGTTAACAATGCTACGGTCGTATACGATAGATCCAGAGTACATGACTGGCAGAATGCCGAGCTTGGAAAACACATCATGGCCGAAGCTTTATTCTTCAGAGCCTACGCTAATTTTCACCTTGTAAATGTTTGGGGACCGGTCCCTTTAATTCGTGAAGAAATCAAGGAGGTCAGGCTTGATTTCAGGCGCGACCCTGTAGAGGATATCTACGGGCTGATCCTGCAGGATCTCACAACAGCCGAAAATCTGATCGATTATACCGAAACCGAGCCGGGAAGGATAACCAGAGGTGCAATACAGCATTTCCTTGCCTATGTGTATCTGACCATGGGGGACTGGGACAATGCGCTTTCTTACGCTGACAAGGTCATTTCGGAAGGACCATACGCCCTGATGACCGAAAGGTTCGGCAAATACCTGGATGAGCCCGGAAATGCATTTACAGACCTTTTTATGATTGAAAACACAAACAGGGAAGACGGAAATACGGAAAGCATCTGGGTACTTCAGGAGGAAGATGAAACGGAATTCCCCTTTACTTCTTCAGCCCAGCATCAGCTTCATCAAAGGCATAATTATACAAGGCGTTTATGGGTCTCTCCCTACTGGAGGCTCCCCGGCATGAAAGTGAGCAGGGAGTATGGCGGAAGGGGATTCAACAGGTGCACGGCGACGGACTATTTTTTAGGTCTTTTTGAGCCCGGAGATATACGTGGACAGGAACTGGCCCTTCGCAGAACCTGGTTGTATAATGATTCAACAACCCTTCCACCGGGTAAGAATTACGGGGATACCGTAGTCTATGATATTTCAAAACCCCCTGTCCGGCCCTGTGTAACAAAGTTCGATTACTACGATGAGGCTGACCCGGAAGGAATCTGGAGCGATAAGGATGTCTACATGTTCAGACTCGCGGAAACCTACCTCATAAAAGCAGAGGCATTGTATCGCAAAAATTTACTCGAACAGGCGGCAGATGCCATTAATATTGTCAGGGTCAGGGCGGGTGCCACCATGATAAGCGGTGCGGATGTGGACATCGATTTCATACTTGATGAACGCTCACGGGAACTGTTCGGGGAGGTCCCGCGAAGAATAGACCTCACACGCACCGGTAAATTAATTGAAAGGGTAAGGCTATATAATCCCCACGGGGGTCCGAATATCCAGGAACATCATGTGCTGTTGCCCATCCCGCAACACGCCATAGATAGGAACAGTGGATATAAGCTGGAACAGAATTCAGGATATTAACAACAAAACGACCATTCCATAATCTCAACTTTTTAACAAATCACATTAACTAAAAACACAAGATCATGAAAAATTTTACTTTTCAAAAAATCGCAGGCATACTTCTGCTTCTTATGGTTGCCGCTTTCGTCTCTGCTCAGGAATATCATTTCCAGGAGGGATTTAATTACAAGGCAGTACTGTATCCGGAGGACAGTGTACCTGAAGGATGGACTACCTATAATACCTATGCATCAAAGGACAACCATGGACTGTACACCACTCCGGGTGAAGAAAACGACAGATGCATCCGGCTTAAGGACGGGGGCAGCTGGCTTGCAACCAAACCGGTAGACGGGGCAGGTGTATTTAAGGCATGGGTAAACATTATAAAGCCTCCTGGTGACGGGACCGAAGTCATCCATATTTCCAAGCACACCGCAGCCGGGGATTCGACGCTTCTGGCAACCGTCGATACATCCATCCTCGATACGGTATGGGTGGAACTGTCCTACGACATCAATGATCCTTCTGACGGGATTTTTATTAAGATCACAAGGGATATATGGTCAATAGGAAGTGACGATATCTATGTGGATGATGTAAGCATAACGGTTTTTGACAACACGGGGATCAATTCATTAATCCGGGCCGGGTACAAGTTTTATCCGAATCCTGTCGAGGATATGCTAAATATCGAATTCCCGGATCTGCAGAACAGACATGCGACGATCCTGGATATCACCGGCAGAATTATCTGGGAAGGGGTCCTGTATGAACAGCATGCCAGGATAAATACCTCCCGTTATGCCAGGGGAATTTACCTGATTAACATACAGGATTCTGAAGGGATGCACGCGGACAGGTTCATTAAACGTTAAATTTTTATTATTCAGAGGATCCTGTAAAAAATTATGAAACATAATGATCCGGTACAGCACCGGATCATTTATTTATTCACTTCATATTATATATCGTCGGCCGTGAAGAAATTGTCTTTATTATATTTCGAATTTTCAATTGTCTTAGCTGTTTTTATGCAGGCTGGATATTGCGGTAATTATTCAGATTCCACAGGATCCAAAACCTATTTCCTTGACTCTGCCGGGGGCGTTGATTCGCTTTCCGGTCTCTCGCAGGATGAAGCATGGAAAAGCCTTGACCGGGCAAATCAGGTTACGTACAAGCCAGGAGACCGGATACTCTTTAAACGTGGCGGGACATGGGACGGCATTTTTGAACCGAAGGGCAGCGGTGCGCAGGATAAACCCATTGTTATATCCGCATATGGAACAGGTGAGAAGCCGGTAATTGATGCCCGGGGAACCATATCGGATGGGCAGGAATTTTCTTCAACCCTCAGGCTGTTCAACCAGGAATACTGGGAAATAAAGAATATCCATATCAGGAATTATGCTCCCGGGGAAGAAATCAGCCCTCAGCTTAAATATGGCATTCTGGTTGAAGGCCGGGATATCGGCACCTTGCACGGTTTCACTTTCAGAGGCCTGGAGATATCGGATGTGAACGGTTCCCTCGATCAACGGGAAAATGGCGGACTTTGTATGCTCGTTAGCCGGTCGGATAATGCAAATGCCCGGATACCATCAAATTTTGACGGGATACTGGTTGACAGCTGTTACTTTTATAACACATCCAGATCCGGATTCTTTACGGTCTCGGAATGGAAAACCAGAGACCTTCTGAGCCGTTTTGGAGAGAAAACGGTCGCTGGATCGGTTAATGAATGGTATCCGAGTTTCAATATCATTGTAAGGAACTGTTCGTTTGAGGAGATTGGAGGAAACGGACTTGTGATCAGGGTGGCCGAATCACCACTGGTGGAGCATAATTATTTTTATAAATGCGGCGTTCTGACCACGGGAAATGCATCCTATCCCTATAACTGTAACAATGCCTTATGGCAGTTCAATGAAGCCTGCTATACGGATTATGAAGAGGGGGACGTGGATGCCAGCGGCTTTGACAGTGATTATTTTTGCAAGAATACCATCATCCAGTATAATTACAGTCACGACAACGAGTGGGGAAGTGTATTGATCTGCAATAATGGCACTCTATCCCGGGCTTTTAACGACGGCACAATCGTCAGATATAACGTGTTTCAAAACGATGGTCATCATTCAATAAGGGTTTCAGGTACGACGAGCAATACTTACGTATACAACAACCTGATTTATGTTGGAGAAGGTTTAAGCAGCGTAGATATCCTATGGCATAAATCATGGGGGGGATTCCCGGATAAGACCAATTATTTCAATAATATTATTTACAACAATGCCCCGGGTTCAAATTATAGATTCGGATCATCCACCAACAATGTATTCTCCAACAACTTGTTTTATGGATTGCCGGCTTCAAACGAACCCGCAGATCCTAAAAAAATCACCTCCGATCCGCTTTTAGTCGCTCCGGGCGGTGGGCAGAGCGGATTCCAGAGCCTGGAAGGATACAAGTTGCAGCATGGTTCACCGGCAATTGATGCCGGGAAGAGTCTGGTACAAGGTGAATTAAGAGATTTTTTCGGGAATCAGGTTCCTTGCGGGAATGGTGTGGATATAGGGGTTCATGAATCACAGGAGGTTACGGTCCTGAGAACCGTCGACGATCAGCCTGTGGAGGTTACCCTCAGCCCGAATCCGGCAACGAACCTTACAATACTGAATATTTACGGTAACTATATTGGTTCCATTGGTCTTTCCTGTATCGACAGTTCCGGGATTGTGCTCAGTACTGAATCCTTTTCCAAAAATGGGATAATGATATCAAGGGTTTTCAATCTTGAACAATATGCAACAGGGACTTATTTTCTGAAGATTGTTTCTGATAGATCGGTTCAAACCCTGAAGCTGATTAAGTTATGAAAAGGAATCTGAGACTGTTATTTCTTGAACTCAGTTGGACGGTAACTTTTAAAATCGTCGTGTTCACATGCGTAAATATATTTCAGGAGCAATTTCTTGAGGTAATTGTTGACGGTATCCAGAATAAAAAATAATCATTAATATTTTCAATAGAATATATTCTGACAAATGAGAACTCATCAAGTCTTTTTCTGCAAGAGGGTAATTCACCAGATCCTCATTAAAAGTGGAGCAGGTTTGGTAATCCTCGCTTTGATTGTATTATTCTCAAGCGCTGACAAAGTGGTCGACAACGATTCCGGGGTGAAGAATCCAAATGTACTTTTCATAGCGGTCGATGATCTGAATGACTGGATTGGCTTTCTTGATAATAGATCCGGAATCAAAACTCCAAACCTCGATTCACTTTGCCAGGAGGGACTTCTCTTTACAAATGCCCACTGTTCTCAAGCAGTATGTGCGGCATCCAGGAATTCTTTACTTAGCGGGCTCCATCCATCATCAACCGGGTGGTATGGTTCCATTAGAGCCATGCAAAATACTTATGGGGAAGTTATGAAGGATAATAAAATGATGCCTCAATACTTTAAGGACAATGGATATAGGACTCTGGCTGCAGGTAAAATATTTCATAATGGAGTCTCGGATTATCCGGAAATGACCGGTTTGTTCTGGGATGATTATGCTCCCCATTGGTGGGACAGTATTCCTCCTGATATTAAGCGAAATGGATTTGGTTATGGAGGCAGAATGTTCTATCCTTTCCCTGAAGGTGGAGGACAATTAATCCGCTATTACGGCCCATCCTATAACAAGGGCCACTCACTTTGCGGAGGTCCTGTAAAACGAAATGATATGCCGGGTGGGAAAATGTATGATGAACGCATCGCAGAATGGGGAATTGAGCAGTTGAGGAGAGATCATGATAAGCCGTTCTTCCTTGCCCTTGGCTTTATCAGGCCCCATGTTCCTTATACTGCACCTGAAAAGTATTTTGAAATGTATGATCCGGACTCATCGGTATTACCTGAGGTTCCTTTAAATGAGATGGAGGATATACCAGTTATTGGCAAAGCAATTGCCTACGGCATGACTGAAAACGGAGATCATTACGATGTCGTTAAGATCCCCGGA
>CAYSJH010000021.1:0-1557 GCA_964431315.1 uncultured Bacteroides sp. | reverse complement strand
GAATGTGGTCAGAGCTGGTACGTTCCTACCAGGCATGTATAAGTTTTACTGATGAACAGATCGGTCGGGTGCTGGATGAATTAAGAAAAAGCAAATATGCTGACAATACTATTATCGTTTTGTGGTCGGATAACGGACAACATCTCGGGGAAAAAAGCCACTGGCGGAAGCAGTCCCTCTGGCAGGAATCTACCCACGTTCCTTTAATTATTTCAGTTCCGGGGATGGGTAATGGTGGACAACAATGCTCCAGGACTGTAACTTTACTGGATTTGTATCCGACCCTGATAGATTTATGTGGCCTGACGGAGAATCCACATTTGCAAGGCAACAGCATTGTTCCACTGATAAAAAATCCTCAATCACAGTGGCCCTATTATGCATTAAGTGTTTGGGAATACAAAAATTATGCGGTGACCGGAGAAAGGTGGCGATATATATCATACCGTGACGGCACGGAAGAGTTGTATGATCATATTATTGATCCTGGAGAGCATACCAATCTTTCCGGTTATCCTGAGTATGAAAAAATTATCCGCCAACTTAAAAAACAACTTCCATCCTCAGACGCTCTGCCCGCAGGAATGCAAGTCTGGAAAGGGGATAATATTTCTAATAGAATTAAGCAATGGGAAGCCGAGGGGATTCCGCAGTGGCTGGAATAACAAGTTTAGGAATACATGTCAGCTACGACCATGACTGGACAACATTCCTGCCACCCAACATTAAGGAAAGTCAACAAGTCTGAATGTAACCGCAACAATTTTATTCTTGAAGTTTAAGGATTATTTCTTCCTTTAATTTTGGTAGATGTCGAATTAGAATTGCCCAAATAATTTCATCCTCAAGGTTATTGTAAGCATGGATAAGACGATTTCGGAAAGCTATGATTTCCTGGCTGTTTGCTAATTCCGGATTTCCAAGTTTCTTGTAATTATTTACTGCTTCACCGATAATTCCCAATTGCCTTTCCACTGCACTTTTAGTTTTCAGATCCGCCCTGTAGTCATCAAACGTAAGATTACTTATGAACTCTTTGATTAATAAAATGGAGTATTCAATATCAGAGAGATACTTTTTCGATTCAGGCTTCATAGACAATCTTTTTGGTTGCATCTATTCCTTGTTGCAGATAGGGATTCCTGACCTTAACAGTAGATAGTAGATCCACATTCCTGCCAAATAAGTCTTCGAATTTATGCCATAAAATCATCAGTTTTTCTCCTTTTTCGACCGGATCCTTCTCATCTAATTCCACAATCAGATCCACATCACTTTTGTTTATATCGAATGTGTCATTCCCGAGAGACCCGAACACATATAATCGCTTGATATTAGAGTTTTTACAAATCTCCTGTATTGCAGGTAGATTATTTTCAATTAGGTAATGCATAATTCTAAAGTTCGAGTAGTCTGAATAAACAAAAATAAACAAAAGGTAAATATTACACTACAGCTAATTTTCAAAAGACATTATGTACTTCAAAAAGGGAAACTCCTGCCGTAATAATAATGACAGGAGTTTTGCGTTTCTGGCGGTGACGACGAGACCGCAAA
>CAYSJH010000020.1:0-66996 GCA_964431315.1 uncultured Bacteroides sp. | reverse complement strand
ACCGTCAAACAGGAATATGGCATCCGAAGGGGGAGACGTTCCGGTCCCCGGTGTGACCAGCCTGGGTACGGGTTTAAAAATATCGGTTAACTCCGGAGTCCATTTTTGACCACAAACCGCGGCACTGGTTACAATGCCTGCAAAAAACAAAACTGATTTTTTCATGCTCTGGTTGCTTATAAGTTGCTTAGGACATCCCAAACATAATAAAAAACGGGGTGCTTTCACACCCCGCGGTATTAAACTTTGTCAAGACAGGCTACCTGCCGCTCCATGCTTCCGACAGTACCATCGGATAAGCCTTACGCATCTCTTTTTGAAGCTCATCGCCAAGCTTGTCATATGGAACCTGAAATTTTCTCATGGACAGCTCCTTGCGGAACCTGTACACAACGTTAAAGACCATGTCAACCGACTCAATGTACTGGGCATAGGGAATCTGTCGGTCATATTCCAGTGAAAAAATGTATTTTCCACCCTCGTTTTCCCGTATGAACTGCTCCAGGTTTCTTTCAACATCCGCCGGTGTGGTATTCCTTGCCGACAGGTCAATTGTGAATATTTTTACGCCCTGTTTCTCAACCTCCTTCTTGTCCATGATCTCTGCGTCCGGAGGGGGCAACAGCCTGGGCAATGCAACCCTGCTGTAAAGCAGCGGAGAAACGGTATGCTCCGAACCCCAGGGATATCCTCCGTCGGCAATCTTGAGGGAGTTCGCCTTTCGTAATTCCTCCTTGACTTTCACCACCTCACCCATCGGCATGTCCCTGTCCACCCATAACATTGCAGTAAGCTGCGGCTGGTCAAGCTTGTTGATGTCCGCCCGGTACTTTTCCACCCGGTTATGCAATTCCCCTATGGCCAGTGGCTGAAAATTGAACAGAAGCGCCACACTGCCATCATCCCTGTATCCCAGGCTCACGTAATAAGTCAGCTGCCTTTTCTCCATGATCCTGTACTGCGTAATTTCAGGCAGATCAATTTTTACATCCATCCTGGAAAGTGCCAGGTCCAGCGTGTTCTCCGCACCCGTCTTCCGGTAGGTTTGATACCTGGAATCGTTCCACCAGACATTCAGGTTTTCACCGTCGTAATCGATCTTCAGGTCAATCCCCGGAGCATTTTTCTGGGTTGAAAGCACCAGGTTCCCCTGTTCAAGTCTCCAGAAATATTCCCGGACTTCATCCAATCCCTCGATGTATGAAAACCTGTCCGGTGAAATGCAGAGTAAGCCCATGGCGTCGTGTACCTCTCCTCCGGGAATGCCCTTGTATCGCTCCCAAAGCCCGGTCAGTGACTCCTGCATCGCTCTTCCGTCCGGACCGGGGCTATGGTTTATGAGATCATTACCCGGACCTTTCAGGGTAAAGTCGGCGGTCAGGAGAAATATTGCGAGGGCAAACGGGATCACCAGCGTGGCTTTCAGCCTTGCCGGGATTCCTGATCTTGTTTTTGTCATCATGGCTACACGTTTTTTAATTGGTGTTAAATTAAAATTGTTGACAAGCTCAACCGAATGGTAACCGATCACCTGTCTGAGCAAAAGGGACTGGTAATCAACCAGTTCAAATCCACCTTCAATGACTTTCCGGTCGGCAATGTATTCGTGTGTCGTCTTCAGGGCATTCCTTATCTGCCAGGCAAACGGATTGAACCACTGGAATATGGCAAGGCCGTGTGCAAACAGATGATCAAGCGAATGCTTCTGCAGGATATGGACTCTCTCATGGGCAAGTAAATTCTGCAGTTCGGATTCATTGAAAGATCCATGGTTGATGAACAAAAAGCGGAAGAAGGAGAACGGGGAAATATCCTCTTTTATCTCGACGACCCGGAAGTCCCCCTGTCGGGTAACACCGTTCCTTGTTGCCAGGAGGCCGAGACGGATCAACAGGTAAAGGAACCGGGCAAAAAAGTAAATTACTCCCGTTATATATAATATAAGGATCAGCTGTGCTGCCGAGATCCTCCGGGCTCCGGGAACAGTTCCGGGCTTTGCAGGCTGCCCTGAATCCCCCGGACGAGGCATTCTGCCAAGTTCTGCTTCTCCGGCGGGTATTTCTTCAGGCGATCCGGCAGACAGATCGGCGGTTCTGCCTGCAAGGCCATGTCTCCTCCCGGGCTCGGCACCGAAATCCGCATCGCTCATCCGGATCAGCTCCTGATAGTAATTCCGGAATTTCACGATCCTCAGTGCCGGGTTCTCGAATGAACTGCCCTGGGGGATGATGAAATTCAGATGGAGAAGGGGGACTGTAAGGGCCAGGAGAATGCTTCCCGTAAGAAAGGCACGGTTGAAATTGAAATAGGTCTCCTTCCTCAGGAACAACCAGTATGCCAGGTACAGCAGGGACAGGCAGAGTCCCGTTTCAAGAAGATATACCATAAACCAGACCATCATTCTTTCTTTTTCGGCTTTAAAATGAATTTCCCTCCACCATTGCGGACTTTCCCCTCATTCATGAATTATCCTTTGCTTTGGGGATTATCCGTTCCTCTTTGGATTATCCGTTCCTCTTTGGATTATCCGTTCCTCTTCTTTTTCTTCAATTCCTCGAGCATTCTCAGCGTTTCATCAAGCTCATCCACACCGAGGTCCCGCTTCTCCGAGAAAAAATGCACCACTTCTTTCAGGGAATTACCGAAATAATTTTTCATCAGTCGGCCCATCTGCTCACTCCGGTATTGTTCCCTCGAAATCAGCGGGTAATACTGGTAGGACCCGCCATAGGATTTATAGGATACGATTTCCTTCTTCACCAGGACCCTCACAATCGTCGAGATGGTGTTGTAAGGGGGCCTTGGTTTCGGGAAATGTTCCTGGATATCCTTGATGAATCCTTTTTCGATGTCCCACAGGATCTGCATGATCCTTTCTTCCGCTTTTGTCAGGGTTACCATCTGATAAGCTTTTTAAGTTACAACGGATCAAAATTATAATTTATTTTTTAGTTCTACAAACTTATTTTTAAGTTTAATCAACTAAAAAAATAAATTAATTCACTATTGTAGTGAAATACAATGTATTAAATTGGGGAAAAATTATTGATGGCCAGGGCTCAGGAGTTATATCCGGTATCGAGGGTATCCCATGCCTTTCCCCCTCGGCTGATATAAATGATCAGGAATACCGGGTAACCGCAATAGAACACTCCATTTATGAGCATACCGACCATTACCAGGACATTCATCAGGTTTTTAGGGAACATCTCGAGAGAATTCAGGACAGGCACGATTTCCATTTGCATAAGCACCACGTATGCGATATACCATATGATATTCAGTACGGCGGCCGCATAGGCCAAATTCTTATAAGAGGATTTCCCTGAAAGCTGGAGGATGCCGGATATGATGTACAGCACGGCTATCAGGAATATAAACGGGAAAACGGTGCCTATCACCGAATAAACCTTGTCAAGCAAAAAGGGTACATCGATAAATTCATAGACTTCAGTGGGCCATGGGAAATTTTCAAACAGGGCTGTATAAAGACGGGTCATTAAGGTTATCAGGGTGGCCCAGATCAGTCCCAGGGTTCCGTAAACGATGGAAATAATACTTACAGCTTTCATGGCAGGATGTTTTGCGTCAAGTTACAAAATTTGCATATATGGAGGGAAGGTTATTTTCTGCCGAGGATTACCATCTGGGGAGCACGGCTAATGCCGGCACGGCGGAACCGTTCCTTAAGGGTGTCCACCCGGGCTGCGATTTTCATCTTTGCGGGATGCCCTTCAAGCATAGTCAGCCACCCATCCATTTTACGGTTGAATTCCTCGATGCGGGAAGGATCCTTTGCACTTCCCGGGTCCGGACTGAATTCCACCATCACCCTGTCTCTCAGTCCAAGCCCGTCAGCCAGCCTGATCAGGTCCGACCTGCGAAAGGTATGATTATGGCTGATCCCCAGTAGTTTGTCCACCTCGGAGCGAAGGTGGTGGTAAAGCACATGGGACTGCTGGGCATCTGTCAACTGGTCCCGGTGCATCTCATTGATCAGGAAATATCCACCCTTCCGCAGGACCCGTTTCATTTCCATTAGCATCAGCTCAGGGTCCTGGACATGGTGCAAAGCCTTCGATATGGCCACAAGGCTAAAACTTTCCTCATCAAGGGGAAGCGTTCCCGCTGAAACCTGCAGGAAACGGAACGCGGGACCGGGATGTTTCTTTCGTGCCTCCTCCATGCTGTTCGCATCCACATCGACCCCGGTTACCGAAGTGAATGATTTCAGTGATTTTACGAGAATCTCCGTAAACTGTCCCGCTCCACAGCCTACGTCAAGAACATCCCCGCCGTCGATGGAAGATAGCAGACGATCAAATACCATGGAATAAAAATATATAAGTTTTCCCTATTGTAAAATGAGAACAGGATATGTATTTTTACACATCACCAAATTCAAAAATATCAATCCAAATGAAAATTTTTCGTTTTCTCTTCGTGTTCCTGGCACTGGTTGTGGCGAGCAGCATGATTCTGATCAATTGTAAATCCAAATCAGGCGGATCCGGTGAAAAGGCCGCAATCGAGTCGGCAGGGCCCAACCAGCTGACACAGTCCGAGACTGATGAAGGCTGGATACTGCTTTTTGATGGCAAGACAACCAACGGCTGGAGGGGTTATAATAAGAAAGCCTTCCCGGATTCCGGATGGGTCGTGGAAGATGGAACCCTGAAATGCCTACACTCGGGTACGGGAGAGGCCGGGTTCGGTGGAGATATACTATATGACAAGAAATTCAGGAATTTTCACCTGAAACTGGAATGGATGATCGAAGAGGGAGGGAATTCGGGGATATTCTACCTGGGACAGGAAATTCCCGGGGAAGCCATCTGGTATACCGCTCCCGAATACCAGCTCCTGGATAATAACTCAAACCACCCGGACAACTTCGCAGGCAAGGACGGCAACAGGCGTGCAGGGTCCCTTTACGATCTTATCGCCCCCGTCCCCCAGAATGCCAAAGGTGCCATGGAATGGAACTCTGCGGAAATCATCGTTTACGACGGATCCGTTTTCCACAAGATGAACGGGGAGACCGTACTCGAATACCACCTGTGGACGCCCGAATGGAAGGCACTGATTTCAGGCAGCAAATTCCCCGAATTCAATCCGGATTTTGCTAACGTTGCACACGAGGGTTACATCTGCCTGCAAGACCATGGACATGCCGTATGGTTCCGGAATATCAAACTAAGAGAACTCTAGTCATCCGGAGAAAAGGATGAACTGTCGACAGGGGCTGAATGTCCGGGGACATTCAGCCTCTTCTTTAATTTATAAAACAATAAACCGATGGAAAAAAGCAGAAGAAAATTCATCCGGAACATGGCTGGGATCGGTGCCGGAGTTGCTGCATCAGGCTTGATGCCCGGGCTCCTGGCAGCCTGTAACGGTCCCGCACCATTGTTCTTTTCAATCTCCCTCGCCGAGTGGTCCCTGAACAGAACCCTGAAACGCTGGGATAATGACCATTACACGGATGCCACGGGCGATCCGCTGGACTTCCCCATCATGGCCCGCAATCTTTACGGGATCGATGCGGTGGAATACGTGAATACTTTCTTTTTTCACAAGACCGGAGATAAAAATTTTATGACCGAGCTGAAGAACAGGTGTGACGGAGAAGGCGTGAAAAGCATGCTGATCATGGTGGATTCGGAAGGCGACCTGGGAGATCCTGATGAGGAACAGCGTACCCGGGCCGTCCAGAACCATTACAAATGGGTGGAAGCTGCAAAGTTCCTGGGCTGCCATTCCATTCGAGTCAATGCGCGCAGTAAGGGCAGCTGGGAAGAACAAATGAAGCTTGCCTCGGAGGGTCTCAGAAGCCTGTGTGAATTCGCGGAGGATTACGGGTTGAATGTGATCGTTGAGAACCACGGGGGCCTCTCATCCAACGGAAAGTGGCTCACCGGGGTAATGAAGATGACCGATCACCCGCTCTGCGGAACCCTGCCGGATTTCGGGAACTTCAGGATCAGTCCCGATGAAGAATACGACCGTTACCTGGGAACGGAGGAAATGATGCCCTGGGCGAAGGGGGTCAGCGCCAAATCCTACGATTTCGATGACGAAGGGAACGAGACCACCATCGATTACTTCAGGATGCTGAAAATCGTTAAGGATGCCGGTTACACCGGGCATATAGGCATCGAGTATGAAGGTGGCAGGCTGAGCGAAGCGGACGGGATAAAGGCCACCAAGGCCCTGCTTGAAAAAGCAGGTGCAACTGTTACCGGGACCTAACCAAAATAATCAACCTTAGCACTGGCCTGCAGGGCAGCACTCGCCTGAAGGTTAGCACTCGCCTGCAGGGTAGCACTAGCCTGAAGGTTAACACCCATATGCAGGCAGTATGTTCCGTCCGTCCGGAAAGAGTGTGTCAGGGTGGTATCAGTCGGCCGCCTGATCCTGTTTGTACTGTTCGATGTTTCGTGCAATGCCCTCGATGAGACGTGCCCTGGATTCCATGCTTGCCCATGCCATATGGGGCGTGATCAGTATTTTTTGCTTGTCTACCACCCGCATAAGGGGATTGTCGGGTCTTATCGGCTCTTCCAGGAGAACATCGATGCCGGCGGCTCCGATGAGGTTCTCATTCAGGGCCCTGGCAAGGCCGGCTTCGTTAACGATGCCTCCCCTGCCTGTGTTCAGGAGAATGGCGCAGGGACGCATGAGTCTGATTTTCTCATAGGTAATCAGGTTCTGCGTGGATTCTGACAGCGGGGCATGTATGGAAACCACATCCGAGGTGGCAAGGAGCGTATCGAGGTCAAACCGCTTGTAATTGATGTTATTATTTCTCCCGGTGGTGGAGTAAAAAACAACCTCCATTCCGAAGCTTTCGGCGATCCTGGCCACCTTCCTGCCAATGTTTCCGAGTCCCACTATCCCCATCCGTTTTCCGCTCAGTTCCCAGAAGGCTGGTCCATGATGGGTGAATATCTTGCCTTTTGAATAGGCACCGGATTTTACATAAGCCTCGTAATAGGACATCCGGTTAAGCAGGTGAAGCAGCATGGCAAACGTGGACTGGGCCACACTTTCCGTGGAATAGGATTTTACGTTTCTGACCTGGATTCCTTTTTCCTGGGCATATTTAAGATCAATATTATTTGTTCCGGTGGCGGCCACGCAAATGAGTTTTAATCCGGGAAGGGCATCCAGGGTTTCCCTGGTAAGGGGTACCTTATTGGTAATAACCACCTCCTTCCCGCTGGCCCGGGGAACAACCTCCGACGGATCCGTTTGATCGAAAACCTCGACATTACCCAGTTTATGTAACATGGTAAAATTGCTTACTTCCCCGATGGTTTTTTTATCCAGAAATACGATCTCCATGATCTCGGATCTGTTTATTCAGATTAAATTAAAATCAATCAAAATTAAAAATAATTCCCGGAATATTACTCCCTGCAGATTTTGAATGTCATTCCGGAACCGATGCAATGCCCGTCTGTCAATCCTTCCGGGGCCTGAAGAACATTACGGAATCGATTAAGTTCCCTTCTGTTACTCCCCCCGCGTCCTGAAGAACATGCCGGAACCGATGTAGTTTTCGTCTGAGGACCAGTTGGGTTTCCACCAGATGGCGGACCTGGGGTCCTTGCCATCGCGGTCGAAATAGGCAATGTTCAGCCGGACAGTGCTCCAGTCCCCTCCCCCCAGCTGGCGAATGTAATCCAGGGGAATGGAGAGCTCCAGGGTAAATCCCTCGACTGATTTCCGAGTTGCAATCCGTGTGCCTTCAGGCAGCAGTTCCTCCTGTTCGATCAGGGGGGACTGGTTCCTGGCAAGGGAAGGGGCACAATTGAGGTAGAAATAATTGTTACGGTACCGGTTATCCGAATGATCATTGGAGCTGATCAGGACGGGCCTGGGATCCAGGTTGATCAGGACCGCATCCTGTGACCAGAGGGACGCCTGCCGGTCAAGTTCCAGTTCGTCGTCCCACACGGCCATCGCAAGATACAGGTTATCATCATCGAAGGTGAGATTGAAATCGAAATGGGCATCGTAGTCTCCCAGGTAATTGTCCCGTCCTTCGGTAATGACCGATTCCAGTCCCGCCCGGTGGGGCAACCCGGTCCATTCCCCCGGGTCGCCATCCACTGTGATGGGAACTTCCGACTTATTCAGATAATTCTTCCGTACAGGAGCAAGGCCGAACTGCTGATCCAGTTTTATTTCCCTTCCACCTTCATACTTATATATATACCAGACGTACAGGGGAATGGGCTCGATGTACCGAAGGCTGGTCACCGGGCGTTCATGTACGGGAATATCCAGCATCGCCTCGGAATTCGGAGGAACGGTTTTCTGATATTCAAGGATTTCCGGGCTCAGGTACTGGCTTTCACCGAACCTGAGTACGGTCCACATGGAGTAATTTGCATCGTTGCTGATCTTTATCCTGAATTTCCCTTCCCGGAATCCATCATCAACGAAAAGGGGTTCAATCTGTATCCTTTCTGAACCGATCATCCGGGACAACTCCTCGGTCACCACATTCTCATCCCATATCCCTGCCAGGATGAGATTGGCGATTACCGGTCCCTCCCCGGTCATAGTAATCCATACCAACTGGTCAAATTCCCCGAAATTGGGTCCCCTGAGCTTGCTGATCCCCCCGGTTGTTGCCAGCATGAAGTAATTACTGCTGTCCCGCTCATATTTTACGTAACGGTGATTATGCCCTGCAAATACCGTGTGTTTCCGGTCCCCCAGCAAAGACTCGATATCCTTCCAGTAGCCTGCAGAATCGAGCAGCCAGAGCGGTTGATGCATGAAAACCAGGGTCCATCGTGCATCCCTGTACTCTTCCAGGACGTTTTTCACGTACAGGTACTGGGCCTGCTCAATGCCTCCCAGGCCGGAACCTTTCATGGCCTCTTCTGAATTCAGGAACAGGAACAGGACATCCCTGTACAGAAAATGATAGTATGATGGTCCATATCTTTCCTTCCAGATACCCGCCATTACATCATTTGTATAATCATGGTTCCCCGGAAGGTAAAAGAATGGCATTTCAAGCTGCCCGATGATCCCGTTGAACTCGTCCCATTCCCGGTTGATCATTTCACTTTCACGGGTATAGCCTTCGATCAGATCTCCCATACTTACCACGAATTCTGGCTGGAGCAGGTTCAGTTTGCGAACGGCATCCTCGAATATCCCGGGACGGTGGCCTCCGGTGCGGTCAGCCACTATGGCAAACTGGAAATTCCCGGGTGAGCTGTTGGTCCTCAGGTGGTTCCAGGGGTGTTTGCTGCCGGAGGTATCCGTCAGGATGGAGGAATTACCGCTACCATCCTGGGCAGGGATGTTCACAAACGAGAGTACCATTGCGGCAAGTAACTCTATGCGCTTCATATCCGGGATAAAGATCTTTCGTTAATAAAGATCGTATTCCCCGATAAACATATGATTTATTTTCATTATTTCATCAATCATATCCGTAAAACCATTTCCTTCAGGGAATGGATATAAGGATATGGAAAATTCTTTGAACATTCTTCGATATTTAGTATTAGATGACATTAAGTACCAGAGATGGTCCCGGATAATATTTGAGATAGGCTTTAATAATAACCGTCGGATGGATCCGTCAGAACAATTCGCTGAGAAAATCTCTGCGAGAGTTCCCGACCTGGAAAGCCTGGAGGGCTAGTTTCTTTCAGGGTACCGTCCCGGAAAGGTGCACTCAGGATTTTTCGGCTTCGATCTTAAGGATTTTCACCAGGCTGGCCAGGTCCGGCACCTCCAGGTCGGGGAACTCCGCCGGGTCGGTCAGTTCCGCCTCGTGGTAACGATTTACCCAGACATTGTTCCAGCCCAGTTTATTGCCTGGCCTGATGTCATGAAAAATGCTCTGGGCAACGTGCAATATTTCTTCCAGATCCAGCCCGAACTTTTCCTGCGCCATGATGAAGTTTTCATGCGAAGGCTTATAGGATCCCACCTGCTTTGCCGTCACGATGAAATCAAAATCAACCCCGAGCAATTTATTGCTTATGGCAAAGAGGTCATCGTCAACATTTGAGATAATAGCCAGCTTGTAATGGTTCTTCAGGATTCGCAGGCTTTCAACCGTATCCGGAAAGGGAAGCCATTGGTCAAATTTTTCGGAAAGGATGTACCTGCTTTTAAGCGGGATGGTAACTTTCGCAGCATTGGCCATATGTTGAATGATTTCCGCGAGTATCTCCCTGTACGGCATGAAGGCCGCGCCGGTCAGCCTGCGATCGGCTTCCAGGAACGCAGTGAAAAGTTCATCCCTGCTAAACGAGACATGAAGATCCCTGAAGAAAGGTTCAAGGATATCCAGCAAGCTTTTGCGCCAGTCGATGAGCGTTCCGTAACAATCGAAGCTTAAGAGCTTAATCTTTGAATAGTCCATAATTAAAACATATTAACCGTCATTCCTCCGTCGACCGCCACCCACTGCCCTGTGATGTAAGAGGCAGCGGGCATGCAGAGGAAAGTCACGAGGTCTGCGACCTCATGGGCTTCCCCTACCCTTTTCATGGGCGTATGATCCAGAACATCCTGCAGGAATTTCTTATCCTCGAGCAGGTGATTAACCAGTGGGGTTCTTATGTACCAGGGAGCGACGGCGTTCACCCGGATGCCGTATTCAGCCCATTCCACTGCCAGGTTTTTGGTGAGCTGGATAAGGGCAGCCTTGGTGGACCCGTACAGGGACCCGGTACGGATATGGTTCAGTCCCGCTACCGAAGAATTGAATACCACGCTCCCTGCACCTGAGGACTTTAAAAGGGGAAGGCAGCGCCGGGAAAGGTCGAAGGCAGAAATGAAATTTGTATCAATCAGGTGATGGACCTGATCATCCGAATAATCCTGGATCTTGTTGCGTATGTTCGTGCCGACGTTATTTATCAGTATATCAAGCCGTGGGAAGAGGTCCTGCAGGATACGGACGAGCATGTTCCTGTCCTTTTGAATGCTCACATCTGCCCTGTATCCCCGCACATTCCAGCCACGGGATTCCAGTTCGTTTTGCGTCTGCCTGACCTCATCTTCACTGCGGGCAGCAAAAACCACCTCTGCTCCCCATGAAGCCAGGGATTCGGTAATAGCACGCCCCATTCCCTTTGTACCCCCGGTCACAAGGGCCGTTTTACCTTCGAGTGTCCATCGTTCATTCATAGAGCCGGCACTTTTTCGGCAGGTTTCCTGTTATAAATTCTTTGCGGTTTCCCTTATAAGCTTCCAGGCATTCTGAACATGAGCTCTTGTCACATTGGTCTGGCCCACAACCATCCTCAGGGTGATCAGTCCATTCACCCTGGTATGGGTAAGGTATATTTTCCCGGTCGCATTCAGGCGGCGCATCAATTTATCATTCACTTCGTTCAGTTTATCCCGGTTGGCTTCCCCGGGTGGACTGTAGCGGAAACACACCAGTCCCAGGTTCTGCGGTTCAAACAGTTCGAAATCTCCGGTGCTTCTTATCTCTTCGGCCAGCTCGGCAGCCCATGCCAGGTGATCCCGGATCTTCCGGCGGATCCCTTCCACTCCGTAATCCCTGATCACAAACCAGAGCTTCAGGGCCCTGAACCTCCTGCCCAGCTGTATCCCCCAGTCCCGGTACTCATTCACCCTGCCCCTGGTCCCGGTCTTCAGGTATTCGGGAAGGATCTCGAAGGTCCGTATCAGGGGGGCAGGATCTTTGACATAATAGGCCGAGCAATCAAAATTGGTGAACATCCATTTATGGGGATTGAACACGAAACTGTCCACTCCCTCAATTCCCCGGATCATCCGTCTCTGTTCGGGCAGGACCAGGGCGGTCCCGGCATAGGCGGCATCCACGTGCAGCCAGATCCCGTATTTGCTGCAGATCCCTGCGAGGGGTTCAAGCGGATCGATGGCTGCCGTTCCGGTAGTGCCCAGGGCAGCTACCACGCAAAGAGGAATGTAACCCGCCCCGAGATCCTTCTCCACAGCCTCGAGCAGGCTGTCAGGACGAACGGCCAACGTTTCATCCACTTCCACCTTGACCAGGTTCTTCCTTCCGAATCCTGCCATCCGGACCGCTTTCTCGATCGAGGAATGCGCCTCGGTGCTGCAATAAACCCGGTAACGCTGTTCGCCCGTGAATCCCTCTTCATTGATCTTGAATCCCGAGGCTTTCTCCCGGGCCGTAAGAAGTGCAACCAGGGTGGCGGTGGATGCCGTGTCCTGTATCACACCTTCAAAGGTTCCCGGCAGGCCGATCATGTCCCTGAGCCAGTTCATGACCTTCTCTTCCAGCTCTGCTGCGGCCGGTGAGGTCTCCCATACCATGCACTGGGCGGCCAGGGTTGAGGTCAGCATCTCGGCCAGTACGGAGGGATAGCTGGAATTGGCCGTGAAATAGGCAAAGTAATTGGGACTCTGCCAGTGGGTCATCCCCGGCAGTATGATCTTCCTGAAATCTTCAAAAATGAGGCTCATGGATTCCGCCTCTTCAGGGGGCTGGTCGGGGATGCGGGCAAATATTTCACCGGGACTGACCTGGGACTTGACCGGCAGGTTTTCCACCGTTTCGAGATAGTCCGCCATCCAGTCGGCAAACTCATGGGCATATTTTCTGAATTCCCCGGAATCGATCATGGCACATGCAATATTGCCTTTTAAATTTAGGGTTTAAATCGGATTATTCGTAAATTTTGTAAAAATATAACTGACGAAACAGGGCTGGCCGGCATCCTGATATGGCAGTTCATTGCCTGGATTGGCAGGCGAAAAAAACGACCTGGAACATAAATCGTAATCGAATGAAACAAACGATAAGTGTATCAAATAAATACCAAGCGCATGAAAAAGACAGCCGTTACCCTGATGCTCGTTGCACTTTTCCTTTTCGTCAATTGTCAGTCCAATATACCCCAAGCCATGATCGATAAAACAACCGTCCGGAACGTTGACCTCAACCGTTACATGGGAACCTGGTACGAAATTGCCCGCTTCCCCCATTCATTTGAAAAGAACCTGGCTGGTGTTACGGCCACCTATACCCTGCGTGACAATGGAATGATAGATGTCATGAACCAGGGATACCTTTACACCCTTGACGGTAAGCACAAGAAGGCAAAGGGAAAGGCCAAAATACCGGACCCGGCAGAACCCGGCAGGCTGAAAGTCTCCTTTTTCCTGTTCTTCTATGCCGATTACCTGATCCTGGAGCTTGACCAGGAGAATTATCAATGGGTCATGATCGGCAGTTCCTCGCCGGATTACTTCTGGATACTTTGCAGGGAACCGGTCATGGACGATGAACTCTACCGTGAACTGCTGAGAATAGCAGAAAGGCGGGGATACGATCTCAGCCGGTTGCAGAAAGTGTTGCAGCCCGGAGCGGCAGATGCGCACCCTCGACGGGATTCGAACCCATGACCTACGGCTTAGAAGGCCGTTGCTCTATCCAACTGAGCTACGAGGGCGTAAATCGCCTGCAAAAATACAAAAATCCAGGGAAGGAGCAACAGGCGTGACCTTTACATGGCAGTTCCAACTTCACCCGCCTGGTTTCATCTGACCGTGGATTCAGCCGATCCTGATCTCCCTGAAATTAACCGGACTGATGGGCCGCTTTCCGTTTTCAATCTCCATTACCATTCGTGTCAGCTGATCATTCACCGGGGTCGCAACACCGTACTCCTTTCCCTTGTCCGATATGTACCCGTTATAATTATCGACTTCCGTTTTCTTTCCCCTTTCCAGGCTCTGGAGGCTTGAAGATTTCAGTTTGCGGTATTTCAGGCCGATAAAACGGATGGTTAGCTGCCGCCTGAATCCCGACAGGATCCCCGCGGAGAGAAAGCGGTAGTAATCCAGTTTGCCCCCGGCAGCGGGTGCTACTTCCAGGTCCATGGCCCCGGCCACCTCCATGGCCTCGCGGATGATTTCAATGAAGAGATCACGCACCTTTCTTTTTGCCAGCATTTCCCCCAGGTAAAGTCCACAGATCGCCCCGAGGGTTGTGATGCAGGAATTGATGATCAGCTTGGAATAGAGATCTGAAAGGATATTCTCACTGGTACGTGCCGGAACGATGTGGCTTAGAATGCCTGCAAGTTCACCCAGGGGAAGGTCGGTTCCCCTTCTCCAGTTCCCGAGGACGAATTCCCCGCCGGAAGTCATTTCCACCCTGCCGGACTCATGCATTGTCCCGCCCCAGCCAACAACACAGCCAATAGTTCGATCCGGTCCTGCCACGCCGGCAAGCAATTCCTCGCATATCCCGTTCTGCATGGATACCGTCCTGGAACCTTCGTGCATAAATGGGAGCATAGCCTGCGCCGCCTGAACCAGGGAACCGGCCTTTGTTGCGATCAGTACGTAATCGAAGGTCCCTTCAAGTTCCTCCGGCAGGGCAACACTGGGGATCCGTATGGAAAAATCCCCGCAATAGCCGCTGACATGGATTCCGTCATTACTGATCCTTTCGGCAAGTTCCGGGTACTTGGTGACAAGCCGGATATCGTACTTCTCCCGGGCCAGCACTCCAGCCACCACACCCCCGATGGCGCCGGCCCCGACAACGCAGATCCTTTTTTGCTGATCCATAGAATATCTTTTTATTACCGTTTTCAGGATTCCCTGATCCAGTTCACCAATCCCCTGTTTACGATGATCCGCATAAGTTTATCGGGAAGCGGGACAAAAGCATATCCTTTGTCATTCAGGTTGATGCACCCTGAAATGAGATCTACCGAGACCCGGTCACCCGGATGGTATGCTGATACAACTTCTCTCTGAAGGATCAGGGGAAGTCCCTGGTTGATGCAGGAACGGAAAAAAATCCGGTTAACGGACTTCACTATCACTGCCCTGACGCCGGCATATGCCAGTCCCACTGCAGGATGCTCGCGCGAACTCCCGCAGCCGAAATTCTCCCCCGCAACGATCACATCCCCTTCGCGGACATTTTGCGCAAAGGACGGGTCAAAACCTTCAAAAAGGTGCGGGAGGATGGCTCCGGGATCCGTGCTGAGGATGTTATAGGTAAGGTTGCCTGCGAACATCTGGTCGGTATTCAGATTATCGGCATCTGCATAATTCCAGACGGCATTCATCCTGCGGTTCTCCCCCTCCGGTATCCCTGTCAGGGATCCGCCCGTGCTGCGATGAACAATGTCTTTTTCCTCAGGGTAAGATTTTACGGCCCTGATCCTGCCTTCAAGGGCCGAGGCGGCCACGGTGGCAGGCGAGGCCAGGTATATCTGTGCCTCCATGTTGCCCATGCGGCCCTTGAAGTTCCGGTTCGCCGTGGAAATCACCGTAAATCCATCGGCAGGGATGCCCTGGCCGGTGCCCAGGCATGGACCGCAGGAAGAAGAGAGGACGTTTGCGCCCGCTTCCAGGAAGACCTTGATGAGTCCCTCTTCCATGGCCTCCAGGTAGATCTTCTGGGATGCCGGTATGACCAGCAACTGGAAACCGGGCGCCACCGTCTTCCCTTTAAGGATTTCAGCAGCCGCCCTGAGGTCCTCAATCCGCCCGTTCGTGCAGGTTCCGATCAGTCCCTGCTGGACCGCCGTCCCCTCCACCTCCAGGACCGTTTTGACATTGTCCACGTGATGCGGTGCGGCCACCAGGGGGACCACCTCCCCCATGTCTATGCGGATCTCTTCCACGTAATCAGCGTCATCATCTGCCCATACGCCCGTTACCTCGTTCCCGTAGAAATCCCGAAGTACGTCATCTGCCGGGAATACGGCATTCTTGGCACCCATCTCGGAAGCGAGGTTGGCCAGGGTCATGCGGTCGGAAATATTCAAGGAGCCAATGCCTCTCCCGTGAAACTCAATGGATCGGTAGTTAGCGCCATCCGAGCCGATCAGGCCGATGATCCAGAGGGAAAGGTCCTTGGCGTAAACGCCTTCCCTCAGCTTCCCGCTCAGTGTGATCTTCATGCTCTCCGGTACCCGGAACCAGGTTTCGCCCCTTCGCCATATCCCTGCGGTTTCGGTTCTGTCAATACCTGCCGCCAGGGTGTTGAAGGCACCGGCTGTACAGGTATGGCTGTCGGATCCGACGATCACCATGCCCGGCCTGGCGTGGTACGACATGATCTGATGGCAGATGCCCTTCCCGGCATCGTAGAATTTTTCCACCCCCTGCTCCTTCACAAAGTCACGGATGGCCTGATAATCCGTGGCAAGTTTGGCATTGGTGGGCGGAGCATTGTGGTCAAGGACGATGAGCAGCTGGTCGGGATCGGCCAGCTTTTCCCCCTTCATCTGCCCGAATGTTTTGCGGATACTGGCCGAATTATCATGCGATAATACCAGGTCCGGTTTCCTGAAAACAATTGCTCCCTGCGGGGCATCCAGTATCTTTTCAACAAATGTTTTTCCCATAATGTTTCTCCCATTCGGATTCGTGCCTATAATAATCCGCCTTTCTGGTAGATTTCCATCTGCACCCCTGAAAACGGAGTAGCTTTTACTGCATTTCCGTTCCTTTCATTCCGGATCTCACCGGTTTTGACGTTGACATATACCCGGTCACCGTCCTGCAGTCCCAGTTTCGCTATCCCGCCCGTGACCAGGATCGGAAAGGCGGCATTAATGGCATTACGCTCATAGATCGATCCGAAGGATTCAGCTACAATGCATGAAATGCCCAGGGATATGAAACAGTCCACCGCCTGCTGCCTGGAACTGCCGGCACCGAAATTCCTGCCCGCTACCAGGATGTCTCCCTTTCCGGCCTTTTCGGCAAAGGATTCATAACTTTTCAGGTTCCCCAGTGCATATTTGCCCATTTCCCCGATATCCGTAATGGTAAGGTGACTGTTATGATAAATCATGTCCGTATCAATATCGTCCTGCCGGATGTACCAGACCCTGCCCGAAAATTCCGTGGGTCGTGAACCGGGGACCTTCTTTTCCGTTGCCGGTCCTGCAGCCGGGGATCTCCTGCTGCCGCTCTTACCCTTGCCACTGCTTTTGCTTCCGCCACTTCCGTTGCTGCTACCACTGCCCGGCCCGGCATCCTGTCCATCTTCAAACCAGTTTTCAACCTCCGTGAGATGATCCTCGATCATGCCTGCCGGAATCAGGTCAGGAGAGGTTATAAATCCTGCAACGGCAGAAGCTGCAACAATTTCCGGCGAGGAAAGGTAGACATCACCCCGGCCCTGCTTGCCCGGGAAATTACGGTTCCCGGTGCTTATGGTGACTTCCCCGGGACCGTTCTGTCCCACCTGTCCCTCGGCACATCCCGCACAGCCTGCATTTGACACCAGGGCCCCGGCATCCTTGAATATCTCAAGGAGTCCCTCTTCAAGGCACTGGTTCCATATCCTGTCGGTACAGGGGACAATCTTGAGAACCACTCCATCGGCAACCTTATGGTCCTTCAGGATGTCCGCGGCGGCCCTCATATCCTCCATCCTCCCGTTGGTGCAACTGCCAATTAATGCGGAATCGATGCGGGTGCCCTTGATCGCGTCGAGGGGGACTGCATCATGGGGTTTACCTGGCCTTGAGACCATTGTTACAAATTCACCTGCTTCGAGCTCAATCTCCTCAGAATAAACAGCATCGGGGTCAGGGGATACCGGATCGATCTTCCTGCAGATCCTGGATTCGCAGTACCGGATTACCTCATTGTTCGGGGAAATCAGGATGGTGACCGCTCCCAGCTCGGTGGCCATCGAGGCTATGGTGATGCGGTTGTCAAGGGAAAGGGCGTCAACATCGTCGCCGTACAATTCGATGGCTTTCCCCAGGAAGGTGTTTGCACCAAAACGTGCGAGCAGGTTCAGCACCATATCCTTGGCGCTGACTTTTTTCGGGATCCGGCCCCGGATTGTAAGCCTGACCGTCTCCGGCACCTTGAACCAGGTCTTCCCCGAGCTCCAGGCGGCGGCGATGTCCTTATCGCCCATACCCTGGCCGAAGGCACAGATGGCTCCCAGGATGTTGGCATGGGAGTCGGTAGAAACCGCCGTTGCCCCCGGGTAAACGAGTCCCTCTTCAATCAGGAGATGCGTTCCTATGCCACGGTTAATATCATAGACCTTAATGCCGTGTTCCCTGGCAAAGATGCGGCAGATTTGCTGGTTGCCCGCATATTTCTGGTCCGAACCCCCGGGATTGCAGTCGAAGGTGAAGAAGGTCCGTTCCGGGTCATCGATCCCGAGCCGGTGTTCCTGTATGTTCCTTACGACGTTGGCCCCCCCGAAATCCCTGGCGACACGGACGTCAATCTCAACATCCAGGATGTCGCCGGGCTTGATCGTTTTCACATTGCTGTGGTTAGACAGGATTTTTTCAATGATGGTCATCCCCATAATGAATTCTTTTTAGCATTCGCCTGATACAAAAATAAGAGGATTCGGTCAAATCGCAGCCGGTCGGTTATAAAATGTATTATTTGCTATTTTTAAACTTCCTTGCAACGGCCATGAGACACACCATCCGATCCAACATTTGGAAACTCTACCTAATCAAGGCTTCCAAGTGGTTCATGCTCTTTATGCCCTACATCGTGCCTTTTTACAACTCCAATAACCTGGATATGCACCAGGTCATGATCCTGCAGGCGGTGTATTCGGTCTCCATTGTAGCCCTTGAGATCCCCTCCGGCTATCTTGCAGACGTGATCGGGCGGCGGCGGACCCTGATGCTGGGTGCCGTACTCGGGACGGTGGGTTTCTGCATCTACAGCTTTTCTTACGGGTTCCTGGGATTTCTGATGGCAGAGCTCGTACTCGGGTTCGGAGAGAGTTTCATCTCCGGGGCCGATTCCGCCCTTCTGTACGATTCGCTACTCGACATCAGGAAAGAAAAAGAATACATAAAATACGAGGGCCGGATGGTTTCCCTGGGGAACATCGCCGAGGCAAGTGCCGGGATTGTCGGCGGTTTCATAGCACTGGTTGGCCTCAGGGCAAATTTTTACGTCCAGACCGGGATCGCATTCCTGGCGATTCCTGCTGCCATCCTCCTGGTGGAACCGGAACACCACCGCAGGTTAAAATCATATACCTTCCGGACCATCCTGGATGTGGTCAGGAATTCCCTGTTCATCAATCCCGAACTCCGGACCAACATCTTCCTTTCCGCCGTGATCGGAACAGCCACGCTCACCATGGCCTGGTTTGCACAGCCCTATTTCAGCCACGTCGGACTTCCCCTGTCCCTTTACGGATTGCTCTGGACCCTGCTCAACCTAACAGTTGGACTGGCGGCAATGACAGCGTACCGGGTGGAAAACCGGCTGGGACCGAGACGGACGGTCCTGGCACTTTCGCTCCTGATCCCCGCCGGGTTCCTTGCCCTTGGCGGCATTGGTTCCCTGCCGGGCCTTGCAGTATTATTCCTGTTTTATATCGTCCGCGGGATTGCCACACCGGTCCTGAAAGATTACATCAACCGCCTGACCGATTCCTCGGTAAGGGCCACTGTACTGTCGGTCCGGAACTTTGTGATCCGCCTTTGCTTTGTGCTGGTTGGTCCGGCCATGGGAATGATCACCGACCATAAAGGCCTGCCGGCAGCCCTTCTGTTCGGGGGTATTTTCTTCCTGGCATTTGCCCTTCCGTTTGCCTTGCTGTTCAGGAAAAACCCTCCCCCTTCAAACCTCCAGGGCTGAACATATCCCAGAACCGGTCAGATCTCCAGCCTGAGCATATCCCATGCCATGCTGACGTTCTCCGGAAGCTCTGCTTCCATTTCCCTGCTGCTCCCCATCATGTGTGAAATATGGGTGAGCCAGGCCTTCTCCGGCTGCACCTCCCGGATGACCTCGAGCGCCTGTTCCAGGTTAAAGTGCGAGATGTGTTTCCTCCTGCGCAGGGCACAGATGACAAAATGCCTGATCCCGCGGATCTTGTCAATCTCTTCGGGAGCGATGTAATTGGCGTCCGTGACATAGGCAAAATCGCCGATCCGGAATCCGAGGACAGGCAGCCTGTAATGGAGCACACGAAGAGGAATGATCCTGGTTTTCCCCACCGTGAATGGCTGATTATCAATGGTATGAAAATTGACCTGCGGGATGCCGGGATACTTCCGCTCGGCGAAGATGTAGGGGAATGTGTGCTGCAGTGCCCGAAGGACACGCTCCTCACCGAAGATTTCCATGGGTTTGTTCTGGATGAAATTATAGGCACGGACATCGTCAAGTCCCGCTATATGATCCCTGTGCTCATGGGTATACAAAATCGCATCCAGGCTTTCAACGGATGCCCGCAGCATCTGCTGCCTGAAATCCGGTCCCGTATCAATGAGAATGGTATTCCCGTCGTCTTCGACCAGGACGGACGACCGCAGCCTGTTGTCTCTCGGGTCCTCCGACCGGCATATGCTGCACTTGCAGGCGATAACCGGTACCCCCTGTGATGTTCCCGTTCCCAAAAAGGTTATCTTCATGCTGTGATAAAGAAGGATGAAATTAATCGTAAAGTCAGAATTGTTGCGATCAAAAAGGTAAATTTACAATAAAACTTGCTTAAGTCTGATGCCGGCTAAACTATACCTTATTCCGGTGACACTGGGGGACTCACCGGTTCAGGATGTCATCCCCTCCCGTGCACTCGGGATACTCAGGGGACTTGAGCACTTCATCGTGGAGGACCTGCGTTCAGCCAGAAGGTATCTCAGAAAGGCCGGAGTTACGGCCGACTTCGACAGCCTTCATTTTTACCTGCTCAATGAACACAGCAGGGACGGGGATCTCGAGGAAATACTCGAAGTTCTCAGGAAAGGGAAGTCCATGGGCATCCTCTCCGAGGCGGGGATGCCTGCGGTCGCTGATCCGGGTGCAAACCTGGTGGCGCTGGCCCATTCAAACGGGGTACAGGTGATTCCTCTGTCGGGACCATCTTCCATCCTTATGGCGCTAATGGCTTCGGGGATGAACGGTCAATCCTTCCGGTTTCACGGTTACCTGCCTGTAAAACCGCTCCAGAGGCTCGGCCGGATCCGGCAGATCGAGAATGCCGCCCTTGAAACCGGGGAAACCCAGATATTCATGGAGACCCCGTACCGGAACATGAAACTGCTGGAGGATTTACTGAGCCAATGCAGGGAGGAGACCATGCTGTGTGTGGCAGCGGACATCAGCCTGGATACGGAATTTATAAAAACAAAAGCCATTCGTGAATGGAGGAGGGAAGTCCCGCTGCTTCACAAACGGCCTGCAGTATTCCTGTTAAACGGCAACATCCAGCAGCTTAATTCCCAGTAGGGGCCGGTTCAGTTGCCGGTGTCAACATTTTCAATCTCCATGTCGTAGACAAGGGTCATGTAAGGGGGGATTATTTCTTTCCCTGATTCCCCGTAGGCCAGGTCATAGGGCATGATGACCTTCGCCTTGGCGCCTTTGCGCATCAGCTTGATCGCCTCTCCCCAGCCCGGAATATAGCCGATGGCAGGAAGGGTTACCGACATGGACTGTTCACCTGCATTTGAAGCGAAAACCCTTCCATCAAGGAAGGATCCGGTATACCAGACTTTCGCGACATCGCCGTCTTTGATGAGGTCTCCTTCACCGGCCAGGCTCTCGATGTAATATAACCCGGACGCTGTGATGAACGGGTCCGTAATGCCATGTTCGGTGAGGTACTGGCTGATCTGTTCGTTCTCAAAGCTCTCCGGGTCGTTAAAGGCATGGATCAGGTGAATGGTCCAGATGTGGGTGGAATATGCGGGTGAAAGTCCGTACTCTAATCCTCCGTAACCGTTGATGCTTGAGGGCATGATCATTCTTGCCCATCCTCCTTCCTTCATGAACAACAATCCCTCGTTCAGTCCCGGTACAATTGTATAACCAACAAGAACACGAACGGGACCGTAGAAGACACTGGCGTTGTAGAGGTTGTGTTCCGTTGCCAGATCCTTATCGCTTGTGAAAAGGAGTGTGCCATCGAGCAATTCAACTTTAAAGTCAAAATCCACGTAGAAATCCGGCCCTACCTGGCCCCCGGTTCCTTCCTCAATCGGGATGTAATACAATCCGGAAGCCGTGGGTTCCTGGGTTATGTTGTTTTCCTCGATATATTTTTGCAGAAGTTGCATTTCCTGGTCCCTGAGCTCCTGGTCATTGTCCTTGTTACAGCCCGGGAACAGGATGGCAGCCGTAATCAGGACGGCAGCAGATTTTAATAAATTCAGCCTTTCCATTTTTCAATCCAATATAAATACCATTTAATGTAGACGTTGAGCGCGGGTCAATGGTTGCGTTTAATCCATCGTTTTCAGTAATTCAACTTCGTAGACAATAATCGAACGTGCAGGGATCCGTTTCTCGTCGCCCAGTAATCCATAAGCAAGATGAGGCGGGATGATGAACCTTGCTTTTTCCCCTTCCCTCATCATTTCCACTCCCTGCTCGAGTCCGGAAATCTCATGGCTCTTCCCGAGCATGAATTCCTTCTCCCCGTCCTTCTCGGATGAATAACAGAGGGTCCCGTCAAGGAGGCTGACCCGGTAACCGATCCGGATCCTCATGCCCTTTTGTGCCTGTTCGCCTTCGGTATGATCGTAAATCTCGTAGAACAGTCCGGTTTCGGTCACCTGCATATCCCAGCCACGTCGTGTGGCATAGCTTTTTATCAATTCAACATCTTTTTTTACAAGGAACTTGTTCACACGCAGAAGCATTTCCTTCTCCTCTCCAGCCGTTCTGGGAGGAGGATTGTTCTTTTCCGGTGCACTCATGCAGGAGGAGAGCAGGGGGACAGCAACGGACAATATTGCAATCATCCTGGTCATCCTAAGGCAGGCGGTTGATTTCATCGCTGTGGTCTGCAATAAGGGTTTCAAATCTCCTGATGGTCGCTTCCAGGCTCTGTGTCGATTCACCACCTGCGGCATTGTCGTGTCCCCCACCGTTAAAGTATTTCCCCGCGAAGCGGTTAATGGGAAAATCGCCCTTGGAGCGGAACGAGATCTTCACATGGTCCTTTTTCTCAAGGAAAAGGGCCGTCACCCGGATGCCTTTTATGGAAAAGGGGTAATTCACAAATCCCTCCGTATCACCCGAGAGGTGATTATGCTTTTCCATCTCGTTGCGGTCAAGATAAATATAGGCGGTCCGGTGCTCGGGGAGCACAACCATTTTCTTTTGCAGGCTGTATCCGAGCAAACGCATCCTTTCCTCGGAATAATTATCGTAGACCAGGCTGTGGATCCGGTCTTTGTCTATCCCTCTTTCCAGTAATTCGGAAACCAGTATGAAGGTTTCCGGTTCCGAGCTGTTGAAACTGAAACAGCCGGTATCGGTCATGATGCCAACAAAAAGGCATTCTGCAATGGTCCTATCAACCGAATCCCTGTCGTCGAGTTCCTTCATCATCCGGTACACCAGCTCTGCAGTGGAGCTAACGGAGGTTTCTGAGATCAAGTGGTCTGTAAATTCGGTGGGGTGAGGATGATGATCGATCATAATCTTCAGAACGTCCGTATTTTCAAGGATCTCACGGATTCCCCCGAGCCTGTCGGGTTCATTGAAATCCAGGCAAAAAACAAGGTCGGCCCTTTCCAGTTCCTCCCTGACCTGCTGTTTCTGTCCCCTGAAGTCAAGTATCTGTTCGGCGCCGTTCATCCATGCAAGGAACTGGGGGATTTCATTGGGTACGGCCATGTTAACCGTACAGCCTCTCTGCCTGAGAAACCAGTATAATCCGAGCATAGACCCGATGGCGTCACCGTCCGGGTTTATATGGGTGAGCAGGACCACCCGGAGGGGTGCCTCAAGGACCTTCCTGAGTTTGGAATATATAGCTGACGCTGGTTTTTGAATCATCCCGGTATGGGTATCTTACATCAGGGAACAAATTTATATTTTTTACACAGGAAAATGCTATATTCGCGGGCCGTAATTAATAAAACGAACAAACATGGCAGGTAATATCACATTGACCATAATCAAGCCCGGGGCATTTCGCAAGGGTTATACGGGTCCCATTTTAAATATGATCAACGAAGCCGGGTTCAGGATCCTCGCCATTAAACTCACCAAGATGAGTACCCGGCAGGCAGAAACATTTTATACCATTCACCGCAGCAAACCATTTTACGAGAGCCTGGTGGAATTCATGTCCTCCGGTCCCGTCATAGCAGCCATCCTCCAGAAGGACAATGCCGTTGAAGATTACCGTAAACTTATCGGCGCCACGAATCCTGAAAATGCAGAGGAAGGCACCATACGCAAAAAATATGCTGAATCGGTCGAGATGAACGCCGTCCACGGTTCAGACAGCGATGAAAATGCGATCATTGAAACGGATTTCTTTTTTGCCAAGAGTGAACGCACCGACTGCATGTAAGTCCCTTTTTACCCCGGATCAGCGGAACACGATAGCGGTGACCAGCTGCTCGCCTGCAGCTTCGTTCAGCTTCCTGATGATCTCATCCTGAAGCATATAAAGTTCATTCTTAACCACTGATGAGCTCAGGTGGACGAACAGTTTTCCATCCTTCAGGTAGATCTTACTGGTCGCACGGGCCACTGACCGGCCAAGCAGGGATTCCCAGGACGAGACCAGCTGCCTTTCCTTCAATGGCTTCTCGAGCTTTGACTCCTTAAGGTATGCGCGGATCGCCTCCGCGATGCTCTGCGTTTTGCTTCTTTCCATGCTGGATCAGGTTTGCTCCTTCACGCCATCCGGTTCTACAAGGAATAGTTTGTAATCGATTGCCAGGTCTTTCAGAACCTCCTTGATACGTGCCTGGTTAGTATCCGTAATGAATATCTGTCCGAACTGGTGCTCTGCCACCAGCCGGATGATCTGGCGCACCCTGCGGGCATCGAACTTGTCGAAAACATCATCAAGCAATAATATCGGCTGGAAGCCATTCACCTTCTTTATAAAATCGAATTTGGCCAGTTTGAGTGCGACGAGAAAGGTCTTCTGCTGGCCCTGGCTGCCTATCCGCTTTATGGGATATCCCGACAGGCTCATTTCCAGGTCATCCTTGTGGATGCCGGCGGTGGAATACTGCAGGATCCTGTCTTTCTGACCGTGTTCTTTCAGGAGGGTACCGAAATCCTTCCCGGTCAGCTGTGAATAATATTCCAGCCCGATCCGTTCCCTTCCCTCGGAAACCGAATTGTAATAATCCTGGAATATGGGGACAAGGTCCCTCACAAACTCCAGGCGTTTGCGGTGTATGTAGTTTCCGTTGCCGATCATCTGCTCATCCCAGATTTCTAGCAACTCCGGCTGAAAGCTTCCACGGCGGTGGAAATCCTTCAGCAGCACATTCCTTTGGGAAAGTGCCCGGTTATAACGCATCAGGCTTTCCAGGTATTCGGGATCGAACTGGGAGATCACGGCATTCATGAATTTCCTTCGCTCATCGCTGCCTTCGGAGATAAGGCTGCTGTCGGCCGGGGAGATCATGACGACCGGGATCAGGCCGATGTGTTCTGAAAGCCTGGAATAATCCTTCCTGTTGCGCCTGAACTGTTTTGCCCTGCCTTTCTGGACGCCGCAATGGATCTTTTCCGGCAAATCCTCTCTCAGGTATTCGCCCTGGATCAGGAAATGCTCTTCACCATGCCGGATGTTCTGGGTATCAACCGAATTGAAATAACTCTTGGTCATGGAAAGGTAATAGATCGCATCCAGGAGGTTGGTCTTGCCCGTCCCGTTATCTCCGACAAAACAGTTGATTTTGCGGCTGAAAGAGAGTTCAAGCTGGTCGTAATTCTTGAAATTTATAAGGGAAATGCGGGACAGATACATCTGGATTCAGTTTCTGGACAAAAATAGGAAAACTGAAGGGATTCCATCGTTTTTTTATTCAGTCAAAACAATTACATTTGCGTTGTTTTTTAAGGAACTCCTTATTTTTATCACTATGGCAAAGAAGAAGCAAGGTTCGGACACTGGATTGGAAGGCGTTGAAGGTGCATTGACAAGGACCGAACAATTCATCGAGGACAACCAGAAATGGATCGTCCGTGCGATCACCATTGTGCTGGCAGTCGTTGCGATCTTTATCGGGGTCAAAAGATTCTATCTGAATCCGCTTGAAGAAGAGGCCCACGGCCAGATGTTCGTTGCGGAGCAGTATTTCGAGAGGGATTCCTTTAACCTGGCCCTGTACGGAGACGGCAACTATTCGGGGTTCCTTCAGATCATTGATGATTACGGCCTTACCAAGGCCAGTAACCTCGCACACTACTACGCGGGCATATCCTTCCTCAAGACCGGGCAGTACGAGGATGCCATTGAACACCTAAAGAAATTCAAATCAAAGGATAAGATGGTCGCGCCCATCGCCACCGGTGCCATCGGGGATGCCTATGTGGAACTGGGTGAAACCGAAACGGGACTCGATTATTACCTCAGGGCTGCCGGCTTGTCAGATAACAAATTCACCGCACCAATGTATCTCATGAAGGCGGGCCTGGTCTATGAGAACCTTGGCAGGTACAAGGACGCCCTGGAGACTTATGAAAAGGTCCGCAGGGAATATCCCGAGTATTCCAGGAGCAACAACATCGAGAAATACATCACCCGCAGCAGGATGCAGTCCTAGCCTATGGCTACAAGCTTAAAGAATCTTTCCGACTACGATCCGGATGCCGTGCCCTCCGGCAAAGGAATGAAGATCGGCATCGTGGTCTCCGAATGGAACCATGAAATAACCGATGCCCTGAAGGAAGGGGCCATCAGGACCCTTCTGAGGCACGGCGTCTCGGAAGAGGACATCCGGGTCGAACATGTTCCCGGCAGCTTTGAACTCCCGCTCGGCGCACAACTGATGGCTGAATCGCGTAAACCGGATGCCGTCATTTGCCTGGGCTGTGTTATCCAGGGAGAAACCCGGCATTTCGACTACATCTGCCAGGGGGTCACACAGGGAATTGCCCGGCTGAACCTGAAATACGGGCAGCCTTTCGTATTTGGTGTGCTCACCACGGATAACATCCAGCAGGCCAGGGATCGCGCGGGAGGTAAACACGGCAACAAGGGAGATGAGGCTGCCATCACAGCCCTTAAGATGGTCCATCTGAAAAGGAACCTTTAATAAACCCTGGCCCGGGACTTTATTTCTTCTTTGGCGGACGGTAACCGCGCTGTTTTGCCATTTCCTCAAGCCGTTTCTGGAAGCCGCTCTGTTTTTTCGCGGCAGGTTTTTTCTGGTTGCTCTTGAGTTTATTGCGGAGTGCATCTTCATCGACGAACCGTTTTACAAGCTGGTTCTGTCCGAATGTAATCACGTTGGCAAGAAAATAGTAATACGTCAGGGCCGAGGACCAATTGTTCAGCATGAACATGAACATGACGGGCATGATGTACATCATTCCCTTCATGCCGGGCATGGAGCTCTGTGAAGCGTTGGCCTGGTTGCTGATCCGCATGGTAAGAATGGTCGATGCGGTCATCAGGAGGGTGAACAGGCTGACGTGGTCGCCATACATGGGTATGGTAAAGGGCAGGTTAAGGATGGAATCATAGGTCGAAAGGTCATGCGCCCACAGGAAGCCCTGCTGCCTCAACTCGATGGAGGTCGGGAAGAACCGGAACATGGCGATCAGGATGGGCATCTGCAGTACGGTCGGAAGGCATCCTCCCAGGGGACTCACACCAGCCTTTTTGTAGAGCGCCATGGTGGCCTGCTGTCTTTCCATGGCTTTATCCTTGGGAATCCTCGCGTTGATCTCATCGATTTCCGGCTTCAGTACCCTCATTTTGGCCATGGATATGTAAGAGCGCCAGGTAAGGGGGAAGAGGATCAGTTTGATCATGATGGTCAGCAGAAGAATGATCAGCCCGTAACTGTTTATATAATTGTCAAGGAAATTAAATACCGGGATGATCATGTATTTATTAATCACTCTGCTCATCAACCCCCCCAGTCCCACCAGGTCCTCCAGCTCCAGATTATATGATTTCAAGGTATTGTAATGGTTCGGCCCGAAGTAGAAAGTGAAGTTTTCATCTAGTTGCGCCTTGGCTTCATAAGGTATCCCGATCTTTGATTCGAAAAGGTAGAGATAGGTTGGATCTTCCTTAAGCTTGGTTGAGCGGATGTTAGCGTTTGTAAAACTTTCGTCCGCGATAAAAACGGAGGAAAAGAACTGCTGTTTGAATGCAATCCAGCGCACTTTTGTCGGCACGTCCTGTTCCTGTATGTCTTTTTTGGATCGCATGTTAAGTTTTTCCACATCGTCCTGGTAATGCTTCAGGAAAATGGTCGTATAATTCTGTTCATTCATGCGTCCTTTCTCCTGCTGGGGCACATACAGGCTCCAGTTCATGTCAATGAAGTTATTGTTCAGGGAAATCAGCTTTTCCATGTTAACAAACCGCATCTCAAATCCAACCCTGTACCTTCCCGGCTTAAGGGAGTAAACATACTCAATGTACCGGTCCGCCCCGGCCGGCAGTTTCATCGAAAGGCTGACAGTGTCCCTGCTGGCATCCAGGTAAGTTTCATCCGTTCCCGGTGTAAAAAAGAGCTCATTGGTATTAATGCTCCGGTTCTGTGCAAAAAAGGTCATTCCGAAAACGGTGGAATCGCCATCAAATAAAATAAGAGGCAGTGAATCATAGGTCTGGTAATCCTTGAGCTGCACCGAATACGGCCGGCCACCCCGAGTGGAGATCCGGAGCCTGATCAGGTCATTTTCCAGGGTTATGAATTCCTGGGTTCCTGCAGCAGCCTCGGAAAAAGCACCGTAAACATCCTTATACGCCTCGGGACTTGCCTCCTGCGTTTGCTTTTCAACGGCCACATCCGCGGAAGGAAAAGAGGCTGCTTCTTCTACCCGTTTGACCTGCTGTTCCTGCACTTTTTGCTGCTCGGCAAGTGCGATCGAATCCCTGACCCTCTTCATTTCTGCCTGTCTTTCCCTTGAAGGCTTTGTAAAATGGGAGTAGCCAATCAGAATGGCCGCAATCAGCAATAAGCCTATGATGGTATTTCTGTCCATTTTATATCCAGTCAGACGCTTCTAACTTTTAATTCTTTCTTGCTCACCGCTGCATCCATGGCAACTTTCACGAAATGGACGAAAAGCGGGTGAGGTTTCATGACGGTACTGCTGTACTCGGGGTGGAACTGCACTCCGACAAACCAGGGATGATCCTTCAGTTCCATAATTTCAACGAGATTGCTGTCCGGGTTGATCCCCGATGCAATGAACCCATGTTTCTCAAATTCCTCCAGGTAGTCATTGTTAAATTCATAGCGATGCCTGTGACGTTCCCGGATAAAGTTCTTTCCATAAGCTTCATGAACGCGGGTTCCCTTCTTGATATTGCATGGGTAGGCCCCCAGCCTCATGGTGCCGCCCTTCTCGGTGACCCCCTTCTGTTCCTCCATCAGGTCAATTACCGGATCAGGGGTCATGCGGTTCATTTCCGTGGAATGTGCCTTGGGGTATCCGAGCACGTTCCGGGCGAATTCGACGACCGCGCACTGCATTCCCAGGCATATGCCAAGGAAGGGGATCCTGTGGGTTCGTGCATAGTTGGCAGCCAGTATCTTCCCGTCAATCCCCCTGTCGCCGAAACCGGGAGCCACGATGATCCCGTCCTGATCCCCCAGTAGCGTGTCTATCGAATCGGCAGTAACATCCTCGGAATGAATGCAATTGACCTTAACCCTGCATTTGTAGGTAGCGCCGGCATGGCTCAGTGATTCGATGATGGATTTATAGGAATCCGCCAGTTCAACATATTTGCCCACAAGTCCCACCTGGATCGTCTTTTCCGGTTTTTTCAGCCGGCTGACCACCTCGGTCCATGGTCCCAGGTCCGGCGACTTAATTTCATGCAGGTCCAGCTTAAGGATGGCAATCTGGTCAAGTTTTTCCTTCTGCATCAGCAGGGGAACCTCGTAAATGGTCGATACGTCTATGGATTCGATCACCGCGTCGTAATTGACGTTACAGAAAAGGGCCACCTTTTTCCGGATTTCCCTGGTCAGGTGCTTCTCTGCCCTCAATACAAGGATATCAGGCTGGATCCCGTTTTCCAGCAGCACCTTGACGGAATGCTGTGTCGGCTTGGTCTTAAGCTCCCCGGTTGCAGAAAGGTAGGGGACCAGGGTAAGGTGGATGAAAAGCGTATTGGTGGCGCCCAGTTCGAATTTGAGCTGACGGACGGCTTCGATGTAAGGAAGTGATTCAATATCGCCGACTGTGCCGCCGATCTCGGTAAGCACGATGTCATACTTCTTGCTCTTCCCGAGCAGCATGATCCGGCGCTTGATCTCATCGGTGATATGGGGAATGATCTGAACCGTTTTACCGAGGTAGTCCCCCCTCCTTTCCTTGTTAATCACGGACTGGTAGATCCGTCCCGTTGTAACATTGTTTGCCTGGCTGGTATGAATGCCCAGGAACCGTTCGTAATGCCCCAGGTCGAGGTCTGTTTCCGCACCGTCCTCGGTGACATAGCATTCCCCGTGCTCATAGGGATTCAGGGTGCCAGGATCAACATTGATGTAAGGGTCCAGCTTCTGGATCGTAACCGAGAATCCCCTTTCCTGCAGCAACATGGCCAGGGAGGAAGAAACGATCCCTTTGCCCAGCGATGAGGTTACTCCACCTGTAATGAATATGTATTTTGTGGAACCCAAAATTTTCAACTTTCCTGATTTATTTAAGGTTTAACTTCTCTGGTCTGCATCCAGGCTATCGATCATATCGATCTTCTGCTCCAGCAGCTTGATCGTTTCCTTTGCTTTGTCTATCTTCGATTGCACCTCACCGATCATGGATTCGGCGTTCTTGGATTTTGCAAAGAACCCGATGTTGTTTTCCCACAACACGATGTCATTACTGAGCTGCTGCAGGTGGTTTATATACCGCTCCCTCTCCTGTGAAATCTTGATATCGGATTTCGGTTTCTGCATCATGTTGTTCAGCTTGTTCCGGAATTTCAGAAGGTTTTTCCGCCTGTCGGTGATGTCCAGATTGTCAAAATGCCTGTTGATCGCTTTGCGAAATGCTTCCTGCAATGCCTCCTTTTCCTTGAACGGGACAAAACCGATCTCCGACCATTTCCGCTGGTATTCATTCAGCATCTTGAAGTTTTCTTCCAAATTTTCGGACAATTCCAGGTTTTCAACCTCCTTGAGAAGTTTCTTCTTTTCCTTCAGGTTCTGGGTATAGGCCTGGTCAATATTCTGGAAATATTCCGATTTCTTCTGGAAAAAATTGTCGCAGGCCGCCCTGAACCTCCCCCATACCGCCTCGGAGTGCTTTTTGGGGACCGGGCCGATCTCCTTCCATTTCTTCTGAAGATTGATCAGGTCATCGCTGGTCTTTTTCCATTCGGTGCTGTCCTGCAATGCTTCCGCCTGTACACAGAGGTCCGTCTTCATTTGCAGGTTATTCATCTGTATCTCCTTACTATGGGCATAGAATTCCCGCTTCCTGCTGAAAAAAGCATCGCAGGCCTTCCGGAACCGTTCATAGATCTTATTGTTATCCTTCCTGGGGGCAAAGCCGATCGTTTTCCAGATTTTCTGCAACTCCATCAGCTCTTTTGACTTTTCATCCCATTGCCTGTGGGTTTCGAGGACCAGGTTGCTTAAATCCTCCGCCCGTTCACACAGCAGGGCTTTTTGCTCCAGGTTCTTTTTCTGTGCCTTTTTCAGATCCTCGAAATGTTCCTGGTGTTTCCGGTTTATCTTGGAAGTTGCTTCCCTGAAACGTTCCCATATCTCCGATCTTACCTCGAGGGGTACGGGACCGATTTCCCTCCAGCGGTCGTGGTATTTCTGGAGGCTCTTAAAAGCATTCACCACGTTGGATTCAAGCAGGAGCTCCTCGGCCCGCTCGCAAAGCTGCATTTTCAGTTCCATGTTCTTTTTAAGATCCAGGTCCCTCAGCTCCTTGTTGATCTTTATGTAATCATAGAACTTTTCAACATGATGGTTATAGGTTTCCCACAGATCTTTGAGATTTTGCTGGGGTACCAGCCCGATCATGCGCCATTCCCTCTGCAGGTCCCTGAATTCATTGAAGGTCTTGTTAATGGACTCCTTCCGGTTGATCAGTTCCTTGATCCTTTCAATGACCTCGTACTTGCGGTTCAGGTTGTCCTGCTTTTCGACTTCAAGGTTTCGGTTGAATTCCGTTTTCTGTTCACGGAATTTTTTCAGGAGCTCCTTTATTTTTTCCTCAAGCATATCGGGCTGTACCTGGAAATCCTCGAGATTGCCTCCCTGCTCGATAAATTTCTTACGCTTGAGTTCGATCTCAGCTTTGTTCTTTTTATAGAAATTCACCTTGATATGGTCCACATCCGACCGTAAATCCTGAACATTCTGGTTTTCAATCAGGACCTCCAGCCGGTTGACCAGGTCCTCCCGGGTCAGGGTACTGTAATCAAATTCCGGGATGGAAGGGGCAGCTGGTGATTCGGGTTTTGGAGGAGCAGGGATCTTATCTGCAGCATCCTTCAATTCGCCGGGTTCATCCGTTGAATCACCTGAAACGGGCTCTTCGGCCGCCTTTTTCCTGGATGTGGTTTTCCGTTTTCTGGTGACTTTTTCAGCAGGTGGTTCGGCAACGGGTTCAGTAGCGGGTTCCGCGTCAGTAAGGTCAGTAACATCCTGTTCTCCCGGGGAAGCGCTGGCTGAATCAGTGTTTTCGGGGAGCTTTTCTTCCTTCTTATCTGAAGGATCATGGGTGGAGTATTCCTCCTTGGAAGAGTCCTTTTCTATTTCAGCAGATTCACCGCTGAAAGGTTCATCATGAACCTGGTCATTGAATTCCATCTTTGCTCGAAATCTTTCATTACGGAAACAGACATCCTGCGAAAGTAGTTAATAAAGCCCTATAGTCAAAGTTTTTTTGGGCATCTTGACTATTTTTGTAGGAAATCAGGAATTCATGAGAATTGACATAATCACCGGTGTTCCGGAAATATTGCAGGGTCCCGTTAACCACTCAATCCTTCGGCGTGCAAGGGAAAAGGGACTTGCAGAGGTGTATATCCACAACCTGCGGGACTTTTCCACTGACAGGCATAAAAAGATCGATGATTATGCTTTCAGCGGGGAGGCAGGCATGGTTCTGACCATACAGCCCATCGATGCCGCCCTTTCCTCCCTGAGGAAAGAACGAACCTATCAGGAGGTCATATATACCACCCCTGACGGTGAGGTCTTTAACCAGCAGATCGCAAACCGCCTGTCCACCTGTGAAAACCTGATTTTCCTCTGCGGCCACTATAAGGGTGTGGACCAGCGTGTCAGGGATCACCTGGTAACCAGGGAACTCTCAATCGGGGATTACGTGATGACCGGTGGAGAACTGGCAGCAGCGGTGATGATCGACTCCATTATCCGGCTGATCCCCGGCGTACTGTCGGACGAAACATCGGCCCTTACCGATTCCTTCCAGGATGGGCTGCTTTCCCCCCCGGTTTACACGCGCCCGGCCGAATACAGGGGATGGAAGGTCCCTGAGATACTTATATCGGGAAACACTTCCGAGATCGAAAAATGGAAATTTGAACAATCCATGGAAAGAACCCGGCGACTGCGGCCCGATCTTCTGGAATCCCATTGAGGGAAGGGTATCCGGTATTTCCGATGAGAGGAGCCCGCACCTGATAAACAGAATCGGGGGAATTGAAAGCTGGACCAGGTGGCTTGGAGAACAGGATCAGGATGCCTGGATAGCAGGATCAGACCGCCATTACTATCGAAGAATCTTTCTTACAAATGCCACGGTGAAGTAGGCCACCATGACCAGGCCGGCAAATCCCACAAAACTTGAGAACCAGCGAATGGCACCGGAAGGGTAATAATCACCGTAGCCTATTGTGAGGAATGTAATGGCGCAATGATAGAAGGACCTTACTACCACGTTGAGCTTATCCGGATCCCCGACAGATGAGACGATATCCGCCGAAGTAAACAGTATCAGCAGCATGAATATGCCGCTGAACAGCGTGTACATGGCCAGCATGGAAATGATCACGCGGACCGGGTTGGTGGCATAGTGTCCGACCCAGTCAAATACAATGAGTTTGAACCAGTAGGCTGGATACATCCAGAGTGCCGAGACCGGTCGCTTATGGATACTCTCTTCAAGGATGGTGATGGATTCGAGCCGCTTAAACTCCAGGTAGGCCTTATCTTCGTCGTTGTATTGCCCGGTTACCCTGAAGTTCTCTTTCAGGGTACGGAATTGTTCCGCCTTTGAACGGTTGGTGCTGTCCCGCTGCCCATGGATCAGCTTCTTAACCCGGTTGAGTTTCCAGTCAATGTAAATTCTTCCGATCATTCTCATCCCGGAAAAATCGATCGTTCTGATTTCCAGGTCGAAGTCGTAGGGCATCAGATCGATGATGTCCCTGACAATGGTATCGCACAGGTCGATATGCCGGCAGGCTGCCACTCGGAGGTCCAGGTAATGATCGATGTGACAGGAGTTCAGGGAAAGGGACCTGAACCTTGCATTGTGAAAGGAAATCGTTCCCACATCAAAAATAGCCCGTTCAAAACTGACGTCGGTATTTTCGTATTCAGCCAGCTCAAAATCCAGTATGCCCTCACCGAATACGGTCCTTTTAAAGCTCATTTTGCCTTCCCTGAGGCCACTGGCTTCAAATGAAACCGGACCGTCGCCGAATACCGCACGATTGAAATTAATCCGTCCCTTCATAAATTCCACGGTTCGAAAATCAACCCTTCCATCCCCGAAATCAGTCCTCTCAAAGGATATGTTCCCTTCTCCGAACTTGGCATAATGAAAATCCACCCTGCCGGTACCGAACCTGGCCACCTTGAAGGACACTTCGCCGTCCCCGAACCGGGTATTGACAAAGGACACGTCTCCCTTCCCAAAATCAACGTTGGTGAACAGTTTGTTGCCTTCCCCGAATTCTGCATCCTGGAAATCCTTGAATCCCGCGCTGAAAACCGCATTCTTGAAATTCAGATCGCCTTTCCCCATACTGAGATTCCCCAGGTTGAAGTGTCCCCCCGGCAGATGGGCATCGCTGAAATCAAGTCCCCCGGCTCCGATCCTTGCCCCGTGCAGGCTGAAGGTCCCCCTGGCAAAGCGGGAGCCTTCAAAAGAAATCCCGTTGCCCTTAAACTCGGCATAGGAAAGATCTATGGCGCTTTTACTGTTGAAGAAGGCATATTTCGCAGAAAATCCATGTATGGTAACCGGTTCCTTTATGCCGAGGCCGGCTTTCTCACGGTAGTCGGCCAGTGAAAAACGGTCGATGTAACAATGGTCCAGGACCAGGGATTCCCCGCGTTCTATGATCCCGAATATTTCGCTTTCCTCAAGGTATCCCAGTTCCCTGACCGACTCATGGTGGCCGTCTTCGGGTGAGACAAAGGTAATGGTGGCAGTCCTTGAAAATGTCTGTCCATTTTCACCGGTAAACTTTAGCTCCTTTATGTCTACATTGAAAGCGGCAAATTCCGGGAACATCTTGCTAAAGGTTCATTACATTATACAAATATAATCTTATCTCTGACATATCCCCCTGTAGAGGCAGTTCCTGCAGGTCTCCTCCTGCGCCGTCTGGTAGAATGCCGATCCCGGATCGAATATGCGGCCGATCAGAGCAGACAGGTACCGTGTAAATTCAGCATCCAGGCCTGAATAATCCGATACCGGAAGTGAATTTTTCCCTTCCCCGATGCTGAAATAAAACCTGAAATCCTCGCTGAAGATTTCCCTTATGAGATATACGCCAGGGGTTACCGGGACTCCTGCCTCCGGCTCCGCCATCCGGAAAAGCTTTGCATAAAGCATGGTCTGGAAGGCCGCGCGGTTCCGGTTATTTATTTCAGGATCAAAGAGTTCCTCCACGGAGGAGAACGTCATTTTCCCCTTCCCGGTCTTGTAATCCAGTACCCGATATGAGTCGGCCAACCGGTCAACCCGGTCGATCTTTCCGCCGATTTTCACCCGTAATTCCCCGCTTTGGCGGGGGACCGGCATTTCCATGAAGAAACTCTCTTCCAGGCTATGGATCCGGAACGGGCAGTACCCGATATCCTTTTCAAGGATCCGCACGGCATAGGTATAAAGGATCTCGCTGATCACCCTGTTCCTGCCCTGCAAAAGGGCATCCTCATTCCTGAAATAGATCCTGCGAAAGGAAGCCTCGATGGCGCTGCGGATTTTCTCCGGTGCGCGGAGAACCGCCCGGATGTCCTCTTCCTTCACCGGATTGTCCAGCGAGGTGTACAGGGTCCTGACCGCTTCGTGCAGCAGGGTACCGAACAGGGCCGGATCAATTTCTTCCTTCAGTTCCAGGGGTTCCTTAATACCGGCCACATAGTTAAAATAAAATTGCAGGGGACAGTCGATAAAACTGTTCAGGGCGCTGGGGGAAAGGTAGGCCGTTCCTCCTTTCGGGGGACAGAACTTATCCAGTTTCTTTATCACTCCGGGAGTTTTATTCACCCGTATGGGAATTGCAGGGGCAGCCTGAAGATCAAACCCCGCGGATCGTTCCCTGATCCGGAAATTGGGATCGTACAACAACTGGTAAATGTACCTGGATTTTTCACCGGAAGTGAGTCCTTCCGTCCGGTTATTGTAAATCAGGTGGATATCCCCTGAGCGCTGGATAAGGCGATAAAAATAATAGGCAAAGATCGCGTCCTGGTATTCCAGTGTCGGCAGCTTAAAACCCAGCCTGAGGTTGTGGGGAATAAAACTCTGGGTGGAACCCTTTCCCGGGAATGCTCCCTCGTTCATGGAAAGGATGATCACCCGGTCAAAATCCAGCACCCGGGTCTCGAGCACACCCATGACCTGTATCCCTGCAAGAGGCTCCCCGCTGAACGGGATCCGGGTACGCTGAAGGAATTTATGGAAAAGCCTCAGGAAGGTGGAAAGGCTGAAATTCATGCCAAGCCGGTCGAGCACGTCCTTGAGGCGCCTGATCCTGGTGTAGATCCTGTATATGAATTCAAGTTCCAGCGCGGGAATGGCTTGCTCATCATCATCGCTTCCGGCGGTGATCATTTCCAGGATCGAGATCAGGTAATCCGCTATTTCTTCGGGTTTCCGGATCTTTCGGAAGATCATTCTGAAAAGGTCATTCCCCGACAGGCGTGCGGGACTTAGGTATATGAGATTCTGCTCATGGATCCCGAGTACCGCTTCCCGTGCATCCGTTCCCTGGCGAAGCATGATATACTGGTGCTGCAGAAGGGGAAGTACATCCATGTAGTAGAACCTCACCCCCGATCCGCTGCCTTCCTTCAGGTTACGCTGGAGGCTGATCAGGTGTTCGATCAGGCTGAAAACGGGGGTGGCGCTGACGGGGTATCCCATGGTCACATTGATTTCATCAAGTGACGGGGGCAGTGCATTCAGTACCGGGATCAGCAGTTCCTCATCGGCAAGCACGATCGCGGTTTCCTCTCCGGCTCCGGCATCCGGCCCGGCCCCTTCAAGGATGGAATGCAGCAGCTGCGCCTGTCCCGCGTCAGAAGGAACCGAGTAGACCTGGATTTCCCCTTTGAAACCAGCCAGGTTCCGCCGGTTGAATGCGGCACCCGAATCCCTGAACCCTGAAAGGTTCTCCCTGATAAAGCGCCCTGCCTCATGCATTTCCATGTCCAGGTAGTATTCGTCATAATCCCAGTAGAACAGGGCCTTGCCGGAATCCTGGAAGAATTTGAACAGGGACTGCTCGCTGGGACTCAGGGCATTGAAACCGATGAATGCAAGCCTGGCGAACGGGAGATCGGCTGACTTCCCCTGCCTGAGGTTATCTGTAACATTCCGGTAGATCATGCCCTCATACCCCAGTCCCATTTCCAGCAGGCTCTGGTTGAATTTCGTGTATACCGTATGCAAAATATTCCAGATCTCAAGGAATATCTGTTTCTGCCCGCTCAGCTTCTCGTAACTGAATGTACTCCAGAACCGTTGTATCAGGTCTACCTGTTGCTGGCTCAGGTACTGAAATGTATGCTCAAGGTCTTTCAGGTCAGCAAGGTTCCTGAAGATGTCCCCGGCATTCACCAGGTATTTGTCCACCTCGTCAAAATCAGAAAGCATGATCTCTCCCCAGAAGAGGAATTCATCAAAGCTATCCTCCATTCCCCTGACTTCGGAGTAAATCCTGTAAAGAAGGCTGATCAGCTCCAGTTCGTCGGCGTATTCCAGATCCGAGATCCTTGCCATAAGATCCTGGATGGTATAGATGGAGGGGGACCAGACCGGATGTTCCAGTATCTCGCCGAGGTATTTGTTAAAGAAAAGACCGGCTCTCCGGTTGGGGAATACCAGGCACAACTCTTCCAGCCTGTCACCGTGTGACCGGTACAAATCCTCCGCAACTTCCTTCAGAAAAGGTTTCATCTTCCTGTCCTGTTTCTGCTGTTGTCATTAACAGCCCGTGTCATTTTCCTTTGTCTTCCCTGTATTCCTTTCCCTGCCATGTATCCCTTTCGGCCAGTGAATCTTCGAACTTTTCCAGGATCCGGTCATAGCGCATGCCCCAGGGTTGACTGAGCAGGTAACCCGGGTTGACCTCACCTGCGATCCGCTCAATGACCATCCCTGGATTCAGCCGTTCGATGAGATGAACCATGAGATCAAGATATTCCGGGAGGCTGTAAATCCTGAAAGCTCCCGGGTCCGCTTCAAATTCCCTTGCCATACCGGTATTTTTCACGATCTGTAACTGGTGGAACTTGAGGTTCTGGATCGGCAGCCGCGATATGATCCCGGCCTGGGCAAGGATCTCGGAATCGGATTCCCCCGGCAGCCCGATGATGAAATGGGCTCCCTGCCTTATCCCGCGCGCCGCAGTCATTTCAATGGCCCGCAGGGAATCCTCGAAGGTATGTCCCCGGTTTACCCTTTCCAGGGTCGCGTTGTAGCAGGATTCCATTCCGTACTCAATGATCACGTAATGTTCAGCAGCCAGGGAGGCAATGTAATCGAGCACCTCCTCGCTGACCGCATCCGGCCGGGTCCCGATCACCAGGCCGATCACTTCCGGATGGCTGAGGGCCTCGCTGTATCTTGACCTGAGCACCTCCACCGAATCATAAGTGTTGGAATAGGCCTGGAAATAGGCCAGGTACCCCCGGGTCCGCGAATACCTTTTCCGGTGGAACGTTATGCCTTCGCTGATCTGCTTAGTTATGCTCTTGACAGGCTGACAATAAGAGGGGTTAAATGCATTATTATTACAAAAGCTGCAACCTCCCCTTCCTTTGCTCCCGTCCCGGTTCGGACAGGTAAAGCCTGCATCCAGGCTGAGTTTCTGGATCCGGCCTCCAAAGTGCTTTCTGAAGTATTCCGGGTAGGCGTTGAACCGCCGGCCGTGTCCCCAGTGATATATCTGATCAGCCTGTGTCATACTTTTAGGATTTCATTCAGGTTAACGTACCATATGAATCCGTGGACTTCCCCGTGCCGCATCTGCCTCAGCATATCGGCGTATTTTCTTACCTGCGAAAGGTGGCCCGGCGATTTCATGCTCCCGAATTTATAATCGACCACGATGACCTGGCCCGGTTTCATCATGACCCTGTCGGGTCTTCGCAGGGAGCCCTCCCGGGTCAGGATATCCTGCTCTGCAATGACCTTCCAGCTTCCGTCGAACCAGTCCCGCACCATCTCCGTTTCAAGCATTCTTGAAATTTCAGTCTTCATGCTTTCCGCCTGCGTGCCATCGATCATGCCTTCCCGCCTGACGCTGTCAACCGCCCTTCCGATATCGCCGGCTGACCGGATCCTGGCGAAGATCTCATGCATCAGGTTTCCGTAATGGACACGTCGTTCAGCACGCGGATCGAAGAATTCCATGCCCCTGTACATCAGCCTGAGCTTTCCGCTGAATTCATGGCTTGAAAGGTGGCGCAGGATGATCGGTTTGCCGGATTCAGTTTCCGGGGGACTGAAAGCCAGTTCCCCCATGGTCCAAACCAACCCCGAAGCATCCCAGGAACCCTCGGGCACAGATCCTTTCCCGCACAGGATCATCCGGAGGAGCGCAGACACATCCGTGAACTTGTCTTCTTTTCGCTGGGGACCAAAAACGATCAGGCATTCCTTTGCGCGGGTGAACGCTACATAAAGCAGGTTCAGATGGTCCATGTAAACCCTGAACTTTTCCTCGAGGTAATCCTGCTTAAATATTGTGTCTGTCAGTGCAGAGGAATATTTTACAGGGAGCAGGCTGAGCCGGCAGAACGGTTCAATGTCCGGGCTGCACCAGAGGATTTCACCTTCGGGTCCCCTGTGGTCAAAGGGCCAGTTGCAATAAGGGATGATAACTGCTTTAAATTCAAGTCCCTTTGCCTTATGGATTGTCATCACCCGGATAGCATTTTGGTCCTCCGATACCGTCAGGGCCTGCTCCTCACCGTTCTCATCCCACCAGTCCAGGAAGGAATTCACGTCTGCGGGCCCGGTCCGGCAATAATCCAGCACAAGATCCTGGAACCCGAGGATATAGGGTGTCTGGGCCGGCTGAGTGTCCAGTGAAAACAGGGCAATAATCCGCTCGGTAAGCTCCGTCAGGGTCAGGTACCTGAGCGATTCATCCATGAACTGTCCGGGCAGTGCCGGGTTTTCGCCTCCTGTTATGCTTTCGAGAAATTCGTCCGGATCGCCGTCGGCCGCCGAAATGCGGCCGGTAAAAAGATTGTAGTCGTACACCAGCCGGGCAAGGTTCACACGATCCCCCGGCGAGATCAGGTACCTCAGGGCGCAGACCATGATCCTGACAGAAATGGCATTGGAAAGGTAAAGGGATTCATTCGAGATGACATCGTAAACATATTTCGAATCCGGATGAAGACTTTTGTAGGCCAGAATGGCATCTGCAATGCGTTTGCCGTCCCGTTTGCTTCTCACCAGGATGGCCGCATCGGAGGGCCTGATCCCATGTTCCTGCAACTGTTCGATCGATTTAATTATTTGGATATCAGCGACATCTTTCCAATTTCCATTTTCCTGGCCGGGAATCAGGGACACCCGGATGTAGCCACCCTCCTTTCCCGCCTCATCCGGTATTTCCTGCTCCACATCCGAATATGCCCTTGATGCCTTTTCCGAAAAATCGCCTGGATTCCCTTCCCCCTGGCTGAAATGCGACTGAACCAGTTCACATGCCTCACGGAAAAAGGTGTTGTTGAAATGGATGATGTTCGCCCGGCTTCTCCAGTTATGCTTAAGTCCATGCAATTCAATCTGTTCCGGGTTAAAATCCTTCAGCACCTGATCCGACAGGATCTCCCAGTCGCTGTTCCGCCAGCGGTAGATGGATTGTTTTACGTCGCCGACGACCAGGCATTTCTTGTTGTATGCCAGGCTGTTTTCAATCAGAGGCTTAAAATTTTTCCATTGAAGTCCCGAGGTATCCTGGAACTCGTCGATCATAAAATGCTCGAAATAATTCCCGATCTTTTCATAGACGAAGGGAGCATCATTCTCCCCGATGATCCCGTAAAGGAAGCGTGCCGCATCCGACAGCAGGAAGATGCCCTGCGATTCGGTAAAAGCATGCATGCGCCTGGAGATGTCCGTCAGGATTCCCAGGGTATAGAGAAAGGTTCGGACCGATTCGGTGGACTTATAGAGGACGTACTGATCCTCAAAGAGTTGTATGCACTTATTAAGCAGCCCATTCATGCCTTCCCGGTAGGCTGAGGTGATTTTTTCGATTTCCGGGCTGGACCGGGCATACCATTCATCCGGATTATCAACCGATTTGAGGATGGTGGCGGAGGGGTATTTGAAATCACCCCTGAGAAGCCTGGTAAAGAAATGTCCCACTCCATACTGTCCCTTGAAATCGCCCGGCCGGAGACCTTCTGCTTCCATGATCCCGATCGCCTTGCGGGCATATTCCCTGAGGGAATTCTCAAACCGGTATTTGATTTCCGGCAATTCCTTCCGGAAGGAGGTGAACCTTTCCCTGTCCCCCAGCTCGCGGATAAGTTCCTCGCTCCTTGCCTGGAAGCGTTCCCGGTTGAGTTCCTTTCCCATGAACATGAGGTCGCGTTTCAGGTTCCAGTGCCCGCCTTCCTGCACCCTGTCACGCGCAAATTCCACAAACCAGTCCAGCAACTCCGGATCCTGGTCGAGTTCCAGCATCATCTGGTCTATCGATTCCGAAAGCACCCTCGCAGAATCGAGCTCTATGCGGTATCCTCCGGCAAGACCTATTTCTCTTGTGAATGCACGTATGGAACGCTGGAAGAACCGGTCGATGGTCTCGATATGGAACCGGGAATAGTTGTGGAGAACGGCTTCCAGGATAAGCTTCGCCCTCCCGGCGACTTCGCCGGGAGTCAGCGAATGCTCGGAGGTGATGAAATCCATCATGGAGGAAGCCTTTCCGGTGGACAGATTATGCAATTCCTCAAGGATCCTGGTTTTCATTTCCTCCGTGGCCTTATTTGTAAAGGTCACGGCAAGGATGTGCCTGTACAGTTCAGGATCCGTGACCATCAGGCTGATGAAATCACGCGCCAGTGTATAGGTTTTCCCCGAACCTGCTGAAGCCCTGTATATTGTGAGGCCGGCCAGTTTCGTTTTGCATTAAATGTAACTATAAATATAAGTAAAATACGTGGCGGGAAGTTTCCATGCATACGGATACGGGAAGGATGGTTAGTTTGGCGTGATATTTGTGCCTTTTAGGATACAAAACCAAACCACCGAAACCACCCATGAACAGAATCCTGGCAGCGGGATTAATGATCCTGCTCATTCACGGGAATATCCATTCCCAGAATCCCATTCAGGGCGTGGCGCTTAAAAAGATCGACCAGTACAGGCCCGGGGATACCATCAGCATTTACGGGTACAGGGAAAAATCCGGGACGGAATCCTTTCTTGTCAGAGGCGGGTACGGTGACAAATACGTAGCGGCGGACAAGGTCCGGCTCCTGGATGACAATCTCGGATACTGGCAGAAAGTCTGGCTGATGAACCAGGCTGCACACATCCGTACGAACGGATGGCAGAGCGATCTTCGGGCGGCCCTCAGGGAAGATTATTACGAGTATGCTTCGCAGATGGAGATCAACGCACTGGTATTCCGTGACGAGTACCTGGAGGATTACCTGAAACAACTCATTTATATTCTTCATCCCGAAGCGCTTATGAAAGAAGAGCCGGCCCGTCTGAACATCATGATGATCAGGGCCCAGAAACCCGAAACCTGGGTTTTCAATAACGGTACGATCGTAATCACTACCGGGATGATCGCAAAGACCCGCAGTGAGAAGGAATTCCTGTCCATCCTTGCCGAGCAGACTGCCCATATCGTGCTGGACCATAACCTGATGAACCTTAATTACGAGATCCACAGCCAGCGCTCGGCAGAATTCTGGTCCACCTTTGCCAGCATTGCCTCCGCGGTCGCTATGGAATTCAGCAATGTCAGGTACGGCACAAACTTCAACGTCAGCGACCTGGTGCTGGCAGGATTGACATCTGCTGCCATTTCGGATGCGATCAGGCTTTCCGCCGGGGCGGATTTCAACAGCGAACAAATCCGGACCGCGCAGGACCTGAGCAGGGGTTTTATCTCCAAACTCGAAAACGATCCGGGTTTTCAATTCCTGCCGGATAAAGAGTACATGATCAATATTTCCTCGGTGCTTTCGCTTACCGCATGGCAGGAATACTACAACAACAATTACGACCAGTCCCTTTTCTACCTTGACAGGGTTTTCGATCTGGGCATAGCCAATGAGGAAGATTACCTGCTGAGGGCCAAGCTTACCAGGACCCTTTCCAATACGGTCGAAAGCAACCTTGAAGCGCTCCGGCTTATCAATACTGCGCTTTCCATGAATGATTTTGATTTCGTGGAAGCCCTGGCTGAAAAGGGACTTATCCTGATCCGGCTCGGGGAGGTGGACCAGGCCAGGGCGGTTTTCGAAGAATACCGGTCCGCCGTCTCCGGTATTACGGAACTGCCGCCGGGAAGGGATTCCACCTGGGCCAACCGCATGCTCATCAAATGCGATCAGCTGATGCTCAAACGCTGAGTGCCGGACTCAATAAGCAAATAATTTCTAACTTGGCGTATGTAATAAGAGAACTATGCATCAGCAACATCCCCGGTCCCGGTTCCGGACATGGCTCCGGACAGGACCCGGTAAATTGCTGAGGACATGGCACGGTTCATGGCTCAGTACAGGGTCCGGTACATGGCTCCGGACAAAGCTCCCTGCGTGGCTCCGGACAAAGTTCCCTGCGTGGCTCCGGACAAAGTTCCCTGCGTGGCTCCGGACATGGTGGATCGTGATTTTGTTCATGGCCGTGAAACTGGCCGTGCATTTTTCCACCAATACCATTTACGAACTCCAACGGGATGCATTCATGTACATTGACCTCGGGAATCACCTGGCCTGGGGATACCATTCCGTACCCCCTTCCATAGCCGTCTTTGCCAATATTTCCAGGTTCCTCATGGGTGATAACACCTTTGCCATAAGGTTCTTCCCCGCCATTATCGGGGTGCTTTCCCTGCTGCTCATCGGGATCATGGTCAGGGAGGCCGGGGGCGGGAAACGGGCCCAGTTCTTTGCCCTGCTCGCATTCCTCCTGTCCCCCGCATTCCTGCGCAGCAACAGCCTGTTCCAGCCCGTTTCCTTCGATGAGTTCTACTGGCTGCTGCTTGCCTTCCTGCTGTTCCGGCTGATCCGTACCGACCGGAAATATTACTGGTACCTTATCGGAATTGCAGCCGGTTTTGCCTTCCTGAACAAGTATGCTGTGGTCTTCTATCTTGCCGGGATCATCGTGGCGGTGCTGGCCACCCCCCTGAGAAAATGGCTGCGAACTCCCCTGCCCTGGATCGCGGCCGGGATTGCCCTGATGATCACCTTTCCAAACCTCATCTGGCAGTACCGGAACAGCTGGCCTGTTGTCAATCACATGCAGGAACTGGCCCGGACCCAGCTGGTGAATGTACGGGTCGACGTCTTCCTGCTCGAACAGATCCTGATGTTCATGCCGGTGTTTTTTGTCTGGATCCTGGGACTCATCCATGTGGCATTCCTGAAGGATGGCAGGCAATACCGTGCATTCGCGTGGATATACCTGACCGTTATCCTGCTGCTTATCCTGCTTCGGGGAAAACCTTATTACACCATAGGTGCTTATACTGCGCTGTTCGTTTTCGGGGGAATTTTCATCGAAGCACGCCTGAAGGGGAAGCTGGCCTGGATCCGGTATGTATTCCTCGTGTTTGCGCTGGTCGTTTCCGTGCTTTCCCTCCCCATCAGCCTGCCCGTTCTGAAACCGGATGCATTCATCAGGTTTTACAGGGGGACTCCCATGGATCATGCCCAGCGCTGGGAAGACGGGCAGTATTACGATCTGCCGCAGGACTATGCGGATATGATAGGATGGAAGGAACTCGCCGGCATCGTGGGCAAAACCTATAATGCACTGAGCCCGGAGGAACAATCCAGATGTGTCATTTTTGCCAATAACTACGGTGAGGCCGGTTCCGTTGACTTTTATGGCACCTATTACGGTCTGCCTCCGGTGATCAGCTACAACGACAGTTACCTTTTCTGGGCACCAGACAGCATCAATGCCGAATTTTTCATTAAGATCGGGCAGGACGATAATCTTCAGAATCTTTTCGAAAACGTTGAGATCGTTGGAAGGATCAGCACACCCCATGCCAGGCAGTATGGCACACCGGTCTATTTCTGCACCGGGCAGAAGATCGACGTTAACCGATTTTACCGGGAAGAAGTCAGGGAAAGGCGAAACCGATACCGGACCCCTTCCGGTACCGAATAAATTCTTACTTTTACAGGACCAACAAACTCCTCATTAAGGCAATGAATCCAAATAAAACCATCGAGGTCCTGGAGGAACAGATCAAAAAGCTTGAAGCAAAGGATTTTGACCTGAACGCCTGGAAAAATTTCACCATCCTGCTGCTGGAACGGATCTTTGGCAGGCAGACCAAAAAGATGGAAGCCATTCAGAAGATCACTTACGACAAGGGCAGCTGGGTACTGCGTGATGAGACCGGATATACCAATTCCATTAAAGCCTGTAAAAAGCTGGGCAGGGAGATCCTTGAAGAGGCCATTGCAGAACTCCAGACATTCGGGTTACCGGAAGAGAGTCCCGATACAATCCCATTCCGCTCCATCCTGGATGCCATGGAAAACGAACTGACCGGATCGCAGTTCCGGGAGATCCGGAAGGCTGTGGCCGAGAAAGGGGCCATCGGGGACCGGAAAAAGGTACTTCTGACCAAGCTGAAGGTGTACGGCCCGGATAAGGCCTGGGCCATCGTGGCAAATATCCTGTCCGATGAAAAGGTCGCCGAGAAGCTCAGGGATCAGAATTAATTTCTCAACCTTATGAAATTTTCATTTCCCGGATACCGGCGGACCGCATGGATGCTTATGTTGTCTGCCGTCTCAGTTTTTTCGAACGCTCAACCGGCTGCCGTTCCATCCGGTCCATCCTGTCCCATCGGCCAATTCAGGGTAATAAACTTTTACAGGGGATGGTTCGATAATGTAATCGACACCGATGGCAATCTCCTGTTCGATGAGGACTGGAACCGGATCTGGCCCCTGGGGGACTGCGGAAAATTCCTTGCCGTTAAAATGCTGCACGATACATCCTCCGGTCAGCTTTCTTACTATGACGGGATCCCCGCAGAATTTGCCCTTCTGTCAACCGACGGCAGCAAGATGGTCCTTCCCTACAGGGAGATCGCATATGTGCATAATGGCGCCATGTCTGTACGAACCGGGGAAGGCTGGGGTGTGGCGTACTGTAACCTGGACTGGCTGCAGGAACCGGTATTCAAGGACCCGCCCGTGCTGTATGACGGGTATATGCTAATCCTGGACCGGTCCGCTGTGGATTCGGGAGGGATTTATTCCTATGCCTGGGGGGGAACCCTGGGACTTGCAGACTACTCGGGCCATATCCTCGCCCCGCCTGAATATTCCGAGATCCATGCACTGGACTGGTGGAAAGAACCCCATTTCATCCTGATGAAGGGAAACCGGAGCAGCCTCGTGGATAATACGGGCCGGGAGATTATCCCGCAGGGTGATTATCTCATCTATCCGTCCCTGAGCGATGAAAGCGTATGGGTCATCTCCGGCAGGGAACAGAAGGTCTATTATCCTGCATCAGACCGCTGGGTAACGGATGACCCGGCCCACCTTACAGCGGGATTGTACGGGATCGCAGGGGGACTGAAGATCGAAACCAGTCCCGAGGGATACAGGTATGCCGAGTGGGTCAGCCCTGACGGATCGCTGAGGCTGAATGCTTCACCGGAAGACGTGGGAAACAGTTTCCGCCATCCTTTCCTGAGGGTAAGCAGGGACGGGAAATACGGGGTGGAATCAAAGTCGGGGAAAACCATCCTGCCCTGCATCTACGATAACATCTATGAAAAGCAGACGGACTATTCCACTGGAAACAGCTACCCGCAGTGTGTGTTCGAGGGGACCCTCTCGGTGGAACTCGGGGGATCCTGGGGACTTGCAGATACTTCCGGTAATTACCTTACCCATCTGGTGTACGACGGACTGAGGGAAGTATCGGAAGGGATCGCAGCAGCTGAAGTTGACGGGAAAACAGGTTTTATCGACATCCATGGCAACAAGGTGATCCCCTTCGTATTTGACTGGACCGACCAGGCCTGGGAAAAAGGAATCGGCGCGGCATACCTCGGCGAATCCATGGTGCTGTTCAACCGGCAGGGCAGAATAATCTCCTCCGAGATCGCAAGCGGGGGACCCGCATCCACCGACGATCTGAAAAACAGGGAAACCCTTACCTATCCCGAAAAATATCTGGTCGGGATGCAGGAACAGTATGGCGGCGAAGCGATCGGGGAACCCTGGGTGAACCTAAGCGGAGCGGGATTTACCTCGGTGCCGGACATGATCTATCAATTCCCCAAAGCCGTCTTCCTCGATCTTGCCTCCAATTACATCATACACGCAGACATTGATCCCTCGGGCTTCCCGGAGCTGGAGGAACTTAACCTGTCCGGAAACCAGATCAGCACAGTGCCTCCTTCCATTGAAAGGCTGCGTGGACTGGAGACGCTGGACCTTTCCGGGAACCGGATCACCTCACTGCCTTCAGCGCTGGGACGCCTGAAAAACCTGGAAACTCTCTCACTCGGCGGGAATATGCTGGAAACCCTCCCGGATGAACTCCGTGGTCTGAAATCCCTGCAACAACTCGATCTCAGCAACAATAAACTGGCCGGAATCCCGGAATGCCTGCTCAAACTTAAAAATCTCAGGCTCCTGAACCTGAGGGGGAATCCAATCCCCGGGGAAGAAATTCAACGGGTCATGGAACTCCACCCGGACCTGGAGATCGAACACGATTGATCCCAATCCCTGTCATCCTGGGGAAAACCGCATCATGGCATTACATCCTGACACCGAATCCGAACACGATTGATTCCGATCCCTGTCATCCTTCGGTTTATCCGGTTCATTTCATTAATTTTGCAGCCTGGATGAAAACATCCGGTATGATGGAATTGAACCCGGGCATGCCTTTGATCCCTTTTACCGGCATTCCCCGGACTCTTTGTGACGGGGCGTGCACCGGGGACCAGACTTTGATGAGCAAATGAAAAGAGTAGTAGTCGGACTTTCCGGCGGTGTGGATTCAAGCGTTGCTGCATATCTCCTGAAGGAACAGGGATATGAAGTGATCGGTATTTTCATGATCAACTGGCATGACAAGACCGGCACACTGGAAGGCGACTGTCCGTGGAAAGACGACCTGGTCTTCGCCCAGCTGGTGGCAAAGAAGCTCGGAATCGAATTTCACAGTGCCGACCTGAGCAAGGAGTATAAAAAAAGGGTGATCGACTACATGTTCCATGAGTACGAGCATGGCCGTACGCCGAACCCTGATGTGCTGTGCAACAGGGAGATCAAATTCGACGAATTCTTCAGGGTCGCCGAAAAATACCGGGCCGATTATGTGGCAACGGGGCACTATTGCCGGAAGGACAGTCTGCAAAATGACGGGCAGACCACCTATCGTTTGCTGGCGGGACTCGATCCCAACAAGGAACAGAGCTATTTCCTGTGCCAGCTGAACCAGGAACAGCTTTCCAGGATCCTGTTCCCCATCGGTGACCTGCCCAAGGAAAAGGTGCGCCGGATCGCTGCGGAGCAGGGACTCCCTACAGCAGGCAAGAAGGATTCACAGGGCATTTGCTTCATCGGCAAGGTGGACCTGCCGACCTTCCTCCAGCAGCAGCTGAAACCTGTTAAGGGAGAGGTCATCGAGATCCCGAGAAGGTTTGCAGGATACCTGGAGTTCGACCCGGACCGGTCTGACCCGGAATACCTGTCCCGGCCATGGCATTACCAGCCGGGTGACGGAATTGTGATTGGAACGCACAATGGCGCCCATTTTTATACCATCGGACAGCGAAAAGGTCTGAGTATCGGGGGGAAGAAGGAACCGCTTTTCATCATCGGGACAGATACGGAAAAAAACATCATTTATACGGGGGAAGGGAAAAACCATCCGGGTCTCTTCCGGAAAGGCCTCTCCATCAGGACCATGGACGTACACTGGGTCAGGGAGGACCTGAGGATGATGCCCGGTGAAGCGAGGGAATACTCGCTTCGCATCCGATACCGTCAGCCCCTTCAAAAGGGGACCCTGCACATGGGAAAAGACCGGATGTATGTAATATTTGACAGGCAGCAGCGCGGTATTACCCCCGGCCAGTTTGCAGCCTGGTACCAGGGCGATGAAGTGATCGGATCCGGCGTGATAGAATAGCAGAGGTTTCTGACCGAAGTCCGGGGTCAGGGATCCCCTTTCCAGGCTTGCTTATTTCCGTGGAGTCGTGTTCCCGCGAGGGTTACTCGCTGTTGTGAAGGCCGCATTCCTTGTTTTCCGCATTCTCCCACCACCACCTGCCGGCCCTTGAATCCTCCCCCGGCTGGACGGCTCGGGTGCAGGGTTTGCAGCCAATGCTCGGATATCCCCTGTCATGCAGCACATTGTAAGGGATATCATGTTCCCTGATGTACTGCCAGACCTGTTTTTCCGTCCAGTTTATCAGGGGATTAAGCTTCATAAGCCTGTGTTTCTCATCCCATTCTACCAGCTTATTGTAGAAACGGGTTACGGTCTGGTCCTTCCTGAGCCCGCATATCCACATTGCCATGCCGGCGAGGGCGCGTTTGAGGGACTGGTTCTTACGAACATCGCAGCACAATTTACGGTTCCCGATGCTTCTGTAAAACAGATTGATCCCCTTGCTGGCCACCATGTCCTGCACCTGTCCGGAATCGGGAAAATAAACCTCGATGTTAAGGCCGTACTCTTCGTTGGTCCGCTGTATGAGGTCGTAGGTCTCCTGGAACAACCTGCCCGTATCCAGCGTGAAGATCCGGGTGTCCCGGTCCGCATCCGCGACCATCCTGGTAAGTACCTGGTCTTCTGCACCCATGCTTGAGGCAAGGATGATCTTTCCCTTGTATTCCTTAAGGAAATAGCCAAGGACCTCCTCCGGTGGCTTCCCTTCCCATTTTTTATTTAGCTGCTCGATCAGATGTTCTTTCATTTTCAGTAAGTTTTTACTTCGTGTCCGGTCTCCAACCTGTTCAAATCCTGCATTCAACTTTTTCCTGTCCGGTTCAATCCGTTCCTGCCCGGTTTTCACTTTATTCCTTCATGCATGCTGAACCTTCAGCCTATTCTTGCCTCCCAGGCAGCCCCGGACATGATCCTATTCTTCAGGCGACGGGACCGGTTTCAGGGTCCTGTACAGAATGAGGTAGCCCGTTACTCCTGCCAGCAGTGAACCGATCAGGATCCCGATCTTTGCGTGGTTGAGCATGCCCTCATTCCCGTAAGCAAGGCTGCTGATGAACATTGACATGGTAAATCCGATTCCACCCAGAAATCCCAGTCCGACCAATTGAACCCAGCCGGTACCTTCTGGAAGATCGGTAATTTTAAGTTTAACCCCTATCCAGGACAGCAGCATGATGCCGATCACCTTCCCTGCCAGCAGGGCCAGGGCAATGTTGAGCGAAAGCCGGCCTACTAAGGGTTCACCTGCCGGTGCGCTGAGCAGTATTCCGGCGTTTGCCAGCGCAAAAACCGGCATTACAAAATAGGATGTGATCGCATGCATTTTATGCTCGAGGTATTGAAGGGGACTGTGTACCTTTTCAACATATGTTTCAATGTTATCAAGTGCATGCAATTGTTCCTTGTTAAGCAGCAGACTGTCACCCGATCCGGAATCTCCCGGACCGGATTTTCCCGGTTTCGAGTCTTCCTGTCCGGAGATGGCGAAAGGAGCGAGATTTGTTTTCATGATCCGGTTGAAAACGTCAAGCTTGATCGTCCTCCTTACAGGTACAATAAAGGCAAGCATGACCCCGGCAATGGTAGGGTGCAATCCGGATTTAAGAACATAATACCAGATAAATGCGCCGACTACCACGAATACCGTACCGCTCCTCATCCCTGCCCTCAAGGATGCGGCCAGTAGTATGAAAAGCACCAGGGCGGTCAGCAAATAGTTCCATCCGATCGACTCACTGTAGAATGCTGCAATGACCACAACGGCGCCAAGGTCATCAACGATGGCAAATGCCGCAAGAAATACTTTCAGGGAGAGGGGAACGCGCTTCCCGAGCAGGCTCAGTATCCCCAGTGAGAAGGCAATATCGGTCGCCATAGGTATGCCCCAGCCCTCCTTACCCGGGTGGTCACCCTGGAGGGTAACGAAGATCAGTGCCGGTACGAGCATTCCGCCGATGGCTGCAAAAATGGGCAGTGATGCCTGCCTGAATGTCGACAGTTCACCGATGAGGATCTCCCTCTTGATTTCAAGTCCCACCACGAAAAAGAAAATAGCCATCAATCCATCGTTAATCCACAGGATCAGAGGTTTTGAAAGCTTGAATACCTGTCCCACCTGAACGGTCAGTTCCCAGTTCACGATCCTGTGATAGGCATCCGAAAAACCGGAGTTGGCCCAAAACATGGCGACTGCCGTGGCAATGATCAGAAGAATCCCGCTGGCTGCTTCAATCCTGGAGAACCTCTGAAAGGGACCTACAACTCTCGAAAAAAGAACCGACTGTTTTGCTGTCACAATTATGAATTCATCAAATACATAACCACGGTGCTTCTGCTCAAGCCTGAATCCTCCAGGATCCTTTTCAATCCTGACCTATCTATCCGGAGGATTCCTGCAGGACCTGGAACCATCCTGAAGAAGCTTTCCGGGATCCTGCACATCAGGGTGCGAAAATACTCAAATTATGCAGAAATTAAAAGACTTCCTTGTCTGCTTTTAGATAGTTCTCATACCGGCCAAGGTCGTACCAGTAATCCTCATTATGGATAAAGGGCTGTATCAGGTATTTTACGGCAAGGTCGAGATACATTTCCGTCAGGTTTAAGACCCGGGTATCGGGATAGTGCGAGAAGAATTCACGGCTGATTACCTGGACGCAGCTGTTCCCGTAGTCTTCCAGGGCCCCCGCTTTCTTCCGGACGATCCTGACCTCCCCGGTCTCATTCTGCCTCCAGCCGGAAAGATATCCCTCGTTATCGAAAAGGAGGGACCGGGAGGTAGGCCTTTTCTTAACGGCGATTGTCGCCATGGAATCTCCTCCCCTGTGGGCCAGGATAAGAGCAGAAATATCCAGGTTGGTTATGACATCCACATTATGCACAAGGAAATCTTCCTCCCCTGTGAAAAACTCCCTGGCTTTAAGCAGGGCACCACCGGTATCCATAAGCATTTCACGTTCATCCGAAATGTACAGGCTGGTGCCCGGGACATCCAGATGACGGATGAAATCGATCACCCGTTCGGCATGGTGATGGACGTTGACAATGATGTGATCAATCCCGGCGTATGCAAGGTTCCGTATGATCCTCTCGACGAGTGGTACCCCTTTGAAAGGGACCAGCGCTTTCGGCAGGTCGTTGGTAAGCGGCCGGAGCCGGGTACCCAGGCCCGCTGCAAGTATCATTGCTTTCATGGATTGTTCCGGATTACTCAGAGTTTAAACGGTTTGCAGACCCAGTCCTTTTTCTTCACCCTCGTACTGCACTTCCTGCATTCGTAGCTGGCGGGTTTCCCTGCCTCGAACATTGTCTTTCCCATGCTTTTATATTTCAAGCTCCCTGTGTACCAGCAAAGTTTTAACATTCAGCCTGTCCCGGAGTAACTCCTGCAACCGCTCGGCGCAATAAACCGAGCGGTGCTGGCCGCCTGTACACCCGAAGCTGACCATCAGGCGGTCAAATTCCCGGGAGCGGTACTCTGCAACGGACTGTTCCACCAGTGAGAAGGCCCTGTCGAGGAAAACACGCACCTCATCTTTCCCTTCCAGGAAATCCATCACTTCCCTGTCGAGTCCCGTGAAGGAACGGTATTTCTCTTCCCCGCCCGGATTGGGAAGGGCCCTGCAGTCAAACACGAATCCACCGCCGTTCCCGCTGAGGTCCCTCGGCAATCCCCTTTTATAGGAGAAGCTGTTTATCAGGACCCGGAGCTCTCCAGGTCTATCCTGCTCCTTAAATCCTCCCGTTTTTCCCGGTTTTTTCGTTTTTCCCGGTTTTCCAGTTTTATTATACCCTTCCTTCTTTTCAGGTCCCACGCCCTGCTTCCATTCTTCCAGGCTGCAGATCCTGTGAAGGCAGGCCGTCAGCTCGGGCAGTTTGTCGGGGATGAGTGAGTTATCCAGCAGCCAGCCGATGTTCCTGATCCCGAAAGGAATGCTTTGCAGGAAAAGGGGCTTGTTCTCAACGATGCCCCGGATGCCGTATGCCCCCATGGCCTGAAGGATGCGGACCAGTACAAAACCCCAGTAATGTTTTTTAAATTCCCATGGCCGGATGCCTGTTTTATCCTGAAGCTGTTCCAGGTAAAATTCCAGCATTTCATCCCGCATGCTGGGTGGCAGGTCGACCCGTGCCTCGAACAGGATCGAAGCCAGGTCATATTGCAGTGCCCCTTTCCTTCCCCCTTGATAATCAATAAAATAAAGATCATTATCAAGGATCATAATGTTGCGGGACTGAAAATCCCTGTACAGGAAGAATTTTGATTCAGCGCCGGTGAGGAAACCGGTAAAGGTTCCGAAATCATCTTCCAGGGCCTGTTCGTCGAAGGGTATTCCGAGCAGTTTGAGGAAATAATACTTGAAATGGTTAAGGTCCCACATCATCGACTGCCGGTCGAACTCCGGCCGGGGCACGCAGACGGAATAGTTCAGTCCCGCGTGCCCCTCCACCTGGAACCTCAGCAAATGCATGAGAGCCTGCCGGTATAAAGGGGGTATCCGTTCGGGGAAGTCCCCATCCCTCCTGCTGCGGTCAACTTCATCCTTAAGGGTCCGGTCCCCCATATCCTGAAGAAGGTAAATTCCCCTGCCGGAATCCTCCGCCAGCAGTTGCGGAACATGAAGCCCGAGTTGCCCGAAATGCCTTGTAAAATCAAGAAAGGCCCTGGTCTCAAGCGGATCCGGACTGTATACAGCAATGCATCTATTGCCCTTCCCTTCCAGCCTGAAATACCTGCGATGAGATCCCGCCCCCGGCAGTGTTTCAAACCTTGTGGCGGGACAACCGAAAGTTTGTTCAAAAAGCCCCCCTATGATCTTTTTCATCACGCTTTGCTGATTTTCCGGGATAAAAGTAAGTAAAAAATCAGGCAACTTTTTAAACAAAATTTATAACTTAGCTCCGATCAGGATTATCATCATGAAGTTAGCACTCTACCATTACAAGGATCTGAATTTCGTCGAGCTCAACATTACCGGCACGGAAGAAACCTATAACAAATGCGATCCTGAATCGCGCTACATGGATGCCGTGGTTTTCAACCTTTTCACCCAGTGTTTCGAGAAGGCCAACCAGCTTTATGATTACTACGTTCCAACCAGGTATAACACACGGTTTATAATCCCCCTGCGGAACAACCTGCTGACCCAACTTGCCAGGCTTGAGCAGATCAAAAAACTATCTGATTTTCAGAATTTTATTACAGGAAAGGTGCTCGGCAAGGAATTCCTGCTTGCCCTGGTCAGTTCGGATAAAAACTGGACCGATCACTGGACACAGTACCACAAACAACTCGTCAGCGTGAGCAGGGAAATCCTGGAACTTGTCGATTTCTGCATCGATGAGGACCGGATCCTCTGGATGATCGGATTCTGAGCGGGGCATTCCATATTCTGACCGGGGCATCTGCCAAAAATCATACGGATAAATCCCCAGATTTGGTTATGTTTGTACGCATCACCAAGGACTAGCATCATGCCCAGTTTTGTTATTACCGATAAATGTGACGGATGTAAGGCACTGGACAGGACGGCCTGCCAGTACATCTGCCCGAACGATCTTATGGTCCTCGACAAGCAAAGCAATAAGGCCATTAACCGCGCACCTCAAATGTGCTGGGAATGTTACAACTGCGTAAAGATCTGTCCCACCCAGGCCATCGAGGTCAGGGGTTATGCCGATTTTATGCCCCTCGGCGGCGCGGTTCAGCCCCTGAGAAGTTCCGATGCGATCATGTGGTCGGTAAAATTCAGGGACGGCCAGGTAAAGCGGTTCAAGTTCCCGACAAGGACAACCCCGGAGGGGACTGCAGAACCGGATGCCGGTTTCGGGACCGCAACGGATGACCTGAAGAGTCCCCTGCTCCGCACCGAGCCTGCTTCAACGGGACTGGAAGAACTGGAAAAAATCTGATGGATCGGATCAGGTCCCGGCCGGTTATAATGAAAAAACTGATTTATGAGCATTGCAAATAATTTCGAAACCGTTGAAGTTCAGACCGATATCCTGATCCTTGGGGGAGGCATGGCTGCCTGTGGAGCAGCCTGGGAGGCCGCCCACTGGGCTAAGAAGTACAAGCTCCGGGTCACACTGGTAGACAAGGCGTCGATGGACCGGTCCGGCGCCGTGGCAATGGGACTGTCGGCCATCAATATGTACCTGGGACTGAAAGAGGGTAAAAATACCCTTGCCGATTATGTTAAATATGTAAAGAATGACCTGATGGGCATAGCCCGGGATGATCTCGTGGCGAACATCGGGAGGCATGTGGATTCGTCGGTGCACCTGTTCGAGAAATGGGGACTACCGATCTGGAGGGACGAGGAAGGGAAGTACGTGAACGAGGGGCGCTGGCAGATCATGATCCACGGGGAATCCTATAAGACCATCGTGGCGGAAGCCGCCAAGAATGCCCTGGCTGAACTGGGTGAAAGGGGACAGTATTTCGAAAGGGTCTTCATAACCGATCCCATTGTTGAAGGAGACCGCTGTACGGGGGCCATCGGTTTCAGCGTGAGGGAAAACAAGATCTACGTTTTCCGGGCAAAAAGCGTGCTTGCCGCCATGGGAGGCGCGGTGCATGTGTTCAGACCGAAGTCCGTTGGAGAGGGACTCGGACGTTCCTGGTACCCTCCCTTCAACAGCGGGGCAAGTGCTTATTTCACGCTGAAGGCCGGTGCGGAAATGACCTGCCAGGAGGTACGCTTCGTACCGGTCCGTTTCAAGGATGCCTACGGTCCGGTCGGGGCCTGGTTCCTGCTTTTCCAGGCAGAGGCCACCAATGCACTCGGCGAGAATTACATGCAGACACGGGCGGCCGAACTGGAGAAATGGGCCCCTTACGGGAATGTAAAACCGACGCCGGCCAACCTGAGGAATTACCTGATGATGCTCGAGATCGAGGAAGGGAAAGGTCCCATTTATATGCGGACGGAAGAAGCCATTAAAAAGATCGTGGAGTCCATTCCCGACGAAAAGGAGGCCAGGCGCAAACTTAAGGAACTGGAAAAGGAGGCCTGGGAGGATTTCCTGGACATGACGATCAGCCAGGCCCTTCTCTGGGCATCCATGAACATCAATCCCGAGGAAAAACCATCGGAGATCTCTGCCTGTGAACCCTATTTCATAAGCTCCCATTCCGGGGCTTCCGGTGCATGGGTCAGCGGTCCCGAGGATCTCGCACCCGAAGGCTATAAATGGGGCTACCCAAATATGACCACGGTACGCGGCCTGTTTGCAGCCGGGGATGCATCCGGGGCATCCAGTCACAAGTTCTCATCCGGCTCCTTTACCGAGGGACGTATTGCGGGTAAATCCGCCGCAGCCTTCTGCGTTGACCATCCCGATCTGCCCCCGGCTGCGGAAGAAACCGTCCTTGCCTTGAAGCAGTCCATCCTGAAACCCCTCGATCTGTTTGAGACCCATAAAGGATACACCCAGGACCCGGATATCAACCCGAATTACATCCGTCCGCAGATGTTCATGTTCCGCCTCCAGAAAATAATGGACGAGTATGCCGGCGGGGTCTCGAGCGGGTACAGGACCTCCGCCCCCCTGCTTGAGAAAGGACTGGAACATTTGCATATGCTTAAGGAAGACATCGCCAGCCTGGCTGCCGGGAACACCCATGAACTGATGCGCTGCTGGGAAAATGTTCACCGGGTCTGGCAGGCTGAATCGCATATGCGCACCATGCTCTTCCGGGAGGAGACGCGCTGGCCCGGGTATTATTTCAGGAGTGATTTCCCCGGGCTGGCGGAGGATGAGTGGAAATGCTTTGCCAACTGCCGCTGGGATCCAGGATCCGGTCAGTGGGAAATGATGAAAAGGGAGGTAATTGACCTGGTGGACTGATCCGGCCGGTCATCGATGTCAAAGTATGCAGGACCAGAACAACCATACCAGGAAAACCGAAAAATCGGTGCTCATCATCGGCGGGGGAATCAGCGGCATCACCGCTGCCGTGGAAGCTGCGGAAACGGGATGCAGGGTGTACCTTTTGGAAAAGCTGCCGTACCTGGGGGGACAGGTAGCCCGAATGAATGAGTACTTCCCTAAACTTTGTCCCCCTTACTGCGGACTCGAGATCAATTTCAGACGGATCCGCGACAGCAGCCGCATCGAGGTGATCACTTCGGCCACCGCGGAAAAGATCTCAGGTACCGCCGGAGATTTCAGGGTGAGCCTTAGGTGCGAACCGGAATACGTATCTTCAGCCTGTACAGCCTGTGGCGAATGCACCGTCGTATGTCCCGTTGAATCCCCGGATCCCTTCAACTACGGGCTGACCGTACATAAGGCGATCGACCTGCCCCATGAATTGAGCTACCCGGACCGGTATTATCTTGATGATACTGCCTGCCTGAAAGACAGCTGCATGAAATGCGTACCCGCCTGCCGTTACGGGGCCATAAACCTCGGGGCGGAAAGCAGCACCCGTGAGTTAAATGTTGGAACGGTTCTTTTCTGCACGGGATGGAGCCCCTATAACCCGGAAAAACTGGCCGAATACTCCTGGGGGAAGTCCCCCGACATCCTCAGCAATGTCATGATGGAAAGGCTGGGAGCCCCCAACGGTCCCACCGGGGGCCTGATACTCAGGCAATCCGACGGGGAACCTGCCCGCAGGATAGCCTTTATCCAGTGCGCCGGTTCCCGTGATGAAAACCATCTGCCCTATTGCTCCGCAGTCTGTTGTTCGGCTTCCTTGAAGCAGGCCCTGTACTTCACCGAACAGGATCCTCAGAACCAGGCGGATATCTACTACATTGACCTGAGGGTTTCAGGGAGGAACGAGGACTTTCTGAGGAAAGTGGAAAACCATGAGCGCATTTGCCTGATCAAAGGCAAAGTATCCGGGATCAACCTGGAAGCGGATAAATCGACCCGCGAGGGGGAGAATCCTGGCAAGGACACAGGCAGGCCGGTCCTGGAAGCGGAAGACATCCTGTCCGGACGGAAGATTCGCAATTCCTATGATATGGTCATCCTGGCGACGGGTATCGTGCCCATTGCACCTGCCCTTGCGGGAATGGAACTTGACCGGGATGGATTCATCATCCGGGAAGCCCTTGAAGAAGGCTACGCCGCAGGGGGCTGCTGCGCCGATCCAAAGGACGTCGCTGCCTCAGTCAGGGAGGCCACAGGCCTTGTAATCAATGTACTGCAATGAATCACAGAGGTGGCTAAAGAATCGAAAAACATAGGCGTGTACATTTGTACCGGCTGCGGGATCGGTGAAAGCCTCAACACCGCAAAGCTGTCCGCCGTTGCAGGTGAGTACCCAACAGTAAAGCAATGCCAGGTACGTCCCTGCCTGTGCAGTGCCGAAGCCCACCTGAAAATCAATGATGAGATCCCTGAGCACCTGCTGGATTCACTGGTGATTGCAGGCTGTTCCCCCCGCCACAATCCTGAAACACTGAAGTTCGGCAATATTTTGACCGAGAGGGTGAATCTCAGGGAAGGCGTTGCCTGGGTCATGGAGCCCGGCCACGAGGACACCCAGCTGGCAGCAGAGGACTACCTTCGGATGGGGATCGCATGGACTGCGGCTTCCGGCCTTCCGGATCCCTATATCCCGGATGGAACGGAATCCGATATCCTGATCCTCGGCGGCGGTATTACGGGAATACAATCCGCCCTCGAAGGGGCCCGGGCCGGTTATTCGGTCGTAATGGTCGAGAAAGAGGACCGGCTGGGGGGCTGGCTCAACCACTGGCACGACATCATCCCGGTGTCCGGAAGCCGGGAAACCCATCTCGGTTATTTCCTGGATGAAAAGCTGGAGGAACTGGAGGCCTCGGGACTGATCACCGTTCATAAAAATTCCACGGTTTCGGCAATCTCGGGGGAACCCGGCAAATTTCATGTTACGCTCAGGATTAACGGCAGAAATTCCGAATGCAGGGTCGGGTCCGTTATCCTCGCCATCGGCTGGAAACCCTATGATGCTTCCAGGCTGGAGCATCTGGGATTCAGCAGGCATGAAAACATGATTACCCAGGCCGACCTGGAAACCATGGCAAAGCAGGGCGGGATCCTCCGGCCCTCTGACGGGAAACCTCCCGAAAACGTCGTCTTTATCCAGTGCGCCGGGTCAAGGGATGAAAAACATCTCCCCTACTGTTCCAATGTTTGCTGCCTGACAAGCCTTAAGCAGGCTCTTTACATACGCCGTAAATACCCTGAAACAAATGTATTCATTGTTTACAGGGACATCCGGACCCCCGGCCGGAACGAGCATTTTTACCGCCAGGTCCAGGGCGACAACCGCATTTTCCTTACAAAGGGGGAAGTATCCGGGGTGGAGGAACTGGACGACGGCAGCCTCAGGATAACGATCGGGGACAACCTGCTGGGTGAACCGCTCTCCATCCGGGCGGACCTGGTTGTTGCGGCAACGGGAATGGAGCCCAACCGTTCGGAGGACCTGCACCTGCTTTACCGGAAGGGCGAAGGATTACCGGAAAGAAAATACGGTTTCCCGGATTCCCATTTCATCTGTTTTCCATACGAGACTCAGCGCACAGGCATATATGCTGCAGGTGCGGTCAGAACGCCGCAGGGTATCCAGGACTGCATGGAGGATGCCGGGGGAGCGGTGGTAAAGGCGATCCAGTGCATAGAAGCTGTAAGACGGGGGGAAGCCGTTCACCCGAGGCCGGGGGACCGGAGCTACCCGGTCCTAAGCCTGCAGCGGTGCACGGATTGTAAGAGATGTACGGAAGAATGTCCCTTCGGGACCTATGATGAGAACGAGAAGGGAACTCCCCTGCCCAATCCAGCACGATGCAGGCGTTGCGGCATTTGCATGGGTTCCTGTCCGGAACGGATCATTAACTTCGACAATTATTCTATCCATGCCATCTCTTCCATGATCAAATCCATCCCCATACCGGATGAATTGGAGGAAAAACCCAGAGTGCTGGCATTTGTGTGCGAGAATGATGCTTACCCGGCCTTCGACCTGGCGGCCTTTCACCGCCACCGGATCAGTCCCTGGTTAAGGATCATCCCCGTGCGCTGCATCGGTTCGATCAATAAGATCTGGCTCTCCGATGCTCTGTCGGCGGGATTCGACGGCATTATGCAGATCGGGTGCAAACCTGGAGAGGATTACCAGTGCCATTTCATTACGGGGAGCGAACTGATGGAAACCCGGTCGGAAAACATACAGCAAACCCTGCAGACCATGATGCTCGAACCGGAAAGGATTAAAACGGTATTCCTCGAGATCGATGAGTACCACAGGCTGCCGGAGATCATCGATGATTATCTTGAAACGATTGAATCCATTGGACCCAATCCCTTTAAAGATATGTAGATGATCGAAGTCAGTCCCGATATTGCATTCATTGAAAAACTGCAGGCTGCCAGCGGTTCGCAGCTGACAACCTGCATGCAGTGCGGGGCCTGTACGGCATCCTGCTCTTTGTCGGCTGACCAGGATGTCTTTCCCCGCAGGCAGATGATCATGGCTGCCTGGGGGATGCGTGACCGGCTCATGGCCGATCCGTACGTATGGACCTGCCACCAGTGCGGCGACTGCACGGTTTCCTGTCCCCGTGGGGTAAGTCCCGGCGATGTCATGGCCGCCCTCCGTCAGGAACAGATCATCCATTACTCCAGGCCCCGCTTCATTGCACGCTGGATGCAGAGGCCGGCCTTTCTGCCGCTTGTTGTTCTCTTCCCGATGCTGACCATACTCCTGATCATCCTGATGGCCGGAACGTTGCATATCCCTGAGGGACCCGTCGATTATTCCAAATTCTTTCCCCATGGCTGGCTGAACGGTTCGTTTACAGCCCTGTTCATTCTTTCGACCATCGGGGCTGTTGCGGGACTAAAAAGTTTCTGGAAGAGCGCATCAGGCATTCCGGAGGCACCGGCATCCGGCCGCTGGTTGAAGATAATTGGCAGGATCCTGTGGCACAGGGATTTCAGACAATGCACGGAAGAGAAAAGCCGGTCCCTTTCCCACCTGTTTGTTTTCTGGGGATTTATACTACTCCTGTTCGTCACCTTTTTTGCGATCCTTTCAACAATCTTCTTTAATTACCCGCTCGGTTTCCTCAATCCGGTCAAGATAGCAGGCAACGCGGGGGCACTCCTGCTTTTCACCGGATCAACCCTGATGATCATGAACAGGCTGCTGAAACGGAATACCCTGAGGAGTAATTATGCGGACTGGTTCTTCCTGCTTTCCTTCTGGCTGCTGACTGTTACCGGTATACTCGTTGAGGCGGCGCGCTTCCTGGACTGGAGCCATGCCTACCATATCTACCTGTTTCACCTGATCCTGGTCTGGATCATCATCCTTTATTATCCATACACCAGGTTCGCCCATTTCCTTTATCGTACGTTGTCTCTCCTTTTAATCGGAACCACTAAGCCAACATGAATATGACAACTAATCAGGATGCTGGAACTCAGTCAGTACACCTCTTTGGATTTTATGTATCCGTCGCAATGGCTTTAATAACCATTGTGACCCTCGGGATGGCTTTCTTTACCCCACCACTTTCCGGTCCCTTTTGCCCGGGGGATTGTTTCAGTTATCCCTATACGGGGATTGAATTACGCTTTCCAAGGGATTACCTGTGGATGTATCCGGCAATCCTGCTGAATGTGGTTTTTGTCGTATTCAGTCTCAGCATTCATCATTTTGCCCCCGGCGGGAATAAATTGTTCAGCCAGGCCGGATCCGCTTTCGCCCTGATCTCGGCTGTTATCCTGGTGACAAACTATTTCCTGCAGGTAACCGTAATTCAGCCCAGCCTGTTAAACGGAGAAACGGAGGGAATAGCCCTGATGACCCAGTTTAATCCGCATGGGTTGTTCATAGCTCTTGAAGAAATCGGTTTTTTAATGATGAGCCTTTCTTTCCTGTTCCTGGGCCTTGTCTTTGCACGGGCCAGTAGCCTGGAAAGGGCAATCCGCTGGATCTTCATCAGCGGTTTTATCCTTGCATTGCTGTTGCTCGCCCTGATCTCGATCCTATATGGGATCGGGCGTGAATACCTCTTTGAAGTGGCCGTCATTACAATAAACTGGACCGTACTGATCGTGAACGGGATCCTGGTGGCCAGGGTATTCAGGCGGGCTACTGCCTGATCAGTCCCTCTCCCTCGATCCAGGGTGCACCGGCATCTTTCAGGTCCTTTTCAAGCTGGGGCAGAACGGAATCGACGATTTCCACAAGCCTCACCTTTATCCTCGCCAGGTCGGATTTCCCGATTTCAAGTGATTGTTTGTGCGTATCCGTCGGACCATAGGTGGTCAATAATCCGGATACGGCAATGGCCAGCCTGTGTCCCGGTGTGGGGGATATCTTTTCTTCCACCTCGTTCATAGAGGGACTTCCTCTCAACTGTTTGCTGATGTCCTGAAGTTTCACTTCCGCCTGGTGGATCCTGGACTCAAGTTTTTCCGGTCCCCGGTCAACCCTAAGAACAGCCGCATGCATGGCCGTTATCGTCTTCATGCACTTATCAAGTTCCATGGATGTGGCGAGGAAATCCTGCTGGAATTTTTCAATTTCGTCCTTGAAACCTGTCCATTCTTCACTGGAAGCGCCCTCAAGGGCTCCGCTGCGGAGTGGTTTCACTTCAAAACTTTGCGGACCGGACAATTCCGTCACTTCACCATCAACCATTTTTGACAGGCTGGCCGTGTATGTTCCCGGAACGACCATCGGACCCCATGAGGGGGTCTCTCCTCCAAGTTTAATTCCCAGTTTGGAAGCATACTGAAGGTTCCAGCTCTGCCTCTGAATACCTTTGGTACTTGTTCCCTTGATGGTATTGACAATATTCCCACTGGTATCCCGGATCGTCAGGCGGATCTCGGGAGCATTCTGTTGTTTTTCGGCATCCAGGCGGTCCCACCCGGGGAAAGGAATTTCCTTTCCCTCTTTATCAAGCTTCTTTTCCATCTTCTGCCTTTCCGATTTTATGGTTGACAGGCTTTCCGGCAAGTAATAGGTGAAATTGGCGCCGAAGGAGGGATTCTCAGCCACATAACGGGATCCTCCTTCATCCCATTTTTCCCGGGGAACGTACCACAGGGCATCCTTAACGGGAAAAAAGGTCGGCACTTTTGCTGGTCCGGAGGCAGTCACTTCCCTCAGGGGTGAATAGTCATCAAGAATAAAAAAGCCGCGCCCGAAAGAAGCGCATACCAGGTCATTTTCCCTTCTCTGGATGGTCAGGTCCCTGAAGGATATGGTGGGAAGTCCCCCTTTTAGCCGGATCCAGTTGCTTCCCCCGTCAGGGGTGAAATAAATGCCGAACTCTGTAGCCGCAAAAAGGAGATCCTTTTTAACATGATCCTGCACCAGGCGCCATACCATCAGTTTTTCCGGAAGATTGCCCCGGATGGACGTCCAGGTCAGGCCGGCATCGGTACTTTTCAGTATGAACGGCCGGTAATCCCCGTACTTATGGTTATCGAGGGCCGCGTAAACCGTTCGGGCATCGAAAAGATCGGCCCGCAGATCGTTCACAAAAGCGGTGGCAGGGATATCCTTTATGCTTCCGAGTTCAAGCTTCCGCCAGTTTGTACCCCCGTCTTCCGTCACCTGGATGAATCCATCGTCGGTGCCCGCATAGATCAGTCCCTCCTGGAGCGGGGATTCAGCAAGCGAGGTAATCGTGTTGTATTGCGACATGGCCACGATGTCCCACGGATTGTCCCAGCTCTGCTGCCTCCCCATGATGGGAAGGGCAAAGCGTTCCTGGTTGCGGGTAAGATCCCCGGAGATGGGTTTCCAGCTGTCACCCCGGTCATCGGAACGCCAGACCCGGTGGGAGGCATAGTAGATCCTTTCCGGGTTATGGGGACTCACCAGAATAGGAGAATCCCAGTTGAAACGTTCGGGTCCCTCTCCTTCACCGGGTTGCGGCTGGATCAGCAACTGCTCACCGGTGATCCGGTCGATGCGGTAGAGTCCGCCCTCCTGTGTCTCGGCGTATACGATCTCCGGGTTGCCGGGCTCGGTTGCCGTCTGGTAGCCGTCGGAGCCCAGGATCATGAACCAGTCCTCGTTGGTAATGCCAACGTTGTCATCGGTCCGGGAAGGTCCCCCGTGTGAACCGTTGTCCTGTGTCCCTCCATAAATGAAATAGAAGGGTTCACTGTCATCGACGGCCAGCTTATAGTACTGGGTGACCGGCAGGTTGTCGATGAACCTCCAGGTCCCGGCCAGGTCAAAACTTTCATAGATCCCGCCGTCCGTGCCCATAAGGAGATAATCCGGATCATCTTTCCGAAAGGCCAGGGCATGGTTATCGGAGTGCTTTTTGTCCTCGGTAAGTGGTTTGAAGGTTTTTCCATGGTCTTCCGAGACCTGCACGCGCATATCCATGAGGTAAATCTTTCCTTTTGCATGCGGTGATGCATACAGCTCCTGGTAATAATGCGGTCCGGTGGCTCCTGAGACAACATCCGATTGCTTCGTCCAGCTGCTTCCCCGGTCCCTTGAAATGAATACACCGCCTGTTCTCCGGTCAAGCTCTATGGCCGCATAAACGATGGCCGGATCCTGCGGAGATACCGCCAGTCCTATTTTTCCAAGGTTGGAGTCTGGTATTCCATTGGTAAGTTTCTCCCAGGTTTCTCCTCCGTCCGAGCTGCGGTGGATCCCTGAACCGGGTCCCCCGCCCAAATAGGCGGCTACCGTCCGGTGCCTTTGCCAGGTAGCGGCATACAGGCGATCCGGGTCGCCCGGATCAATAACGATATCTGTCGCCCCGGTCCATTCGTCATTGCCGAGGACCTTCTTCCAGCTTATTCCCCCGTCGGTGGACTTAAAAACTCCCCGGTCACCCCCTTTGGTCCACAGGGGTCCCTGGGCCGCCACCCAGACGATATCTGGATTTCCCGGGTGGATGACGATCCTCGCAATGTGTTCGGAGGATTTCAATCCCATGTTCTTCCAGGTCTTTCCTCCATCCGTGCTTTTGTACACCCCATCGCCGAAGCCCACGTGCCTTCCCCCTACATCTTCCCCTGTCCCGACCCAGACCGTATTGGGGTTGGACGGATCGATGCTCACGCATCCCGTGGAATAAACCGGCTGGGAATCGAAGATGGGGGTCCAGGTCACCCCGGAATTAACGGTTTTCCATACCCCGCCGGATCCTACCGCAACGTACCAGATGTTATTATTTTCAGGGTGTATGGCAATATCGGCAATCCGACCTGAGGTAAAGGCGGGACCAATATTCCTGAATTTCAGTCCCCCGTAAACATCATCGGACTGCGTTAAAGATTTATTTTCCTGTGCAAAAAGACCTGCACTGACAATCAGCAACGGCAGAATTATTCTTTTCATAGGAATTCGGAATGATTAAACGAATTTAGATTTGGTACTTATATTAAGCGTAAAGGTATTCCGGCATATTTCGGAGTTGCTGGTCCTGTTTATCAAATATAATATCTATTTTTAAAACGAATAAAAATAAATCCATATCATGGCAGTACGAAAAGCAAAAGCAGAATGGAAAGGTACCCTGAAGGCCGGCAGGGGAACCATGAATTTCAGTAACTACAACGGACCATTTACTTATATGTCCCGCTTCGAGGAAGGCGACGGGACAAATCCCGAGGAGCTTGTCGGAGCGGCCCAGGCCGGTTGTTTTTCCATGTTTTTATCCGCATTGATAAGCGGGGAGAACCTGACTCCCGAAAGCATACAGACCACTGCAACCGTTCACCTTGAGCAGGATGACATCGGACCGCTGATTACACGGATCGAACTGGACTGCCAGGTAAAATGCGCCGGACTCTCCAGGGAAAAATTTGAAGAGCTCGCTGCAGCATCAAAGGCAAAATGTCCCATTTCAAGACTGTATGCGGGCACCGATATTAAGCTGAACGCCAAGCTGCTGTAGGTTTGAGCAGATTTGAGCAGGCTGCTTTCCTTGCACTAAAGGTAGCCTGGATTAGTCACGATCAGCGAACCTTCAGGGAATGCTGCGCCTTCCATCACTCTTCCGATTTCATTTAATTTTGTGCAGGATGGAGAATACGGAAGATTTAAAGCGACTGCATCTAAATCAAAAAAAGGAATCGGGGCAAAACTCCAATTCCTTTAAGACATGAATTCAGCTAAACTAATCCGCGTGCCCAGGACAAGAATCGAACTTGCACGACCAAAAACGGTCACTAGGCCCTCAACCTAGCGCGTCTACCAATTCCGCCACCTGGGCA
>CAYSJH010000019.1:60347-67972 GCA_964431315.1 uncultured Bacteroides sp. | reverse complement strand
ACGAAACATAATGCAAAAGTTCGTAACTTTACTAACTTCGGAGTGTTCGTTGAAATAGAGGAAGGTGTTGACGGATTGATCCATATTTCTGATCTCTCCTGGACCAAGAAAATCAAGCACCCGGCTGAATTTACAGCCATCGGGGAGCAGATCGAGGTGGTGGTCCTGGAAATAGACAAGGAGAACAGGCGTCTCAGCCTGGGTCACAAGCAGCTGGAGGAGAATCCGTGGGATGTATTTGAGACGGTGTTTACACAGGGTTCCGTACACGAAGGCACGGTCCTTGAAGTTGTTGACAAAGGCGCGGTGATCGCACTTCCTTACGGGGTTGAAGGCTTCGTTTCACAGAAGCACATGACCAAGGAAGACGGTTCGCAGATCAAGGCAGATGAAAAACTTGATTTCAAAGTCATCGAATTCAACAAATCTGCCAAACGCATCGTCCTGTCGCATACCCGCACCTTTGATGAGAAGCAGAAGAGGACAGAGGACAAGCAGAAAAGGACAGCGGAATCCGATACCAAGCGTGCCTCAAGAAAGCTCAAGAGCAGTCTGGAAAAGACCACGCTGGGGGATATCTCGGAACTCGCGGCCCTGAAAACAGAAATGGAGGAAAAGCAGAAGAAGAGCAGGGCGAAGGAGAACTCTCCGAAAGAAAAGTAGCCTACTATTAAATTTTCTGCATATGGAATTCAAGATCGATAAACTGGACAGCTACACACTGATCAAGGTGTTGGAGGAAAAACTGGATACCCACATTGCTCCGACGCTTAAGTCTGAACTCGTGCTGGTTTCGGGAAACGGTGAGAAAAACATTGTACTCGACCTTGATAAAGTGCGTTACTGTGATTCATCCGGTCTGAGTGCTATTCTTGTTGCCAATCGTCTTTGCAAGAATGCAAACGGCACCTTTGTCCTCACCGGATTGAATGAGGCCGTTGAAAGACTGATTACAATTTCCCAGCTGGACACGGTTTTGAACATTACCAATACAGTTGAGGAAGGGGAAGAACTGATCAAGTCCGCCGAATAAGTTACCGGCGGTGTCATTCAGTGTGACTATACTGGGAAGCAGTTCTGCCTTGCCCACATCTGACCGATTTCCGACCGCTCATTTGCTCAATGCGAATGAGCGGTTTTTTTTAATCGACTGCGGGGAAGGAACCCAGATGCAGCTGCGCAAATACCGGGTAAGGCTGGGTAAAATCAACCACATCCTGATTTCCCATCTCCACGGGGACCATACCTTCGGGCTGTTCGGACTGCTGTCCTCCTTCAACCTCCTGGGAAGGGAGGAAACGCTGCATATACATGGACCGGACATGCTGGAGGAAATGCTGCTCGACCATATGAGGTACTACCAGGGCGACCTCGGGTATGACCTGGCCTTCCACCATATCCAGTGCCGCAGGTCTGCCCTCGTATACGAGGATAAGAACCTCGAGATCTGGAGCCTGCCAATGATACACCGGATCCCGACCTGCGGCTTCCTTTTCCGGGAAAAGCCCAGGGAGCGGAACATCCTCAAGGAGAAGATCGCACATTACGGGATCCCAATAAAACAAATTGTCGAGATCAAGAAAGGGGCGGACCTGGTCCTGCCTGACGGAAACGTTATACCGAATGAAGAACTGACCCTTCCCCCCGCGAAGCCAAGGGCCTATGCCTACTGCTCCGATACCCGTCCCAACCCGGACATTGTTCCGCTTATCCGTGAGGTTGACATGCTTTACCATGAATCGACCTTCCTGGAGGAGGATGCGAAACTCGCCCATGAGACCTTTCACAGCACTGCCAGGCAGGCGGCGGAACTGGCCAGGTCGGCCGGTGCGGGGAAACTGCTGATCGGGCATTTTTCTTCCCGGTACAAGCATATTTCCGATTTCGAATCGGAAGCGAAGCAAGTGTTCCCGGACACTGTTGCCGTTAATGACGGGGACGTTTTTGAGGTGGATTAATTGATTATCTTTGCCCTTCAAACGGATCGACGAATGAAGCATGAAACCATCTATATCCTTGATTTTGGCTCGCAGTATACCCAGCTGATAGCCAGGCGGGTCAGGGAGCTTAGCGTCTACTGTGAGATCCATCCCTACAACAGGATCCCGCAGATAGGCCCGAAGGTCCGCGGGATCATCCTTTCCGGAAGTCCCTCTTCGGTAAGGGACAAGGATGCACCCATTCCTGATCTCGGTGCCATACAGGGCAGGCTCCCCATGCTCGGCATCTGTTACGGCGCCCAGTACCTGGCCAAGGCCAACGGCGGAGAGGTCCGGCCTTCCGCCAGCCGTGAATACGGCCGGGCTAACCTGTCCTTTGTTGATGCCGGATCACCCCTGATGAAAGGGATGAGTCCCGGTTCACAGGTCTGGATGTCACACGGGGATACCATCATGAAACTTCCCGGCCATTACAGGGGCATCTGCAGCACGGGCGACATCGAGGTGGGGGCCTTTCAGGCGGAGGGCGAACCCACATTCGGCCTGCAGTTCCATCCCGAGGTATACCATACCACCGACGGAAAGCAGATCCTCAGGAATTTCCTGGAGGACATCTGCGGGTGCTTGATGGACTGGACCCCGGATTCCTTCGTAGATGCAACCGTGGGCGAACTACGGGAAAAGCTGGGAGGAGACCGTGTTGTACTGGGACTCTCGGGGGGGGTGGATTCATCGGTTGCCGCCATGCTGCTCCACCGGGCCATCGGTAACCGCCTGACCAGCATTTTCGTCGACAACGGACTGCTGCGCAAGAATGAGTTTGAAACGGTCCTGCAAACGTACCGGAAATTGGGACTGAACGTGATCGGGGTGGATGCCAGGGTCAAATTCCTGGACGATCTTGCCGGGATATCCGATCCCGAGCTGAAAAGAAAGAGCATAGGAAAGAACTTTATAGAGGTTTTCGAAGCTGAGGCCGGGAAACTCAGGGACGTGAAATGGCTGGCCCAGGGAACCATCTATCCTGACGTCATCGAATCGGTCTCGGTGAACGGTCCCTCTGCCAAGATCAAGTCACATCATAACGTAGGGGGACTTCCCGAGACCATGAACCTGAAGATCATTGAGCCCCTGAAACTCCTGTTCAAGGATGAGGTCAGGAGGGTGGGGAAGGCTCTGGGACTCGACCCGGTCATCCTTCACCGGCATCCTTTCCCGGGACCCGGACTTGCCGTCCGGATCCTGGGGGAGATCACGGAGGACAAGGTAAGGATGCTCCAGGAGGCCGATGATATTTTTATAGGGGGACTGATCGAAACGGGACTCTACGATGAGGTCTGGCAGGCCGGTGTGATCCTGCTCCCGGTAAGATCCGTCGGCGTCATGGGGGATGAGAGGACTTATGAAAAGGCCGTGGCCCTCAGGGCCGTGACCTCCACGGACGGCATGACAGCGGACTGGGCCAAACTGCCGTACGATTTTCTTGCACGGGTCTCCAACGACATCATCAATAAGGTCAGCGGCATCAACCGGGTGGTCTATGACATCAGTTCGAAACCCCCGGCAACCATAGAATGGGAATAGCAAGGGTTTTTTAATATATTTGCATCCTTATCTGTTATTCGGAGGAAAAACGATGAAATATCTATCCCGCATCGGGGCACCGGCATCCCGCATCGGGGGACTGGCGTGCCTGCTGGCCCTGTTGATACCGGCCGGACTGAATGCCCAGGTATTCAATGATGAATCCCTTAAATTCAGCCAGGCACTGAACTGGATCGGCAAGTACTACGTCGACAGCGTTAACCAGTCGGAGCTGGTTGAGACGGCCATCCGGGAGATGCTTGAGACACTGGACCCGCATTCGACCTACCTGAACAGCGAAGAGGTCAAGGCCATGTCCGAGCCCCTGCAGGGTAATTTTGAAGGCATCGGCATCAGTTTCAACATCCTGGACGATACCATATTTGTCATAAACCCGGTGCCGGGAGGACCGTCCGAGCGGGTCGGGATACAGGCGGGGGACAGGATCGTGCTGATCGAAGGCAGGAATGTGGCAGGGATCGGCATCACGAATTCGGATGTCTATGCCAAACTCAGGGGGACCAAGGGAACCCGGGTGACCGTATCGGTGCTTCGCAGGAAAGTCCCGGGATTGCTGGACTTTACCATCACACGCGACAAGATTCCCATCTACAGCCTGGATGCCTCCTACATGATCGGGGAAGGCATCGGCTACATAAAACTCAACCGCTTTTCCTTCACCACAATGGATGAGTTCCAGGAGGCAGAGGCGGGACTGCGCGCACAGGGCATGAAGGACCTGATCCTTGACCTCTCCGGGAACGGCGGAGGGTATATGGATGTGGCCATAAAACTCGCGGACCAGTTCCTCGATGAGAGGAAACTCATCGTCTATACGGAAGGGAAATCCAGTCCCAAACGCAATTATTTAGCCTCCTCCAGGGGGGATTTCGAGGAGGGCCGGCTGGTCGTGATCATTGACCAGGGCTCAGCTTCGGCCAGCGAAATCGTGGCGGGTGCGCTGCAGGACTGGGACCGTGCCGTGATCGTGGGCAGGAGGTCGTTCGGAAAGGGACTTGTACAGAACCCGATGCTGCTGATCGACAGCTCCATGATTAGGCTCACCATAGCAAGGTACTACACCCCCACCGGAAGGCTCATTCAAAAGCCTTACGATGAAGGGTTTGATGAATATTCGAGAGACCTGATCAACCGGTACAACAGCGGTGAACTCACAAACGGGGACAGCATCCATTTCCCGGTTTCACAGAAGTACAGTACCCTGGTGAGCCACAGGCCGGTCTACGGGGGTGGCGGCATCATGCCCGATTATTTTGTGCCACTCGACACCAGCTACATATCAGACTACTACAACAAACTGGTCAACCGGGGGATCCTGAATTTCTTCGTGCTTTCATACGTGGATGAGCACAGGGATGAGATCCATGCCAGATACCCCGAATTCAGTAAATTCCGGGATGAATTCCAGGTGTCGGACCAGATGCTGGATGAACTGACCACCTATGCCGCGGAACAGGACCTGCCGTTCGATGCGGGGGACTTCGGAGTATCCAGGGAGCATATGCGGATGATGATGAAAGCATACATCGCCCGTGACCTGTGGACGACATCCGAGTCGTACGAGATCGCGAACCAGGAGAATCCCAGCGTGATGAAGGCAATGGAAGTGCTTGACGGGCAGGGGATCTACCAGGCACTTCTGCAGCAAAAGAATTAAATGTTGTACCACTGGTTAAGCGAGAACTATATTGAGGTACTCGGGGTTCTGACAAGCTTGGTATATCTTTATTTTTCAGTCCGCCAGATCATCTGGCTCTGGCCCTTCGGGATCCTCTCCTCCGCACTGTTTATCTGGATCTTTTTCAGCAGCAAGTTTTATGCGGACATGGGACTCCAGGTCTATTACCTGGGCATCAGCATCTACGGCTGGATATACTGGCTCCGTGGCAGCAGCAGGGAACCGGGTGGACAGAAACTCCCGGTCAGAAAGGTTTCGCTGCGCCAGGTATGGGCACTGAGCGGTACCGGCCTGGCCCTGTTTCTTGGAATCGTGGCAGTGCTGGTGTACCTGACCGACTCCGATGTGCCGTGGGGAGACGGGTTCACCACCGCGGCAAGCATCGTGGCAACCTGGATGCTGGCAAGGAAAATTCTGGAGCACTGGCTGGTCTGGATCGTGGTGGACACGGTGGCAGCCGCGCTGTATTTTTACAAGGGACTGTACCCCAGCTGCCTGCTTTATGTCATTTATGCCCTGATCGCGATCATTGGATACTTCCAATGGAAAAAAGACCTTTACCAGGATGAAGCAGCCGCTGTTTAAGATCGTTGTAACGGGACCGGAATCAACCGGGAAAACGGAACTTGCCATGTTTCTGGCCGGGACCTTCGGGGGCACCTGCATCCCGGAATACGCACGCAGCTATGTGGAAAGGCTTGACAGGCGGTATACCTGGTCCGACGTGGAACACATTGCCGCGGTCCAGGAAAGGCAGTTCAGGGAAACCGAAAATATAGGGGGAGGATGCATTTTCCTGGATACCTACCTGGTCATTACCAAGGTCTGGTTCATGGAAGTGTTCGGCACAAGGCCGGGCTGGATCGATGAGAAGCTCCGGGAATCTGAAATCGACCTGTTCCTGCTCTGCTACCATGACCTTGAATGGATCGCCGACCCCGTCAGGGAAAACCCTGGAGCCCGGCGCGAATACCTTTTCAACCGGTACAGGGAGGAAATCGAGGCGCTTGGCAGGCCCTTTGAAGTCATCAGGGGAACGGGGAACGAACGCTTCGAAAATGCACGCATGGCGGTCCTGAGGCACTTTCCGCAAATTGAAAACACGTGAACATGAAACAATACCTGGCAACCACCCTGTTCGGTCTGGAAAATGTGCTCGCGGGAGAACTGGAAGCCCTGGGAGCCGGATCCGTCCGGGCACACAACAGGGCCGTATCCTTTGACGGGGACGCGGCCATGATGTACCGTGCCAATTACCATCTCAGGACGGCCCTTCGCATCCTGAAGTCCCTGAATTCCTTTCCGGCCCGGAGCGAAGACGAGGTATACCGGGGAATCAGGGCCATGGAGTGGGAACGATACCTGGACACGCGGAACACGATCTCCGTGGATACAGTGCTTCTGAGCAAACGTTACAGGCACTCCGGATTCCTGTCCCAGCGGGTGAAGGACGGGATCGTGGACCGGTTCAGGGACCGGACCGGCCGGAGGCCCTCCGTTGACATTAAAAACCCGGATGTCCGGATTCACATCCACCTGAACGATACACATTGCTCCGTATCGCTTGACAGTTCAGGAGAATCGCTGCATAAACGGGGCTACCGGACACAGCCCTACCTGGCTCCCCTGAACGAGGTCCTTGCGGCAGGCATGATCCTGCTGACGGGATGGAGCCCGGAAGAGGCATTCCTGAACCCGATGTGCGGATCGGGGACCCTGTGCATTGAAGCAGGCATGATCGCAAGGGGACTGCCCGGCGGGTATTTCCGAAGCGGTTTCGGCTTCCAGAGATGGAGGGAATACGACCCGGCGCTTTTTGAATCGATCCGCCGGGAAAAGTACCTTGAACCGCACGGGGAGTTCCGCATACTGGCCTGCGATCACGCCGGCGCTGCTGTCCAGGCAGCCCAGCAGAACCTTGCAGGAGCCGGATTGCTCGGAAAGGTGGCACTGCAGAAAACGGCATTTGAATCATGGGAAACGGGATTGCGTGAGGGGATCATCATCATTAACCCGCCATACGGCGAACGCATGGAAGCAACCGGGCTCGGGGAACTTTACCACAGCATCGGCGATACCCTGAAAAAGAAGTTTACGGGATTCCGGGCCTGGATCCTGAGCGGCAATCCGGAGGCCCTGAAAAATCTTGGTCTGCGGACAGGCAAAAAATTAAGCCTGTATAACGGCCCGATCCACTGCAAATACCATTACTATGACCTTTATGAGGGCACCCGGAAAATTGTTAATAAGACAAAGAACGATTAATGAAAATTTTACTTAACTTGACATCCGATAGCTTCATCAGCCGGTTTCTTGTTATGAGAAATCTTTGTATCTGGCTGATAACCTAATTTTTTGAGAAGTAGGATTTTTTTATATATTTGCTGAGCAGATTAATTTTC
>CAYSJH010000019.1:0-60247 GCA_964431315.1 uncultured Bacteroides sp. | reverse complement strand
AGAGCGTATGGAACCAATTTCAATCGAAGGAACACCGAAAACACCCAGTGTAAAATTTGATGCTGCAACTGGAAACATTGAAATTAAAGGTCGGTCGATCCCCGAGAACTCAATTGAATTTTACAAGCCGTTGGTTGACTGGCTAGAGGAATACGCAAAAGGTCCGATGGACAAGACAACGGTGAATGTGCAGCTGGAATATTTCAATACAAGTTCATCCAAATGCATACTGGACGTCTTCAAGAAGCTTGAAGCCATCCACAAGGCCAAGAATGAAGTGATCATCAACTGGTATTACGAGGAAGATGATGAAGATATGCTGGAGGCCGGGGAGGATTATGAATCCATCATCCGGGTCCCCTTCAAAATGATCGAGATCGTGGAATAGGCAAAAAAGAATTCTGGAACCATAAAAGGGACCTTCTCAATGAGTGGGTCCCTTTTTTCGGAGATCCTAATCCTGTTCGCTGCGCTGGAATTTTTGGCTCAGCTCCTCGAAGAAGTCAAGGAGTTTCTTCAGCAGCCTGTAATACAGTACAACGTAAAGGGCGATGGTCATCACCCAGATCACCAGGATGTTGATTGCAAATGTGCTGTAATATTGACCGAATATCTGTTTCCGTGGAGCATAGAACTGGGCCTTTATGAATTTCTGGGTCGGGTCAAGGTAGATAGGATTGCTTTTCTGGTACAGCCGGTCCCTGTACTGCATGATGGATTCGATGCGGCTGGAGCTGCGGTTCTTTACAAAATCCTCCAGGGCCTCATTGTTGTGTTCCTGCTTGGTTTTGAAATAGGCGGCCGAGGAAGCCTCATCCTTCTGCAGCTCATTGGTAAGTTTGTCCTTCTCTGAATTTGCCTTGTTGTAGAGCTTGATGTTGTACCGCTTGATGTTGTCAACGTAATCCAGGGCTGCATTCACCACTTCCGGGGATACCTTTTCGGGTGTAAGATCATCCAGCCGGTCAAAGGGGATCATGGGGTTGTGCTTAAGTTCGGCCTGGATCTCATTACGTACGATCCGGAGGTTCTGTCTGACCGTTGCGGCGTTTTCTTCTTCATTCGCATGCCGCCCGATGTAATTCAGTTTGTTCGTCAGGTCCGTGCACCAGTAATCCCTGCGGAAAGCTGCCTCGCTCATCGCCTTATCGTAGGGATAGAACTGGGACTGGAAATCGTTGTTGATGAACTCGTAGGTGGCAAGGGCCTCGTAGGCCCAGCGTGCCGTGATGATCTCCCCGTACCAGGGGATGCTGGTCGGCGACGCGATCTTGGGATTGATGTTCTCGTATTTGACGATGATCCCGCTCAGGAGGATCTGGGGAATGACCAGGAAGGGGATCAGGATGTAAATGGTTACCACGGTCTTGAAGCTGTCGGAGATCACCAGGCCCATCAGGTTCGAGGATACCCATGCAGAGAACAGGACCAGCCAGTACTGCCAGTACATTCCTTTGATCTCCATGATGGTGTTCCCGATGATCACAAACGTGAAGGCCTGTATGGCTGAGATGGCCATCAGCACCGCGACCTTTGACATCAGGTAGGAGGACCAGCCCAGGTTCAGGAAGGATTCCCTTGTCTTGATCTTCCGGTCCTTGATGATTTCCTCCGCACTCACTGTCAGTCCCATGAAAATGGCCACGATCACCGACATGAAAATATAGACCGGCAGATTGGAATTGCCCTCCAGGGTATACCCGTGAACATTGGTGACGTTCACATTGTAATATTTGATGATGTAAGCAAGTCCCAGGGCAAGCACCGGTGCTTCAAGGAAATTGATCATCATGTACTGGGTATTGGCCAGTTTGGAGAGTACATCCCTTTTTACGAAGATCAGGAACTGCTTCAGTTTGTTGGGGATTTTGAACGAGATCTGCGGGATCGTCTTGTGTTTTTCAACTTTCCGGTCGTTACTGCCCCCTTCCTGCTGGTAATGGCCGTGCCACTCGCTGGGCGAGATCTTCCTGATTTTGGTCGTTTTGCCGTATTCGTCCAGCACGTTTGATTCCACGATGTTGAAGATCTGTTCCGGGTTGACGTTACCGCAAACGTGGCATTCGCTTTCGTTCCAGTTGGCATGGTGGATCTTTTCCTTGAAATAGATGATGGACTCGATCGGGTCCCCGTCGTAAATCAGCCATCCGCCCGTATCCAGGATGATCATATTGTCGAACATCTTGAATATGTCGGAGGAAGGCTGGTGGATGACCACGAATACCAGTGCTCCTTTCAGGGCCAGTTCCTTCAGCAGGTCCATGATGTTCTCCGAATCCCTTGAGGACAATCCCGAGGTGGGTTCGTCAAGGAACAGTACGGCAGGTTCCCGGATCAGTTCGAGGGCAATGTTGAGGCGTTTTCTCTGTCCCCCGCTGATCTTTTTGTTCAGGGGACTCCCGACCTGGATGTTCCGGATCTCATACAATCCCAGGTTCTCGAGCGTCCGGTTTACCGTTTCCACGATCTGTTCCTCCGTGTAATTGTCGAAGCAGAGCTTGGCGTTGTAGTACAGGTTCTGGTATACCGATAGTTCCTCGATCAGCAGGTCATCCTGCGAAACGTGCCCGATAGTCCCTTCGATCTTTTCCTTATCCCTGAAAATATCCACCCCGTTTATGAGCACCTGTCCCGATGTTGGAGGAGAAGAGCCGTTCAGTACGTTCAGCAGGGTGGATTTGCCCGCCCCGCTGGCTCCCATGATGCCGATAAGGCGCCCGGACTCTTCCGTGAAGCTGAGCTTGTGCAGTCCCGTTTTCCCGCTCTTGAACCGGTATTCCACATCCCTTACCTCGAAGGTGATCCGGTCCTTTATCTTGTCCAGCTGGAAGCGGCTGACAATATCCCCGTAATAAATGGGTTTGATCTGCTGGCTTTTGATCGAGGAACCGTTGTTCAGGGCATAGACCTTGTCCTCCTGGATCAGCTGGCTGTTCATGGTCATCTCGCTTTCGCCCATGTAGCGGATGAAATAAAGCCTTGTGCTCGGTACATGGAGGACCCTTACCTGTCCCTGTATATTTTCAACGTACAGGTGCTTGGTGGCTTTATTTTTGAAGTCCCTGTTCCCGTCGATCAGCATGATCTCTTCGGAATGGGGGACTTCCTCAAATGAGAACAGGACGAAATCGCGGATCTGCTCGTATTCTTCCTCCGGTATGTTGAATGTTTCCGCGACGGTCGTGATGAATTCCATTTCCTGCTCGCTTATCTCCACGCTGTCGGAGCGCACAAATTCAAGCAGCTGGATAAGGACGATTATTTTCTGAGGCTGGGCAAGTTCTTCGTTAATGGCGGTGCAGATCTTCAGAACGCGGACGGAACTGGAAGATATCCTGCGAATTCGTTTGGTTGATGATTCCTTCTGTTTTTCCTGGTGCAGGATGTAGTATTCTTCAAATACCTTGAGGTATTCCTGCACGATCTCCTGGTTTAACTGCCGTTTGAGGAAAGATTCGACAACGCTGATCCTCTCGTCTTTACTGCTGTCAGGCCTGGCAATGATGGCAAAAAGCTGCATCAGGGCTTTCAGGATCTTCTCACTCATGATTGATGACTGTGGTTAGACATTAAACTGAGCACCAATATAGTGAAAATCAATCTTGATTCAACAAGTAATTACAGATATAGGATCAAGAAAATCGCTGAAATGATGATCCCCGCTGCAGTCAGTCATGCCCACCTGCCTGTGATCCCTTTCTTCCCGCGGTTCAGATGTATTCTTCCAGGCGAAAGCTGATCTTCAGCTTCCGTTCCCCCCTGATGAGGACAGCCGGACCTTTTTGCCTTCTTCTCCAAGCAGGGTCCTGTAAATGTCGTCCAGGCTGCAGCGGAAAGCCGGTAAAAGGATGCAGATCATAAACCTGGTGAAACGGCTGATCCGCTGAACTGAGCTTTTACGGTACAGGGGCAGTACGGATCCGTACACCCGGGATCTCACTGGAAGCTTTCGATGCAATCCTCGAGGGAACTGTAGATCTCGAATACATTGTGAAGCTGGAGGAGCTTGAACAATTCCATGACCTCCGGAGTGATGCTGCAAATCTTGAAGAAGCCGTAATTGTTATTGGCGGTTTTCATGATGGAAAGAAATACACCAAAGCCGGTACTGTCAACAAAGTCAATGTTTTCAAGGTTCAGGATAAGTTTGGTCTTGGGCTTGGTGAAATAACTTTTCAGCTGTTCCTTAACCGGTTCAGCAATCAGGGCATTAAAGCGGTTGACGTTATCAAATCTGACAACTATGATGTCCTGGATGGTTTCTGTTTTTAACATATTGGCCGTTTTTAAATGGTTTACCGCGTTTAATTATGATACTGAAGGTTCACTCGTAAAATTTCAGTTCGGTAACTGCCTCCTGGCATTCTCTGGTGAAATGATCCACGATGTCGGCATAGGAATCCGTTTTCTCCTCTTTTCCGGCAAGCACTTCCAGTTGCTTTAATTTTTCCGAAAGTTTCTTCATGCCCATAATCGCTACCGTTGATTTGGCTTTATGCGCCATCTTGCCCAGTTCACCCCAGTTCTGTTCCCCGAGGTATTTATTCATCAGCATGCTGTATTCCTTTACCTGTGTTGAAAAGATACCGATTAATTCCCTTATCAGACCCTTGTCCCCCTCGGTCATGGTTTCGAGATAACTGAGATCTGTCCTCATATATGACTGGTATACAGTTTTTTAAATGACCAGGGACCGGTTTGTAATCCCGATTTGTTGACTAAAAATACTTATTTTTTTTATTTTTAATAAAAATAGTTGGATCCCGGAAACCTAAAAATATTGAAATGCGTATATTTCAATGTTAATTCAAACATCCGATGTAAATGAGGAAGATTCACCGGTACATTCCCATCATCCTGTTCTTTCTGATCTGTCCGGCTGACCTTACCCACGCACAAGAAATAAGCCTGAAAAACAAGAAGGAAGCCCAGATTGCCTATAACAAGGGCATTCAGAGCATCGGTGAGGACAGTTACTGGGTTGCGCTCGAATATTTTTCCGCTGCGCTTGATTACAATCCGAAATTCGATCTGGCTTACCTGACCCGCGGAAAGGTCAATCTGCATCTGAACAACCTGGATGAAGCCATACAGGATTTCACCATGGCCATTGAGATGAACCCCGGATTCGGGGAAGCCTATTTTTACCGGGCTTATGCAAGGATAAACGATTCTGCACAGGAAGTTGTCCTGACCGATCTGAACGCGGCCCTGGGATACGGCTTCAAGGAAGGATTCGTCTACTATTACAGGGGCCTTTACAAATTGCTGCACGATGATTATACGGGGGCCATCCTGGATTTCACCGATGCGGTCGAACTGGATGCTCATAACGCAATGGCTTACCATGACCGGGGAACGGCCAAGCGCTTGCTGGGGGACTACCAGGGTGCCATTTACGATTATCGCCAGGCGGTTAATATCCAGCCGGATTTTCCGCAGGCATACGATAACATGGGGAGCGTCAAAACCAGGCTCGGTGATTTCCAGGGTGCCATAGATGACTATTCCGTTGCGATCAGGCTGGACACTACTTTTTATCTTGCCTACAACAACCGGGGCAGCGCCAGGTACCAGATGGGTGATTATAACGGTGCCCTCGAGGATTTCGACCGGGTGATCCGCCTCAGGGAGGATTTCCCACTGGCTTACAACAACAAGGCTAATACGCTGGCCAAACTGAACCGGACAGGCGAGGCCCTTGAACTTCTTAACCGGGCGGTGGAACTGAACGCCGACTATGGAATTGCACTGATGAACAGGGGATTCGTCAGGGAACTGACGGGCGATCTGGAAGGAGCCTGCGAGGACTGGGCCAGGGCAGCCTCCATGGGCGTCGAAGAAGCCGCTAAATACCTTTCCGAATGCGGGGAATCCACAAATAATCCGGGCGAATGAAAAATCCAGGGCGCATATTACAGGTTCTCCTGTTGTTCCTTCTCCCGGGAGCGATCACCGCCCAGCAGGAGGTAAAAATCAAAAAAGCCGAATTCAGGACCGAAAAGGAAGAAGGTTTCGCGGAGGCATGGAAGAATATCAGGGAGGGGGACAAGTTATATAAAGCCGGTAAGGGAACCTACCGGGAGGCCCGGGAACATTACCTGTTTGCGGCAAGGTACAACCCGGAGAATGCCGAGTTGAACTATAAGATCGGGGTCTGTTACCTTTTCTCTGACGACAAGTTCGAATCCATCAAATACCTGACCCGGGCCTTCCTGGCCGATGAGAATGTTGCCCGGGATATCCGGTTTCTGGGGGGACAGGCCTACCATCTCACCCTTGAATTCGACGAGGCCATTAACCAGTACCGGAAATACAAAGAATCGCTGGATCCCAAGCATCTTGCCCTGGAAGGAAGGAAAATCGATAAGCTCATCGAGGAATGCGAGAACGGGAAAAAACTGGTTGCGGATCCCCGCAGGGTCATCATCAATAATATGGGCGATCAGATCAATTCGGTGGGGGACGATTACAATCCCATCTTTGCGCCGGAGGACTCGGCGATCTACTTTACCAGCAGGCGGCAGCACAGCGAAAAAGCAAAGCGCAGTCCCATTGACAACAAATTCTACGAGGATATCTACGTCGCATCGGCAGCCGGCGACGGATGGCTTCCGGCGAGGGACATGGGGAAGCCCGTGAATTCCCTTAACCACAACACGGCTGCGGTGGGACTCTCACAGGACGGTACACAGCTGTATATTTACCGGGGTTATAAGGGTGGAGGTGGAATCTATGTGAGCACGGTCAAGGAAGGGAAGTGGGGAGCCCCCAAAAACATCTCTTCCAAACTCAGGTCGAAGAACCGGGAGACATCCATGTGCCTGAGTCCCGACGGGAAAACCTTTTATTTTGTCTCGGACAACGAAAAAACGACCACGGGAGGAAAGGATATTTTCTTTTCCGGGCAGGATGCCACGGGGAAATGGAAGAAGCCTGAAAACATCGGCAAGGAGATCAATACCCCGTACAATGAGGAAGCCGTATTCCTGTCGCCGGACGGGAATACCCTTTATTTTTCCTCAAAAGGGCATAACACAATGGGAGGGTTCGACGTGTTCAGGTCTGAACGCAATGATTTCGGCGAATGGAGTCCCGCAGAAAATATGGGATACCCGATCAATTCCCCGGATGACGATGTTTTCTACAAGGTCACCCGCGGGGAACGGTTCGCCTATTACTCGGCCAACCGTATGGGAGGTTACGGGGGCAAGGACATTTACAGGATCCTGTTCCTTGGAGAAGAGAAGGAAATGAGGATGAGCACCGAAGACCTGCTTATCGCAGGTACTCTCGAGAAGGGAAAGAAGGGATTTTTCACACCCCCGCAGTCCATCGTGCTCGATACGTCCTATATCATAACGGGCAAGGTGTTTGATTCGGAAACCTTCGATGGGGTGATGGCCAAACTGGACTTTATTGATGTGGACCTGAGCAGGGTGGTTGCCACGGCTGTGGCTAACGATACGGGCTTTTACCGTGCCAGCCTTCCCTCTGGGAAAGCTTACGGGGTTGAGATCGTGGCCAGGGATTACATGTTTTACCTGGATATCGTGGATCTGACAGGCGAGGCTTCGGATGAGGAGATCCACCGGGATTTCCCGCTTGACAAGGTCGAGATCGGGGCCACCGTGGTGCTTGAGAACATTTTCTTTGAAACGGGCAAAGCCACCCTCAAGCCCGAATCCTTCCTGCAGCTCGAGCAGGTCCTCAAGTTCATGAACAGCAATCCCGGCGTACGCATGGAGATCTCCGGGCATACGGACAATACCGGGTCCCTCAAGCTGAATACCCGGCTGTCGCAGTCAAGGGCCGAAGCGGTCGTGGAATACCTCGTCGAACACGGGATCGATGCAAGCAGGCTCGATGCCATGGGCTATGCCTTCTCCCAGCCGATAGCACCCAACGATACAGCTGAAGGCCGGGCTAAAAACAGAAGGGTTGAATTCAAGATACTGAGCAAATAAATTTCCTCTCAATTCTTAATCCGAAGGGCCGCCCGTTAAAAAACCGGCGGCCTTTCTGCCTTTCCGGAGTATTAAACCCTCGCTGCTTTTTGCCTGCGGCAAAAAAAGGCTTGGTTGATAATACCCCGTCAGGGCAATGAACAAAGGCCGGCTGTTTTTCAACAGCGGGGCCTCCCCGTCGGATATTATTGTTAATTTTAGGACCATGAAAGACACTGCACTGACCCGTATTCATAAGCAGCTGGGTGCCAGGATCATTTCCTTTGCCGGCTATAATATGCCCCTGGAATATTCCGGGGTGATTGATGAGCATCTCGGCGTCAGAAATGCCCTCGGGATGTTCGACATCTCTCATATGGGGGAGTTCTGGGTGAAGGGGGCCGGGGCCACTTCCCTGATCCAGAAACTGACCACCAACGACATCGGCAAACTGTACAGCGGGCGGGTGCAGTACACCTGCTTTCCCAACGGGAACGGAGGCATCGTGGATGACCTGCTGGTATACAGGTACGCGGCCGAAAAATATCTCCTTGTGGTCAATGCCGCCAACATCGAAAAGGACTGGCAATGGCTGAACGGGCACAACAGCGAGAATGCCGTCCTCGAGAACGCTTCGGAACAGATGTCACTGATCGCGGTACAGGGGCCCCTGGCCATCCATGCGCTGCAGAAACTTACCCGGGCCGACCTTGCGAAGATGGAATACTATACTTTCGAGGTGGCACCCTTCGCCGGGGTGCAGGAGGTGATCCTTTCCGCCACCGGCTATACCGGTGCAGGGGGACTTGAACTTTACTGCCGGAATGCCGAGGCGGAACAGTTATGGCGGGCCGTGATGGAAGCAGGGGCCGAATTCGGGATCAAGCCGGCGGGACTGGCGGCCAGGGATACGCTCCGCCTGGAAATGGGGTACTGCCTTTACGGGAACGACATCGATGATACGACATCGCCTATTGAAGCGGGACTCGGATGGATCACGAAGTTCACGGACGGGAATTATTTCATTGACCGGGAAAGACTTGAGCGGGAGAAAAATGAGGGACCCAAACGGAAGCTGGTGGGATTCACGATGCTCGAGAGGGGTATCCCACGTCAACATTACGAGATCCTGGATGAGGCGGGAGAGGTGATCGGGACCGTTACGTCGGGGACCATGTCCCCCTCGATGAACACCGGCATAGGCATGGGTTATGTACATTCGGAACATGCGTTACCGGGGACCCTGATACGGGTGCGGATCCGCAACAAGGACCTGCAGGCCAAAGTGGTAACCCTTCCCATGTATAAGAAGGGCCAGATCGGAAAACTCCATGGAAACTGAACAAAGGAATATTGAAGTCTGCTTTTCACCGGCATTGTTCAAGGGTTTCCGGAATCCGCAGGCCATCACCGTCATCACCGACATACTCCGGGCCACCTCGGCCATCGTAACGGCCTTTGAGAACGGTGTTGAAAGGATCATCCCCGTGGAAACACTGGAAGAAGCCAGGGCATACAAGGAGAAAGGATTCATGGTAGCCGCGGAAAGGGATGGCATCGTCCGGGATTTTGCGGATTTCGGGAATTCACCGTTCAACTTCAGCCGGGAAAGGATCGAGGGCCGACAGATCGTATACTCCACTACCAACGGGACACAGGCCATACACATGGCAAGCGAATGCCACCAGGTGCTGATCGGGGCCTACCTGAATTTTACCGCACTCTGCGAGTGGCTGAACGGCCAGGACCGGGATGTGATCATCCTCTGTGCGGGATGGAAGAACAAATTTAACCTGGAGGACAGCCTTTTTGCCGGTGCCCTGTCCGAAAAACTGATGGCCACGGGCAATTACCGGACCATCTGTGATTCCGCCATCGCATGCATGGATCTCTGGGAAATGGCACGGGGGGACCTGCTCACTTACATAGACAAGGTGGCCCAGCGCGAACGCCTGAGAAAGAATAAACTGGACGATGTGATCGAATATTGCCACACATTTGATACCACCCGGGTCATCCCGGTGCTTCAGGAGGACCATCTTAAAAACTTATAAACAGAACCTGTATTATTGCCAGAATTTTATGAAATTTAACCTCAAAAACCAGCACATGAAAAAGCACAACTTTAACGCGGGACCTTCAATCCTTCCGGCCTATACAGTAGAAAACACCGCAAAGGGGATCCTTGATCTTGACGGGATCGGATTATCCGTGATGGAAATATCGCACAGGAGCAAGGAATTCATGGCGATCATGGAAGAATCCCAGGCACTTGTGAAGGAGTTGCTTGAAGTCCCCCAGGACTACCATGTTCTTTTTCTGGGCGGCGGGGCCAGCCTTCAGTTCTGCATGGTCCCGTATAATTTGCTTCAGACCAGGGCGGCCTACCTGAATACCGGTTCCTGGGCCTCCAAAGCGCTGAAAGAGGCAAAATTCTTTGGTGAAGTGATCGAGGTGGCCTCCTCGAAGGACAGGAACTTCAGCTACATACCACGCGGTTACCAGCTGCCTTCCGATGCCGACTATTTCCATATAACCAGCAACAATACCATTTACGGGACACAGATCCGGGAGGATATGGACGTCCCCATCCCCCTGGTCGCGGACATGTCGTCCGAGATTTTCAGCCGGCCGGTGGACGTTTCAAAATACGGTCTCATTTACGGTGGGGCCCAGAAAAACCTGGCCCCCGCAGGGGTCGCCTTACTCATCATCCGGGAAGACATCCTCGGCAGGGTGGAACGGCCCATACCCTCCATGCTGAACTACAAGGTACACATTGAGAACGGGTCGATGTTCAACACACCGCCGGTTGTTCCCATTTTCGCGGGACTCCAGACCCTGCGCTGGCTGAAGCAGAACGGGGGCATTGCGGCCATGGAGAAAAAGAACATCGAAAAAGCCGCCATCCTTTACGATGAGATCGACCGGAATAAACTTTTCAAGTGTACCGTGGAAAAGGCGGAGGACCGTTCACTGATGAACATATGTTTCGTGATGAACGATGGATACGCTGAACTGGAAGGAGCCTTCCAGGAATTTGCCAGTGCACGCGGAATGGTCGGGATCAAGGGCCACCGCTCGGTCGGAGGGTTCCGGGCTTCGACCTATAATGCCCTGCCAAAGGAGAGCGTGCAGGCACTGGTCGATGCCATGAAGGAATTTGAAAGGAAAAACTGATAAACACATTTAGATATGCCAAAAGTATTATGCGCCACGGCCAAACCTTTTGCTCCGGAAGCGGTTAAAAAGATCAGGAAGATCATAGAAAATGCAGGGTACGAGTTCGCCCTGCTTGAAAAATACAGTGACCAGGCAGACCTTCATAAGGCAGTTTCCAATGCAGGAGCACTCATTGTCAGAAGCGACATTGTTGATGCCGATGTGATCGGGGCCGCGCCGAATCTTAAAATCGTTGTCAGGGCAGGGGCAGGGTATGATAACATCGACCTGCAGGCGGCCAGCAGCCGGAAGGTGGTGGCGATGAATACCCCGGGACAGAACTCCAACGCCGTTGCGGAACTCGCACTGGGTATGATGGTATACATGGCAAGGAACCAGTTCGACGGTTCTTCGGGGACCGAATTGAAGGAAAAAACCCTGGGGGTCCATGCATTTGGCTACGTTGGCAGGATCGTTGCCCGGATAGCCCGGGGATTCGGCATGGAAGTATATGCTTTCGATCCCTTCCTTGCCGACATTGTTTTCCAGGAGGATGGCGTCATCCGGCTGGGCAGGCTCGATGAGCTCTATCGCTCCTGCCAGTACGTCTCCCTTCATATCCCTGCCAATGAGGAGACCCGGAAATCCATAAATCATGATCTGCTCTCGCTTATGCCAGAAGGAGCGGTTCTGGTTAATACGGCCAGAAAGGAAATCATTGACGAGGATGCACTTGCCCGTATTATGCAGGAGCGCCCGGATTTCCGGTACATTTCCGACATTGCGCCGGACAATGCGGTCCAGCTAAAATCTTCCTGGCCTGACAGGTGTTTTTTCACCCCCAAGAAAATGGGAGCCCAGACTGAAGAGGCAAACGTCAATGCCGGTGTCGCGGCCGCAGAACAGATCGTGGCATTTTTTAAAAAGGGAGACACCACATTCCAGGTGAACTGATGGCCAACTTAAAATCATTCAAGGGATTCAGACCCGGGAAAGAGTTCGCAGCGAAGATCGCCTCCCGGCCTTATGATGTACTTGACTCGGAGGAAGCGCGTTCCGAGGTGGAAGGGAACCCCCTGTCCTTCCTCCATGTTGTCAAACCGGAGGTGGATCTTCCGCCGGGAACCGACCCTCACTCGGACAGTGTATACCGGAAGGGAAAGGAAAACCTTGAAAAGATGATCGCGGACGGGATCCTGTACCAGGACAAAAATCCCTGCCTCTATGTTTATGCACAGACCATGAACGGCAGGACGCAATACGGGCTTGTCGGTTGTGCAAGCATTCTCGATTACATGAATAATGTGATCAGGCGGCACGAACTTACACGGCCGGATAAGGAGGAGGACCGCAAACGGCACATAAGGGTTTCCAATTTCAACGCCGAACCGGTTTTTTTCGCCTATCCCCCGCACAAGGAGATTGACGAGATCGTCGGGGGGATCATCCGGGCAGAACCCGAATATGACTTCGTTGCCTCCGATGGCATCGGGCACCGCCTCTGGGTGATCAGCGACAGGGAAGAGATCGGGAGGCTCGAAACCCTCTTTGCCACTGATGTCCCGTTTACCTATGTGGCAGACGGCCATCACCGGACGGCTGCCGCCGCAGGAGTCGGAGAGGAACGCCGCAAGGCCGACCGGAATCATAACGGGAAGGAGGAATACAATTTTTTCCTGGCCGTTCATTTCCCGGCGAACCAGCTTACCATCATTGATTACAACCGGGTGGTGAAGGACCTGAACGGGCTGAGCGACGAGGAATTCCTTGAAAAACTTGATGCCCCCTTCATAGTCAGGAAGGAAGGCAGGAAAATCTTCAAACCCACCCGGCACCATGAATTCGGCATGTACCTTTCCGGCAACTGGTATTCCCTGAAGGCACGGAAGGGGACCTACAATGATCATGATCCGATCGGCCAGCTGGATGTCACCATTCTTTCCGGGCAGGTCCTGACCCCCCTGCTCAACATTACCGATCTGAGGAAATCGAAAAGGATCGATTTTGTCGGGGGGATTAGGGGACTGGAAGAACTGGAAAGAAGAGTGGATTCAGGGGAGATGAAAGCAGCCTTTGCCCTGTATCCGGTCAGCATGGAACAGCTCATGGAAATAGCGGATACCGATAACATCATGCCTCCCAAAACCACATGGTTCGAGCCCAAGCTTCGAAGCGGGCTCATTCTTCATAAACTGGGGGACTGAACCCGGATGGTATGGACATAGCAGAAAACCTCCGGAAGTTAAAGTCAACCGTGCCCGGGCTCGTCAGCATCGTTGTCGTCTCCAAGCGCAAATCCGTTGAGGAGATACGCATGGCCTATGAGGCGGGACAGCGGATCTTCGGTGAGAACCGGGTTCAGGAAATGACCGTGAAACAGCCCCTGCTTCCCCCGGATATCCGCTGGCATATGGTGGGACACCTGCAGACCAACAAGGTCAGATACCTGGCCGGGTTCGTCGACATGATCCAGAGCGTAGACAGCCTGAAACTCCTGCAAACCATCGACAAGGAAGCCCTCATGGTCAACCGGGTCATCTCCTGTCTCCTGCAGATCCATATCGCCCTGGAAGACACCAAATTCGGTTTTAACGCGGAGGAGGCCATGGAACTGGCCGGTTCCGGGGTCTTAAGTTCCCTTCCCAATGTCTGTATCCGCGGAGTCATGGGCATGGCCACCTACACCCCTGACATGGACCGCGTACGATCGGAATTCCGCTACCTCCGGGGGATCTTCCGGGATCTGAAGGAAAAGTATTTTACTTCTTCCCCGGACTTCCGGGAGATATCCATGGGAATGACGGGGGATTATCACCTGGCAATCGAGGAGGGGAGCACGATGATCCGGATCGGAACCCTTATATTTGGACCAAGAAATGATTAAAGCTTTTTCATATGGCAGACCTTAGTACAGACTTCGTGGGACTGAAATTGCGCAATCCGGTCATCGTCAGCAGCAGCGGACTGACGGATTCAGTGGAAAAGATCAGGAAACTTGAAGAAGCCGGTGCCGGTGCGGTGGTGCTGAAATCCCTTTTCGAGGAACAGATCCTGCATGAGGCGGGAAACCTGTCGCGGCAGAGCGATTACCCCGAGGCGGATGACTACATCCGGCATTATACCAGGACCAACAGCCTTGATGCCTATCTCGACCTGATTGAAGGGGCCGTCTCCGCCACAGGCATACCGGTAATGGCAAGCATTAACTGCATATCCGATTCGGAATGGTACGATTTTGCCTTAAAAATCGAAGAAGCGGGTGCATACGCGCTGGAGCTTAATGTGTATTTTCTGCCGGCAGACAGGAACGCCGGATCCCTGAACTATGAGAAGCTTTACCTTGACATCGCCGAGAAAGTCAGGAGCAGGGTCAGCATACCTGTAATCATGAAACTGGGCCAGAATTTCACCAACCTGATCAACCTGGTTGACCTGCTCTATCACAGGGGCATAAACGGGGTTGTGCTGTTCAACCGCTTTTACAGTCCCGATATCAACATCAATGAGCTGAAAATGACGACATCCGAAGTATTCAGCTCGCCGACCGATCTCCGGTACTCGCTGCGCTGGGTGGCCATCGTATCCTCCATCATTGAGCAGGTTGACATTGCCGCTTCAACCGGGGTGCACGACGGGAAGGCCCTGATCAAGCAGCTGCTCGCCGGGGCAAAGGCAGTGCAGGTATGCTCCGCCATCTACAAACAGGGTCCGTCCCATATTACCGCTATGCTCGGGGAACTCAGCAAGTGGATGAAGGAAAAGAATTTTGGCAGTATAGGGGACTTCAGGGGGAAAATGAACTACGCCAATATTCCGGATCCGCAGGTTTATGAAAGAAGCCAGTTTATGAAATACTTTTCCAGCCGTCACTGAGCCATCAGTATCCCACCATGGAGTCAGCCTTCCCCAGGTTCACACCTGCAGTAATTTGATCAGTTCCCGGGCGAGGGCCCCCTTTTCCTCATTCACCCTGTCCAGTTCCCTCATGAGAAGGTCCCGGGCATGTTCAATCTTTTCCCCGCTCATGTTTATCACGGACTCTTCAATAACCGTGAAGGATTCAAGCGCAGTATGGTAATCGCCTTCAAGGAAGAGCTGTATGAAAAGTTCCACGTCCCGGCTGAAATCCAGCCCGCTCTGCCAGCATGCGGAAACGATATTCCCCCTGGCCCCGGCAAGATCGCGATCCCTTAAACCATCGAGGATAAAGGGGATGGCTGCCGTATCCTTTACATCGGAGAGGAAGCGGACAAGTTCCTTTTCAACCGTTTCGCTGGTGGTCTTGTTCAGCAGCTTCAGCAGCTCGGGGATGTAATGGATGCTGCCCTTCGAGCGGAGCTCCCGGATTGCCTTCAGTGTGGTCTTCTCATCCTCCGACCACAGATCCATGAGGATCCGGTTATCCAGCCTGGCCTTTCCGGGTTTATTCTCCCGCGGCATGCTCCACAAGTTTTTCAGCGGCTTCACGTGATCCGAGCCTGGCCGCATGCTGCCAGTCCCCCACTGCCCCCACCCGGTCATTCATGTACCACCGTGCCTGGCCCTTCAGGTACCAGGTTTCCGGATCACCCGCATCAAGGTCAAGGGCCATCCCGAAATCATTCAGCGCATAACGGTAGGTCCGGGTTTCCAGGTAAGTCTTTCCCCGGGCCGCATAAAACCGGGGATCGTTCCCGTCAAGCTGCAGACAGGCATTGAATTGCTGGAGCGCGGCAAGGTAATCACCGGCATCATAGCGCAAGGTTCCCAGTTCAAACCGGGCATCGGGATCATCCGGGTAATAGGCTGCAAAGCGTTCCAGGTAACCGGCAGCTTTATCGAAAAGGCCGGATTTATGGTAAGCTTTTCCTATCTCCAGGAGCAGTTCCAGCTTCCCGGGCTCCATCCTGCTGGCCTTTTCCAAGTCCGGTATGGCCTTATCGTATTTTCCCTGGCCGATCCAGGCTTCCGCCCTTTCATGGAAAAAAGACGGATTTGCCGGATTTATCTGGATCGCCCGCGTATAAGACTGGACGGCTCCCTGGAACTGTCCCATTTTCAGCAGTACCCTGCCGCGGGCGGCATGAAGGGCATCCCATGCGGGATTTTCCCCGAGCTCCCTGTCAATGATCTCGAGGGCCTGGAGGTAATCACCCGAACCGGTCAGATACCGGATCTCCTGTAAAAGCTCTTCATCCGCCGTATACCATTCCACCGACCAGAGTTTTTTCCAGGGGGGACTGCCCTCTATACCGGCAAATGTGGGATCGAGCAGGATGACGTCAGATGGCAGCCTGTAGGGCGAGCGGAGGTGGACCTCGAGCTGCCTCACGGCTTCCGCCGCATTGCCTTCGGTGGCATAGATGCCTGCAAGCATGTAGCTTCCCCGCCCGGGGTCAACCGCCTCAAGCTGCCGCAGATAGCCCAATGCCGCTTCCCGGTCTCCTGCCTGACGGCAGACCTCGGCAAGCTTCAGCAGGTATTCCGGGTTCTCCCTGTCATAGCGGAGCGCCTCTTCAAAATGTTCCCGGGCCTCCCGGTAGGCTGTGCGGTCCGCCAGGGCAATTCCCTCCAGGTAAGTCTCCTGAACCTGGGCCCCGGTGCGAAAACCGGCCAGTACAAGGGACAGCAGGAGACAGATGCGCCTGAAGGAGGCTCCCGTGATCCTATTTTTCACCCGCATTGATGGCATCCCTTTCCGTAAATACGTAAATAAACCCGACTACATTCCTGACCTCCAGTCCCGTCAGGCGGTTCTCATATACATCGCATACGTAATAGTATACACCGGGCGATACGAGCTGATTGGTGTTCATCCGCTTGCCGTCCCAGTTAATGTCGGGGTCCTCCGTTTTATACACCAGGGTACCCCAGCGATTGTATATTTTCATGTCGACCCGCTCCACGAAGGAATAATTGCTGGGCCTGAAATAATCATTGATCCCGTCTCCGTTGGGTGTGAAGACATTCGGCAGCTTGTAATCGATGCAGTTGTCCACGCAGACCATCACCGAGAACGCACTTTCATTGTTAAATGTGTCGATCGCAGTTACTGCATAACAACCTGCCAGGCTTACCGGCAGCAGGTGATAATAGGTCGTATCAGTGGGTGACAGCGTGCTGTCGGTCAGCTGCAGTGCCATGTTCAGCCGGGGGGCATAATAAATATTGTATTTCACGGCATCATCGGAACAGGTATGATTTGGATTGGTCCACACCAGGAAATTGTAATTGCTGTCGCAGAAAGATTCGACTTCGAGGGAAGGGGGACAGGGAGGGACGGTATCAATGGGGGTTCCGCAGCCTATATGTGTGAGGTTGACAGAAGTAAAGTCGATATCGTTGACAGTTCTCCAGCCAATGGTCCTGACCTGGTAACAGACTTTCACCCCGTTCTGCAATCCTCCGTCGACATAAGTGCCCGAAGTCGAATATCCGATCGAATCGAATTCCAGGCTCAGGGGATCCTGCCTGTACACGATGAATTCGTTGTTCACCCAGGGTGTGTTTTTCCGGACACGGATCACATTGGCATTATCCGTACCGAGAATCTCCAGCCAGGTTGAAGAAACCACTTCCTGCCTACCGATCAGGAAACGGTTCCCGGGCTCGTCGTTGTATAATTCGATCCGGTAGGAGTAGGGATAGACAAGGGTGTTAAGGGGACTGTCAAGGTACGTGGTATCATTCAGGTCAGAGGTGGTAAAGGAATGGATCTGCTGCAGGTTTTTGCCATAGGCATCCAGGTCCGAGCGGTAAAGAATGTATTCATAGGGTCCGTTTGCGGGAATGGTATCCAGCTCTCTCGGTTTTGCCCACGAAAGGAATATACTGCCTGCAGGATCTGCATGTTCGACGCTGGCCTGAATTACGGCCGGAGTACCCGGTATGAGCACATCGCAGACTTCGGCAGAAGGGAATCCCAGGGTCCCCCCGCTGTAAACCCCGATGACCATATAACAGTATTCCGTTCCCTGTTCAAGGCCTTCCCCGTTATTGTCATCCAGGAATGAGGTGCTGTCCCTGCCTTCTGCATAGCCGATCATTGCATACCCTGTCTGACCCGGAAGGCCATTTGTGCAGGAATCCGGCACATAGCCCGTCCGGCCTTCCCTGCGCCAGATCTCGTACCCTTCGATGTTCTGGCATTCCGGGGCCTCCCATTCAAGGATGATGGAGTTGGCGGTAGCCATGGTGACGGGATTTTTTGGGGGGGGACCGATCACCTTAACGTGGAAATTGCTGATGTCCACCAGTTGAAGTCCGGTATGGTTGTCCTCTGCCTTGATGACGATGTTATACGGCTGGTTCCTGATATGGCTGCAGGCCGTATGCCAGGTGAACCTGGAGACGGCGTAACCCCTGCCGGTGAGCAGGGTGTCAATGACGGCGGGATTTTCATCGAACAGGAAGGGGCCACCCCGGGCCGTAAGGTTCACCCTGTCGGAATCCGGGTCGGTGGCGACAATGTCGTATTCGATCAGGTCCCCTGCCTCCACGCAGAAATCCCGCAAGGGCATGATGTTAGGGGGGCGGTTTTTGGTAGCGTGTACCTCTATCTGCATGTCGCGCGCAATGCTGCCTATCTTGACCTTGCGCCTCCATTCCTCGATTTCGATCGCGATGTTGTAGATCCCGGTATCAACAGGTGTGTTCCAGACCAGGTCGCCCGTAACGTGATCGATGTAAAGGCTGTCGCTGGCAAGGGGCAGTGAATAATCCTTGATGGGTTGCCCGTTTTCCTCTGTGCAGACCGTAAGCCTGTAGGAAATGCTGTCGCCGTCGGGATCATATGCGGCGGGGTTGTGTACGAATATCTGCCCGACTGCCGCCTTGTCCACCGGCGGATTGAGTAAAACCGGGGTATTGTTCAGCCCGATCCCCGGGTTGATGGCTATGGTGGTTTTTACCGAGAAGATCACGTTGACCGAATTGGGGATGTTAAGCACCCCGAAATTCCGGTTCGGGTCCTGCACCACGATCGTGTAGGTCCCCGGTCCGGGAAAGGTATGAACCGTAGTGTACTTGTTATGGAAATAAAAATTCGGCAGGGATACCTTGCTGAAACGGGCTGCAATGGATGTGCTGCCATCACCCCACTGGACTTCCAGTGCGTCACGGTCCGCCGCCGACCTGGAATAGGTAAAGGTCTGGATCAGGATCTGGTAAGTGAAATCGCCGATCTGGGTGAGTGTTATCTCACCCGCCCGGTTATGCGTACCGGTGACGTATAAAACACACACCAGTGAAAGGGTCAATATGCTGATCAGCCGTTTCAAGAGGCCGGGTACAGTTTACTTTCGGGTTGTTATTTAATATTTAATGTTAATTCGGTGGTTTTATTGTTCATCCTGTAACCATTTTCTTTATCGTTGTAAGCGATGATCAGGAGATTCGTCTGATCATCGAATTTTTCAAGCATCAGCGTGTTCCTGATCTTCAGGCTGTTTATCCTTCCACCGTAATCGTATTTGTAATACAGCCAGATGGCCCCCTCATTCAGCCGTGATTCCAGGAACTGCAAACTTTCCACCGGTTTACCGTTGATTTCCATCTGCAGGGCACCGGCAATATACCGGTTAACCGAATCGATCTTATCCCCCGGATCTTCCTGTTCTGTGAGCCTGAGCTGCACCGAATACTTACGAAGGATCAGGTCCTGGAAATCATCGGCAAAAATCTTTACGGACAGTTCCACCGTCCCCCTGCCGGGATCAAGGTCCATGTTGGTTACGGATACGTGGATGGGATGATACCAGTAAGTGCAAAGCACCAGCAACACAATTCCCGCAGCTCTCATGACATAAATCTCCGGTTCATTCGTGGGAACATGGCAAAATTACAATATTTTTGTTATCCTTGACCAGAAGCATGACAACATTCAGATTATATCTTTCACTTGGGTTCCATCATATTTCCGACCTGGCCGCATACGACCATATACTCTTTCTGACGGCCCTTTGCGCGGTATACAGCCTGAAGCAGTGGAAAAAGGTCCTGATCCTTGTTACGGCTTTTACCCTTGGACATACCCTGACCCTGGCCCTGGCCACCCTGAAACTGGTGCCGGTCTCCACGAAACTGATTGAATTCCTGATACCGGTAACGATTTTTATAACGGGACTCTGGAATGTGTTGCAGCGGGGAAAGAACCTGGACACGGCCTCCCACCGCTTTAAATACGGGACGGCCCTGTTTTTCGGGCTTATCCATGGACTGGGCTTTTCCGGTTACCTGCGAAGCCTCCTGGGTATAGAGGGCAAACTCGCGCTGCCGTTGTTTTCGTTTAACCTGGGACTCGAGATCGGGCAGATCATGATTGTCGTGATCGTCCTCCTGCTCTCTTACCTGGTTGTTAATCTTGCCGGGATGAAGCGATGGGACTGGAACCTGCTTCTGTCCGGCGCTGCGATGGGCGTTGCCCTTACCCTCTGCATCGAAAGATGGCCTGCATGAACTGGGAACAGCATATAAAGGATTTCGGGATCTTCCTGAAGCTCGGCAAATCGCTTTCGGCAAATTCCATCGAGGCCTATACCAGGGATGTGGGGAAATTTACGGCCTTCCTCGGGTTGCGGGGCTACGATCTGCCACCGTCAGGCGTTGAACTGGGACATCTGACCGAATTCCTGGCCTGGGTCAATGAACTGGGACTGAGTCCCCGTTCCCAGGCCAGGCTGGTATCGGGCATCAAATCCTTTTTCAAATACCTCCTGCTCGAAGATGTGATCGATACGGATCCCACCACCCTGCTGGAAGTCCCCCGGATCGGCCGCAAGTTGCCGGAAGTACTGAGCATAGAGGAGATCGACCGCATACTGGCCGCATTCGACCTGTCCAGGCCCGAGGGGAGAAGGAACAGGGCCATGCTCGAAGTACTTTACAGCTGCGGACTGAGGGTCAGCGAACTGGTGAATCTCCGCCTGTCGCACGTCTATTTCGATCAGGGCTTCCTGAGGGTCACCGGGAAAGGGAACAAGGAACGCCTGGTCCCCATCGGCAGGATCGCCATACGGGAGATCCGGAATTACCTGCCGGACCGGAATTCGCTTCCGGTGATTGCCAGGGGACACGAGGATGTTCTGTTTCTCAACCGCAGGGGCAGCAAACTCAGCCGGGTCATGGTCTTTACGATCATAAAGGACATGGCGGCAGCGGCCGGGGTAAAAAAGAACATCAGTCCCCATACCTTCCGCCATTCCTTTGCCACACACCTGATAGACGGCGGAGCAGACCTCCGTGCCGTCCAGGAAATGCTGGGCCATGAATCCATCCTGACCACCGAGATCTATACCCATCTCGACCGGCAGTACCTGCGGGATGCCATCCTTCGATTCCATCCGCGTTCGGGGCGCTGAAAGCCCCTGAAAATTGATCTTATTTTCAACTAATTTAGAATTGATTTAAGGTTTTTTTAGATACATTTGTACACTCAAAAAAAAAACTGAATAACAATGTCCAAAGTAAAACGCGTCTACACATTTGGGAATAAACAGGCTGAAGGCAAGGCCGATATGAAGAACCTTCTGGGTGGCAAAGGGGCCAACCTGGCAGAAATGAACCTGATAGGGGTTCCGGTTCCTCCGGGCTTTACGATCACAACCGAAGTATGTACGGAGTATAATCAGCTGGGAAAGGAAAAAGTCATTGAACTGATAAGGGACGAGGTCGAAAAGGCCATCGTCAATGTTGAACGTCTTATGAAATCGAAATTCGGGGACAGTGAGAATCCCTGCCTGGTTTCCGTCCGCTCGGGTGCCCGTGCATCGATGCCGGGGATGATGGATACGATACTTAACCTGGGACTGAATGATGAGGTGGTGGAGGGACTGGCAAAGAAGACCGGCAATCCCCGTTTCGCATGGGACTCCTACCGCCGTTTCATCCAGATGTACGGGGACGTTGTTATGGGTTTGAAACCCGAATCAAAAGAGGCCCAAGATCCCTTCGAGGAGATCATCGATGAAGTGAAGGCCGAAAAGGGCGTTGAGAACGACACGGACCTTACCAGGGATGACCTGAAGGAACTTGTTTCCAGGTTTAAATCAGCCGTTAAGGAACAGACCGGCCAGGATTTCCCGACCGATGCATGGGAACAGCTCTGGGGAGCCGTTGCAGCGGTTTTCGACAGCTGGAACAATCCCCGGGCCGATTATTACAGGAAACTCAATAACATCCCCGAAGAATGGGGGACCGCGGTAAACGTCCAGGCCATGGTGTTCGGCAATATGGGAGACACTTCCGGCACGGGCGTGGCCTTTACAAGGGATGCCGCCACCGGCGAGAACCTTTTCAACGGTGAATACCTGATCAATGCGCAGGGCGAGGATGTGGTTGCCGGAATCCGGACACCTCGTCAGATCACAAAAGAGGGATCGGAGCGCTGGGCAGTCCTTGCACAGGTCAGCGAAGAAAAGAGGCTTGCAGATTATCCTTCACTGGAAGAGCAGATGCCTGAAATATACAGGGAACTTTTTGATACACAGCGGAAACTGGAAACCCATTACAGGGACATGCAGGACCTGGAGTTCACCATACAGGAGGGGAAACTCTGGCTGCTGCAGACACGAAACGGGAAGCGCACGGGTGCATCCATGGTCAAGATAGCCATCGACCTGCTGGAAGAAGGCATGATCGACGAAGAAACCGCCCTGCTGCGCATTGAACCCAATAAACTGGATGAACTGCTCCACCCGGTCTTCGACATGGAAGCCATCCAGCAGGCCAGGGTGCTTGCCAAAGGCCTGCCGGCTTCTCCCGGTGCCGCCACAGGCCAGATCGTTTTTTTTGCCGACGAAGCCGAGGAATGGGTGGGGACAGGCAAACAGGTCGTTCTGGTACGCGTGGAGACCTCCCCGGAGGACCTCAGGGGAATGAACGTGGCAAAAGGCATCCTGACTGCCCGCGGGGGAATGACCTCGCATGCCGCCGTGGTTGCACGCGGGATGGGCAAATGCTGCGTCTCGGGCGCCGGCAAACTGAAGATTGATTACAAGGCCCGCACCATGACCGTCGACGGGCAGGTGTTCAAGGAGGGGGACTGGATCTCCCTGAACGGTTCCACCGGTGAGGTTTACGAGGGAAAGATCGCTACGATGGACCCGAGCCTGAGCGGGGATTTCGGCAAGCTGATGGACCTGGCGGACAAACATACCAGGATGAGCGTCCGGACCAATGCCGATACACCGAAGGATTCAAAAGTTGCCCGGAATTTTGGTGCCAGGGGGATCGGCCTCTGCCGTACCGAGCATATGTTCTTCGAAGGCGACCGGATCACGGCCATGCGGGAAATGATCCTGGCTGCTGATGAAAAGGGTCGCCGGAAAGCACTTGAAAAGCTTCTGCCGATACAGCGCGAGGATTTCGAAGGGATCTTTGAGGCCATGCACGATCTTCCTGTTACGATAAGACTGCTCGATCCGCCATTGCACGAGTTTGTCCCCCATGAAGAAGAAAACCAGCAGGAAATGGCACGCGATATGGGAATCACGGTTGAAGAGATCAGGGCCAAGGTCGAGGAACTGCACGAGTTCAATCCCATGCTGGGACACAGGGGATGCCGCCTGGGAATCACCTATCCGGAAATTTCTGAAATGCAGGCCAGGGCGATCATCGAAGCCGCCCTGAACCTTAAGAAAAAAGGCATCAGGACCCTGCCCGAGATCATGATCCCACTGATCGGCACCCACCAGGAATTCAAGATCCAGGAGGACATCATCCGCAACACCGCCGAAAAAGTCTTTGAGGAGCGCGGGGACCGGATCGAGTATCTCGTGGGGACCATGATCGAGATCCCCAGGGCCGCCCTGACTGCAGATAAAATTGCCGAGCGGGCAGAGTTCTTCTCATTCGGGACCAACGACCTGACCCAGATGGGCTTCGGATACTCGAGAGACGACTCCGGCAAGTTCCTGCCCGTCTACATCAACAAAGGCATCCTGAAATACGACCCGTTCCAGGTCCTCGACCAGGAAGGGATCGGGCAGCTGGTGGAAATGGGTACGAAAAAAGGTCGTTCCACCCGCCCGGACCTGAAAGTGGGCATTTGCGGGGAGCACGGTGGTGAACCCAGCTCCGTGGAATTCTGCCATCGCGTCGGCATGAATTATGTCAGCTGCTCACCATACCGGGTGCCCATTGCAAGGATTGCCGCTGCACAGGCTGCAATTAAGGATAAACAATAGGCATTTTCTGATGATAATCCAGGGGCTGTCAGGTTCTGGCAGCCTTTTTTTTGAACTGATTTTGATACTGATCAAATTTTTTATATTTGCGGAACCAAATCAAATCCTTTTAGAATAAAACCATGGCGGCCAGATCGAAAAAATTGGACCTTTCCCGTTACGGGATGAGCGATGTGAAGGAGATCTACCACAATCTTTCCTACGACGAGCTGTTCAGGCATGAAACCGATCCCTCCCTGGAGGGACTTGAGCGGGGATTTGTGACTGACATGGGTGCAGTTACAGTGGATACCGGGATATTTACCGGCCGTTCACCCAAGGATAAATACATCGTCCGGGAAGATGAGAATGAAAAGAACATCTGGTGGAAGAACGAACACAGGAAAAGTTCCGACAACAAACCCGTTTCTGAGGAAATATGGAAAGAACTGTATGAGAATTCGGCCAGGCAATTGTCGGGAAAGAAACTTTATGTTCAGGATGGATTTGCAGGGGCAAACGAGGACAGCAGGCTGAGGGTCAGGTTTATCTGCGAGGTAGCATGGCAGGCCCATTTTGTCAAGAACATGTTCATCCGGCCCACGGAAGAGGAACTCGAAACATTCGAACCGGACTTTGTCGTGCTGAATGCCTCGAAGACTACCAATAAGAACTGGCAGAAACACGGCATGAACTCGGAGGTATACGCCGTCTTTAACCTCAAGAAAAAAAGGGCATGCATCGGGGGGAGCTGGTACGGTGGAGAGATGAAGAAAGGTATCTTTTCGATCATGAATTATTACCTGCCCCTCAGGGGAATTGCCTCCATGCACGCCTCGGCAAATGTCGGAAAGGACGGGGTTACGGCCATTTTCTTCGGACTCTCGGGCACCGGAAAAACGACCCTTTCTGCAGATCCCGAGAGATTGCTGATCGGGGATGATGAACAAGGCTGGGACGACGAAGGCATTTTCAATTTTGAAGGAGGCTGCTATGCCAAAACCATCAGGCTCGATCCCGAGAAGGAACCGGACATCTATCATGCCATCAAGCGTGACGCCCTGCTTGAGAACGTAATCTATGATGAGAAAACCGGGAAGGTGGACTGGGATGATGGCAGCAAAACCGCCAATACCAGGGTTTCTTACCCGATCTATCACATCCGGAATATCGTAAAACCGGTATCCAAAGGGGACCATGCAAGGCATGTGATCTTTCTTACGGCCGATGCATTTGGCATACTGCCGCCCGTTTCCCGGCTCACCGAAGACCAGGTCAAATATCATTTCATCAGCGGGTACACCGCAAAGGTTGCGGGAACAGAGAGGGGCATTACCGAACCGATACCTTCTTTTTCAGCCTGTTTCGGCGCAGCATTCCTGCTGCTCGATCCGATCATCTATGCCAACGAGCTGACCGAGAAAATGAAAAAATACGGTACCAGCGGATGGCTGGTCAATACGGGCTGGGTAGGCGGAGGATATGGAAAGGGAGGCCAGCGGATCGATCTTCCTTCCACCAGGGGGATCATACATTGCATACTGGACCATAAACTCGATGATGTCAAGTACGAGATTCTTCCGGTATTTAACCTGCAGATACCCAGAACCGTACCATGCATTAACAAGGATATCCTGAATCCCAGGAACATCTGGTCCGATCCCGCCGAATGGGATGCGGCAGCCGTGGAACTTGCCAGGAAATTCATTGCCAACTTTGCACAATTCGCCGATTCAGAAGAGACACGGGCGCTGATTGCCGCTGGTCCCCAAATCTGATGGTATGCTGCCAGCCGGGGACTTGATCGTTACAGGAATTTTGTTCACGGCAGCGGCCTACCTGATGGGTTCGCTGCCTTTCTCTGTCTGGATCGGAAAGGGTTTCTTCCATACGGATGTGAGGGAGCATGGCAGCGGCAATGCGGGTGCCACAAACACCTGGAGGGTACTCGGGTGGAAAGCGGGACTCCCGGTGCTGTTGCTTGATATCGGCAAAGGATTGGCTGCAACCTTCCTTCCTTTTATTTATTCATCGATCACTTCCAGCCCGGACCTGTTGCTGTGGGAGAGGGTTCTCTGCGGAACCGCTGCGGCAGCGGGACATATTTACCCCGTTTTTGCAGGATTCAGGGGAGGGAAGGCAGTGGCCACCCTATTTGGTGTCCTGATCGGCCTGATGCCCGTTCCAGCTGCCCTTAGCCTGGCGGTATTCCTGGTCGTTTTCCTTGCCTTCCGGTTTGTTTCCCTGGGGTCCATCCTGGCGGGACTCTCGCTTCCCGTCCTGGTCTATTTCCTGACCGGACGCCCGGTCCAGCTGATCAGCTTCTCACTGCTGATCAGCATCCTTGTCCTGGCCACACACCGGCAGAACATTAAAAGGCTGATAAGGGGTGAAGAGTCAAGGCTTGCCTTTCGCAGGGGGGAAAAGAAGAAACCCGGGTGACCGCCGGCGGTCGAATGCGATCAGCCAAAATCCAGTTCGAGTTTTGACATCAGGTCCTTGGGATCAATATCATTCCGAAGCCTTCCGTTCTCAGCGATCGAGATCTCTCCCGTCTCCTCTGAAACGACGATGACCATGGAATCCGTATTTTCCGTCATTCCCAGCGCTGCACGGTGCCTCAACCCGTAATTGGGCGGGAGGTTCAGGATCTCGGAAACCGGCAGCACACAACGGGCGGCGATAATTTTGGTCCCCGTTATGATCACCGCCCCGTCGTGAAGGGGACTGTGCTTGTTGAATATGCTTTCGATCAGCCGGCTGGTGGTATCTGCGTTCAGCATATCCCCGGTTTCCGCGTATACCGTCAGTTCAGATTTCTTGGAGATTACGATCAGGGCGCCCGTCCTGGATTTTGACATGTTGATCACTGCCTTGATCACCGATTTGTTCTTTACCTTTGATTGCTGCGCAAGGTTGATGGGTATGACTTTTTCAAGAGTCAGGCGGTTACGGCTGAAATACTGGTTGCCGATGTAAATCAAAAAACGCCTTACCTCCTGCTGGAAAACAATGATCAGGGCGATCACTCCCACGCCGATGATCTGTCCCAGGATAGTCCCCAGCAACATCATATCCAGGGCTTTGACGATGATCCATACCAGGTACACGGAAAGGATGCCGATAAAAATATTCATGGCCACCGTTCCGCGGATGAGCAGGAAAACCTGGTACATCAGGTAGGCAACCAGCAGGATATCAATGACATCCAGGACCCTGATTTTGATGAATTCCAGCAGCATTAAACAAAAGTAAGAAAAAACCCGTCTTCTGATACTAAGTCCTGCACACAACGACTCCGGAACCATACCGGTACCGGATGATCTACTAAGGACCGGCTGACCCCGTTTCCATCATTCTCCTGACCAGCAGGATGGCCTCCATGGCCGGTCCGACGTCATGCACCCTCAGGATGCTGACACCCTTGAGCAGGGCGATGGTATGCAGGACGGTTGTACCGTTCAGGGCCTGGTCGGGAAGGATATCCAGGGTCCTGTAAATCATGCTCTTACGGGAGAGGCCTGCCATAAGGGGCTGGCTGAAGATATGGAATGCCTCCAGCTGACTGAGGATCTGGAAATTGTGGTCCGCGGTCTTGGCAAATCCGAATCCCGGATCGAGGATAATGTCTTTTACGCCCAGCCGGTTGAGCCGGTTGAGTTTGCCTGAAAAATCAAGGATGATCTCCCTGACAACGTCGTCGTATACGGCATTTTTTTGCATGCTTGAAGGCCTGCCTTTCATGTGCATCACTATGTAGGGCACTCCCAGCCCTGCAATGGCCGGGAACATATCCTCATCCATGTCGCCCCCCGAAATGTCGTTGATGATGTCTGCACCGAAATCCAGGACAGCCCTCCGCGCCACCATCGAACGGAAGGTGTCGACCGACAGCAGGACGCCGGGAAAGGCTTCCCTGATGACCGGGAGGGCTTTTTCGAGCCGGAGCAGTTCTTCCGTCTCACTTATGTCCCCCGCGCCGGGCCTGGAAGAATAAGCCCCGACGTCAAGGATATCGGTCCCCTGCCTGATCATTTCCCCCGCATGTTCACGTATTCTGCCGGGATCGGTCACCCTGCTGCCGGCATAAAAGGAATCCGGGGTGATGTTGAGGATACCCATCAGCAGGGGACGGTCAAAATTCACCAGCCGGCCCCTGCAGCAGAGGGACTGTTTTTTCGAAAAAAATGTATCTTTAGAATCCATTTGCAGGATTTAATTCCTGTATGTAAATGTAACAATTTGATGATTAAATCAGGAGCGGGATGTCAGGGGACGGCAAGCGGTTTATCGTGATAGAGGGACTGGATGGATCCGGAAAATCCACCCAGATCAACCTTTTGCTGAAGGAGCTGAAGGAAAGGGGCACGGCATGCGAGTACCTGCATTTCCCGAGGACCGGCGTCGGGTATTACGGGGAACTGGTGGCCCGGTTCCTGAGGGGGGACCTGGGGCCCCTTGAGTCCGTTCACCCATACCTGGTGGCGCTGATTTATGCGGGCGACCGGTACGATGCCGGGGATATGATCCGCGGTTGGCTCGATAAGGGGATAACGGTGGTGGCCGACCGTTATGTGATCTCCAACATTGCCTTCCAGTGCGCCAAACTCGGAACGGAAGGGGAGAGGGATTTACTGAGGGACTGGATCCTCGATTTCGAGTACCGTTATCACGGCATACCCCGGCCGGATATCAACATCTTTCTGGATGTACCGTTCCATTTCACGGCCCGCAAACTGAGGTCTGAAAGGGAAGGAGAGGACCGGAAATACCTGAACGGCAAACCCGACATTCACGAACAGGACCTGAATTTCCAGCAAAAGGTCCGCCAGGTTTACCTTGGCCTGGCATCCTCCGATCCCGGCCTGCGGATCGTGGACTGTGCGGATCCCCATGGTGAAATGCTGCCCCCGGAAGAAATATTCAGGAAAATAATGACTTTGCTGTTTCAATGACACATGAAAAAAGAAAAAACAATTTCAATATTGCTTGTGGTCTCAAGGGTTGTACTGGGACTGGTATTCATCTTCAGCGGCTTTATGAAGGGGGTGGACCCGCTGGGATCGGCCTATAAATTTTCCGATTATTTCAACGCTTTCGACATCGGGTTCCTGGAGCCGCTGGCCCTGGTCCTTTCCTTTTTCATGTCCGCCGCCGAATTCCTGATCGGGATCTCCCTGCTGTTTGGATTCCGGTTCAGGACCGGGACCTGGGCAGTAACGATCTTTATGGGCTTTTTTACCCTGCTGACCCTGGTCCTGGCACTGACCAATCCCGTTACGGACTGTGGCTGCTTCGGAGATGCCATCGTCATGACCAACTGGCAGACATTTTTTAAAAACCTGGTTCTCCTGCCTTTCGTTTTCACGGTCTTTTATTTTCGCCGCAAACATGCGGAACCTTCGCCCCGGTACCTTTCCCTGGCTGGACTCCTGTTGTTCGCGGCATTGTTCCTTGCACTGGAATTCCATTCCTACAGGCATCTGCCCCTGAAGGATTTCAGGCCGTACAGCATCGGGACCCGCATTCGGGATAAGATGATCGTTCCCGAAGGTGAACCCCTGGATGAATACCAGACCCTCCTTTATTATGAAAAGAACGGCGAGGTAAAGGAATTCACCGAGGAGAATTTCCCCTGGCAGGACAGTACCTGGAAATATGTGGATACCAAAAACAAACTTGTCAGCAAGGGGTACGAACCACCCATCCACGATTTCACCGTCGTGGATGAATTCGGCTACGATCATGTCAATAATATCCTTGCTGACCCCGGTTACAGTTTCCTGCTGGTAAGCCCGCATTTTGACAAAGCCGACCGGGAAGCGCTGGTGCTCGCGGATGCACTCGCTACCTGGTGCCTGGCCAGCGGACATTCCTTTTACTGCCTGACTTCCTCCCCCGAAGATGAGATTGAAAAGGTCAGGGAAGACCTGGGCCTTGGTTTCGGGATCTATACCACGGATGAGATCGCCCTTAAAACCATCATACGGTCCAACCCGGGACTCCTCCTGCTGAAAGAGGGAACCATTCTCGGGAAATGGCACTACCATGATCTGCCTTCGCCGGAAGCATTAAAGGCCGGACCCCTGCCCTTTATCATGACGCAGTACAGGAAGGGGATTGAAGGAAGGGGACTGGCAATTTTTACCGGCCTGTTCCTGATTCTTGCAGTTATTCTATTATTTACGAGCTATTCCAAAAAACCCGGTCGATAGCGTGGCTGTCTATCTGCTTAAAAAATGCCTTTACGGGATCCTCGTAGCATGGGGTGTGATCACTGTGGTGTTCCTGCTCTTCCATGTCCTGCCGGGAGATCCGGCCAGGATGATGGCCGGCCAGAGGGCGGATGAATCAACCCTGCAGAACATCCGGACGGAACTTGGACTCGACAGGCCCGGGTACGTACGGTACCTGTCCTACCTGAACGACCTGTCGCCGCTTTCCCTGTACGATCCGGAGAACGAAAACAGTTTTATCTTTCTCGACCGTGACAAATACGGCGACGCCAGGGTTCTGTTCAGGTTTTCCCCGCACCGTGCGCTGGTCCTAAAATCACCTTACCTGGGAAGGTCCTTCCAGAGCCGGGAAAGAGTCGGCCGGATCCTGCTTCAGGCCATCCCGAACACCTTTGTCCTTGCCTTCTGTGCGATGTTCCTGGCCTTTCTCCTGGGCACCGCCGCCGGAATCCTGGCAGCCCTGGGGAAGGACCGTCTGTACGACCGCCTGATCCTGCTGTTTTCCTCACTCGGGATGTCCCTGCCTTCATTCTTTGCAGCCATCCTGATCGGCTGGCTTTTTGCTTACAAGCTTCAGGATTTAACGGGACTGAACCTGACCGGTAACCTGCTGGAGGTCGATGCCTTCGGCCGGGGAACCCACATAAGCCTCAAAAACCTTATCCTGCCGGTCCTGACACTTGGCATCAGGCCTCTTTCGGTCGTGATGCAGCTTGCCCGGAATTCCATGCTCGAGGTCCTTTCCCAGGATTACATCCGTACGGCCCGGGCGAAAGGCCTTTCCTTCTGGCGGATCATCCGGAAACACGCCCTGAAGAATTCGATGAATCCCCTGATCACGGCAGTCAGCGGATGGTTTGCCTCCCTGATGGCAGGGGTTATTTTCGTTGAATATATTTTCGGGTGGAAGGGCCTGGGCTACATCATCGTGAATGCCCTGGATAATTATGATTTTCCCCTTGTCCTGGGCTCCGTGATCCTGATCTCCCTTATTTTTGTAATCATCAATATCCTGGTGGACATGGTCTACGCAATCCTGGATCCGAGGATACGATTTGCCTGACATAAGTTTAACGTAACCCATATAATAATCAAGAACATGAGAAAACTGATCGTTGCAGGGAACTGGAAAATGAATAAAACCCTGCAGGAAGGAATTGAACTGGCCACGGAGGTGAACAATTATTTTGAGAAGCATCCAACGGAAGTGGAGGTGATCATCGCCCCCCCTTTCATACACCTTGCCGATGCGGCCAGGAGAGTGAGCTCCATAGGCATCAGCGCCCAGAACTGTGCATCCGAACCGGGAGGGGCCTATACCGGTGAGGTCTCTGCCGAAATGATCCGATCGGCTGGTGCCCGTTATGTGATCATCGGCCATTCGGAGAGAAGGCACTATTTCGGTGAAGAGGACAGCCTTCTTTACCGTAAGATTATACTGGCCCTGGAACAGGACCTCATTCCCATATTCTGTTGCGGGGAAGTCCTCTCCGAGCGGGAGGCAGGCAATCATTTCGGGGTGGTCAGGAAGCAGGTCGAAACCGCCCTGTTCCAGCTGAAGGATGCAGAGATCGGCCGTCTGATCATTGCCTACGAACCGGTCTGGGCCATCGGGACGGGCGTGAATGCCAGTCCCGCCCAGGCCCAGGAAATGCATGCCTTCATCAGGGGACTCATAAGGGAAAAATACGGCGATGGGCCTGCGGAAAATATGACGATCCTGTACGGAGGAAGCTGCAAACCGGGCAATGCCCGGGAACTTTTTACCAATCCTGATGTGGACGGGGGACTGATTGGAGGGGCTTCTCTCAATGCGGAGGATTTTATAGCCATCGTACAGTCCTTCTGAAAACCTTGGCAGAGTATCTTGAACTGGATATTGAACTGGACGGCCGGCGAGAATTTGAGCCGGACCTGGTAATGGCCCTGCTCGCTGATTTCGGCTTCGAGGGATTCAGGGAAGAAGAGGGAAGGATCCTGGCCTACATCAGGACCGGTGCATACGACCCGGACTCGTTTGAATTTTTCCTTGACCGGAACGAGCTGAGGGAACTGATCCGGTCGGTCACAATAACTGCCATCCCGGAAACCAACTGGAATGCACTCTGGGAAAAGGATTATTCACCCGTGGAGATTTCCGGGAAGTGCATGGTGAGGGCCCCTATCCATCCTCCACGGGCGGATATGGCCTACGACCTTGTGATTTTCCCTGAAATGTCATTCGGGACCGCCCACCATGAGACGACCCGCCTGATGATCGAATCCATCCTCGAGCGGGAATGGACCGGGCGGAAGGTGCTTGATTTCGGGAGCGGGACCGCGGTGCTGGCCATCCTGGCCGAAAAGATGGGGGCCACGGATGTCGTTGCGCTCGACAACAATCCCTGGGCCTTCAGGAATTCCCTTGAAAACCTTGAACTGAACGGCTGCCGGCACATCAGGACCCTTCAGGGGGAACTCGTATCCCTGGATGAGTATGCCTTCCATGCCATACTGGGGAACATTAACCTGAACGTCCTGATTGCCGAAATGGGAAATCTGAGTGCACGGCTGGTATCCGGAGGAATTGCCATCCTGAGCGGTTTTTTCAGGGATGACCTGGAGACCCTGAACCGGACTGCCACTCAACACGGACTGACCCTGACCGGGGAAAGCTACCTGAACCGGTGGACGGTTGCAGTTTACATAAAAGGTGATTAATTTGCAGCTGAATGCTCTTATAAAGATCCCGCAATGAACCAGCGTATCCTCCTCCTGCTCTGCTTTCTTCTTTCAGTTTCCCATGCCCCGGCACAGGAAATTTTCAGGCGATTTTCAAGCAATATTGAAAAATACCCCGAAGAACTCGTAACGTTCATGGGGTTTTCAGGGGAGGAAACGATGCCCGGGGCGGTCCAGTCCCTCTTCCAGAAATGGGGGGAAGGCAGCATACCCGACACGGCCAAAACCGAGATCGTACTGATCTCCAACCGGATGCTGGAAAAATTTGCAAGGCCCCTGCCGCATTTCATGACATTCCTGCAGATCCTCTATTTATTCGGCGAAGCACCGGACCAGTACGAAAACCAGCGCAACTGGATCGAATCCATGCTCGATTTCTCAGTCTCTCCGGACGTCTCCCTCCCGGAGCTGCAGGACTACCTGGTGTTTACCCTTCATCTGCTTGAATCCGGTACAATGAGTGAGACCAATTCGACCCGCTGGGTAAGTTCAAACCGTGTATTCAGGCTGGAATATACTGATTCCGTGCGCCTCCTCCTTGATGGAACCGACCTGACCTGCTTCGCGGTTCGGGACAGCATCATGGTGCTGCAGACGGGAGGGGTTTACAATCCCGTAAGCCGCGTCTGGTCAGGCAAGGGGGGAAGGATAAACTGGGCGCGGTCAGGGTACGACCCGGAAAAGGTTTACGCCGAACTGGACCGGTACAGGATTAACCTGAGACAGTCGGAATTCAGGATCGATACCGTACTGTATCATAATTCGGAATATTTTGATTTTGCTGTCCCCGGTCGTCTTGAACACAAGGTAGAACGCATCATTTCTGGACCCCGGGCAAATTTCCCGAAATTCTTCTCCTTCAAGATGGATTATTCCATTGACGATATCTTTAAGAACGTTGATTTTTCAGGAGGAATAAGCATGCAGGGTGGCAGGATGGTCGGCACGGGAACGGTCGACCGCAAGGCGTTCATGAGGTTTCTCCGCCGCGATACACTGGTGATCGTGGCCCGTTCGGAGGCTTTCAACTTCGAGCCTTCCAGGCTGACAAGCATGAATACGGAATTCTCCCTTTATATTGAACAGGACTCCATCTATCACCCGAGCACTGGCATGGAATACATTGCCGGGGATAACCGGATTTCCTTCTTCCGGACAGGCAGTTTCCAGTCCGAGAGCCCCTACCACAACTCCTACCATAAGGTCGAGATGAATTTCGAGGAGCTCTCGTGGTATCTTGACGAGGATCTCATCCTGTTTAAAATGAAAGAGGGATCCGCAACGGGACTGGCGAATTTCCAGTCCGACAATCTCTTCGATGAACAAACCTATTACAGGATCCAGGGGATCGATGAAGAAAATATACTCATTACGCTCAGAAGGTATTCGGAAAAAGTGTTCGACATCACCTTCCGGGCCGACGACTTTGCCCGGTATGCCAGGATCCGCTACGAGCAGATGCAGCAGATCCTCATACGGCTGGCAGTCCGCGGTTTCATCAACTACGATTTTGACCGCGAACTGATCACCCTCAGGCAGAAACTGTATGACTGGATCTATGCAAGCGTGAACGCGATTGACTACGATGTGATCGACCTGCATTCGGAAACCACCTCCCCGCTGGAAAACGCAAGCCTGGATCTGACCAATAACGACCTGCATATCAACGGTTTGAAATCCTTCCGCCTGAGCAATGCCCAGGCGGTTTACATCTTCCCTGAGAACCAATCCATTACGATGAAAAGGAACCGGGATTTTGTGTTTAACGGGGTAATCAATGCGGGCCTGTTCACCTTTTACGGCAAGAACTTCCTGTTCAATTACGATAAATTCCGTATCAACCTGACCGATATTGATTCCCTGAGCCTGCAGGTACAGGGGGATGAAGTGGATCCGTACGGCCGGACTTTTCTAATCCATGTCCAGAGCATTCTTCAGGACATGTCCGGCGAACTGCTCATCGATTACCCCGAGAATAAATCGGGGAGAAGGGACATGCCCAGCTATCCGCTTTTCCGCAGTACCGAAAACTCCTTTATCTATTACGACGCAGCAGACATTCAGAATGGCGTTTACACCAGGGATAATTTTTATTACGAGGTGTATCCCTTTATCTTTGACAGCCTGGACAATTTCAGCAAGGATGGACTGAACCTTCAGGGGAAACTTCATTCCGCAGGGATCTTCCCGGATTTTGAACAGAACATCTACGTACAGCCCGATAATTCCCTGGGGTTTGTATACCGGACCGGCACAGAAGGCTTTGAACTGTACGGGGGGAAGGGACATTATAATAACATCATCAACCTGAGTAACGCCGGCTTGAGGGGTACCGGGTATTTTACCTACCTGACGTCCAGATCAAGCGCCGATGATATTGTCTTTCACCCGGACTCCCTGATGACCAACGCAAGCAAGTTTGATATCGCTCAGAAGGTGACTAAGGTGCAGTATCCCCTGGCAAGTTCTGCAGGTAATGATATCCTCTGGTTCCCCTACCGGGATACCATGCTGATCGACAGGGGAGAAAAGCCTTTTACCATATTGAATGATTCGACCCTGCTGAGCGGTTCCCTCCTACTGACCCCTGCAGGGCTGTCGGGTGAAGGAAGGATGGACCTCACCAATTCGGTCCTGGAGTCGGACTATTTTACCTATACGGCCCATGTGTTTGACTCCGATACGGCGAACTTCCGCCTGAAATCGGTCAATACGGACGGATTTACGCTTAAAACGGACAATGTCCGGGCGCATGTGGACTTTGAAGACCGGTCGGGGATCTTCCAGGCCAATGAGGAATTTTTCCTGGTTGAATTCCCGGAAAACAGATACGTAAGCCGCCTGGACCTTTTCCGCTGGGACATGGATGAGGCCCTGCTTTCCATGGGATCGGCATCGGTAACCGATACGATCCCCGAAATCGTCACCATGGCTGACGGGGAGGATGTCATGGTCGGTCCCCGGTACATTTCCACCGATCCTAACCAGGATTCCCTGAGCTTCGTCTCAAACCGTGCGGTCTACGATTACCAGAGGAACATCCTGCGAGGGTCCCATGTCACCTTTATACGGGTTGCCGATGCCTATATTTATCCCGGAGACGGAGAAGTGACCATCAACCCGAACGGGGAGATGAAGGAGTTCGTCGGTGCCGGCATTGTGGCTAACCGCAAAACCCGCCTGCACGAATTCTACAACGCCACGGTTAAGGTCCTCGGGAAAAACAGGTACTCGGGTGCTGCGTATTACGATTTCGTGAACGCGACGGGGGAACTACAGCAGATCCATTTTCACAGGATCAGCGTGGATGATTCCATGAACACGGTTGCCGAGGGGATGATCGCGGAAAGCCAGGATTTCACACTCAGTCCCCGGTTCGCATACCAGGGCAGGGTCGAACTGCATGCCCCCGAGCGTTTCCTGACGTTTGACGGAGGGACCAGGATCCTTTACGAGTGCAGTTTCAACGAAAACAATTACCTGAGATTCAAATCCATTATCGATCCCGGGAACATCTACATTCCGGTCCCCGAACAACCGATGGACATAAACATGAATTACATTTATTCAGCCATCTTCATTGCCCAGGATTCGGCGCATATCTATCCCACCTTTAACGGGCGGAAAAAGCTTCCGGGGGACAGGCCCATCATAACGGCGGAGGGATACCTGCATTATGACGAGGCAACGGCTGAATACCGGATTGCTTCACGCGAAAAGCTTGACCAGCAGGATCTCCCGGGCAATTACCTGAGCCTTTCGACGAACGATTGCATGGAGTACGGGGAAGGGAAGATCCGGACGGGACTGGTCCTGGGACAGGTCCGGACTTCATCGGCAGGCAACATTCGTTATAATCTGGAAACCAGTGAAGCGGAACTCGACATAGCGCTCGTCCTGGATTTCTATATGTCCGATGATGCTTTCGAGGTCATGGCAAACGAGATCGACAGCTTCCCGAACCTGGAAGCGGTGGACCTGTCATCCCCCGGCTATATGAAGATGCTTTCGGAAATGGTGGGGAAGGACCGGGCGGAGAGGCTTCAGGCAGAAATGGGCCTGTACGGGGAATACCAGAGTGACATACCGGAACTGGATAAATCCCTGTTCTTTTCGCAGATACATTTTAAGTGGAACCAGCTGACCCAGTCCTACCTGTCGGAAGGCAAACTGTCCCTTGGGAGCATTAACGGGAGACCGGTCAATAAAAAGGTCAACGGGATCCTGGAACTTCAGAAGAAAAGGAGCGGTGATCTGCTGGACATTTACATTGAGCTGGATGACCGGAACTGGTATTATTTCGGGTACACCAGGGGAGTGATGCACTGCCTTTCGAGCAAGCGGGAGTTCAATTACATCATCAGCGATCTGAAAACCAAGGAACGCAAGATGAAAACCCCGAGGAACCAGGTCCCCTATATATTCATCACTGCGACCGCCCGGAAAAAGGCCATGTTCCTCCGGAGGTTCGAGGAGGATCCCCTCCCTGTCGAAGAATAATGCCAGCAATGCCGGTCTTCTATACAAAACGGTTCATTGGAGGGGATGCCATGCTGGATGAAGAGGAATCCAGGCACATCATCAGGGTCCTCCGCCTGACAGCCGGCGATCCCCTTGAACTGGTTGACGGAATGGGGAACCTTTACAGCGGTATCATCCTCGATCCGGATCCGGCAGGCACCCGGGTGCGCATCCTGGAGACCACCAGGGATCACCTGGCGAGGAATTACCACCTGCATCTGGCCATTGCCCCGACCAAGAGTACCGACCGTTTTGAATGGTTCCTTGAAAAAGCCACGGAAATCGGCGTCGATGAAATAACCCCCATACTGTGCGAGCGATCAGAACGCAGCCATATCCGGCAGGAACGTTCTGAAAAAATAATTCTGGCGGCCATGAAACAATCGGGACGTGCACTCCTGCCGGCACTCTATCCCATGGTCCCCCTGCCGGTTTTCCTGGATTCTGCAAAAGCAGATCTCAAATACATTGCCCATTGCGGGACCGGTCCCTCAAAACATCTTGCGAAGCTTGCAGGCCTGAGAGCTGAACCCACTAAACCTGCTGACGCGAGTCCCGATCCTGCAAAACCTGGATCCGCGAAACCTGCACCTGAGGACCGGGAACTCGTGAAACCTGGATCCGCGAAACTTACCTGGCTCGTAATGATCGGGCCGGAAGGCGATTTTACCAGATGGGAAGTGGATAGGGCCCTTGCACAGGAGTTCGAGGAAGTCAGCCTTGGGGAGGCTGTATACAGGACCGAAACGGCCGGTATCATAGCCTGCCAGCTGGTAAACTTCCTTTCCTTACCATAAAAAAACACCCTCCGTCGAAAGGGGAGGGCATTCTTTAACAGGAAGTCAGGTTTAAACTACTTGTTACAAGTTGATTGGAGGACATTTTCCACGAGGGAGGGATCGACTTCCACTCCCGCCTGATCGATCATTTCAAATATCCTTTTCAGAACTTTTTGTTCCATCGCAAGGATTTCTTCGAGATCGATCAGTTCATCTTTCTTACCCTCCAGATTCTCCAGTACGTAGAACAGGGTAGAAACATTCACCATAGGCAGTTTTAGTGAAACAATATAACTACCTAACGCATGATGAATGCAATTATTGTAAAAAAGCGGGGGAAATTCAGATTAAATAATTTTATCTGATCAGATTTTCGTAAGGCTCAGGTTTTTCTGCTCGATCAGTTTCCTGAGGTTGATCAGTGCATACCTCATCCGTCCCAAAGCAGTATTGATGCTGACGCCGGTCTGTTCGGCTATCTCCTTGAAACTGAGTCCCCCGTAATGCCTCAACAGGATCACCTGTTTCTGGTCTTCGGGCAGCTCCTCGATCAGGAGTTTAACCTCGTGGACGATCTGGTTCTCCACAAGAATGTCCTCGATGGTACCGTCGGCAAGTTTCCTGGTATTGAAGATATCCGCCTCGTAATCCTCGTTGGAAAAGGTACTGAATTGCTTCTCCTTCCGGAAATGATCGATGGTAAGATTATGCGCGATCCGGATCACCCACGAGACGAATTTACCGTTGTCCCTGTATTTTCCATCCTTGAGGGAACGGATTACCTTGATAAAGGTGTCCTGGAAGATATCCTCTGCAAGCTGCTGGTTTTTGACAATGAGGATTATATAGGTAAAAACCTTGTTCTTGTGTCTGTTGATCAAGATTTCAATGCTCGGCTGATCACCCTGGATAAACCTTTTAACCAGTTCCTGATCTGAAAGATGCTGTAATTTCAAAACTACCTCCTACTTTGGTTCTATCAGGGTAGATCTTGAGCTATAGGCGGTCCTCCGAATAATGGTTAGTTATTGAAAATGAGTTTGATTCTGCAAATAAAGCAAAAATATTCTTTTTACAAAAAATATTACTTTTGATTTCAGTTAAAAGATGTTAAACAACCTAATTTTCATATTGCAATTTTCATGCCAGACAACTCCTCAAAACAGGCAAATTACATCGAAATCAAGGGCGCCCGGGTTCACAATCTCAAAAATGTCAGCCTGCGCATCCCGCGCAATAATTTCATCGTCGTAACCGGATTATCGGGTTCGGGAAAGTCTTCACTGGCATTCGACACCCTTTATGCGGAGGGGCAACGCCGCTATGTTGAGAGCCTGTCAGCTTATGCCAGGCAATTCCTCGGCAGGATTGACAAGCCCGATGTGGATATGATATCGGGCATCCCGCCAGCCATTGCCATAGAGCAGAAGGTCAATACCCGCAATCCCAGGTCCACCGTCGGTACTTCAACGGAAATATACGATTACCTGAAACTTTTGTACGCCCGCATCGGGAAGACCTATTCACCGGTCAGCGGCAAGCGCGTTAAAAGGCACTCGGTCACGGATGTGGTCAATTTTATCCATGACATGGGCAGTGGTGAGGAGGTTGTTGTCCTGTCACCGTATGTTTTCGATGAGGGAAGGAATGTGGGGGATCATCTGAAACTCCTGTTAAAGCAGGGCATAACCAGGGTTCAGTCCCCCGAAGGCTACACCAGGGTAGAGGACATGCTGAAGCAGGAATCCCTGCCGCAACCGGGCAGCCTGATCCGGATCGTGATCGACCGGTTCAGCGTTCAGCTTGATGAGGACTCACTGAGCCGTTATGCAGATTCCGTTCAGACTGCATTCAGCCTGGGGAAGGGTAAGTGCCAATTGTCCGTTCGCATGGAGGGCAACGATACAATCTGTGTATTCTCCGATTCATTTGAAGCCGACGGGATCCGGTTCGAGGAGCCCGATGTACACATGTTCAGCTTCAATAATCCCCTGGGTGCCTGTCCCCTCTGCGAAGGCTATGGCAGGGTGATCGGGATTGACGAGGAACTTGTCATCCCGAACAAGAGCCTTTCGGTCTACGATGATACGATCGTCTGCTGGAAAGGGGAAAAGATGAGCAGGTGGAAGGAAAAACTGATCATGCAGGCACCGAAATTCGATTTCCCGGTCCACAAGCCTTATTATCAGCTTGATCCCGACCAGAGGAGACTGCTCTGGACGGGCAACCGGTATTTCAGGGGACTCGATGCATTTTTCAGGCATCTTGAAGATAAAAAATACAAGATCCAGTACCGGGTGATGCTTTCCAGATACAGGGGAAAGACGACATGTCCGGAATGCATGGGTACCCGGCTGAAAAAAGAGGCATCCTGGGTTAAGGTAAACCGGAAATCCATCCAGGAGCTTGTAATGATGCCAGCATCCGAGTTGCTTGAATTCTTTAATACGCTCAGACTGTCCAAACATGAATCAGAGGTGTCTGAACGGATCGTCCGGGAGCTGCGCAACCGGATCGGTTACCTGGTACAGGTGGGACTCGGATACCTGACCCTGAACCGCCTGTCTTCAACGCTCTCAGGAGGGGAATCGCAGCGGATCAACCTGGCGACCTCCCTGGGAAGCAGCCTGGTCGGCTCGCTTTACATCCTCGATGAGCCGAGCATCGGGCTTCACCCCAAGGATACCCACATGCTCATCGGGGTACTGAAAAATCTCCAGAACCTGGGCAATACGGTAATCGTTGTGGAGCACGACGAAGAGATCATCAGGGCATCGGACCAGATCATCGACATGGGACCCATGGCGGGGCGTCTGGGAGGGGAAGTCATTTTCCAGGGACCTGTGAAAAAGCTTGATCCGGGATCCGGAAGCCTTACGGCAAAGTACCTGCTTGGCCTGGAAAGGATTGAAATTAAAGGTAAACGAAGGAAATGGAATAATTACATTGAAGTCCTCGGGGCAAGGCAGAACAATCTCAAGGGGATAAATGTACGCTTTCCGCTGAACACCATGACGGTGGTCACCGGTGTCAGCGGGTCCGGGAAATCCTCACTTGTCAGGGACATACTCTGCCCGGCCCTCCTGAAGAGATTCGGGGCCCACGGGGACAAACCGGGGAATCATGACCTCCTGCAGGGAGATTTCCAGATGCTCGATGGGGTTGAGATGGTGGACCAGAATCCCATCGGCAAATCCTCCCGTTCCAATCCCGTCACCTACCTGAAGGCATACGATGAGATCCGCAAGCTTTTTTCGGAACAGCAGGCCTCCGTCATCCAGGGATTCAAAGCTTCCCATTTTTCATTCAACATCGACGGCGGAAGATGCGAGGAATGCCAGGGGGAAGGGATGATCAAGGTTGAAATGCAGTTCATGGCAGATGTTTACCTGGTATGCGACAGCTGTCATGGAAAGCGGTTCAAGGACGATATCCTGGAGGTCAGGTACCGTGAGAAAAACATATACGAAATACTGGAACTTACTGTTGATGAAGCCATTGAATTCTTCGGTCAGCCAGGCGGGGGGACGACCGGGAGAAGGATTGTAGAGCGGCTGAAACCTCTGGCTGACGTGGGACTCGGATACGTTAAGCTCGGGCAGTCCTCAAGCACCCTGAGCGGTGGGGAAAGCCAGCGGGTAAAGCTTGCCTCCTTCCTGTCGAAGGAAGGCAGCGGCAAGCATCTTCTATTCCTGTTTGATGAGCCAACGACGGGACTTCATTTCCATGACATACGAAAGCTCCTGGATGCCTTCCGTGAGCTCATCGCAAAGGGCCACAGCCTGGTCATCATCGAACATAACCTGGAAATAATAAAATCAGCCGATTGGATCATCGATCTGGGTCCCGGGGGAGGCGAAGCCGGGGGCAACCTTATTTTTGCCGGTACTCCGGAAGACCTGGTAAGGGATGAACACTCCCATACCGGTAAATACCTCAAAGCCAAGCTGCAGTGAAATCCTGACAATGCAGCAGGATTAAAGGATTTCAATCGGGCAGGGATGAAACGGGCAGGAATAAAAAAAACCGGCTGGCTTGCCGGTTTTGACGAATATGGTTTTGGGTGATTACTTTTCCTTGAAACCAAACATGATGGCCACGCATCCCTGGTCAGCTTCCTCCGGCATTCCTTCTGCGGCCGGGACCTTGACGGCTATTTTCAATTGCTGGCTGGCTTCCAGCCTGAAATCCCAACTCCTGGCATACTGCTTATCCTTGTTCGAGTACAGGACATTGCGGTCGGAATCGATGATCCTGAATTCTATGTCAGGCAGGTTGTCTGCCCCGCAGATGGTGATCCTGTATTCCGTGTCGGAGTAAAAGGTCTTGTATAATTCGGCTTCCTCTCCGGTGGACAGGACTGCAGCATGATAATTCCCGTCATGGGTATATGGATAGAGCTCTACCTTGCAGAGTTTCTTGGCAAATCCTTTACACTGTGCATTTACGGCCAATGGTAACAGGGTCAGTAATGCAACTGCAACAGCGAACTGAAATATCTTTTTCATAGAGCGGTGATTTTTATGAAACGAAGTTTGTTCTTAATACTTTGACCTTATCCTGCAACTCCTTGAATACGGCAGGTGTGATATTAGTAGTTGATTCAGATTTCAGTACCGTGACATTGGATTCTTCATCCGGGACTACCTGTATCTTGGTATGGGTAATTTTAATCTTGTCAAAGGAGGTTTTGAGGTCATTAAGATCGGATATCAGGCCTGCCACATCCGAATTATCCTTGTTATCCTCAAGAAGTTTCATAACAATCTCAAAGGAGAGTTTCTGGTCGACGATCCTTTCCACGAGCTTATTATCCTTGATCGGTGCGTCTCCGACCAGGTTAGTGGCGATGTAGAGTCCCTCTACCCAGCCTCCGACCAGCACGATGGAAGCAAGCGCCGGCCTTTCGTTCTCGGTCAGGAAGGAACTGGAATTCATAAAGGTCTCTGAAATAATATCCATGATCACATCACGGTTATTGACATTCTCTTCCAGGCGTTCTATGGTATTGTTATCGATCGCATCCAGTATTCCGAGTCCGTCTGCCATCTGCTTGGCCGCATTCATATACTTTATGGATGTCTGGGTCTGGTCAAAGAGGCTCGCAAAACTCAGGTCGGTCGTGTAAATGCCAAGGTTAAGCGCCATGCTGCGATTGGTGGTATAGCTGGATGTGTTCTCAACCGGATTAAGCAATTCCTCATTGTAAGTGGCTCCTGCGCTTTTAATGAGCATGGCTGTCTCAAGCGGCGACGGAAGGGAATAAAAGATCTGCTTGGCAGAATTTATATCTTCAAGAAGATCCCCCTCTAGTTCCGTTTCATCCAGCGTGATCTCGTTAGACCCGCGTTTCTGCTTATCAGATCTGCATCCTGAAAATAAAACCACGATGAGAAGAATCGCAGTTATTTTAGCAGGCATAAGGTGAAAAAACTTTTTTGACATATGGCCGTAGTTTTTGAATGATCAACAAAATGGTCAAGACAATACTGTAGTAAAAATAACACTTTTTTTTAATAAACAAAATAAAACCTTAATTGATTATGTTTGCAACCTATTGATTATAAGTAAGATGGAAATATGATTTCAGGTGCCGTCATGGAATTTAACTTCCAGCGACCCGCTGGTTATTTAACTATGGAAGCCCTCACGCAACAACGAAAAAAACCGGTCCACATTTTGAACTGGCTGAAATACAAGTATTTAAGATGTCCTAATTGTTAAAAGTGTTCTGTTTGCTGACATTCCCGTTTTCATCGTAGACGGTCCAGGTACCGGTTTTTTTGCCGTTCTGGTATTCCATCTCATACCTGAGTATTCCGGTGTCGTCCCAGATGTACCATTTACCGTGTTTTTTATCGTTCCGATATCCTGCCTCGGCTATTTTTATACCGGCATCGTTCCAGGTGATCCACCTTCCGTCGAACATGCCGTTCCTGTAAGACCTCTGCTCATGAAGCTGTCCGTTCTCAAAGAACTGAAAATAATCCCCGTCAAGCCGGCCATCCTTGAAATTCATAATAACCCGTGGCTTGCCGCTGTCGTAATTTTCAGTGTAGGTCCCATTGTATAAGACATGGTTTTCGGTGTAGAAGAGACCGTGCTCATCTTCAACGATCTGTCCAGTGCCAAGCTGCATAATGGCAAGCAGTGCGATAATAATGTATGGTCCTTTCATTATTTCCAGCTAAAAAAATTCCAATTTCGGTCCCCAAAAATAAGAAAAGCCTTCAAGGTCTGTACCAATTCAATGTTAGTTTTATGTTAATAATACTGAAGATCAATGAACTATCAGGAAATGATCTGCGGGTTCAATGATTTCTCCAATGATTGTGGCATCGTGGCAGCCGGACTCCCGGATCCTGGACAGGTAGTCTTCGGCCTCCGCCCCGGGCATCGAGATCAGCAGTCCCCCGCTTGTCTGTGCATCCGCAAGGATTATCCGCCGGTCCATCGCCAGGTTACCTTCCCACCTGACGTAAGCCCCTGCAAAATCAAGGTTTTGCCTGGTACCGCCGGGGACCATGCCAGATTTTATGGACTCATCCACACCCGGGAACACGGGTACCCGGTCTGAATAAACCCGTGCGCTCACCCGGCTGGCCCTTGCCATTTCGAGCAGATGTCCCAGCAGTCCGAAGCCCGTTACGTCGGTTACTGCATGGATGGTAAATTTTGGGAAAATATCTGCAGGGACCCTGTTGAGGCTGGTCATGGAACGGATCAGGGAATCCATCCATTCGGCCCGGATGCGGTCCCTTTTCATGGCAGTGGAAAGGATTCCCGTGCCGAGGGGTTTGGTGAGAACCAGCTGATCTCCGGGCATGGCACCTGAATTGCGAAGAACCCTGCCGGGGTGAACTATGCCATTGACGACCATGCCGTATTTAAGCTCATTATCTTCGATGGTATGTCCCCCCAGGATATAGATACCCGCTTCACCGGCAACGGAGCCGGCCCCTTCCAGGATCCTGTGCAGTATGTCAAGCGGGAGTCTGTGAACCGGGAAGGCAACGATGTTAAGGGCAAAAAGCGGCCTTGCGCCCATGGCGTAAAGATCACTCAGGGCATTCGCCGCGGCGATCCGGCCGAAGGTATACGGGTCATCGACCACGGGTGTGAAAAAATCCACGCTTTGCACCCAGGCTGTTTCCTCATTGATTTTCCAGACGGTGGCATCGTCCGAATCCCGGGCATCCACCAGGATGGACTCGTGCTCAGGGACGGGCATCCTGCTCAGCACTTTTTCCAGGTCCTGCGGCCTCATCTTGCATGCACAACCGAGTCCGTGTGTAAAACTCGTCAGCCGTATGTCCCCGTTCCCAACTGTCTTATTCGTTGCCATTTCCCGGGCAGTCATCAGTGAACCTGCGGTTTGTGCGATCTGCCGGGCAGCTTCCCTGACTTCTTCCAGGGTGGTCATTTTGCCGGTTGACAGGCGAATGGTTCCAAGTGCAAGATCCGGTTCCTGGCCTATGGCAAGAAGCACATGGGAAATGTCCGTGCCTTCGGCATGGCAGGCGGCGCCTGCGGAAGCGGCTATTCCAGGCATTCCGGAAAGTAACAGGTTGGAATCCACCCCGGGAAAGCTCAGGCTGAGCGTATTGGGAAGGCTGTTTTCGGGATCCCCGTTCCTTATCACCCCAGGCAATGCGCCGGCGATCTCCTCATAAAGGGCATCCCTTGTAAGCTGCATGGCCTGCTGGTTCCGGTCAAGGTCCCGGCCGGCCAGTTCACAGGCTTTCCCGAAGCCGGCGATCAGCAGTACATTTTCGGTACCGGCCCTCCGGTTCATTTCATGTGACGCCCCGTGGATCAGCTTTTCCAGCTTAAGTCCATCCCGTATATACAGGGCCCCGATGCCCTTGGGACCGTAGAGTTTATGCCCGGCCAGGGAAAGCAGGTCCACCCCGAGGTCCCCCACGTGAACCGGTATCTTGCCTGCACTCTGGGCTGCATCGGTATGAAAGGGGATACTGTGTTTTTTTGCCATCCGGCTGATCTCCTCGATAGGCTGGATGGTCCCGATCTCATTGTTTGCATGCATTACGGTGATGAGCACGGTGTCCTTGCGTATGGCCTTCCTGAGTTCCTCGATATTGATGCGTCCGAGCCTGTCAACGGGGACATAGCTGACTTCGAAGCCTTCCGTTTCCAGGAACCGGCATGCCTCCAGGGTAGCGGGGTGCTCAATGGCGGAGGTTACGATATGCCTTCCCCTGCTCCGGTTCTGTCCGGCAATTCCCTTTATCGCATAATTGTTGGATTCGGTTCCGCCGCTGGTAAAAACGATTTCGTCCGGCCTGCACTGTAAAAGTCCCGCCACCTGCGACCTGGCATTTTCCACGATCCTCCTGGCGTCGTACCCGTAGCTGTGTACCGATGAGGGATTCCCGAAAAAACCGGTAAGGATGGGCTGCATTACAGCTACTACCTCCGCGTCAAGCGGGGTGGTGGCATTATAATCCAGATAAATGGCTTCCATTTCCAAACGATCCTCCTATGAATCGATCCTTTTTTAAATCGATCCCCCTAAAAAACGGTCATTTTATCCGTCATGAGCGGTTCCAGGACCGGGTCCAGTTCGTCGGTCCACCCGATCAGGTATTTCGTATAGTCACTGATATTAAGCTTGTTAAGATCCTTGCCGTAGGGATCCTGCATGACTTCATCGGGATAAAGTCCCGCCAGCGTTTTTACGTTCCGTTCATTGCGTCTTAGCAGGGTAGGGTACATGTCGGCAGCACCGTACAGGTGCAGGAAGTTATGGGCGATCTCAGCAGGATACTTGTAACTGACGATCACATATTCAACGTCGTCGTTGCTGAATGTGTTTACGGGAATGGAAATATCCGATTTGTAATAATTGTTTACCAGGTAAAACAACGCAACGCTTTCGACCTTGTTCTCATCCCGGAGGAATGCTACAAGCCTTTCCTTGTTCCGTGGCGCCTGAATTTCCGGTATGCCGTCCTTTTCCCTCAGGGTAACGGATTCCCCGGCTATCTTGGCTACGCCGTCTGACCATCTTTTCAGGTTTTCACGGACCTGGACCGAGTTGGGTTTGGTGACCGATTCCTCCACTGTGGCGCCGGGAAGATTCCGTGTGATGGTAGTATATTCCGGCCCGATGTAAAAATCGGCAATGATGTTCAGCGGAATCTTGTTTTCCCTTGCCTGCAGGTGAAGCCAGTTGATGGCCGCCCGGATGGAATCGATGGTGGACTGAATATCGAATTCGGTCCACGGCGTGGTGTATTTGCTGTCAATGAACATGAAATATAGCAGGACATCCCCTTTAAGATCCTTGCAGACATTCCTGTAGCGGGCTTCGCGGTAATCGACCTGGCTGATCTTAAAGGAAGAAGGCAGGATCAGGAACATCATCAGCACCAGCAGGATCAGCTTTCTTGTCACTTTCATAAATCCAAAGTTTTCAGGAAGCATAAAAATACGAAAGTCAGGTTTAAACGAAAACATCATTTTTAAACATCGGCGAACCGCCCGGCCGGCAAAACGTCTCAGAGATAACGGTCCGGCATGTCAGTTTGTTTTCAGGGCGCTGTTTTTCCCTTCAAGAAAAAATCTGCAGACCCTGGTCAGGCCGCATTCGCCGCACTTCGGTTTTCGGGCCTGGCATACGTACCTTCCGTGCAGGATCAGCCAGTGATGTGCACGGGGGATGAGATCCGGGGGGAATACCCGGTAAAGCTGGTTTTCGGCCTGCAGGGGGGTCCTCGCATTTCGGGTAAGGCCGATCCGGGCCGAAACCCTGAATACGTGGGTGTCGACCGGCATGACGGGCATTTTATGGATTACCGCTGCGATGACGTTGGCAGATTTTCTTCCCACTCCAGGCAGCTTCTGCAGGCTGTTCACATCGCGGGGCACCACGCCCCTGAATTCCTCCGTCAGGACTTTTGCCATTCCCCGAAGATGCCTGGCCTTGTTATTCGGATAGGAGCAGCTCCGTATCAGCTCGAAAACTTCTTCCTGTGTCGCCCGGGCAAGCTGTTCGGGTCCCGGATACTTCCGGAACAGGGCCGGTGTGATCATATTGACCCGCTTGTCTGTACACTGGGCGGAAAGGATTACCGAAACGATCAGTTCGTAGGGGTCTTCATAGCTGAGTTCCGTTTCCGGTTCAGGCATATGCTCGCTGAAGTAATCGATGACGGCTTTTATCCTCTCTTTCCTGTTGATATTTTTACCCGACATTTGTATTTATTAAAAAGAATCCTTACGTTTACGCTCGAATTAAGTGGGATGAAAAGGATTTTTGAATATAGCTATTTTTATTTCATCTGACCCGCACGGGCATTTGAATGAATGGCATATTCAGAAGTCCCGCTTTCCCGGGACTTTTTTGTTGGAATGAGCCCGAACGTATTTGCATATTATTTCTTTTATTTTTTCTGGACAAGATCCGGACCGGGAAAACTGTGAAAAATTAAAACACTTGAACAATATCCCGGTCTGCGAAGGCCGGGTTTTTTTTTATCTCAGCAATGACAAAGAGAATTGTAATACAGGGCGGGTACGGCGCTTTTCATGAGATTGCCGCACACCGCTATTTCGAGAACGAATCGATCGAGATCCTGCCGAAGGATACCTTCAAGGATCTGATGGCTGCCCTGAAAAAGGACAAGGCCGATCATGGGATCATGGCCATCGAAAATTCCGTGGCTGGGAGCATCCTCCCGAATTACAGCCTGCTGAAAGAATCCCCGATGAAGATCATCGGGGAGATCTATATGCGCATCAGGCAGAATCTTGTTGCGTTACCGGGACAGAAAATCTCCGACATCAGAGAGGTATTTTCGCATCCCATGGCGATCCTTCAATGCGAGGTCTTTTTCGAGCAGTACGATGGGATCAAGCTGATCGAAAGCCTGGATACCGCTCTGAGTGCAAAAAAGATCAGAGATGAAAACCTGATGGGCACCGGGGCGATCGCCTCCAGCCTGGCCGCCGAAAAATACGAGCTGGAGATCATCGCCTCGGGAATTGAAACAAACAAGAAAAATTATACCCGGTTCCTGATCCTGGGAAACGGCCGGCATGGAGTTGCCTCCCCGGAAGAGGTCAACAAGGCATCCATCCATTTTGCCCTTTCTCACAGGATAGGGGGACTTTCGAAGGTTCTTTCCATACTGTCCTACTACGAGATCAACCTTTCGAAGATACAGTCCATGCCGATTATCGGGGGGGACTGGGAATATCAGTTTTACGTGGATGTGGAATTCACCGAGTACGATCTCTATGTTCAGTCCCTCAACGCAATCAAGCCTTTCACGAGGGACCTGGGCATACTCGGGGAATACAAGAGAGGAAAATCAATCATTAACGTTTAATTATTATCCGACATGATACTGGAACTGGATTTACACCCCCTGTCGGATCGGAGCGATGTCATCAAGCGCCCTGTGATCATCGCCGGTCCATGCAGCGCGGAATCGGAAGAACAGGTAATGAAAGCCGCAAGGGAGCTCGCTGCCATGGGAGTTAAGATATTCCGAGCCGGGATCTGGAAACCGCGCACCCGGCCGAGTGCCTTCGAAGGCGTAGGATCCGTGGGACTTCCATGGTTGAAACGCGTCAAGGAGGAAACCGGCATGCTGACGGCCACTGAAGTGGCCAATGTCAAACACGTTTACGAGGCACTGAAATATGGCATTGACATCATCTGGATCGGCGCCAGGACGACCGCCAATCCCTTCGCCGTCCAGGAGATCGCGGATACGATCAGCGGGATGGACATTCCCGTTATGGTCAAGAATCCGGTGAATCCTGACGTCGATCTCTGGATCGGGGCCATCGAGCGGCTCTACGGAGCGGGCATCAGAAGGATCGTGGCCATCCACCGGGGTTTTTCCGTTTTCGCCAGGTCCGAATTCAGGAATCACCCGCACTGGCAGATCCCGATCGAGCTCAAGCGGCGAATCCCCAACCTTCCCCTGATCACCGATCCAAGCCATATCTGCGGCAGCAGGGAGCGCCTCTACGAGATTTCCCAGGAGGCAATGGACCTGAATTTTGACGGGATCATCATTGAGTCCCACCCGGACCCCGACAATGCCTGGAGCGATCCCAAGCAGCAGCTCAAACCCGCCGACCTGAAAAAGCTGCTGGACCGGATCGTCATCCGGAAAACGGAAGTGGACAACGGCCTGGCCCTGACCATCGGGGAACTTCGTGCGGATATCGATAAACTCGATGACCAGATTATTGATATCTTTGAACAGCGGATGCAGATCGCCGATAAGATAGGGGAATACAAAAGGGACAACAACGTAGCCATTCTTCAGTCCAAGCGATGGGACAGCATACTGAACAAACGGCTTGAAATGGGACTTCTTAAGGGACTGAGCAATGAATTCATAACCCGGGTGTTCCGTGCCATCCACCAGGAATCCATTAATCACCAGGCCAGGATCATGAACATTGAACCGGAAGACCACGAATCCTGACGGATACAGGCCCCCCAAGATGAAGGAGATCAGCTTACATACCCCGGAAAAAACATCGAGGATACTGGTGGGGGAATCCCTCGCCAATGTCGGCAATTACCTGCCCGACCGGCCACTGGTAATTATTACGGATGAGAATGTAGACGGGATTTATTCGGATGCTTTTCCAGGGGGACTCAAAATCGTTGTGGAACCGGGAGAATCATCCAAGACCCTGGAAACGGCGTCATCGATCTATGACCGGCTCATCAGCCGGGAAATAGACCGGCAGTCCTTCGTGCTCGGTATCGGGGGCGGAATTGTCTGTGACCTTGCGGGATTCGTTGCTTCCACCTACCTGAGGGGACTCCCATTCGGATTTGTTTCCACAACACTGCTTGCCCAGGTCGATGCCAGCATAGGGGGTAAGAACGGGGTGAATTTCAGAGGCTATAAGAACATGATCGGGATCATCCGCCAGCCCGATTTCGTGCTGTGCGATCTGGAGATGCTCAAAACCCTTGAACCCGGGGAATTCCGCATGGGATTCGCCGAGGTGGTGAAATACGGCGCCATCCTGAACCCCGGACTGTTCCGGTTCCTTGAAATGAACCATAAGCAAGCCCTGGAAAGAAAGGCAGACGTCCTGGAAGAGATCGTTACCGTATGTGCCGCGGCTAAATGCGAGATTGTCTCCGGCGACGAAAAAGAATCAGGGGAACGAAAGAAACTGAATTTCGGACATACCTTTGCCCATGCATTCGAAAAGTTAAGCGGCATCCCGCACGGGGAAGCGGTGAGCATCGGGATGGTCCTTGCCTCCGGCCTTTCCGGGCGCCTGGGAATGATCACCGGAAAGGAGGTGGACAGGATACGGAACCTCCTTCATGGCTTTGGACTGCCGGTAAATTTCAGGGGTTCCTGTGCGGAAGCCTTCGAGGTAATGAAGCGGGATAAGAAAAGGGGAGGGGACGCCATCAGCCTGATCCTGCTTGAAGACATAGGGAAAGCAGTGATACGCGAAGTGAAATTAAAACAACTGAAAAACTGGATCGATGATCTGTGTTAGCCTGTCAAATATGGGATTCGAGGAATGCATGGAACTGGCGAGGGAAGAAGCCTTTGTCGAATTCCGTTTCGACCTGCTTGACCTGAGCCCGGAACAGGTCTCCCGGTTGGTGAGTACAGCGGGGCGGTCCATCGCGACCTTCCGTCCCGGGACCGGAGATCCGGACAGGCGGATCCAGACCATGCTCGCCGCACTCGAAGCCGGAGCCTCTTACGTCGATATCGAACTCGATGCCGAATCGCGCTACCGCAGGGAACTGATCCGGGCGGCCAGGTCCCTCGGCAGGGACGTTATCATCTCATTTCACGATTTTGAAGGCACGCCCGGATTCGACAGGCTGAAAAAGATCGCAGCCTCCTGCCGGAAGGCCGGTGCGGATGTAGTCAAGATCGCCTGCCAGGTGAACGGTACGGAAGACCTGCAATCGCTAATGGGACTTTACCGGGAAAGCGGACGAAAGGTGGTGATCGGGATGGGTGAGAAAGGGATTATTACCAGGATTACCGCGCCGTTCATGGGGGCGGAGTTTACCTATGCATCTCCGGCCAAAGGACGGGAAACGGCTCCCGGGCAGATAGACAGCATAAGACTTGCGACCATCATTACCGAGATCCGCTCTTTTGGTACCACGGAAAACGAACCATAAACTGAAATCAGATGAACAGTTTCGGCAGAATTTTCAGAATCAGCATTTTCGGGGAATCCCATGGTCCGGGTGTGGGGATCCTCATTGACGGATGTCCCGCCGGGATCCCTCTTACACCGGATGATTTTAATGCCGACCTTTCCCGCAGGAAAAGCGGTGCAAAAGGGACTACACCGAGAACGGAGGAGGACCTGCCCGGCCTTTTAAGCGGGGTATTCAATGACATGACCACGGGTGCTCCCCTGTGCATTCAGTTCGAAAACCGGAATGTCCGTTCATCCGACTATTCAAGGCTGAAGGACATCCCCCGGCCAGGCCATGCCGATTATGTGGCCACCCGGAAGTTTGGGGGATTCCAGGATTACCGGGGGGGTGGACATTTCTCCGGGAGGCTTACACTGGGACTTGTGGCCGCCGGTGTGGTGGCAAAGAAATTGCTCGGGGACATGGAGATCTCGGCCATACTTGTGGAAGCAGGTGGCAGCAGCGACATCGAAAAGGCAGTGGAAAAGGCTGTTGAGATGAATGATTCGATCGGGGGACTGGTTGAATGTACCATCCGGAATGTTCCCGTAGGCCTGGGTGAACCTTTTTTTGATTCCATCGAATCCGCCCTCAGCCATATTGTTTTCGCGATCCCCGCCATGAAAGGGATCGAATTCGGATCCGGATTCGCAGCGGCAAAAATGTATGGCTCAGAGCATAATGACAAAATAATCGACCAATCCGGCCGGACTGAAACAAACTATGCAGGCGGGATCAACGGGGGAATTTCAAACGGGAACGACATCGTTTTCCGGGCAGCGGTCAAACCCGCCTCCAGCACATCCCGGTCCCAGCGGACCATCAACATGCAATCCGGGGAAATGGAAGACCTGGTGATTGAGGGACGGCATGATAAGTGCATTGCACTGAGGGTACCCCCGGTGCTGGAAGCTGCCGCGGCCATCGTGATGGCCGATTTCATGCTCCTGGAAAACAGGGTTGAAAGAATCAGCGGCTGAACCAGTGCCGGTCTGTCCCGGTACAGTTAAAACAATTGCAATGAATATACAGAAAATTATGATCCTGGGAGCCGGTAAGATGGGCTCATGGCTGGTTGAATCGCTCTGCCTGGATTACGAAGTTGGGGTATTTGACCTGGAAAAAACCCGTCTGAAATACTTTTTCAATTCTCACAAGTTCCTCACTTACGAAGAGATCCGTGATTTTCAGCCTGACCTGCTGATCAATGCGGTGAGCCTGAATCATACCATAAAGGTTTTCAGGGAAATCGATCCCTACCTGCCGGAGCGGTGCATCATTGCCGATATTACTTCTGTTAAGAATGGTCTCCAGGAATACTACCATGAATCCGGAAGAAGATTCGTTTCCACACATCCGATGTTCGGTCCCACTTTCGCCAACATCAAGGACCTGAGCAATGAGAATGCGATCATCATCAGCGAGTCCGACGATGAGGGCAAGGATTTTTTCAGGGTCTTCTACCGTTCCCTTAACCTGAATATCTATGAGTACAGCTTCAGTGATCACGACGAAACCATAGCCTACAGCCTGTCGGTGCCCTTTTCCTCATCGCTTGTTTTCGCCGCCTGCATGAAGAAGCAGGAAGCTCCAGGAACCACTTTCCGGAAACACCTGGATGTGGCACGCGGGGTTCTTTCAGAGGATGATTACCTTCTCTCGGAGATCCTTTTTAACCGTTTTACGATCGACCAGGTGGAAAAAATAAGGACCCAGCTGGCAAGGTTGATCGAGATCGTAAGGGAAAGGGATTTTGATGCCCTGAAGGAATTCTTCGACGCCCTGAGGCGGAACATCGAACTTCCCGTCCGGGGAGTGGATCAGGTCCAGGACTGAATTAAATCATGGAGAGGACCGGGTCCGGGAAGTTATAAGGTCCGGAAATGAATCAATTCATGCGAAGACCGGGTCAGGGAGTTGATACAGTCAGCGCCTGATTCCTGAAATACCAGAAGCTGGAATGACCGGGGTTGATTCGCGATCATTTTTTTACTAAATTGAAAACTTGATTGAATCTTCTGCCACGGTACCATAAAAGTTACCGTGCGGTTGAGTATTTATTAACAAATAAACCCCCTGACCATGAAATACACAGGCAAAACCCTGCTTCTGGCACTCTGCCTTCTGGTATCGCTGCCGGCCTGGACACAGGTCGACCTGCTTAAAAAAGCCAGGCAGAAAACCGAGAAAAGGACCTCAAAGGAGGTCGATAAAAAACTCGACAAAAGCCTCGACCAACTTTTCGGAACGGATAAAAAGAAGTCATCTGAAGAAAACACCGAGAAGGAGGCCACCGGGCAACCGGAGGAAATGAAGACGGAAACTGCAGCTCCGGCTTCAACAACAGCCACAGGTTCAAATACTGAAAATCCCTCCGGAGTGCTGAATTGGGCAAAATATGATTTCGTACCCGGTGACCAGGTGATCTTTGAGGATAACCTGGTCGGGGAAGAAAACGGTGAATTCCCTTCACGCTGGGACCTTCAAAGCGGCACTGCGGAGGTGGCGGAAGTGGACGGAGAGAATGTCATATTCCTCCGTGGCGGAGCTCCCTGCATCGTACCCTACATGGAAAACACCAGCCAGGATTACCTGCCGGATGTCTTTACCATAGAGTATGACATTTATTTCGGTTACGACTATGCTACTATATATTTGTATGACAGGAAGAACCAGAGACCGGAATCAGGATCCAGCCAGTGGGACCTCCAGGTTGCCTATGATAAGATGTCGATCGGGAGTTTTTCCAGTACCTATCCAAAAAAGGTTGAACATAAAAGATGGGGCCATGTTGCAATTGCCTACACAGATGGGAAATTCAAAGCATACCTTGATGACACCCGCCTGATCAATATCCCCAGGATGGAGGTGAATCCCATGGGAATATCCCTGTATAGTTACCATGCATCGGATAGATATCCGATCTATATCAAGAACATACGGATCGCCAAGGGAGGGGTAAAATTCTATGACCGGGTTGTGCAGGACGGAAAGATCGTGGCAAACGGCATCCGGTTCGACGTGGGTAAGGCGAGCATCCGGCCGGAATCCATGGGTATTATAAACGAAGTTGTCGCATTGATGAATGATCATCCTGAACTGAAATTCAGCGTGGAAGGGCATACCGACAGTGATGGGGATGAGTCGTTGAATATGGAGCTCTCACAGAAGCGTGCAGAAAGTGTGATGGATGAGATGATAAAGCTTGGGATATCGAAGGACAGGCTCCAGGCCAAAGGATGGGGGGAATCAAAGCCGGTTGCCCCTAATGCTTCGCCGGAGGACAAGGCCAATAACCGCAGGGTCGAATTTGTAAAACTATAAACCGGCTGGGGAATACCTGATCATGAGTACGTGACGGGTCTTTTCAGTGATCCTGAAGCCGTCGTCAATCCGGCGGCCAATGACCCATATGATCTTCTGGCCGCTTGCAAGCAGCCAGACATTTTCCTTATCAGGCAGGGATAGTTTTTCATCGATCAGAAAATCACTGATTTTTTTTGTTCCCTTCATCCCGAAAGGCCGGAAGTAGTCTCCCTGCTGCCAGTGTCTCAGGATCAGGGGAAAATCAAGCTTATCAAGATCAAGACACGCAACTTCCGGATTCCCGGGAATCAGGAGCTTCGGGGTGTTCTCGACAATGACCCATTCCAGCCCGATGGGATCCAGTATCTGTCCCTCTTCCAGCTCCAGGTAATATTTCCTGTTCTCTTCTTCTTTCAGGGGGGTCAGTATCAATTCATCACGGTCCCTGACGAGCCTGTGGGTGGGGGAAAAGAACTGCCTGCCCGGATGTCCCCCGAGCGATTTTCCGATGTCCTCGATGGCAGCGGATCCAAAATTAAAATCGGAGAGGATTTCGTAGAGGACCGTATTTTTTGAAGGATGCTGTTCCAGGTCGCGGATCCTGACGAGGATCCGTCCTTCCTTTTCCAGCATCAGGCTCTTTTTAAGGTTTTCCATTTCATTGCTGAATATCCTTTCCGTCTCGGAAAGTTTGAAAATGGTATCCATCAGTGATTTCCGGAAGGCAGGATTCTGCTCTTCGAGCATCGGTATGAGTTTGTGCCTGATCCTGTTGCGCAGGTACTTATCGGAGGCATTGGACGAATCTTCACGGTATTCAAGTCCTTTCCTGTCGGCATAGGTGGTAATGATTTCTCTTGAAGCGAAAAGCAGGGGACGGATCACCCTGCCGGCCTTCGGAGGAATACCGGTCAATCCCCTGATACCAGTTCCCCTGGAAAGATTTATAAAGAAGGTTTCCATAACATCATCCTGGTTATGGGCGGTCGCAATCAGATCATACCCGTGGGATGCCCTGATCTCCTCGAACCATGCGTAACGCAGGTTTCTTGCGGCCATCTGGATGGAAATCCGCTCCTGGTCCGCAACCTGCTCCGTCTGGAATTTGTTTATGTGGAATTCCAATGAATAACGGTCGGCGAGTGAGTGTGCAAATGCCTCATCTTCATCGGATTCATGTCCCCGGAGCCCGAAGTTGCAATGGGCCATACCCGTTCTGAAGCCTGCTTCCGTGAACAGGTCCGTCATTACCACGGAATCGATGCCACCGCTGACGGCCAGCAGAATGCGGTCTTCCGGTGAGCACAGCAAATTGAATTCAATGTAATCCCTGAATTTTTCGAGCATGATCCCCTCTTTACACAAATTTAATCAATCCCCCTTTGATAATTTGCATAATAGTTGAAGGCATTGTTGGCTAAGGAGCCTTTTTCTGTCGCAGGCAGAAATCAGCGACGTGCCATATAATGCCGGAAACATGCAAATTATCAAAGAAAGATACGGGTTGGAGGGAATAATAGTTCATTGCGGCTGATATTGCCATCCGGTGATGGGTCAGTGCTTGCCCAGGTAACTGGCAATTCCGGCCTGTGACTTTTCAATGGCCTCGTCTCCCTTGTGCCAGTCTGCGGGACATACCTGTCCATGCTTTTCAAAGAACTGGAGGGCATCTACCGTTCGCAGCGCTTCCTCAATGCTTCTTCCGATGGGATCATCATTGACAACCTGGTGGCGTACGATCCCTTCCCTGTCAATCAGGAACAGGCCGCGGTATGCCTGCGGTATTCCCTCGAAAACAGTTTCACCATTCTCGTTGTAATCGTAAGAGCCTCCGAGCACATCGTAGTTCTCGGAAATGGTCATGGACTGGTCTGAAACCAGGGGATATTTAACTCCCTTGATGCCCCCGTCTTTCCTTTCCGTCTGCAGCCATTTCAGGTGTGAAAATTCTGAATCAACGGAACAGCCGACAACGGCAACGTTCCGCTTTTCGAATTCTTCCAACTTGTTCTGGAATGCGATGATCTCGGTCGGGCATACGAAGGTAAAATCAGCCGGATAAAAATAAAAGATCACGTATTTTTTCCCGATGAAATGGTCCAGGGAAAAATCCTTTACGATTTCCCCGCCGTTAACAACGGCTGTCGCTTTAAAATGCGGTGCTTTTCTGCCTACTAAAACTGCCATATCTATTGATTTTAAGTTAATAAATGTCTCACAGTTTGCAAAGGTATCGATTTTCGGCCCATGGTCTTTTCGCCCAAATCTTAATTATTGGTTAAAATCTATTCAAACCGGATGATCTGGGGCTTTATAACGTAAAATTTGGCCGGGTTCAGGCGTTGCTCTCCATAGACATCCAGGAACAGAGGGAAACTTTTTTCCGGATGGTTGGGATAATATCCAAGCCGGATGGAAATAGTCTCAAATACCAGCCTTTCGTTGCGGATCCTTATACCTATCCCGAATCCCGAGTAAAAAGCCCCGTCGTGCAATTTCTTGTAGTCCGGGCCTACCATCCCGAAATCAATGAATCCAAACCAGACAAACCTGAATCCATAGAGGTAGAAGGGAGAGAAGGCATCCGTTTCATAATTAAAGATAAGCTTCTGTTGTCCGACCGGCAGGTTTGAGCGGAATCCGCGCAAGCTTTCCCAATCATTGATCCCTATGAATTCATCCGGGAACCTTCGTATGCCCCTGACGTACCTGGTGCTTATAAAATGCCTGAATTTAAACCGATTCACGACGAAAAGAGGGGTGAAGTAATTTGCCTCCAGGTTGATCACGCCCTGTTCGATGAAGGAATTATTTTTTAAAAACCCCCCGCCTTCGACCATGGTGTGCAGGTACCCGTAATTCCCCAGGTACCTTCCCTGTGAAATGCTTATTCCCGTATACAGCCGTCGGTTGAATTCACTGATATCAGCCCCCACGGTTAGACTGAGGAGCATTCCCTGCGGTACGTCCTCTGTTCTCCCGAAATCGAGGATAAGATTACTTTTAAAGAATGACTGGGAGGAAAGCGAAAAAGAGTTAAGCCAGAAGATCCGGTTGTGAAACTCGTAAAAACTGTTTTCGGTAACTGCAGGCCGGTCAATGTATTGATTTCTCAGAATCCTGGATGCAATGACAAAATTCACCCTGTTCCTTGTATGCGTACGTTGCGAGCTTAGATAGAAAGAGCGCCCGACCCAGCCATCGTAGATATTGTATTTGACAGTTAGGAACTCCTCGGCCGTATCCGCGTACGAAATGTAACGCACCGCTCTTGTCCGTTCCAGGTTGATGGCACCGGCCCATTTAATATCGGGTGTGAAAAACCTTCGTTGCAATTCAAGCTCATAGCTCTCCGAATCAAAGATCTGTGCAAACCTGATCCTGGAATTGATGAACGATCCCCCAATGTTGTTTATGATGTAATAGATCTCATTGCCCAGCCAGGGTGAACGATCTTCATCCCAGTGAAATACCATGTGCAATTCATGTCCCATTCCGAACAGGTTATTTTCAAACACGCTGAGCCTGCCGGAATTGTAACCGTACAGGGCTCCCCCAAGCCCGATCGAGAAATTATCCTTGGTCACGATCAGGAGATCCGCGCTGTCGGAACCGGGTTCCGCATCAAGTACCTGTATTACCGCATCCTGGATAAAGGGCAATTCCCGCAGGATCCTTTCGTTATCGGCCAGTTCATTGGGATCCAACAGGTCTCCCACTTTGAAGAGCAGATGGTTTTGCAGGACCCTGTCATGCGTTACGCGGTGCAGATTATTGCCGAACCGTTCAAGGTTCGTATTTGCCTGCCGGGCGGTATCAAAAATACTGGGTCCGAACGGCTCCAGTTTGAAAAAACGGATGGACCGGATGTATTTCCCACCATGGGAGATGAAAGCATCCGCACTGACCCTGGTTTGTTGTATGGTGTCTGAAAAATCGGGCCTGCGCGGAGAAGTGATAACGATATTATGCAGCTGTTGCGTCCATTTGTTGCGGTTAGCCCTTATTTCAAGGGAGTCAAAGAAAATATCACTGGCCTCACCCCTGGGATACCTGATCTGGTAATTCAACCCGCTGTGGATTACTACGGTTGTATCCCTGTCAAATTTCATTTTACTGCCCGGCAGGATAAGGGTTGATCCTTTGATCAGCTTCAGGGTATCGTAGTCCGGTAATAATATTCCGGCACCTGACAGGGGCGGACAGAAATACATCAGCAGGAGAACCGGGATGAAGAAGGTCTTTT
>CAYSJH010000018.1:0-68448 GCA_964431315.1 uncultured Bacteroides sp. | reverse complement strand
ATTGTTTTCCCGCCTTCACCCGAATGACTATATTTGCCTGTATGGTGTACCCGGAAAATTTCGAGGAAAAGATCGGGTTCGACAGGATCCGGGAATCTGTAAGGGCGTACTGCCTGTCGCTGACTGCGGGGACAATGCTTGACGCGGAAGGATTTCTTGCGGATTTCGAACCCATTCGGGGACGCCTGCAGAGGGCGAAAGAATGCATGCTGGCGATCACCGGGGGGGACTTTACCATCGATCCCTACCCGGATATCAGGAACAGCCTGGGCAAGCTTGCCATAATGGGCAGCTACCTGGAGGTCCAGGAAGTGGCGGACCTGAGGAAAAACCTGCTTGCCGTAAAGAGTGTCCTGAACTTTTTTAAGAAAGCGGGACAGAAAGAAAAATTCCCCGCCCTTACAGAACTGAGCTCGGGGGTTAAGATCTACCCGTTTGTACAGGAAAGGATCGATAAAATACTTTCAAGGAACGATACCATAAGGGACCAGGCATCGAAGGAACTTGCCCGTATTCGCACCGAAATAGCAGCCCGGGAAAGACAGGTTGCAAAAAGGCTGCAGAGCATCCTGAAAACCGTACAGGCGGAAGGTCTGGCCGAGGCCGATGCCAATCTTTCCATCCGCAACGGAAGGCCCGTTATCCCCGTGCCGGCCTCGCAGAAAAGGCAGCTGAGCGGGATCATCCACGATGAATCGGCCAGCGGGAAGACCGTGTACATCGAGCCGGGTGAAGTGGTCGGACTCAACAACGAGATCCGGGAACTGGGGTATGCCGAACACCGGGAGATCATCCGGATCCTTACCGAACTGAGCAGGGAACTGGAACCCTATGCCGAAGATCTCATTGCCATGACCGAATACCTTGCCTCGATGGACCTTCTCCAGGCAAAGGCGAAGTATGCCAGGGATATCGGCGGGATCATGCCTGCACTGGTTGAACGGCCCATGGTGGATTGGAAAAAAGCCGTTCACCCCATCCTTTTCAAAACGCTCCGGAAAGAAAAGCGGGAGGTGGTTCCCCTCGACATCCGCCTCAGCAGTGAAAAACGGCTACTGATCATTTCAGGTCCCAATGCAGGAGGAAAATCCGTCTGCCTGAAGACGGTGGGCCTGCTCCAGTATATGGTCCAGTGCGGATTTCTGGTGCCGATGGACGAGGATTCAAAAGTTGGCATTTTTGAGCGGATCTTCATCGATATCGGCGACGAGCAATCCATCGATAACGACCTGAGCACCTACAGTTCCCACCTTCTGAGCATGAAGTATTTTGCGCGCAATGCCGGTGAATCCACCCTGCTGCTGATCGATGAATTCGGCACCGGTACGGAACCGGCCCTGGGCGGGGCCATTGCCGAAGCCATACTGGACAGGCTGAATTCGCTCTCTGCATGGGGGGTGATCACCACCCATTACAGCAACCTGAAGCACTTTGCCGCCGAGACGGAAGGCATTGAGAACGGCGCCATGCTGTTCGATACGGCTAAAATGCAGCCGCTCTACCGGCTCGAGATCGGCCAGCCCGGATCCTCATTCGCATTTGAAATTGCCCGGAACATAGGACTTCCGGAAGAAGTGATCAAAACTGCGTCGGAAAAAGTGGGAGAGGGCCACGTGGAATTCGACAAGCACCTTCGCCAGATCATCCGCGATAAGCGTTACTGGGAAGAGAAACGGGACAGGATACGGGTCTCGGAAAAGCGCCTCCAGGAGATCCTGGGAAAATACGCCACCGAGCTGGAAGGCGCCGAGAAAACCAGGAAGGAAATACTGAAAAAGGCCAGGGAAGAAGCCGAAGAACTGCTGCGCCAGGCCAACCGTAAGATCGAGAATACCATCCGCGAGATCCGCGAAAGCCAGGCCGAAAAGGAAAAATCAAGACTTGCCCGCGAAAAACTGCAGAAGTTCAGGGAGGAGGCACTCGGAGGGAAGGCAGGAGCGGGCGGAAAGTCAGCTGAAGCAGGAGGAAAGACGGAGGAGGCAAACGGAAAGGTGGCGGAAGTGAGCGGAAAAACGGTGGAAGTGAGTGGAAAAACGGGTGGAACAGTGGACCCGCTGGGGAAGAAAATCGAAGAGGTCAGGGACCAGGAGAAAGCCGTCCGGCAGAGACGGCAGCGGTTCGGTCAGGCGGAGCCAATCCGTAAGATATCCGGGGAAAACCAGGATCCTTCGATCGGTGAAGGGGATTTCGTGATCATGAAGGGACAGGAAGTGGCCGGGGAGGTGCTTGAACGCAAAGGGAACAAGGCCTCGGTACGCTTTGGTCACCTGGTCACCCGTGTCGGGGTGGACAGGCTGGAAAAGGTCTCCGGGGAAACCTATCGTTCAGGAAACGCCGAAACGCAGTCCCGCGGAAACTTCGCGGACTGGGATATCGGCCGGCGGAAAATGCAGTTCCGGCCTGAGATCGATTTAAGGGGACAGCGGGCGGAGGAAGCCCTGCGCAACGTTTCCATCATGATCGACGAGGCCATCATGGTCCAGCACCGGGAACTGAGGATCCTCCACGGGAAAGGCGACGGGATCCTGAGGCAGCTCATCCGCCAGTACCTGGATACCGTCGACCTGGTCGAATCTTACGGGGACGAGCACGTCGATCTCGGGGGGGCCGGGGTAACCATTGTAATACTGGATGTCTGAACTCAGTTATAGAAGCACCCTATGCTGATCTACACGGAACATAACACGCCACGCCTTGAGTATTTGCTGAACTTCATTTTCCGGGAGGGATTCGGAATGGATTTCCGGATCACAGGGGACCCGGAGGAGTTCAGGGCACAGGGGGGACCAAAAATCAGTTATTCAAACTCCCGACCCGGAGACTCAGGTACCGGAGATGCATTGCGTATCCCCGCATCCGGGCTCCTTGCCGAAACAGGAGTGCATGCAACAGACCCCGGGCCTGTGATGAACGGCTCCGTGCCGGTCCTTTTTACGGCGGGGCAATTTTCACCGGATCCCGGTAATGCCGGACCGGATTTCGACCTATTTGCCGCGGTGTTTTACATGATCTCCCGTTACGAGGAGTACCTTCCCTTTGAGGGGGACCGCTACGGGAGGTTCCCTGCCGGCGAAAGCCTTGCAGGGAAACACGGTTTCCTGGAAATGCCCGTGGTGGACCTGTGGCTGGAAGATTTACGGGAAAAACTGAAGAAACGATTCAGGAACCTGCAGCTTGCATCCGCTGCCTTTCAGTTCCAGCCAACCTGCGACATCGACCTGCCCTTTGCCTTCCTGCACAGAGGGATGTTCCGGACACTCGGTGCCGGGATAAGGGCGGGACTGAAAAACGGTCCGGAACAGCGTCAGCTAAGGCGGCAGGTGCTCGGGGGAGAGGCAAAGGATCCCTTCGATACATACTCTGAAATGGAAACCATCCACTCCCGCCACGGGGTCAGGCCGAAGATCTTCTTCCTTACCGCAAAATACGGGAAGTACGATAAGAGCATATCCCCCAAAAGCGCCGCCTTCCGTGAACTGGTGAAGCAAAGCATGAACTATGCGGATGTCGGCATACATCCCTCATTCCGGGCCTCGGACAGTCCGGCGGAACTGCAGCGGGAGGTCAGGATGCTCACGGGGATAACCGAACAGAAGATCAGCAGGAGCAGGCAGCACTACCTGAGGTTCAGCCTTCCCGGCAGCTACCAGGATTACCTGGCGGCGGGGATCCGGGAGGAATACAGCATGGGATTCGCCTCGGCCGCCGGTTTCAGGGCCGGCACGGCAAGGCCGTTCTTTTTTTACGATTTGCTGAAGGAGGAGGTGACCCCGCTCAGGGTGTTCCCTTTTCAGGTCATGGACCGGACCCTGAAGGATTACATGAAACTGGATCCCCGGCAGGCGATGGAAAGGATCCTGTCACTGGCTGATGCCGTCCGGAAGACAGGCGGAACCTTTTCCAGCATCTGGCACAACGATGCATTCAGCGATTACGGGGAGTGGAATGGCTGGAAGGATGTATATTTACAAATGATGGAGGCCTTGTTAAAATGATTGAACACCTCAGACACGAAGAGATCGAACGGGAGCAGTGGGACCGATGCATTGCCGGGGCTTCGTTCGAAACGATCTATCCCTATTCCTGGTACCTTGACCTGGTGTCGCCGGAATGGGAGGGACTGGTGATGGGCGATTACGAGATGGTTATGCCCCTGACCCCTTCCCGGAAGTTTGGGTTCCATTTTCTCCTGCAACCCATTCTTGCCCAGCAACTGGGCATCTTTTCCCTGGATGCCCCCAACGAATTCGAGATCGAGGATTTTCTGAGGGCCATCCCTTCCCGCTTCATGGTGACTGATATCTGCCTGAACAGCCAGAACCTGAAAATACCTGAAAGGATCAGGCATTTTTACCGGGTAAACTACGAACTTGACCTGAGGGATTTTGCCACCAGCTACAGCACGAATACGAAACGGAACCTCCAGAAAGGCCGGGAACACCCCTTCGAGTTCAGGGAGATTGACATGGCACAATACCTTGACCTGAAATATGCCTCCGAAGAAGACATCCAGGTCGGAAGGGATTACCTGGATAGGCTTTTCGGGGGACTGGCCCGGAGGAAGCGGGCGGAGGCATTCGGGCTATATCTTGAAGATGAGCTCCATGCCGCGGCCATACTGGGTTATGCCTGGTCCCGCGTAATATACATGAACGGGTGTTCAAGTGCCGCGGGAAAGGAATCCAGGGCCATGTTCGTGCTGATGGACCGCCTGATCGACCTTTCGAGGGAGAGATATCCCCTGTTTGACTTCGAAGGTTCAAACCTGCCCGGTGTAGCCCGCTTTTTCGAAGGTTTCGGGGCATTCGAGACCTCCTATCCGCGGATCCTGATGACAAAACTCCCGTTTTTCTGGTGGAAATGAGGGACCGACTGAAAATAATCCTTGGCGCCGCGGGCTCCTGGATCCCCCAGCGGCTGCTGGTCCGGCTGACGGGCCAGGATCTCATCCTCCCTTATTACCATGCGGTTTCCAATGCACCCATGCCCCATGTGGCACACGTTTACCCGGTTCGGACGGTCAGGCAGTTCAAGGGGGACCTGGACTCCCTCCTGAAGCATTATGAGCCGGTGGGACTGGAAGGCCTTTTGTCACATTCCCCCGGAAAACGATCAAAACCCGCTATGTTCCTAAGTTTCGACGACGGCCTTTCCGAGATCTACCGGATCGTATCGCCCATCCTGATCGCAAAGGGCATCCCGGCTGCGATCTTTCTGAATACGGATTTCCTGGACAACCGGGACCTGTTCTACCGTTACAAGATCAGCCTTATCCTGGATCGTCTCGAAAGGACCGGGTATTCAAAGGGAGTGACGGAACGCATGCAGAGCCTTTACGATCTGACCGGTACCGGCAGGAGACCTGTAAGGGAGTTTATCCTCGATCTTTCTTACCGAGACCGCAAGGAACTCGACGAGATCGCGGGACTCGTCGACCTGGATTTCAGCACCTTCCTGAAGGTAAGGAAGCCCTATATGAGCCTGCAGCAGGTTAAAGAACTGGCAAACCAGGGATTTTACATCGGGGCGCACAGTAAGGATCATCCGGTGTTCACGGAAATAGACCCGGGTGACAGGCTCATCCAGTACCGCGAAAGCATGGCTTATATCCAGAAAGAACTGGATACGGGATACGGGATTTTCTCCTTCCCGTTCAGCGACCATGGGGTGCCGGGGGAATTTTTCGAACTCATTAGGGCTGGCGGCATGCCGCGGCTGGATGCAAGTTTCGGGACAGCGGGACTTAAAAGGGATCCCGTGCCGTTCCATTACCAGAGGATTCAGATGGAGACGGGGAAGGCCCCGGCCAGGCAGCTGGTCAGGGGTGAATACCTGTACTACCTTGCAAAAGGACTGGCCGGGAAAAATCTGGTGAAAAGGAAATGAGGATTGAGAAATACGATAGCGGGGGACTGAAACAATTCCTGGATTCGGAGCTGTACAGGAACATGCCCTATGTGCCTGTAAGCAGCCAACGTGCAGAAAGCTGGCTGCACAACCCGAGGCTCAGTCCCCGGGATATCCTGCTGTATGTAGCTTTCGAGGGGGAGGAAATGATCGCATACCGTTGTATCCTGCCTGACCGGCACCGGGACATCAGCTTCGGCTGGCTTAGCGGCAACTGGGTAAGGCCGGATCACCGGCGAAAGGGACTCGCCAGCATGCTGTTCGAGGAGGCTAATGCTGATTGGGGCCATCATCTGATGTATACCAATTACGCCCCCGAATCCAAAGCCGTGTACGATAAATCCGGGCGATTCGGTCTTTACCACGAAAGGCCTGGCATGCGATACTACCAGCGCAGTTCGGCCGCCGGTTTGCTGGGCAACCGCAGGCCAATCTACCAGAGATCGAGGCTCCTGCTGACCCTGGCCGACGGCATGCTGAACCTCGTCCAGGACATCCGCATCCGGGTCCGCCGTGAAAAGCTGCAGGGCCTGGATTTCGAGGAGCATGCAAAAGTCGAACTAGAAGCGCTGGATTTCCTGGAAAAAAACGAGGGTACGGGTTTCTGCCTCCGTGGCCTGGAGGAGTTCGACTGGATCACCTCCTGGCCCTGGATCAAGGAGGGAGCCGAAAAGGATGCCCGTTATTTCTTCTCTTCGCTTGCCCCCGCCTTCCGGAACATCTGTCTCAAGATCAGGGACGCGCAGGGTGTAATGGCCGGTTTTCTCTGGCTGGTGGTCAAAGGCGGCGGGATGACCCTCCCGTATGCCGTGTTCAGGCCTGGGATCTCCTCCGATGTTTCAAGGCTCATAAGCCATTACATGCAATCCGGAAGGATCTCTTACCTTACGACCTACCAGTCCCCCTTCATCAACATCTTCACCCCCGGTCCCATCCTTGGCAAACGCATAATGATCCAGAATTACTTTGCCACCCGTGACCTGCTCAGGCAGCTTCCGGACCCGGGAACCATCCGTTTCCAGGACGGGGACGGAGATGTGGTTTTCGTTTGAGCCGGCAGCTCCTCAGACCAGCTTTCCTTTCTCACACTTCAGGGTGCGTGAGGGGTACTTTTCGATCAGGTGGTAATTGTGGGTGGCCATGACCACGGCCCTTCCGTTTTTGCTGATTCCGGTGAGGATCTCCATGATGTCATTCGAAGTCTCCGGGTCCAGGTTCCCGGTGGGTTCGTCGGCGAGTATGATCTCGGGGTCGTTCAGCAGGGCTCTTGCGATGACGACCCGCTGCTGTTCCCCCCCTGAGAGCTGGTTCGGCATCTTGTAGCCCTTGGTGCCGAGTCCCACCCGCTCCAGCACCTCGCCGATCCGTTTGTCGATCCCGGGCTTCTCCTTCCATCCCGTGGCCTTTAAGACAAAGGCCAGGTTTTCAGTGACGCTGCGGTCCGTCAGGAGCTGAAAATCCTGGAAAACGATGCCCAGTTTTCGTCTCAGGTATGGCACCTGTCTGCGCTTCAGGTCATGCAGCATGAATTCCGATACGAAGCCTTCCCCCTTAAGCAGGGGGTATTCTGCGTTGATGGTCTTGATCAGGCTGGTCTTTCCGGTTCCCACTTTACCGATGAGATAGACGAACTCCCCCTTGTTCACCTGGAAATTGACGTCGCTCAGGACCAGGTGGTCCTGGATGAAGATGCCCGCGTTTTCAAAACGGATGATGGTGTCGAGAGCCATGTTCCAAATGTAAGATAAAAATGCAAAATGTTAATAAATATGTTAGTTGTTACCCTTTCCCGGATTAAAACCCGAAGGTAAAATAAAGTACTTTTAAACCCGTTAGTTTGCTGTAGAGCTTTCGTATGATCAGAAACCTTTTAAGGATAGCTGCCCTGGGTCTGACTTTGACCCTGATGGTCCCGCTCCAATACGCCCTCGCCCAGAAAACAGTTTCCCTGAATCATCCCGACAGGGATTTTCTCCGGGGGAGGGAATTGTATGAGAAGGAAAAATACGGGGCCGCCATGGAACGGCTGGAAGACTTTCTGAACGAGGATGAGGGGACCTCGGCGCTGCGGACCGATGAAGCCCTTTACATACGCGCCCTCTGTGCCGTGGAACTTTACCAGAACGATGCCCAGTACCTGCTCTACGATTTCATCCGGAACCATCCCGAGAGCACACTTCACAACCAGGCGGTCTTCAGCCTGGGCAAGCTGGCTTACAGGGACAGCCAGTACGGGAACTGCCTGAGATGGTTCGAGGAGGTGGAATACCTCGACCTGGACGAGGAGGACAGGGCCGAGTTCTATTTCATGAAGGGATACAGCCATTTCCGGCGGAATGAATACGAGGAGGCAAGGGTGGCCTTTTACGAGATCATCGATAAGGAGAACCGTTACAAATCCCCCGCCATCTATTACTATTCCCACATCCAGTACGAGCAGAAAAATTACGAAACGGCCCTGAAGGGCTTCCTATCACTCAGTGAGGACGAGACCTTTTCCTCCATCGCACCCTATTATGTGACCCAGATCTATTACCTGCAGAAGAAATGGGACGAGGTGATCAAATATGCGCCGGGCCTGCTCGGATCGGTGACCGAAAAGCGTTACTCCGAGATGGTCCGGATACTCGGCGAGGCCTATTTCAACAAGGATATGTACCCGGAAGCGGTAAAATTCCTGGAACAGTACCACGAGCAGGTGAACTATACCCTGCCGGGGGACAAGTACATGATGGGATATGCTTATTACATGACCGGGGATTATAAAAAGGCGTTGGATTATTTCAAAGCCGTTTCCCTGGGAGGGGATGAGCTTGCGCAGAGTGCCCTGTACCACATGGCAGACTGCTATGTGAAGCTGGGGGATAAATACCAGGCCAGGCTCTCGTTTTCGGCTGCCTCCAGGATGGATTTCGATCCGCAGATCAAGGAGGACGCCACCTTCAATTACGCGGTCGTCACCTATGAACTCTCCATTACACCCTTCAACGAGGCGGTCAAGGGATTTTCCCGCTACATCCAGCTCTACCCGGCCTCGGAGCGTACCGACGAGGCCTATAATTACCTCGTGCTGGCCTTCATGAGCACCCGGAACTACCGCGCCGCCCTGGCCGCCCTCGAAATGATCCGCCGGAAAACCCCGGAGATCGAGCGGTCTTACCAGCGGGTTGCGTTTTTCAGGGGACTCGAACTGTTCAACGACCTCTCCTTCACGGAGGCGATCAGCAAATTCGATGCCTCGCTCCAGTATGCCCAGTATGACCCTGCCCTGAAGGCGCTCTGCTATTACTGGAAGGGGGAATCGGAATACAGGCTGGAAAACTACGAAGAGGCCATCCGGTACTACCAGGAATTCCTGCGCAGCGACGGGGCAATTGAACTCGGGGAATATGTCGTCTGCCATTATAACATGGGTTATGCCGAGTTTAAAAAGGGTAATTACAGGGACGCCCTGACCTGGTTCAAGCGCTTCGAATCGATGTACAAGGGAGGTAACCGGCAGATCCTGGGCGATGCCTACAACAGGATCGGGGATATGTATTTCATCGATGCCCGCTACCAGCAGGCGATCGAATATTACGACAAAGCCATAGGCAACAGCACGGCTGACGTGGATTATGCCCTTTTCCAGAAGGCGATATCCCTGGGCGTCCTCAAGAAATACCAGGAAAAGATCGAAATCCTTGGCAGGATCCTGTCGGATTTTCCGAATTCCAACTACACCGCGGATGCGCTTTACGAAACGGGGAGGAGCTGGTTCATCCTCCAGCAGTCCACCCACGCCATCCCCTATTACCAGAGGATACTGGACGAACAGCCGAAGAGCTCCTATGTGGGCAAAGCCCTGGTGCAGCTGGGACTGATCTATTACAACGAAAACCAGCCGGAAAAATCCCTTGCCTTTTACAAACGTGCCGTGCAGGAATTCCCGGGCACTCCAGATGCCAACGATGCCCTGCTGGGGATTAAAAACGTATACGTGGAAAGCAACCAGGTGAATGAGTACTTTGCCTACGTGCAGAGCCTGGGAAGGGAAGTCGAAATCTCGGTCGACGAGCAGGATTCCCTGTCATACCTGGCTGCGGAGAACATATACCTGTCGGGGGACTGTGAAGCGGCGGTACCGGCATTTGACAACTACATCAGGAATTTCGGCTCCGGCGCCTACCTGGCCAATGCCCATTTCTATCGCGCCGAATGCCTGCTGAAGGTTAAAAACCACATGGAAGCCCTGGCATCGCTCAATTATGTGATCGGCCTTCCCAGGAATCTTTTCACGGAACCGGCCCTGCTGACGGCTTCGCGCATTAACTATGACTACGGCAATTACAGGGATGCCCTCGGGGATTATATCAGGCTCGGGGAGATAGCGGAGCTCGGGAGCAACAGGTTGGAAGCGAAGACCGGGGAAATGCGCTGTTACTACCGGCTCGAGAAATACGGGGATGCCATCGACGCCGCCAGGGAAGTCCTCGGTGAAGAGAAGATACCCTACGAACTGAAACGCGAGGCCCGGTATGACATTGCAAAATCCTTTTATGCCCAGGACCGCTTTACCCTGGCCCTGGATGAATTCAGGAAGGTGGCTGTGGAGGTCAGCTCTGCGGAAGGCGCCGAATCGAAATACCGGGTGGCGGAGATCCTGTATATACTGAAACAATACCAGGAGGCTGAAAATACCGTATTCCAGTTCATCGACCTGAATACCCCGCACCAGTACTGGATGGCGAAATCGTTTATCCTGCTGTCGGACCTTTACCTGCTCAGGGACGATGCCTTCCAGGCAGTCCAGACCCTGCAGAGCATCATCGATTATTACGAGGTGAACAACGACGGGATCCTGGAACTGGCCATACGGAAAAAGGCGGAGATCCTCAAAAAGCAGGAATCGCAGGAAGAACAGGAACCGCAGGAGGAGATGGAGATCAAGGTGGGAGGCTCCGGTTCCGGTTCTCCCCCAAACTCAAACCAGTACGAATGAATGCTGTAAACCATTGCTAACCAATGCGTATGAAGTCTGTCGTTAAATATATAATCTGTCTCTGCATCGCGGGATTTGCGGGAGCCTTCGTGCATCTGAATGCCCAGGAGGAGATCCGGAAGGAGATCGTGGTGGTCAAACCCTATCAGCCGAGCCTTTCCGATGCTTTCAAGATCAACGTGCAGCCCCACATCAGCGATTCCATTCCCATCCGTCCAAGCTTCGATTACAGCATCCAGCCGAAAAAATTTGAGACCAGCTTCCAGGTACGGCCGATCAGCGCCGCCCGCATGGTAGGAACACCGCTGACCAAGCTGTACAAATCCTACCTGAAGCTTGGGATCGGGAATTACCTCGCCCCGCTTGCAGAACTGAACCTTAATTCCCTGAGGGACAAAAACTGGCAATGGGGCATAGCCGTCAACCATTATTCCATCAATGGGAAGCTGAAACTCGATAACGACCAGAAGGTGCATCCAGGGTATTTTGAGAATTCCGCCAGCCTTTACGGGAAAAGGATCCTGAAGAAAACCTACCTTTCCGGGAAGATCGGGGGGGCATATGACGGAGCGAATTTTTACGGTTCACATCCTTCCCTACCAACGGATACCACCGCTCTTCAGAAGGAAGAAATCAGGCAGAACTGGATGAAACTCGACGGGCGGTTCAGGATGGGAACCATGCATAAGGATTCCCTTCACCTGAACTGGATCGGCAACCTGGACTATCTCTATACCCGCGATCATTATAAGAACTTTGAGCATGCGGCGATTTTCAGTGCCGAAGGGAACGAACGGTTCCGCTCCGGGATGACCTACGGGCTCAACCTGGACGGGGCGTATTATTACACCTCGGAATCGATCGATTCCTCCAATAACGTTGTCGCCAGCCTGAATCCATGGCTCGGCAAAACGACCCGGGAATTCACCTACAGGGTGGGCTTCGAACTGGCCCTGGACGTGCATGGCCAGAAGGTGAGCCCCCATTTTTATCCTGAAGCCATGCTCCAGATCAACCTGGTTGAAGGCATTCTCATCCCCTATTTCGGGGTGGATGGCAGGCTGCAGGTCAATAATTTCAGGACCGTGGCAGAGGAGAACAGGTACATTACCCCGGGACTCAAAGTGGAGAATTCCACTCATAAGATCAGGGGATATGCCGGCCTGAAGGGAAGTTTCAGCAGGAATATCTCCTATGAGCTGAAAGCCAGTTATTCCCTGGTGGACAAGATGCCGCTGTACATTAACGATACGAGCACGATCTTCGGAAATACCTTCATTGTCGTGTACGACAACCTGGAATGGATGCAGCTCCGCGGCGAGGTGCAGTACCGGCAGTCGGAACGGCTCCGGACGCTTCTATCGGTCACGTATAACCATTACCGGATGGAAGCCCTGGAAAAGCCCTGGCACATGCCAGGTCTGCTGATTTCAGCCGACGGGGAGTATAACCTCCATAACAAGATCCTGGTGGACATGGGCGTCTATTACACCGGCAAACGCTACGCTCCGGCTACTCCGCTCGATACGGAAATGATCACCCTGAAGGGCTTTGTCGACCTGAACCTCGGGGTCGAATACCGGTATACCAAGATCCTCTCCGGTTTCGTCCGCGTCAACAACATCCTGGGATCTCGGATCTATACCTGGAACCAGTATCCTGGCATGGGATTCAACCTCATGTTCGGCTTCACCTATGCCCTTTAGGGAGCCCCGGCAGACCGTCCGTTTCATGTTGATACAATGTTGATAAAGCCGCTGATTTTTAGGTTGTTTTATGCAGGAAAACCGGCTTTTTTTTTGTATTTTTACACCGATAAAAAGAGATGCATATCTTATTTTGTAAGTTACGGATAATATTTATTACCTGACCCTGAGATTCGGTTACAAGGGAAGTGGCCCGAAGGAACAGATTCACCCTGATTTACCGGCTAAAATGACAGACAAATGCCCTATTTGTGCATAAAGGATTGGGTTAATTAATAAAAGTGTGAAATGAACAAGAAGAATAAAATGAAGGAGCAGTACTCGGCCGAGAGCATCCAGGTGCTCGAGGGACTCGAAGCGGTGCGGAAAAGGCCGGCCATGTTCATTGGGGATCTCAGCACGAAAGGATTGCATCATCTTGTCTATGAAGTCATCGATAATTCGATCGATGAAGCTCTTGCAGGCTATTGTGATCACATAGACGTGGTGATCAACGAAGATGGCACCGTGACCATTACGGACAACGGACGCGGGATACCCATCGATTTTCATGAAAAGGAACAGAAATCCGCCCTTGAAGTGGTTATGACCACCCTGCACGCTGGGGGAAAATTTAACAAGGACAGCTACAAGGTTTCCGGGGGATTGCACGGAGTGGGGGTATCCTGTGTGAATGCCCTAAGCACGAAACTCAGGGCCGAGGTGCACCGGGGAGGACGGATTTACGTGCAGGAATACGAAAGGGGAAAGCCCATTGGAGATGTGGTGGAAACCGGGAAAACCGATAAAACGGGCACCATCATCACCTTCGATCCTGACAATACGATCTTTTCCTCCACGGATTTCAATTTTGAGATCCTTGCCTCGCGGCTGAGGGAACTGGCATTCCTGAACAAGGGGATCCGGCTGCAGATAACCGACAGGCGGGAGAAAGAGGAAAACGGCAACGGCAACGGAAATGACAGAGGGAACGGAAGCGGGAACGGTAACGGTAACGGTAACGGGAACGGGAACGGTGATTTCAGGAACGAGAAGTTTTATTCCGAACGCGGTCTCAGCGAATTCGTTGAATTGCTGGATGCCACGCGTGAGAAACTGACTGAAAAGGTCATCAACATCGAAACCGAGAAGAACGAGGTCCCCGTTGAAATAGCCCTTCAGTACAATACCTCATTCAGCGAAAACGTGCATTCCTATGTAAACAACATCAATACCATTGAAGGGGGGACCCACCTGGCCGGTTTCCGAAGGGGACTCACACGTACCCTGAAGAATTACGCCGAAAAGTCCGGGATGCTGGCCAAGCTCAAATTCGATATCAGCGGGGATGATTTCAGGGAAGGCCTGACTGCAGTCATATCGGTCAAGGTGCAGGAACCCCAGTTCGAGGGACAGACCAAGACCAAGCTTGGCAATTCGGACGTCATGGGCGCGGTGGACCAGGCCATCTCGGCTGACCTGGCATATTACCTTGAGGAGAATCCCAGGGATGCCAGGGCTATCGTCCAGAAAGTGATCCTGGCGGCCACAGCCCGTCATGCGGCCCGTAAAGCAAGGGAACTGGTTCAGCGCAAGAATGTGCTGTCCGGAGCCGGATTGCCGGGTAAACTTGCCGACTGTGCTGAGAAGGATCCTGCTGTTTCCGAACTCTACCTTGTGGAGGGTGATTCTGCGGGGGGCACTGCAAAGCAGGGAAGGGACAGGCATTTCCAGGCCATCATGCCGCTGAGGGGCAAGATCCTGAATGTGGAGAAAGCAATGCAGCACAAGATCTATGAGAACGAGGAGATCAAGAACATATTCACCGCGCTCGGCGTAAGCATCGGGACGGAGGAGGACAGCAAGGCGCTGAACATGGAGGGACTCCGGTACCACAAGATCATCATCATGACGGATGCCGACGTGGACGGAAGCCACATCACCACACTTATCATGACCTTTTTCTTCCGCTACATGACCGAACTGATCCAGGAAGGTTACCTCTACATTGCCACGCCTCCGCTCTACCTGGTCCGGAAGGGCAAAAGTGAGAAGTACTGCTGGTCGGAAGAGGAGCGGGAGGACACCATTAAAGAGTTCAGCAAGAACGGAAGCGAAAGCGGGATCCATATCCAGCGTTATAAGGGTCTGGGTGAAATGAACGCGGAACAGCTATGGGAAACCACAATGAATCCGGTAAACCGGACCCTCAGGCAGGTAACCATCGACAGTGCGGCAGAGGCAGACCGCATCTTCTCCATGCTGATGGGCGACGATGTCCCTCCCAGGCGGGAATTCATTGAAACACACGCAAAATACGCCAAGATCGACGCGTAGGGGCCTCGGGCATTGCCAATTCGCCACTACACCGCTATCGCAGCGTCAGGTGGCTTAATTGGCTATGTTCTCGGCTTGGATTATTTGTTATTTACCATAGGGAGTATTGTCAGGTTCCTGGAGCAGGCTGGCTATGGCTTTTTCAACGAACTGGTTAAAGTTCAGGATTTATCCGGATATTGAAACTTCCTTTATACGATTTTGCTGAGGTTTTTCCTGCTTTTATGTAAAGTTCCTGATAATCAAGAGATTATGGCTTATTTTTTTGTTCTGCTGATGACTTTCAGGGCTTCGCGCCTGCTGAGGCCGGAGAGTTCGGGGTGGGCATCGACGTAATTGCGGACAGCCATTGGATCGGTCTTGGAGTATTCGCGGAGGGACCAGCCGATGGCTTTCCGGATCCAGAAGCTTTTATGGCCGGAAAGTTCAGCGATGAAGCCGAAGAGCAGGTCGAGGTCCGTGTCCTTCCTGTACTTCAGCTGGAACAGGAGGCAGCTGCGCTGAAGCCAGATGTTGCCTGATCCCATCCAGCATCGGGTGGTGGGTTTGATAAGCCCGGAGTGCCTTTTAAACAGGTCCCCGGCAAGCCAGCCGGCCACCCCGTCGACGGTGTCCCACCAGGATTTTGTGGTGATCAGGAATTCGAGCAGGGGAAGGTCATCCGGCGAAAGGTTCTTCTTCATGCGGTTGAGCAGGTCGATAAGGGTATGCTGGCATTCCCGTTGGTTCATTTCCCAAAGGTTGCGGGAGATCTGGTCGATTTGCGACCAGTCCGGCAGGCCGTATTTCCTGAAATGGTCCGACATCAGGGCTCTCCTGACAGGTGTGCCGATCCCGTAAAAATCGTACTGGCCCTTCATGTATTTTGTCATCTGTGCAGCCCGTACGGGGTCCCGGTTTGCCTCGAACTGTATAATGAGAGGCCTGAGGTAGGAGTGGATCATGGATCAGAATTTGTATGATGCCTTTTCCAGGTCACGGACGGTTTTGAAAGGCCTCGGAGGGGAGAGGTATCTTTCCAGGAACTGGTAGATCTCCAGCCGGATCTCACGTGCCTTCCGGTTGTCGAGCCGGTTGAAGGAATGTCCCCCCGGAAGATCCTCATAGATTTTGTATTCGAATTTTTTATTCTCTGCCTTGAGTGATTTGATCAGGTGTTCCACCTCGAGCACATTTACGTCATCGTCATTGGTATTGGTATGGATAAGAAGCGGGGTCTGCAGTTTATGTGCCTGCCAGGCGGGGGATCTCCTGCGGTATTCCTCCACGTCGTCATGGGCTGTCTTGCCGATGTGGTACTCCGCCGAGTAAAGGTCGCGGTAGGACTGGGTCGAATAACCCATCCTGGCAACCAGGTCACTGACGGGTACACCTGCATAGGCCACCTTGTAATTTTCCGGGTGGTCAAACACGTTCATGAGTGCTATGAGTCCCCCGTGGCTCCATCCGATGATCCCCACACGGTTCCCGTCGACCATTTCGCAATTTTCGATCATGTACTGCCGGCTGGCATCCACATCCTCGATCTCGAGTCCCCCGTAATCAATGCTCTCGTAATGCCCCTTCCCGTATCCTGTGCTCCCCCTGTATTCCGCCGCGACGACAATGTATTGCTGGGCCATCAGTTCCCTGATGATGTGGGTGTAGTAGGTTGAGAAATCACTGTGCACCCCTCCGTGGGGGAAGACGATCAGGGGATATTTCCGGGCGGGATCCAGGTTTTTAGGGATGAAGACGTAGGACCAGAACTTCACCGGGTTGCCGTAACCCATGGCTGTGGGATTGTCTTCTTTCCAGCGCGGGGGACCCGTCATGTAGACTTTGTCGATGTTGGCGACGTCGCCAACCTTCTGATACCAGAGGACATCGTCAACGGCCTTCTGGAGCATGTCAAGCCGGTGGTCCAGGTTCTCGAAATAAGTGTCAAGCTTTTGCTCTTCCTGGGCGCGGACCGCACTGAACGTGAGGATCATGGCTGCCAGGACGAATGCAGATCGGTGGTTCATATGCCTGGTTTAAGTTTCAAAGCTTCCCTGGTAAACAAATTCAGCGGGACCTTCCAGGATGATGTTCCGGAACTGGTTTTCGCCTTCCCTGCGGAAAGAAACGTGCAGGTCGCCTCCCCGGGTCCGCACCTGGTATCCTGAGGGTTCGGACGGGTCACGCAGGGCAGCGCAGATGGCCGAGGCAACCACACCGGTACCGCAGGACCAGGTCTCATTTTCGACGCCGCGTTCATAAGTGCGGACAAAGACCCTTCCCGGTTCCTGTTCGACAAAATTCACATTGATCCCTTTGGCCCGGAAAGCATTACTCAGCCTTATCTTGCGGCCAAGGGTGTATACGTCAACTTCCTCCACAGCCTTTACGAACGTGACGTAGTGCGGGGAACCGGTATCTAGTTCGTAATGGTCACTCAGCACCCTGACATCGCTTACCGAGCGCAATTTAAGCTGGATATGATCCGGATCGATGATCTTGGCAAGGTGCGTGCCGTCTGTGGCAATGAAGGTGCTGGCCTCCCCGCACAATCCCATCCGGTAGGCAAAGGCGACCGCACAGCGTCCCCCGTTCCCGCACATGCTTCCCTCCCTGCCGTCGGCATTGTAATATATCATACGGAAATCCATGTCCGGATACTTCCGGATAAGGATCAGTCCATCCGCCCCTATGCCGAACCTCCTTTCGCAGAGGTGCCTGATCAGCTCGACATTGTCCCCCGGGAACTCAGACGACAGATCACTGATCAGGATGAAATCGTTCCCTGTACCATGGTACTTATGGAATTCAAACGTCACCGGCTTTTTGTTAAATTAGTCTAAAAATAGTAAGTATTTGTAACATAATGAACCTCCGCCTCGTTTTGAATTTGTAATTTTGCATTTGAAACTTTCTATTTCCTGAATTGTTATTGTAGTATAATTCCCCTGAAATGAATGCAAAGCGAGTTTTCGGGTCCCTTATGCTTGCTGTACTGGGCGGTATTGCTGCTGTTGTAATCTATGATTCCATCAGGCATGATGAACCGGTTACAGTCGTCCAGGAAACTCCGAAGGTGCGTTATATAAACCTCCCCGGGCAAAACACTGCTGCGCCCTCGGATTTTACCCTTGCTGCCGAAAGTGCGGTCGATGCAGTGGTGCATGTTAAAACCAAGGCTTTCCGGGAAGGTTCGGGAAACCCCTTTTATGATTTTTTCTTCGGATACAGGGATGACAGCAATGAACCCAGGATCGTTGGTTACGGTTCCGGGGTGATCCTGACCTCCGACGGGTATATCGTGACCAATAACCACGTCATTGAAGGTTCACAGGCGGTGGAAGTCGTCCTGAATGACAAGAGGGCTTTTGATGCGACCCTCGTGGGAGCCGATCCCACGACCGACCTGGCCGTCCTTAAGATCAAGGCCAGTAACCTCCCCTTCCTGCAGTTCGGAAATTCGGACGCGCTCAGGCTCGGGGAATGGGTCCTGGCCATCGGGAATCCCTATAACCTGACCTCGACGGTTACCGCGGGAATCGTCAGTGCAAAGGCGAGGAACATCAACATCCTGAGGGCGGAGCTTGCGCTTGAATCCTTTATCCAGACCGATGCCGCGGTAAACCCGGGCAACAGCGGCGGAGCGCTGGTGAATACCCGCGGGGAACTGGTTGGCGTTAACGCTGCCATTGCCTCCAGGACAGGCGCCTACTCGGGTTATTCCTTTGCCATACCTGCCAGCATCGTACAGAAAGTCACCACCGACCTCATCCAGTACGGAGCCGTGCAGCGGGCCATCCTTGGGGTCAGCATTACGGAGCTGGATGCCGAACAGGCGAAAAAGTACAATATTGACCACATCGAGGGCGTTCTTGTAACGGGACTCAGGCCGGAAGGGGCCGCGATGGCTGCGGGCATTGAAGTAGGGGATGTCATTATAGCCATCAACGGGGTCAAGGTGAACAGTCCCGCTGAACTCCAGGAACAGGTGAGCCGCTACCGGCCTAATGACAGGATCTCGGTCACGATCAGCCGGAAGAACCGGAAGATGCAGATGGATGTTGTCCTCAGGAATACCCAGGGGGGAACGGGACTGGTGGAGAAACATGCTGAAATATCCGCACTGGGGGCAAGCTTCGATGCAATTTCGTCGGGGGACAAGGCCCGGCTGGGCATCCGGAACGGGTTGAAGGTAACGGATGTAAACGGTGGGAAATTCCGGAGTGCTGGGATACGGGAAGGTTTCATCGTTACGCAGATCAATAACCGGGCGGTCAACAGCGTGGAAGACATTGAGAATATCCTGGAAACCTCGGACGGGGGTGTTTACATCGAGGGGATTTATCCCGATGGATTGATTGCATATTATGCAATCCGTTTGTAACTTCGCGTTTTCTGTTTGAAAATATTTCATTCTTGCATGCGGAGAATTCGGTTTTTTTAGAAAAAAGGTAGACTCTGCGCGGATTGCAAGTGACATGACATCGACTAACTGGTTGTCCTTGAGGGATTAAATTTCTGCATGGGAGTGTTAAATAGATGTTATTTATATTGACTTTAAATAGAAAAGGGTCTAATTTCGCGAACTATATTTTGAGGAGGAATAATGAGACAGCTTAAAATCACAAAATCGATAACGAACCGGGAAAGTGCTTCGCTTGATAAATACCTGCAGGAGATTGGTAAGGAGGAGTTGATCACGGTTGAGGAAGAAGTTGAACTGGCGCAGCGCATAAAGAAGGGGGACAGGGATGCGCTTGAAAAGCTTACCCGGGCGAATCTGCGTTTTGTGGTTTCCGTGGCCAAGCAGTACCAGAACCAGGGTTTGAGCCTTCCTGACCTGATTAATGAGGGTAACCTGGGACTGATAAAGGCAGCTGAAAAGTTTGACGAAACCAGGGGATTCAAATTCATATCATACGCGGTATGGTGGATCCGGCAGTCCATCCTGCAGGCCCTTGCCGAACAGTCCAGGATCGTACGCCTACCGCTGAACCAGGTGGGATCGCTGAACAAGATCAACAAGGCCTTTTCGAAATTCGAACAGGAATTCGAGAGGACCCCGTCACCGGAAGAACTGGCAGAAGTGCTGGATCTCCCGAAGGAGAAGGTTTCGGATACACTGCGTGTTTCGGGGCGGCATGTGTCCGTTGATGCCCCTTTCGTCGATGGGGAGGACAATAGTTTGCTTGACGTCCTGCAAAATAATGATTCACCCAATGCGGACCGGTCCCTGTTGAACGAATCCCTAACCCGTGAGATCGAACGGTCCCTCGCCACCCTCACCGAGCGCGAGCGTGACATCATCAAGCTTTTCTTCGGCATCGGCATACAGGAGATGACCCTCGAGGAGATCGGGGAACAGTTCGGGCTGACGCGTGAACGCGTAAGGCAGATCAAGGAAAAGGCGATCCGCCGCCTGCGCCACACCTCACGCAGCAAACTGCTTAAAACTTATCTCGGGTAACAGGCCGGTATTTTGAGATACTTCGAAGCCGCTCCGATCGAATCAGGGCGGCTTTTTTAACAGTCAGGATTGCCTGTCCAGGAGTTCCTGCAGCTTGTACATTTCGTCGCGCAGGCGGGCGGCTTCGATGAAGTCAAGTTCCCGGGCGGCTTTCTCCATGGAGCGTTTGGTTTTCTCAATGGTTTTCTTCAGGGCGTCTACATCCATGTACTGCAGCAGCGGGTCGGCCGCCAGGTCGGTTTCGGCTGGTTCCACGTAATACCGCTCGCCGGTGATCTGGGAGACCGGGCGCCCCATGATGGATTTCACTGCCTTGATGATCTGCTGGGGCGTGATGTTGTTGTCCTCGTTGTATTTCAGCTGCCTGTCCCTCCTGCGGTCGGTTTCGTCGATGGTCCTCTGCATGGATTCGGTGACCCGGTCGGCGTACATCAGCACCTTCCCGTTGAGGTTACGGGCGGCCCTTCCCGCAGTCTGGGTCAGGGAGCGCTCGGAGCGCAGGAAGCCCTCCTTGTCCGCATCCAGGATGGCCACCAGCGAGACCTCGGGAAGGTCGAGTCCCTCTCTCAGCAGGTTCACCCCGATCAGCACGTCGAAGGTCCCCCGCCTCAGTCCATCCATGATCTCGACCCGTTCCAGGGTATCGATATCCGAATGGATATACCGGCAGCGGATGTTGATCCTGGCCAGGTATTTTGTGAGTTCTTCCGCCATCCGTTTGGTCAGGGTCGTCACCAGCACCCGTTCCTCGAGTTCGGTACGCTTCCGGATCTCACCGATGAGATGATCGATCTGGTTGAGGCTGGGCAGGACTTCTATGTCCGGGTCTATGAGTCCCGTGGGACGGATAAGCTGCTCGACGATCACCCCTTCGCATTTTTCCAGTTCGTAATCGCCGGGAGTGGCGCTGACGTAGATCACCTGCCTGGTGAGTCCCTCGAATTCCTCGAATTTCAGAGGACGGTTATCCACTGCCGCGGGCAGGCGGAACCCGTATTCCACAAGGTTCTGTTTCCTGGAATGGTCTCCCCCGTACATCGCCCTGACCTGGGGCAGTGTGGCATGGCTCTCGTCCACAATGGTCAGGAAATCATCCGGGAAATAATCCAGCAGGCAGAAGGGCCGGGTACCGGCCTGGCGACCGTCAAAATAGCGGGAATAGTTCTCTATACCTGGACAATGGCCCAGTTCCCTGATCATTTCCAGGTCGTAGTTCACCCTTTCGTTGATGCGCCGGGCTTCCATCTCCTTCCCGATGTCTTTGAAGAATTCCACCTGTTTGACCAGGTCGTCCTCGATCTGCCGGATGGCTTCCTGCATCCTCCATTTGGTGGTGACGAAAATGTTCGCGGGATAAATGATGGCCTGCTCCATTTTTTCCAGGGTGTTCCCGTTAATGGGATCGAAGGATTCGATCTCCTCGATCTCATCGCCCCAGAAAATGAAGCGATAGCCCAGGTCCGAATAGGCCAGGTAGACGTCCACGTGGTCCCCGCGGACCCGGAAGGTCCCTTTTTTGAACTCCACCTCGTTCCGCGAGTACATGCTGTCCACCAGGCGCCTGAGGAATGCATTCCTGACAAGGCTGCTGCCTTTTTCAATCTTTATGGTGTTGGCGTAAAAATCCTCGGGATTCCCGATCCCGTAAAGGCAGGAAACCGAGGAGACCACGATCACGTCCCTGCGCCCGGAAAGCAGGGAGGACGTGGTGCTCAGCCGGAGTTTTTCGATCTCGTCGTTGATCGAGAGGTCCTTCTCGATGTAAGTGTCCGTCATTGGGATATAGGCTTCCGGCTGGTAATAATCGTAATACGATACAAAGTATTCCACGGCGTTCTCCGGGAAGAACTGTTTGAACTCGCCGTAAAGCTGCGCGGCAAGGGTCTTGTTATGGCTGAGCACCAGGGTGGGTTTCTGCACCTGCTGGATCACGTTGGCGATCGTGAAGGTCTTGCCGGACCCGGTAACCCCGAGCAGGGTCTGGAACCTGTCCCCCCTGCGCAGGCCCTCTGCCAGTTCCTTTATAGCCTGCGGCTGGTCCCCCGTCGGGGTATATTCCGAAGTGATCCTGAATTCCATAGGGGGACTCTTTCGGGGTCAATCCTGGATTTCCCGCACAAGGGAAACATAGACCGGGAGATGATCGCTTATCCCGCCGTAGTAATGGGGTCCCCCGTACGTACGGTTCGGGACATCCTCCTTCCGCTCCTCGTCGTGGTAGAGCAAGAAATCGGCTTTCAGGATATGGCCGTCCCCGAAGCCGCAATGCCAGCCCCGTGTGTCCGTGAGGACCGGCCTGGAAACGATGATCTGGTCCAGCATATTCCAGGTACCGCGGTAATTGTAGCTTCCCTCGTTCCGCTCGTTATGGGCATCGTACATCAGGTTGAAAAGTTCACGGTCCCCTGCATTCTTCCGCTTATTATGGGCAAGCAGCATATCGAAAACGCTCCGGTTCGTTGGTTCATCGTTAAAATCGCCCATGATGATGATCTTCGCCCCGGGTTCCCGGTTCATCACGAGATCCACCGCCTTCCGCAGGGTCACGGCACAGTACAGGCGTTTCGGTTCGCTTTCCTTCTCTCCGCCATATCTTGAACTCCAGTGGTTAATGAACAGGTGCAGCGTCTCATTGTCCGTTGTTTTCCCTTCCACATGGAGTATATCCCTAGTCGTTTCGGCGGAATCGAATGGAAAGACCACGGGTATCGCCTCGCTCGCAAGGACCCGGAATTCCTCCATTTTATAAAGCAGGGCGCAGTCTATTCCCCTGATATCGGGACTTTCATAATGCACGATGCCGTAGTTACCACGCTTCAGGTCACGGGTTTGTACCAGGTCCTCCAGCACCTTCTGGTTCTCCACCTCAGCCAGTCCCACGATCGCGGGCAGTTTCCCGTTCCCGACCGCACTGATGACCGATGCAATGTCATCGAGCTTCTTCTGGTATTTTGCCAGGTCCCATGCTTTTTCAGACTCCGGCGTGAACTCCTCATCCTGTTTTGCCGGGTCGTGTTCCGTATCAAACAGGTTTTCCACGTTGTAAAACATCAGGGTCATCGCCTGTTCCTTTTTCTGAGCCGGGGCCAGGGTGATCAGGAGGATACCCAGTCCTGTCAGGAAAGTTTTTCTCATGGCATGCATTGATTTTTTGAATGTGTAAAAATACAATTGTTGTCTTGAAATTCTTATATTTAGTCTGAATTCTTCAGCTTATGTCCCATGGATCAGCAGAATGAGGAGCTCTTAAGGCGGATTGCAAAGCTGGTCAGGCAGAACCAGGAACTGATCGAACACCACGAGCGCCTTACCCGGGAAAACGACAAACTTCAGTCCAGGATCGAGAACCTGCAGGCCATCCTTGCCGACGTGAAGGACAGGGGGGCCGAGATCGATGAGAGCATGATCGACCGCCCGAGGTCGCTCAAATTCAAGATGGTCACCGTGCTGTTTGCCAACATCCATGGTTTCTCGCGGATCCATGACGGGATGGATTCGGAAAAACTGATGGACGAACTGGACCAGGTCATCTGGCAGTTTGATGAGCTCCTGAAGAAATACAATATCCATAAGATCAAGACGATAGGGGATTCCTACATGTGTGCCGGCGGGATCCCGGTCAAGAATATCACCAACCCGGTGCAGGTGGTGCTGGCTGCCCTGATGATGCAGAAATACCTGCGGGACCTGCAGCAGGAAGGAAAGCCGGGTGAAGATATATGGGACCTGAAGATCGGGATACACACGGGACCCGTCACGGCCGATCTCGTGGGCAGGAGAAAGGTGTCCTACGACATCAAGGGAGATACGGTCAACATCGCCAGCCGGATGGAGTCCTCCGGTGAAATCGGCAAGATCCTGGTTTCGGTAATGACCAACGAACTGGTGAAGGAGTTATTCATCTGCGATTATTTCGGTAAGCTGCCCGTGAAGTACAAGGGGGACCTGGAGATGTTCGAGGTGCGGGGATTACGGCCGGAGTTTTCGGTGAACGGGGAGGGAACCCTGCCGAACGACATGTTCGAGACCAAGTTCAAGCTCATCCAGTTCACCGATATCCAGGAGATCATCCTGGACAAGCTGGAAAAGGAACTGCCCCAGTACCTGTACTACCATAACGTGAAGCATACCGTAGACGTGGTTACCGAGGTGGAACTGATCGGCTGGGCGGAGGGATGCACGGACGAGGAGATATTGCTGCTGAAGACGGCGGGACTGTTCCATGATGCCGGGCATACCATCAGGTATGACGGCCATGAGAAACTGAGCTGCGACCTGGCAAGGGAGTTTCTCCCGAAATACGGGTATTCCGATGATCAGATCGAAAGGATCTGCAAGATCATCATGGCCACCCAGATGCCCCCGAAACCCACCGACCTGCTGGAAAAGATCATCTGTGACTCGGACCTCGATTACCTGGGTCGGAGCGATATGATCCCGGTGTCCAATACCCTGTACAAGGAACTGAAGGAGCAGGACAAGATCGGGACCTTCAACGACTGGAACAAGCTGCAGATCAAATTCATCTCCGGGCACCAGTATTTCACCGGGACTGCCAGGAGCCTGAGAGAGGTGAACAAGCAGAAACAGATCGAACGCATCAAAAAACTCATTGTTGAGGAGTAGGGGTTTTCAGATTATTGTACCCGATCTTCAGTATGCGATCCAGGATGTCAGGCATGGTTCAGGTTATTCCGGTCCCAGGTACCTGGTCAGGACCGCGATCAGTTCATCCGGGGAGATTGGTTTGGAAAGGTAATCGTCGCAACCGTTCTTCAGGGCGAGATTCCGGTCCGTTACCTGGGCATAGGCGGTCTGTGCTATGATGGGCAGGTCGGGGAATTTGCTGCGGATCTTCCGTGTGGCGGTCATCCCGTCCATTTCGGGCATACGGATGTCCATGAGGACCAGGTCGAAATCCTTGTTTTTATTAAGGATGTCAACGGCCTGTTTCCCGTTTTTTGCCCAGATGATTTCCGGCGAGAACCGGTTCAGCAGAGTTTCGAGGAAGATGTACGAGGATCCGTCATCCTCGGCGATCAGGATCTTCTTCCCCCTGAGATCCAGGTCCGGTTTTCCCGGACCAGTCCCTTCCATTTCCTGAATTTCTCCGTGGCCCCGGGTAAATTTAAACGGCATGCTGAAACTGAATTCCGAACCCTGTCCAACCACCGAGGAAAGGAATAATTCGCTGCCATTAAGTTCGAGCAGGTTCTTGCAGATGGCCAGTCCCAGTCCCGTTCCACCGTATTCCCGCGTATGGGATTCGTCGATCTGCCGGAAACGCTCGAAAATGATCCTTTTTTTATCATCGGGGATCCCGATTCCTGTATCCCTGACATAAAACCGGATTTTTTTGTCTTCCTGTAAGGAAAAGCCGACTTCAACGAATCCATCGGGCGTGAACTTCAGGGCGTTCTGGATAAGATTGACGAAAACCTGTTTGAGCCTGGAGGGGTCCGTACTGACGATCACCTTTTTCTCCGGATCGGGAAGGTTCAGGCGGAATTGCAGGTTGCTGCGATTCTTTACCTGTGTGTCTTCCCTGAATTCATTGAAGATGCCGCGCAGGAAGGGGTAAATCTCGACCGGTTCCGTTCTTATGTACAGGTCGCCGGCCTCGATCCTTGAAATGTCGATGATGTCGGAAATGATCCTCAACAGGTCCCGGCCCTTGCTGTTGATGATATCGATGTAATAATCGCGCTGTTCCTTTTCCAGTCCCTCTTCCTTCAACAGCGAAGAGAATCCCAGAATGGCGTTCATCGGGGTCCGGATCTCATGCGACATGTTGGCCAGGAAGGCAGATTTCAAATGGTCCGATTTTTCGGCCTCCTCCTTTGCCTTGCGCAGGCTCTGTTCGGCCATTTTTCTTTCGGTGATCTCTTCAAGTATTCCCACATAATTGATGGCCTGTTCCCGTTCATCCAGTACCGGTGAGACCGTGATGGACAACCAGACTTTCACGCTGTCCATTTTGACGTATTCAAGTTCTCCCTTCCATATTTCCCCCCTTTTAACCTTGTCCCACAGGTCTTTGTTTTCTTTCAGGAGTACCTGGCCCCTTGTAATTTCATCCGGGGTGAGGCCGATCATCTGCTCGGGTGACATGCCTGAAAACCGGGCAAAGCTGTCATTTACGTAAAGAATTTTCGTATCCGGGTCCGTTATGATGACTGAAACGGGACTCTGTTGAAGGGCTGTGGAAAGCTGGCGGATCTGTTTTTCAGCTTTCTTGCGGTGGCGAATATCGGAAAGGGATCCGACGATGCGTTCCGGTTTGCCATCATCATCAAAGATGATCCTGATATTCAGGGAGCAGGCCAAGGGACTGCCATCAATGTCCCTTGCATCGAGTTCGAAATCCACAATTTCCCCCTTTTCATACAGGGCCTTCAACAGGGGTTCCCTGGCCGATGGATCGTAATAGAAAACTTCCATGGGTTTCCCGATCAGGTCTTTCTGCCTGTAACGGGTTATCCGTTCGACGGAGGGGGTAACGTTCAGAAGCTTGCCGTCCAGGCTGGCTTCGAAGAAGATATCGCTGACATTTTCAAAGATATTCCGGTATTCCTGTTCACTTTTGCGCAACATTATTTCGGCGGCCTTCCTGTCTGAAATATCACGGGCAAAAGATACCAGGTATTCCCTTCCCTCGAATTCAAATAAATTCGCGGTTATCTCGACGGGATATTCCCGGCCGTCCTTTGTCCGGTGAACGGCTTCGAAGGTCCGGCTTTTAACCTCCTGCAATTCCAGGTAGAAGGCCCCGTCCGGATCTTTGAACACCGGGTCAAAATCGTACACACTCATCCTTAGCAGTTCCTCCTTGCTGTAGTCCAGTGAGGTGCATGCGGAGGGGTTTACATCGATTACCCGGTAATCGGGTGTGGATAACCAGAATACAGGCTCCGAGTAGTGGTCAAGGGTGAACTGGGTCAGACGAAGTTTCTGGCTGATCTCCTTGCGGCTGAGCGCATTATAGAATAAGATCGCAATGTACCTGAGCAGGTACCCGTATTGCCTGGGCCAGCGATGGTTCCGGTTATTTTCCGCGCTGAAGCCAAGTACCCCAACCAGCCGTTCCTCGGAGACAATGGGTACAAAGAATACCGGGTTGAATCCGATCCTGAGGAACCATTTTCTTTCAGAAGCTGCATCAAGAGGAAGTTCTTCCATGGTGTCCAGGATCACATCTTCGAGTTTCTGTAACCGGGAAACCATGTAAGGGAACTCCTCGATATTCAAATTCCGTATCCTGGATTCTTCACTTCCCGCAGGCTCAGAACTCCATTCATGCGTCAGGGTTATTCCCCTGTCATCCTCCGTGATTAGAAAGATCCATCCCCTGCTGGCCCCTATAAACTCACCCACTTCCCTTAGTGTCCTTTCGATCCCTTCATCGATCTGAAAATCGGGCATATTGACGAACCGGCTTGAAATGTTCGATACGATCTGTTCGAACATCAGGTGCAGGTGGGTCTCCTCTTCCACTCTTTTTCGCAGGGTAATATCCCTCAGCAGGGCAAGCACAAGATTTTTACCCATGTATTCGATAAGCCGGGCGTGTACCTCGACCGGGAACACCGATTTATCCTTCCTTACAATCAGCCTCTCAAAAAGCACCGGTTCCCCGCTCATGAGTTTCTCCGACATTTCCATATCCCTGAACCCGCTCACCGGATGGCCAAGGTCGGAGATGGAAAGTTTCAGGATCTCCTCCATGGTATAACCGGTGATTTCTGCAGCCTTCTCGTTGCACATTACGATACGGCCGGGTCCCCTGCCCGGGTCCATGCAGTGCAGGATCACCGGGTCTGCAAAACCGCTGAGCAGCGCTTCGGTATCTCGGTCGACTTTCATGGCATTATTCCACCAATATAACTAAAATAATAAAATCCCTGATGCCTGCGTAATAACCACCGTAAATAGTAAATATCGGGGAAGTGTTAAGGAAGTAGAGCAGAATCGATATATTTATGAGATTAAAAACGGAATTATGAAGCGATTTACCATACTGGCGATTTTACTGCTTATCATTCCCGAATGGGTATTTTCCCAGAATCTGGCAGCCTACCTTGATTACCGTGACCGTTTCATGGTCTTTGACAGGGGCGAGACAAAGGAACTGGAGAACTTTAAGGTTATTTCATTCCAGGTTGGAGGCAATTGCATCGGGTATCAAAGCTACGGAAATGACTTCAAGGTATATTACAACGGTTCTGTACAGACCCTTGAGCACTCGCCCCCCAGCAAATATACCGCGACTGATTTCCTTCTGGGATATTCCATCTACAGCGTCCTGAAGGTTTTCGATGACGGGGAAGTGAAAACCCTGTGCAACAATACCAACGGGTACATCGTTGAGGACAGCCTGATTGTGTATTACGACGAGGTACAGCAGGTCCTGAATGTATACCAGAGCGGGGTAACCCGCACCATAGAGGATGCCCTGCTCGAGTGGCCTATCCGGTCTTACGCATCGGGCGACAACATCCTCGCGTACATTACGGAGTTCGACAATAAATTCAAGATATACTACCGGGGGCAAGTCCAGGTGGTTGATCAAAATGTCAGTGAGACGGTCTATAAGGCGGGCCGTGATATCGTCGGTTTCATGAACCTGGTTACCAACGCATTCATGGTCTTCTACAAAGGTAAGTTTTACGACCTGGAAGCCTTTGCACCAAGATCATTCCAGATTGGAGATGAAATAATGGCCTATGTGGACGACCAGGGGGATTTCAAGGTATTTGAGAACGGTGAGAGGGTGACGATCCGGACCTTCGAGCCGGAATCATACCAGCTGACCGACAGTACGCTTGTATTTATTGAGGACGGTTTCCTGAAGGCATGGTGCGATGGCCGGGTATATGAAATCGAACATTATGTTCCCCCGGTTTACAGGATCTCGGAGCGGACCGTTGCATACATCGATGTGAATAACCGCATCAAGGCTTTCAGCCGCTGCCAGCCGCTGACCGTATCCTACGAGATGGTGAACAGCCTGGATATGATCCGGAACCTCATCATCTTCAACGTCGGCGTGAATACGACCCGGATATGGTATGATGGTAAGGTATATTAGCCCGCGGGGGCAGATCTGACCCGATGGGAGGAGATTCGAGTGTCAGGAGATTCCAGTGTCAGGAGATTCCGGTATCAGGGGATCTTGGTATAATCCGAATCCTTGGTCTTTTCTCTCATGTCAAACTGCTTTTCTTCGGTGGAGAGTCCCACGTAGTTTACCACGATCACGATGAAAGACGCGATCCCGGATATGGTCAGCAGGATCACGAACAATTGCCCGAAAGGCACCAGGAAAAAGATGGTTACGATAATGAGGGCAACCCATACCCCGGCGCACCAGGGGCAGGTAATGATTTCCTTGATAACGTAAAACACGTAATGCTGCTGATGCGTCCTGAAGAAATCCCTGAAAAGCTTAAAGATCTTGTCGAATACCAGGATCCGGGTAAGGCGGTAGGTGGCCAGGACCATCAGGGCGATGTTTCCAAGGGTGAAATCCTTCCGGGTGATCCCTTTACGCTCCAGTGCGAATCCCAGTCCTGTCAGGCACAGGATAAAAAATAACGTGGCCCAGAAATTCCACGTTTTTTGTTGTTCGTTCGGTCTGTTCGGTGTGTTTTCCATTACTTGGATGGAATAGGTTCCCGGTGCAAATTAACAAAAAACTCCAGACTAAAACAGCATTGAATTCAATGCCCCCGGCTCCGGGGACCTGGTTGGGGCACCCTGCATGCGGGTTCCGGAAAGGCATCACCGGCCTCATTTCATGCCAAGTTTACTGCCTGCTGCGAGCAGTTCCAGGGCTTCCTTCATCCTCCTGAGCCGGGTTTCTTCCTTTTTGGCATCCATGATCCAGCCGAGGTACCGGAGTTTGTAGGAAGGGGCCAGGGCATTGAATGTTTTTTCGGCCTCAGGGATGGCTTTCAGAGCCTCTGTGAAAAAACCGGGGACCTCGGGAAAGATGCCTTCCTTCCGGGCAGGCGTTTTTTCATGCGGTAAAAGCCCGTTCTCCCGGGCATACCGGTACAATTCCATCCCCGGATCCATCATTTTCCCTTCGGTGATCATTTTCTCCACTCTTCTGACGTTATGCCGTGACCAGGTGCTCCTTGGCTTCCGGGGCGTATATTTCTGCATGTACCTGTCCCCGTCAATCCGCTGGATAAGGCTGTCTATCCACCCGAAACAAAGGGCTTCTTCAACCGCATCGTTATAGGCAACTGAAGGCTTGCCCGTGTGCTTCTTATAGTGGATCAGCCAGATAACCGTTTCGCTCCGGTGGTGCTTTGCAAGCCATTCCCGCCATGCCTGCCGCGTGTGAAGATATATGGAGGGTTCATTCATTTTTGTGTTCTGTAAAAATATAATTTTACAGGGATGTTTTTATAAACCCTTTTCGAAAATGGAATTCATAGATTTTTTGCAGGCCTGCATTACGCCTGTCGCACTGATCTCTGGAGTGGGACTTCTCCTGCTCACCATCACCAACCGGCTCGGGCGGACCATCGACCGTACCCGCCAGCTTGTGGCCGAGCTGAACAGAACCGCAACGGGTAATTCATCAGATCAGCCTGCCGGGACAGGGAATACAGGGATGGGCAACACGGGGATGGGCAACACGGGGATGGAGAATACCCTGGAGGGGAATGCCGGGATGGACGGGGTAAAGATCAGCAGGATGGTGAAAATGGAGACGGAAATCAGGATACTGTATAAACGAAGCCGTATCCTGCGAAACTCCATTGCAGCCATGGTGATCAGCGTGATATCCAGCAGCCTTATCATACCGACCCTGTTTTTCATGATCCTGCTGGAGGTGGACCTGAGGACCGTCGGTTACGCGCTTTTCGTGGTATCCATCCTGTCCATCCTTGTCTCCTCCATTTATTTCTTCATTGATGTCAGGCTTTCACTTCGTGCCCTGCGGCTCGAAGCCCGGGAATATCTTGAAGATTGAATAGGTAAATTACCTACGGTTCTGTACTGCTCGAATTACCTAAAAACAGGCCAATTACTGCCTTTTAAAATTACGTTTTATTACACTTTACAGGCTGCAGGAAGACCCATACTTTTACATAACCTTAATAAGGGCCGTCTTACTTTGAATTGCAAATAAATGAAAACAGCTCCAGATCTCATTCTCAGCGATGAGCAACTCGTCAATGCATACCTGAATGGAAGCAACGGAAGCCTCGGTATCCTTTACGAGAGATATTACACAAAAGTCTATCACCAGTGCCTTTCATTTGCCCGGAACCAGGAGGATGCTTTTGACCTGGCACAGGATGTTCTGATAAAGGCATTTGGAAACCTGTCAAAATTCGGTGGCAAATCAAGGTTTTCCACATGGCTCTTTTCAATTACCCGAAACCACTGTATCAGCCATGCGTCCAGGTCAAACCGGACGGGCATGGAAAACTTCGGATCGCATTATGAACATCTGGCCGATTATGCAGAAGGAGAGGGGGAGGAGGAAAGAATCCGGAGGGAGGAACTGGAACTCAACCTGAATGAATACCTTGATCAGTTGCCTGCAAATGACAGGAAGATGCTGGAACTTAAATACCTGTACAATTACTCCGTCAAAGACCTTCAGCAGGAATTCATCCTTTCTGCAAGCGCCATAAAAATGAGGCTCTTAAGGGCAAGGAACCGGATCGAACAACTGCACCGTGCAAGGTATGCTGCCTGACGGTAACGATCATTCCTCGTCTGCCAGTCCCTTTTGAATGGCATATTTTACCAGTCCCGCTGTATTCTTCACTCCCAGTTTCTCAAGCAGGTTCCTCCGGTGTGTATCCACGGTGCGGATGCTTATAAAAAGTTCCCTGGCTATCTCCGGGTTTGAATATTCCTGCGCGATGAGTTTTAAAACCTCGATCTCCCTGGCAGACAGGGGAATATCGGCAATCCTGTGCCGGGAGGTCCTCGGTTTGCTCAGATGCTCGATCAGGATGGCCGAAACTTCCCTGCTGAAATAGCTGTCCCCCTTCGCCACGCTGCGTATGGCAGTCAGGACTTCGTCCTTGCCGGCATTTTTAAGCAGGAAACCGGTTGCGCCGGCTTCCAGGGCGTGAATGATGAAATCGCGCAATCCCATCATGGTAAGGACCAGGATCCGGGTATCGGGGTAGTCCCTTTTTATGGTCCCGGTGATCTCAATGCCGTTGGGCTTTCCCATGTCAATGTCCAGTACCAGGACATCCACAGTGGTTTTGCTGATCCTTTCAAGCACCTCCAGGCCGTTGGATGCCTCTCCGACCACTTCCATATCCTTTTCTCTTTCCAGGATGGAGATGATCCCGTCCCGGAAGATCTTATGGTCATCTGCGATCAATACCCTTATCTTGTTCATGGGCCCGTATGTTTTAGGAGGGGGACTTCAATGCTCGCAGTCGTACCCCTGTCTTTCTGTGTTTCCAGCATAAACTCCCCGTTGATGGACCTGACCCTGGCCTCGATGTTCGACAGGCCGATGCCGGGGTCATCGGAAACCGGTCCCCCGCGCTCGAATCCCCTGCCGTCATCCTCCACCATCAGGACAATGCTCTGGTCATGCCGGATGACCTGTACCATGATTTCGCTGGCCATGGCATGCTTGACTGCATTGTTGAGCAGTTCCTGTCCGCAGCGGTAAAGGTTCACCTCGATTTCCTTGTCGAACCGGTCCCCTGCAGTAAGGTTGCTGTAAAAATCAACGCTGGACCGCGTGGAGTTATTGATCCTGTTCACAAGGCTTGAAAAAGCCGAGAAAAGTCCGAATTCTTCCAGGAGCCTTGGCATCAGGTGGTGCGAGAGATCGCGCAGGTCACTGCTGATCGAATCGATGTTTTGCCTTATATTTATCAGTTTATCAGAGAGTTGTTCGGGATTGCCATTGTTGTAATCATCGATGAAGGAATCCAGGTCGAGTTTAATGCTGGCAAGCATGGGACCGATGCCGTCATGGATGTCCCGGGCCAGCCTTTTTCTGTCGTTTTCCTGTCCCGTGATGATGTACTGAACGGTTCTTGCCTCCATCTCCTTCAGTGCCGTTATATCATCAACAACAATGATGAATCCATCCCTGACAGGGCGTCCCCTGATGTTCAGGTATATCCCGTTAAGCGATTCCTCCGTCTCGAAGGATTCCCATTCTTTGCTGTCAATGAATCCTGCGAGCTTCTCCTTCAGCATGGGAAAGTTACGGATTTTCCCAAGGATGTCTTTGCCTGCAGCTTTTGCATCTTCAGTCCCGGCAGCGGATTTCCGCCCCGGTTTGAGCAGGGCCCGGGCCGCAGGGTTTGAAAGGATCACACGGCCTTCAGGATCCAGGGCAATGACTCCGAAGGGGATACTGCCCAGGAGTGAAGTCAGGAAATCTTGAGATGCAGTTTCATTCAGCTTTTTCGGACCCATGTTATACCGCATTGACGGAAATGGTCCCGGTCCTTCAGGACGGCCGCTCATTTTCCGGAAACGATTCAGTAAGCAAAAATATCCTGAATTTGCTTCCCGGTCAATTTTTAAGGGAATAATTTATTTTTTTGTTTCCCTGTGCAGGGAATGCCGGCACCGGTTCGGGATTAAATACAGGGGGACTGATCAGGCTTTCAAGTACCGGGACAAGCCGGATCAGTTCCATGGCTTCCTTTGAAACACCGGTAATGCGGAAATTACTCCCGGTTTCGGATAGTTTTTCGTTTACCTCCATCAGCATTGCAATGGCGGCAGAATCGATGAATCCAACGCTCTGGAGGTCCAGTACGATATTCCCGGGGTTTTTCCGGGCGGACCTGAGGACTGCTCTTTTAACTTTTTCCGCGATAAGGATATCCAGCCTTCTTCTTTTCTCCAGGGTTAGGATCAAATCCCGGCCATTGTACCCCTCGTTCAAAATCACTCGTTTCATTAACGGTTCTGAAATAAAAATTGCAATTGGGACCGCATATTTGATTTTGGTCACAGTTCAGGCCCGGACCGTTGATTGCCGGAGGGAAAATTGTGACCAAATCGCCGCCGGAGGTCTTAATCTAAACGACGATCGCATGAATCGGAAAAAGATACTTGTACCTGTGAATTTCAGCCTGCAATCCGATGCGGCGTTGAAAATGGCCATCAAGCTTTCCGGTCCGATGCACGGCATGATCACCTGTCTGCACATCATTGAAGATCCGGGATACATCATAGGCGGATTTATCTCCAGGGAAGTGGGCGACCGGATCCGCAGGGAGGCGGAACAAAGGCTTTCCATAGTCGCGAACAGGATCATTGATGATAAAAAAATTCCCTTTGAGATCATTGTCACTTCCGGGAAGGTGCACCGTAAGATCATGGAAAAGGCAGTGGACCTGAATGCGTCCGTGATCATCATGGGAAGGTCTGATTCCCGTGATATGAACCGGAATGCAATCGGTTCCAATGCCATTAAGGTCATTACCTCTGCCAGTGTCCCTGTGATTACCACAACCGGTACCCGGTTCCCGGAACAGATGAATATACTGTTGCCCCTGGACCTGTCCAAACCGGTTGGCTCCAAGCTTGCCAAAGCCGTTGAAATAGCAAGGCTCCTGAATGCAAAAGTCAGTGTGCTGGCCGTGCTCGGGACCCTGCAGGGCAGCCTGGAGGAAAACTGCAGGCAGAAACTTGAAGAAATCAGGCATTTCCTGGAGCAGGAAGAGATCACTTCCGTTGCCGACCTGGTGATAAGCGACAATCCTGTACCAAGGGAGATCATCTCCTATGCTTCGGCGAATGAAACCGGCATCATTATGGTTATGACCCAGCAGGAAAGGGACATTACCGATTTCTTCATCGGTTCGACTGCCCAGGAGATCATGAACAAATCCGATCTGCCGGTCCTCAGCATCATACCGGAAGACCAGGGAAGGGAACCCCCGCAGAGCAGTTCAATCGGTAACCTGATTGACCCCATGTCGTTTTACAACATCAATTAAATTCAAATTGCAAAGTTCTCTTTATGGATTCGAACATCAACATGCTTGACGGGGCCACTGCCGAACCGGCAGGGGTCTCCAAGGAAAGCCTGAACCTGAGCATGCAGGTCAGAGATAAAAACTGGTCCCTTATCGACCGCATGGAATCGTACGAGGACATCATCAACCTGGAAGTGGGGGATACTTCGTTTACCAGGGCCCGCAACCTTGAGCGTGACAAGGGCATCAGGCAGCTGATCCTGAAATTTGAAGGAAATAATCCAACCGGTACCCAGAAGGACCGGATTGCCTTTAACCAGTGCCACGATGCCCTTCGCAGGGGATTCGACACCATTACGGTGGCTTCCTGCGGGAATTACGGCGCTTCGGTTGCCCTGGCCGCCAGGCTTGCCGGCATACGGTGCGTCGTTTTCATTCCGCAGAACTACCACACCGAGAGGATCAGGGAAATGGAGCAGAACGAGGCAGTCGTGAATCGTTACCCCGATAGCTACGAGGCCTGTGTCCGGCATTCCATTGAACAGGCCGGGCAGAACGAATGGTACGATGCAAATCCTGGCGGGGCCAATACAACGCTCCAGCTCATGTCCTATGCCGAGATCGCAAATGAGATCTATGATGTGCTCCGGGATGCGCCGAAAATGGTGGGTGTGCCCGTTTCGAACGGAACCCTACTGGCCGGGATTTACAGGGGATTCGTAAGCCTTCACAAGCGGGGTAAAACCTCCCGGATCCCGAAAATGATCGCCGCGTCCTCTTCCCATAAAAACCCGATCATCTACTCATTCAACAAGAATCTCGATTCCTGTGTTGACCTGATCCCGGAAAAGATAAAGGAGACCAGCGTGAATGAACCCCTGATCAACTGGCATAGTTTTGATGGTGAAGAAGCACTTTATGCCATACGCCAGTCCAGCGGATACGCCTTTAACATCAGCGACGAGAAAATGCTCCGCCTGTCAAAGACGCTCAGGGAGAAGGAGGGACTTCATGTGCTTCCGGCTTCCACGGCGGGACTTGCGGCCATGCTTGAACTGGACAGCCGGGAAGACCTGGAACCCGACCGGTATGTTGCGATATTAACCGGCAAAAGATAAGCGGTTATCATGATAGCCATTAAGAGGAATGCGGTTGTCTACTGTGAAGGGGCCTTCAATACGCCTAACGGGAAAACAGCCCATGGACTGGTAAGATTCACGGAACGATACGGGGTACTGGCCGTGATCGATTCGAAATACGACGGCCGGGATGCAGGAGAGGTCCTGGACGGGAAGTCCACCGGCATACCCCTCGTGGGCAGCCTGGAGCAGGCCATTGACCTGGCTGCGGGCGGGGATGTCGTTGTCAGGGATTTTGTCATCGGCCTGGCTCCGGACGGAGGCCGGTTGCCCCGGGAGGCGATCGGGGTGATCAAAGCTGCCCTGAGATCGGGAATGAACGTGGTCAGCGGGCTGCATGATTTTGTATCGGACAACCTGGAACTCGCCCAGCTTGCCCGGGCAAACCATTGCGAGATGTTCGACATCCGGAAACCGCCCCCGAGGGAAAAACTGCATTTTTTCAGCGGTAAGATCGAGGAAGTCGACTGCCTGAAAATAGCTTTACTGGGGACCGATTCGGCCGTGGGAAAACGGACCACGGCCTGGATGCTGGTACATGCATTCCGGGATGCCGGGTTCATATCCGAGCTGATCGGAACGGGACAGACGGCCTGGCTGCAGGGCGCCAGGTATTCCATTGTGCTGGACTCCCTGATCAACGATTTCGTCTCCGGTGAGATCGAGCATGCCGTCCATGAGGCCTGGAAGAATGAGAAACCGGATGTGATCGTCCTGGAGGGCCAGGGCAGCCTGATGAATCCGGCCTACCCGGGGGGATTTGAACTGCTGGCTGCCGGCAGGCCCGACCTGGTAGTCCTTCAGCACGCCCCGAGGAGGATCGATTACGACGGTTTCCCGGGTTACCCCATACAACCGCTCGACCACCAGATAAGGGCCATCGAAGTGATCTCCGGGAAAAAAGTGAAGGCCATTACCATCAACCACGAGGGCATGCACAAGGATGAGATCCAGCCGGAATGCCGGAGAATTACCGGAAAGACCGGACTTCCTGCCTTTGATGTGCTGGAATTCGGCGCCAGGGAATTGATGGAACTTCTGAAACCCGCCTTAAAGATATGACTTCGCCCGGGTTGAATTCACTGGTTGTATTTGACAGCCTTAAGATCGGTCCGGCAAGGATTGAACCCCGGCGGATCAGGGCCGATTATGAACTGATCCCGGCCAGTGGAAAAGCTGAACGCAACGAGCTTATCTATTCCTATGAGGAAGACGTTTTTGATGATTCTCCCGAATCCGTTAACCTGGCATCGATGATCCTGAGCCAGGTGGCCCTGAACTACGGGCTGTTCTGCAGAAAGTTGGTTTTCGACGGGCTGTTTGACGATACCGATAAAAGGTTCCTGCTGGATATGCTTGAAAACACTTCCAGGGAGATATACGTGAATAAGTTCCTTTTTCCGAATGAGTTCCTGAAACCACCTTTTGATAAGATACAGGCAATCCCGCAGAAACAGTATACCACCGCCCGGGTATCGTTCAAAAACTCCCGATACGGCAAGTACATCTGCCGCTGGGAGCACAGGGATACCCGGAAGAACAGCTATATGATCCTCAGCAGCGGTGGAAAAGACAGCCTGCTGACCTACGGGCTGCTGAAGGAGCTGAGCAGGGAAACACATCCCGTGTTCATAAACGAGTCCGGCAGGCACTGGTTCTCGGCGATCAACGCCTATAAACACCTGTCCGAAACGGAACCCAATACGGCCAGGGTCTGGTGCAACAGTGACCGGATCTTTAACTGGATGCTCCGGTTCATGCCGTTTATCCGGGAGGATTTTTTAAAGGTTCGTGCGGACATTTATCCTGTCAGGATCTATACGGTTGCGGTGTTCCTGTTCGGGGTTCTTCCACTGGCCCGCAAAACGGGTGCAGGCAATATCCTGATAGGGGACGAGTACGATACTTCGATGAAATCCAGCTACCGGGGCATAACCCACTACGAAGGCCTGTATGACCAGAGCAGGTATTTTGACCGTGCCCTCACCCGCTATTATACCAAAAAGGGCTGGAACACCTGCCAGTTTTCGATCCTCCGGGGACTGTCGGAAATGCTGATCGAAAAAATCCTGGCCAAACGGTATCCCGACCTGCAAAAGCATCAGGTGTCCTGTCATGCCGCACATCTGGAGGGGGACCGTGCCTTTCCCTGCGGCAAATGTGAAAAGTGCCGCAGGATCGTGGCCATGCTGAAGGTGCTCGGCGAATCGCCCCTGGACTGCGGATATACGGACGCGCAGGTCAAGCATGCACTCGCCATGATCGGGAGCAGAGGGGTAAAACAGTTCGATACCGATGCCGCCCATCTTTACCATCTTCTTCTGGAAAAAGAATTAATCGGCCGGAATGGGAATTACACCCGGCTTGCAAAAGCCCAGCCGCAAATCATGAAAGTTCGTTTTGACCGGGACAGGAACAAACTGAATGAGATCCCCAAAGCTTTGCTGCAGCAACTCCTGCCATTATATCTCCAGTATGCGGACGGGGTGGTAATGAAAAAGAACCGGCAATGGACCGATTTCGACTTCCCGGCCGAACTGGAGAAATCCCCGCCCTATCCCTTTGAAGTACTGGCGCCCGGCAGGGAAGAGACCTCAGCCGGCACTTCCTATCGCTGGGAATTCAACACCTGGATGGAGATCGAGGAAAGGCTGAAAGAGGTGGACACGGTCATCCTGCCCTGCGGGTCCATCGAACAGCACGGTCCCCATCTTCCGCTTGACGTGGATTATTTCGACAGCGTATACCTGGCCGAAAGGGTTGCGGAAGCCTGCAGCCACCCGAAGCCTTTTGTCCTCCCGGGCATTCCCTACGGTGTGGCCTACCACCACGAAGATTTCAAGGGTACCATCAGCATTTCAAACCATACCCTGTCCTCCCTGGTCTATGACATCGGGATGAGCCTGGCCCGGAACGGCGTGGCAAAACTGATTATCCTGAATGCGCACGGGGACAATGCTCCGACGCTGCTGTATTCCGCCCAGATGATCAACCGCGATTCGGGGATTTTCGTTTGTGTCGAATCGGGTGAAAGCAGTGATCCCGATATATACAGGCTGATCGATACGCCCAACGATATTCATGCAGGAGAGATTGAGACCAGCACCACCCTGGCCCTGAGGCCCGAAATGGTGCAGATGGACCGGGCGGTAAACGAGACCATGGACTTCGGCAGTTCCTACCTGGATTTTACCTCGGAAAGAGGCGTTGCCTGGTATGTCCGCACGAAAATTATCTCCAAATCGGGCATTATGGGCGATCCGACAAAAGCCAGCAGTGAAAAGGGAAAAAAGATATGGGAGATCATGATTGCACACCTTGTCCGCTTCGTTGAGGAGGTCAAGAAAAGCAGGCTGGAGGATCTGTACCAGAGAAAATACTGAACGAGCCATGAAGATCAAGGAATTGCAATGCCGGGTCAGAACGATGAAATTGAAGGAACCTTACTCGATTTCCTATGAATCCGTTGAAAAATGTGATAATGTTTTCATCAGGGTCACAACCCGGAAAGGCTTCGTCGGAATGGGTTGTGCGGCACCCGACCTTCAGGTTACGGGCGAGACGTCCAGTGATGTGGTCGGATGTTTTGAATCCGTTATCGAGCCTTTGTTGCGGGACAAGGATGTGTTCGAGTATTCCTGGATCATGGAGTTCCTTCGCAAGGAACTGCCGGATAATCCTTCGGCAAGGGCCATGGTGGATATGGCGTTGTTCGACATCATTGCACAGAAGGCCGGTGTTCCCCTGTTCAGCCTGCTGGGCGGTTTCAGGCAGGCCATTCCCACCAGCATAACCATCGGGATCATGCCTTTGCAGGAAACCCTTACCCGCACCAGGAATTACCTGAAGCAAGGATTCACCATTCTCAAGGTAAAGGGGGGGATCAACGTGGATGAGGACATCGAAAAAGTCAACCGGATCAGGGAGCTGGCAGGAAAACAGGTGCAGATCCGTTTTGATGCCAACCAGGGGTATAACCTGGAGGATTCCCTGAAATTCATTGCAGGAACCAGGAATGCCGGGATCGAACTGTTCGAGCAGCCTACTGCCCGGGACGATAAGGAACTCCTCAAGCAGGTAACCCGCCGTGTCCCGGTCCCCGTCATGGCCGACGAAAGCCTCCTTTCGCTGAGCGATGTCTTCCAGCTTTGCCGCAACAACTGCACCGACCTGATCAACATCAAGCTCATGAAAACCGGGGGGATCCTGGAGGCGATGCACGTCAACTCGATCGCCAGGGCGGCCGGGATCAATGCCATGGTGGGCTGCATGGACGAATCCGCGCTCGGCATTGCAGCGGGACTCCATTTTGCCCTCAGCCGTCCGAATATAAAATACGCCGACCTGGACGGGCACCTGGACATCCTGAACGACCCCTTCGAAGGCCTGCTGAAAATTGATAAGGGCGTGCTCTACCCTCCGCAGGCAAACGGGCTTGGCTGGACCGGGCTCAAAAAGGTTGATTTCTGATAACCCTGTTTTTTACTGCGATGAAATTTTGTCACGCCATTTAAAAATTATTTTACATGCAGTTATTGAATCATCATACCGGATTGTATACCGACCATTACGAACTTTCAATGGCCCAGGGATATTTTCTGAACGGCATGGAGGAAGCTACCGCCGTGTTCGATTATTTCTTCAGGAAGAATCCTTATGATGGGGGGTATGTGGTGTTCGCGGGACTGGCGGATCTTCTTGAATTACTTGAAAATTACAAATTTGAGCCCGAAGATTGCCGGTACCTGGAAGAAATTGGATTTAAGAAGGAATTCGTATCCTATCTGAAGGATTTTCGGGTCAAAGCTGATATTTACTCCGTCAGGGAAGGGGAAATCGTGTTTCCGTATGAGTCCTGCCTCAGGGTGGAGGGAGGGATCATTGAAACCCAGCTGATCGAGACCCTGGTGCTGAATGTCCTTAATTTCGAATCCCTCATCGCTACCAAGGCTTCCAGGATGAGAATGGCAGCCGGAAACAGGATACTGCTGGATTTCGGGCTCCGGCGGGCCCACGGACTGGGAGGGATCCAGGCCAGCAGGGCGGCCGTGTGCGGAGGTTTCGATAAAACGTCCAATGTCTATAGCGCCCGTCAATTCGGGTTGGACTCAACAGGGACCATGGCACATTCATGGGTGCAGTCATTCAAGAACGAACTGACTGCCTTCAGGGCTTTTGCCGAATTTTTCCCGGACAGCTGCATCTTGCTGGTGGACACCTATGACACCCTGGACAGCGGGGTGCCGAATGCCATTAAAGTGGGAAAGGAGATGGAGAGCCAGGGGAAAAAGCTGGCGGGGATCCGCCTGGACAGCGGGGACCTGGCCTTTCTGAGCAAAAAGGTGAGGGAGATGCTTGATCAGGCGGGACTCGATTATGTGAAGATCGTGGCCTCAAATCAACTGGATGAATACGTGATCAAAAGCCTGGTGGAGCAGTCAGCGCCGGTTGATGCATTTGGCGTGGGGACAGCCCTGGTTACAGGCGATGGGGCAGGCTCCCTCGACGGTGTTTACAAACTGTCGGTGATCAACGGCGTGCCGACTTTGAAAATTTCTGAGAATATCAATAAGATTACCCTGCCCGGGAGGAAAAACATTTACAGGTATTTTGATGAAAACGGGATGTTCACGGCCGATGCCATCTCCCTCGACGGTGAAGGCAGCCCCGGGACGATATATCATCCGATTGAAACCCTTAAATCAAGCGACCTGTCCTGTTTCGAAAGCGAGCAGATCCTCCGCAAGGTTATGGATAAGGGCCGGATGGTGGAGAAACCCGGATCACCGGGAGAAATTTACCGGTTCGTCCGTTCCAGGCTTGAAAAGCTGCCCGGTGAACATAAGAGGTTCATGAATCCTCACGTTTACAAGGTGGGGATAAGCGGGAAGCTGCTGGAGTTAAGATCCCGCTTAATTGATGGGACAAACCACAGCATTTGACCCGCAGGCGATGATCACCGCCTGCCGTGAATGATTATTTCCGGCCCGAAGCATTCGATTAAAACCGGGAACGTAAATTGTAAAACTAAAGTACCGTGAAAGCATTACTTATCGTAGACCTGCAAAACGATTTTCTGCCCGGCGGGGCGCTTCCCGCTCCGGATGGAAACTCGATCATACCCGAGATCAACAGGATTATGGAAGGGTTTGACCTGGTCATAGCGTCGAGGGACTGGCATCCTGAGGACAGCAGCCACTTCAGTAAATGGCCGCCGCATTGCATCCGGGATACGCAAGGGGCTGCATACCCGGAAACACTGAAAAAGGGAAAAATCCGGCAGGAACTTTTCAAGGGTACAGGGAACCGGGACGACGGTTATTCGGCCTTCGAGGCAACCAATATCAATCTTGATGGATTCCTGAAGAAAAATAAGGTCACCCATCTGTACCTGGCCGGCCTTACCACGGAATACTGCGTAAAATCGACAGCCCTGGATGCCGTGAAGCACGGTTATAAAACGACGGTCATAGCCGCTGCCACAGCCGGTGTCAGAGCCCACCCCGGCGATGAGGCAAAGGCTTACAGCGAAATGGAAAAGGCCGGAGTGAGGATTGCTTAGCCATACGGCCGGGTCAATCGGCCATTTCTTGGATCATTGGACCATCCGACTGCATTAATCAGCCATTTGTCCGGATCATTCGCCTGCATTAATCAGCCATCCGTGCGTGGCGTCATCTCGATCCGCGTGCGTGGAAGGCTGTCCGGGTAATTCTTCTGGAGGAAGCCGATCAGCTTTTCCCTCACCAGGACCCTCAGGTCCCATGCTTTGGGCGAATCGGCCGCACTCATCAGGGCCCGGATCTCGATTGAGCGGTCCGTGGCGTTTGTGACCTGCATGACCTGGGTCTTCCCGTCCCATAGCGGGGTCCCCTCGAGTATCCTGCTGAATTCCTTGCGCAGCTCATCCACGGGAACCTGGTAATCGGTGTAGATGAAGACCGTACCCAGGATGTCTGCGGAAACCCGTGTCCAGTTCTGGAAAGGCTTTTCAATGAAGTAGGTTGTCGGGACAATAAGTCTGCGCTTATCCCAGATACTTACCACGACATAGGTCAGGGTGATCTCCTCGATCCGTCCCCACTCGTTCTCCACGATCACCACGTCATCGATGCGTATGGGCTGGGTCAGGGCGATCTGGAAACCGGCCAGGATCGATCCCAGGAGTTTCTGGGCGGCAAAGCCGATGATGATCCCGGCAACACCGGCCGAGGCGAACAGGCTGATCCCGATCCGCTTGATGCCGTCGAAGGTCATCAGTGCCACGGCAATTGAGATCAGGATCAGGACGAAAATAATGATCCTTTCCAGTACCCTGAACTGGGTATACACCTTCCGGGCTTTCAGGTTATCCTTATCGGAAATATCGTACTGGCGCAGGATCATTTCCCTGGCGAGATTGATCGAACGGATCATAAGCCAGGTGATGCAGAAGATCACGGCGATGGTGATGAAGTGGCGCACCACGGGGGATGTTTGCTGCCCTGGTGTAAACACGCCCTGGAGGATGATGAAATCGATCAGCAGGAAAAGCACCAGCACCGGGTTCCTGAATTTTTTCCAGGTGATCTTTCCAAGTGTGCCGGATTCCTTACGGATCCTGGTAAGCAGCAGGGAGAGCAGGAAATAAGTCAGCAGGCTTGCCAGGAGAACCGATGCGGCAATGATCAGTCCGGACAGGGTGGAATTGCCGGCCAGCTTCCATTCATTAAGTATGCGTTCAAGAATTCCAATCACAATGCAAAATTAACAATAAACCGATAACATCCCTTAATTGAGATGTGCACCCGATACGGCCAGTCTGACGGGATCAGGCGCTGGATTTTTTATTTCACAAGCAGCAGGTAGATCTGAGTGGTGAAAAAACAAACGATCAGTCCCAGTACAATGGGAAGGAAAGTCGACACCAGGGTCCATTTCACACTCCTGGTCTCCTTGAATATGGTATAGATCGTCGTGGAGCACGGATTATGCAGCAGGCTGAAAAGCATGAGGTTGACCCCGGTCAGCAGCGTCCATCCTCCTGCATGAAGGATATTTCCCGTATCGTTGATCGAATCAAGCTGGAACATGACACCGTTGCCCGAGCCCACACCCGTAATCCCGGTGCTGAGCACGGTCAGCATCAGGACGGTCGGGATCACTATTTCATTGGCAGGGATGGCAATGATATAGGCCAGCAATATCACGCCGTTGAGCCCGAAAACCAGCGCAAAGGGATTTGCCCACCCGATGAAGTGCTGGGCAAGGCTTAATCCCCCTATATGAACATTCGCCACCAGCCAGATGACGATCCCTGCAGGAAAGGCAAAAACGATCGCTCTCCAGAGGACGAAGATTGTGCGGTCGATAAGGGAGGTGTACAGGGTTTGTAGTATCCGTGGGGGCCGGTAGGGTGGAAGCTCGAGGCTGAAGGCCGATGCTTCGCCGCGCAGAACAGATTTGCTCAGTCCCCATGAAACAACCAGGCTGAACACGATGCCGAGCAGTGCTATGCCCACCACGGCGCCTGCGGAAACCAGTCCCGCCAGACTGGCAGGTACTAGTCCCCCTATAAAAATGGTCGCGATCAGTATCTGGGTCGGCCATCGCCCGTTACAAAGGGAGAAATTATTGGTAATGATGGCAATCAGGCGTTCACGGGGACTGTCGATCACCCTTGCGGCGATCACCCCGGCGGCATTGCATCCGAATCCCATGCTCATGGTCAGGGCCTGCTTGCCGTGTGCTCCGGCCTTCCGGAAAAGCCGGTCCATATTGAATGCCACCCTCGGCAGGTAGCCCAGGTCTTCGAGCAGGGTAAAAAGCGGGAAGAAAATGGCCATCGGGGGCAGCATCACCGCGATGACCCAGGCCATGGCCAGGTAGGCCCCGTCGATCAATCCCCCTTCGAGCCACCATGGCGTCCCGATCGAAGTGGCGGCAGTTTTCAGTATCGGATACAGTTTATCGATCAGCAGGGATGCCAGCAATCCCGATGGATAATTCGCCCCGGCCACCGTGATCCAGAAAACCACTGCCAGCATCAGGAACATGAGGGGGAATCCCAGCACGGGACTGGTGACGATCCGGTCTATTTTCAGGTCCAGGTTGTAAGCGGTTTTATCTCCATTCAATCTAACCGTCTTTCGTGCAATCCGCGAAGCATCCTCATAGATCGATTCAACGACCGAGTCGTGGAGATCGGTGCCTAGGTCCCATCTTATGGTATTGGCCATTGACAGGATTGCTTCGCTTTTGCCGGGGGCTGTGTTGTCCGTCATTTTCGTTTGTTGATGTTTTTAGTGGGACTGAACGGCTGACGTATCGATTGAGGCGTCGGCACTCAGGTTTCCCAGCTCGCCGTTGCTTACTGCTTCGATGATGCTGTTGTCCCCTTCCAGCAGGCGCAGTGCCACCCAGTTAAGGTTGGGGAGGTGGGGGAATTGTTCGGCCAGTTTTTCCGACAGGCTTGAAATCGCATGGTTAAGCTTCGGCGAACGGCTTTTCATCTTGTGCGGCCTGCAAACATATTTCCCCGATGCCACCTCCTCGATGGCGGCCAGAAGTTCCTTCATTCCCTGTTTCCTTCGGGCTGCCGCCGGGATCACCGGGATGCCAAGTTCCCTTGAAAGGGCTCTTTCATCGATTTCAATCCGGTTGCGGCGGGCCTCGTCCATCAGGTTGAGGCACAGCACCGCGCGATCCGTGATTTCCAGTATCTGGAGGACCAGGTTAAGGTTGCGCTCCAGCCGGGTTGCATCCACAACGATCACCGTAACATCGGGCTTTCCGAACAGGATGAAATTCCTTGCCACCTCTTCATCCGTACTGGTGGAGAGCAGGGAATAGGTCCCCGGAAGGTCCACCACCTTATACCGTTTGCCGTTGTAGGAAAAACCGCCTTCCGCCCGGGCAACCGTCTTACCCGGCCAGTTGCCGGTGTGTTGCCTGAGTCCCGTCAGATTATTGAAAACCGTGCTTTTCCCGGTATTCGGATTGCCGGCCATGGCAACCACGAAATCCACATTCTGCATATCCAGTCCGAGCCGGATCAGGTTCTCCTTGTGGTGAACCGGGCAGTCTGCACAATTAGGCTGAGTATTCATGGATCTGTTCATTTTCTTTATGGATAAATATCATGTCGGCCTGCTGTTTGCGTATGCCGATCGTGGTCCCCATCACCCGGTAGCCCACCGGGTCCCCTGAAGCGCTTTTTATTTCTGCCGATATCAGGCTTCCGGGAACGATGCCAAGATCCATCAGCCTTCTTCGCTGCTGTCCCCTGCAATTGGGAGAAATACCTGCGACTTCGGCACTTTCCCCTATGTCGAGCGAGGAAAGCAGGGAGTATTTCCGGGTTGCCGGAGCCTTTCCTGAAACCATTTCCACGGTGATCTGGGAAGCAAACAGCGGCGTCAGCACCCGTTCCTCGCCGTCGGCCGCAAAGGTGATCCTCCCTTCCTCCACATCGGTGACGTAAACCTGCATCCCTGGATAGAGTCCCAGTACAACCAGCTGCTCGTAAATGCTCCTCGGTTCGTCCTCGATATGAATAATCCGGGCGAGATTGCCTTCCTTCAGGCAATTCAGGGCCTGTCCCCTGGGTGGGGGCAATTCCCCCTCAACCGTCGGAATGGGATCTCCGTGAGGGTCATAGACCGGGTTACCCATCTGGGCCGCAAGCTTTTCGGTATCTTCCGGAGTAACCTGGTGCTCGATCCAGTCGGCCTCATTATGCCAGTCCGCCTGTGCCACCCCGGTCTCGTCGGCAAGGTAACTCTCCCAGATCCTGTGCACCCGTATGATCCGCAGGGAATAGGACCTTCCGGTATCCGTCAGGGATATGGTGTGGTCCTTCATAGTGATCAGTCCCATGTCATGCAACCGTTCCACCAGCCTGCCCGTACGATCGCCAGAAATATTCAGGTTGCCCGCGATGCCGTTCATGTCGCTTGCAATATTCTTATATTCACAGTCAAACAGGAATTTAAGGGCATCTTCCATCAGCACCCGCTGGTTCATCAACCTGACCCTTGACAGTCGGGCGATCAGTCCCCTTCCAGGCCAGAAAACCCAGGACAGGACCAGCAGCATTGCCATGCCTGCCAGCAGCATCACGCCCGGCTGAACGACCACAGGTAGTATAATAACAGGCCGGGAGACCAACGGCCAGGTGAATCCCGGCCATGTCGAATTCATTAAAAAAGTATGCATCATGTTCGTCCCCATCTTTTCAGGATTTCAAATTTAACATCCGGTTGTACGATTTTCTCTCCCTCATTTTCTTTTTGACTTTTTAACGTGTATCGTGCTGGCGATCTCAGCATTAAGCAAAAGCCTGGTATTGCTGAGCTCTATTTCGGTCATCCGGTTTTTCTCATACTGCCTTCTAACCCGTATTACGGAACCGACCGAAAGATCAGTTGCCTGGCAGAAATCAAAGAACTCCTGGTCCGAACGGGACAGGCGGCATATTTCATAACGGCTTTCGGGTTCTGCCATGGAAAGTATGGTGCTGTCATTTTCCGGCGGGAATGTTCCTTGTTCATCGGGTATCGGGTCACCATGCGGATCGGTCGTGGGCTTACCCAGGAAAAGGTCGATCTTATCGGCCAGGAAGTCCGACGTCAGGTGTTCGAGCGATTCAGCCTCACGGTGGATCTCGTGCAGCGACATCCCGAAGACCCGGTGAAGGAAGGTCTCCCACAACCGATGCTTGCGGACAATGCTCAGGGCCATTTTTTCCCCGGCAGGCGTAAGTTTCAGGTCCCTGTATTTTTTATAGTCGATCAGCTTCTTAAGGGCCAGCTTGCGTGCCATATCCGTCGCCGCGGCACTGGTGATGCCCAGCTCCCTGGCAATGGAACCGGGTTTCGTGTCCCGCGCTTCCCCCTGATCAAATTTATAGATGGCCTTGATGAAATTTTCGGTGGCGATCGACACTCTGCTTTCCATCAGGTTTTACTTTATTAAGTAAGCTTAAAATAAAAAACAAATATACTTAAAAATAATTTTATACAAACAAAAATTAATACAGAAACGGATTTAAAAGCGATTGATTGATTTTCGGTACAAAATCACCTATTTTTAATAACGCAAGTTACAATAAAGCGAAAGGTCTCATCTCAGGATCGATCATGAAACCCAGGCGATACATACTTCTGTTGGATGCAGCAATCAATTTCATCCTGGGTTTGCTATTGATCGCCTATACCCCCCGGCTTGCAAGAATTCTGGGAGTTCCCGTCGTGGAATCCGGTTTTTATCCGAATATACTGGGGGGGATTTTCATCGGGATTGCCCTGGCCCTGATCATTGAGGCGTTTAAAAAATCCCTTGATACCTCCGGGCTGGGACTTCTCGGGGCCATTTGCATCAATCTGTGCGGTGCAGCGGTTCTGTTGTTCTGGCTGATCCTCGGAAATCTCGACCTTCCTCCCAGGGGGACCATATTCCTCTGGAGCCTGGACATGCTCCTCATCGTATTGAGCAGTGCAGAATTGGTCCATCATTTCAGGTCCGGAAGATAATGCATCCTGGTACAGGATTTTCTGGAAAATCCGATAAAAAATAGGTAGATATCGATATATCAAAATAACGGAATTTCGTATTAACTTTACTTAGGGAATTATAATGTTCCCTCTAAGATGGAAAACCAGTCATCATTTTGCTCCATACGGGGAATAAATCAATCCGAAAGCCGCGCAGGAGGTTTTTCCTGACTAAACTTTCTGCTTTTTTTTCATTTACCGTTAAACATTTTTCCTGAAAGATCTTTCTTTCAGCAAAGCTTTACATGGACTTTAAATGGCTGTCATAATCAGAGCATCCATTTACTTATGAGTACTTCGAACCTAAAATATTAATCCATTGATCAATGCGATGAATGCAAATGAGAATCTCTTCAGAATCATCATTGAAGAAGGTTTTACGAAAGGCGATACAACAGTTTTTGATAAACACGCATCACCTGATTTTATTGAACACCAGTACGGAACATTCCCCCGGAATGCAGAGGGGGTCAAGCAATCCATCAGGAATCTGCATCATGCATTTCCTGATTTCTCATTGACAATAGAGGATCTGGTAACCGACGGCGACAGGGTCTGGGGCCGCATGACGGGACGGGGCACACAGAATGGACCGTTCGGTCCCCTTCCTCCAACCGATAGAAAGATTGAGATCACAGTCATCGATATCATGCGGTTCAAAGATGGAAAGCTGGCTGAACACTGGGGTGTCCCCGACCGGTTTGCACTGATGGATCAACTGGGAGTAAATCCCTTTAAAAATAAAAACAGTTAACAGGTAAATTATTTATCATGGAAAAAGAGAAATGGGGCACGGTTGTTATCGGTGCAGCTCAAGCCGGATTGTCAACAGGATATTACCTTAGAGAGATCAACGAAGATTTTCTGATAATTGATGAAGGGACCCGCATTGGTGATTCATGGCGGCGCAGGTGGGATTCGCTTATGCTGTTCACACCTGCAGAGCATGACGGCCTGCCTGGATTTCCCTTTCCGGCAACCCGGGGCGCCTGCCCGACGAAGGAAGAAATGGCGCATTACCTGGACCGTTATGCGCAAAAATTCTCGCTTCCTGTTCAATTGAATACTAAAGTAATTGAGCTATCACAAACCGAGGATGGTTTCCGGATATTGACTACCAACGGGCAGCTGCAGGCGGATAAAGTTATTGTATGTACCGGGACGAACCCCGTTCCATACATTCCGGATTTTGCGAAGGAACTGGATAAGGATATTATTCAGATTCACTCTTCCGGGTACAAGAATCCACAATCATTCTCGGCTTCAAATACACTGGTAGTGGGAGCAGGAACATCAGGGGTGGAGATTGCCATTGAACTTTCCGCATCGAGGCCAACCATGATTTCCGGACGTCCGACACCGCATATTCCCGATTTCCTCACCCGGTATGCGGGTAACTTTTATTGGTGGGCAGTCCATAATGTTCTGACAATCAGCACTCCGATCGGCCGCAAAGTGAGACAGAAAATAATTAAGGGGGGAGGTCCCCTGATACGTGTATCGTTTGACGATGTGAAAGCAGCAGGAGTTGAGCATTTGCCCCGGGTATCGGGCGTAAAAGGCGGATTGCCGCAACTGGCGGACGACAGGGTAATTTCAGTTTCTTCCATCGTGTGGGCAACAGGGTTCAGACCGGACTTTTCCTGGATCCGCATGAATGTGACAGACGAAACGGGCTGGCCAAAAACCAGCAGGGGGATTTCCGGAAATATCAGGGGACTGTATTTTGTCGGGATGTTGTTTCAGTATGGTCTGACCTCGGGACTGGTCGGAGGGGTTGGAAGGGATGCAGCATTTGTTGTCAACCACCTTGGAAACAGGAAGTAATGGTTCCGGGCGACCGTATATCAATGAAAATTATTTATTGAATTTATTAAATATCAGTTCGTTGTTTAAAACCTCAGGAAAGGAGGTATATCGAATGAAATTAAATGTACGGGCTTTTGCTCTGACGTGTGGAATTTTCTGGGGTCTGGGACTTTTCTCAATCACCTGGTGGTTGATTGCATTCGGCGGAGTTTCCGATGATCCCACCTTTATCGGCCGCATCTACCTGGGTTACCGGATCAGTCCCCTTGGCAGCATAATCGGACTGGCATGGGCATCGGCGGACGGTTTTATAGCCGGTGCGGTTTTCGCATGGTTATACAATCGAATTATTTCACGTATTCTGAGCACAAAGGAATGATCGGCGGTCCTGGGAACAATAGCCTGATTAACCTGACTTTGTCCGTCAGGTTGTATATGCCACTATTGTGTATTTCAGGCAATTTAAATTCGAAGCATTATGAAAGAACTTAAAAACGTCTTGACAATCCTCGCGGTCATCGGCAACATTCTTTATATCCTCTGGATCTTGTATAATGGCATCAATGAAGGATTTGAAGGCACGTTGCTTGAAATAATCTCTTACATTACACTCATGGGACTTTTGGCCGTAAACACAATTCTCCTTCTCAGCGGAAGGTCATCAAGTACCAGGTAAATTTCAATTGATTTATTACCCCTGAACCACAACTTCACTATTATGGTAAAAACAAAAAAGTCCCGCCTGGCCGGAATACCGGCTTGGGCCCTGTCCTTAATCACATTCATCGTAGCAACCTTGCTTATATTTATCCTCGCAGCCCTGCTGGGTTCGCTGGAAATATTCCACAATAACTTCAGTGAAGTGCTTGCCTATATTTTTTATGGCATTGTGATTGCTGTTGCCTGTTTCTTTATTTGCAAGATTCACCCGAAAAGCTTCTGGTACACTCCGGTCATCTGCAATTTAACCTGTATCATTGCGGCTGTGGTCGAACCAGGCTTCTGGACATCAGAACTGGGAATAGTGCTCGGTGGCAGTTTTCTGCTATCCTATGCTGGGGCAATTATCGGGGCAAGGACGGGACGGCGTTTGATTAATCAAGCATAGAATGAGAAAGACCTGATTTGAAGCGCGCATCCGGATATTTTTATTTTGTCGGTGGGGTCCGACTAACACCCAAGACTTGAACGTATTATCATCATGAAATCTAAATAATAAGCTGCATTGATGCTACCTGGCTATCCATATAATATTCACAAACTTTGCATTGTTGATTATGAAAAATGTCTGTTTGGTATTATATTTGTATGATGTATTAATGCGGGAATAGCCTGAAATCGCATGTTTTATAGCATAGTTTCATAAATAAAAGTGTATTACATTTGTCTTACAGACAACACCATTGCAGATGCAATGGCCCCCTCAAGGATACGTTCTTGAGGGTTTTTTACTTTATATGAGGGTCTCTTTTCTAATCGATGGTTTTAATCTTTATGGCTCTGTTGTGGAGGTACTAAAGAGTAAATCCATTAATTGTAAGTGGTTAGATGTACATTCGCTTCTATCATCTTATCTTCCCCTTATTGACAATAAGGCCAGGTTAGAAGAAATTTACTTCTTTACAGCGATTCAGGATTACCTTAAAAAACAACGTCCCGACAAAATTAGAAGACACCTGGATTATATCAAGTGTCTTGAATCAACAGGTGTATTTGTTGAAAGAGGAAAGTTTAAAAAGAAGGATGTCTATTATAATAACAGAAATTGCAAGATTTGGCTACTCAAGCATGAAGAAAAGGAGACTGATGTTGCAGTTGCTGTGAAATTATTTGAATTGTTTCATCTAAATAAATGCGATTTATGTGCGATTGTCTCAGGTGATACCGATTTGTTGCCAGCCGTAAGAACAGCGCAAATACTTTTTCCCGCTAAGATCATACTTTTCATAATACCCTATGGTAGATCTCATAGTAAAGAATTAAGCAATGTCGCTCCGAGATCCTTCAAGATGAATTTTCAACAATATGTTAACCATCTTTTTCCGCCAAACATTCAATTAGCAGATGGAACAACAATATCGCAGCCAAATGAATGGAGATAATTCAGAATGATTCTAAATAAGATGAATCCCCCCGTTCTAAGCTATTTTCCGGTCAAAACTGTATAGCCTCCGACTCTCTTTTTTTTGGATATTTGTTAACACTTGTATAAATTAGCTTAATAAAAACATAGTCAGCATGTTACGATTATTTACCCATGTTACGATTATGTTACGATACAAAAAAATAGGGAGTCAGGCATTTGACCTAACTCCCTGATTTTCAGCAGTCGGGGTGAGTAGATTCGAACTACCGACCCCGCGCCCCCCAGACGCGTACTCTAACCTGACTGAGCTACACCCCGATGAAGGCATGGGTGTGGGTGTGGGTGTGAGGTGTGGTGGGAGTGAGAGTGGGATGGGGGATTTGGGTGTGCAAATATAGGTATTCTGGTTTAGATATTAAAGTCCTTTTTCACTCAGGTAGCGTTCCGCGTCGATGGCGGCCATGCAGCCGGAACCGGCCGCGGTGACCGCCTGGCGGTAGTGTGAATCCTGCACGTCACCGCAGGCAAAGACTCCTTCCAGGTTTGTTTTCGCGGTGCCGGGTACCGTCTTGATGTATCCGATCTCATCGGTCTCAAGGTAATCCTTGAAAATCTCTGAATTTGGCTTATGGCCGATGGCCAGGAAGAATCCCTGCACCTCAAGTTTGTAGTCTTTCCCGGTCTTTTTGTTATGGACGATGACGCCGTCGACGTTCTCTTTCCCGACCACCTCTTTTGGCAGATGTTCAAACAGGACTTCGATGTTGGGGGTGTTCATCACCCGCTCGGCCATGATTTTGGATGCCCTGAAGACATCCCTCCGGACGAGCATATAGACCTTGTTGCAGAGGCCCGATAGATACAGTGCTTCCTCGCATGCCGAATCCCCTCCGCCTACCACCGCCACATCCTGTCCCTTGTAGAAAAAGCCGTCGCATGTGGCGCAGGCCGATACCCCGTGGCCCGTGAATTTCTGCTCGGATTCCAGGCCAAGGTACCTTGCCGTTGCACCGGTAGCTATAATGACCGAATCCGCTTCCACGATTTGCCTGTCATCGATGGTGATCCGGTAGGGTTGCCGGGAAAGGTCGGCTGCAGTGGCAATGCCCCAGCGGGTGTCTGCTCCGAAGCGCTCGGCCTGTTTTTTCAGGTCTTCCATCATAACGGGACCCGAGATCCCCTCCGGGTAGCCCGGGAAGTTCTCCACTTCCGTCGTGGTTGTGAGCTGTCCCCCGGGCTGCAGTCCCTCGTACAATACCGGATTAAGGTTGGCGCGCGCTGCGTATATGGCTGCCGTATAACCGGCGGGACCCGAGCCTATGATGAGACAGCGTACCTTCTCGGCCGCATCGCTCTTTTTTGTTGCATCCTGGCTCTTGTCCAGGTTGTCCATTTGCTTGAATAATTCCATCTTTTACCAGAAAAATGTTATTGAACTAAATTAAGGAATGTCTCAATATTTACAATAAGTGTACCGTTACCCTAAAACTGTTAAATTTGCACATATCTAAATTTCTCAATCTGACAATCCGTCACAGATGAAGATCAACCTTGTCAGGAACGGGATATTTCCCATTACCAGATCGATCTCGGGACAGGAAGTGAGTCCCGCTACCGGTTATGATTTCCCGGGGACCCTCCAGGGAGAGGGCAAGCTGCTGGGGATACCCGTGCTGTTCATCCGTACCAGCGGATGCAACCTGCGCTGTACGTGGACAACCCCGCAGGATGAGGTCAGCATCTGTGATACGCCCTATGCCTCTCACTATCCCGACGAGGTCGAAGCCTGGGAAACTGCGGATATCGTGTCAACCGTGAAGGCGAACCTGGGACAGATCCGCCACATCGTCATATCGGGCGGCGAACCGACCATACAGCCTGAACCCCTGACCGAACTGGCGAGGCAGCTGAAACATGTGCTGGACGTTCACATTACCATCGAGACCAACGGGGTTTTGTTCGTTCCCAGGCTCATAAATTACGTGGATCTTTTTTCCATCTCACCCAAGCTGAAAAGTTCAGAACCAGGCACCGCGAAAAATAAAAAGCTGGATGTGCCGGTCGGGGAAAATTACATCCGTGACCACGTTAAATTCCGCAGGAACCTCGATACCCTCCAGAAATACATCAACGCCTGCATGAACCTGAGCTCCTATTACGGGGAATTGCCCGGAAAGGATCCCGTAAGGAGGCCGGGCAAGGATTTCCAGCTGAAGTTCGTGATCACGCGTGAAGAGGACGTGGATGAGATCAAACGGGATTTTCTCGAAAAACTTTCCTTCGTGAATAACGATGACGTGGTCCTGATGCCGGTGGGAGGGACCCCGGAGCTGCTGGAAAAAACAACGGACCTGGCCGTTCGCCTGGCCATCCGGAACGGTTACCGCTTCACCCCCCGCCTCCAGATCAACCTGTACGGCAACACCGCCGGTACCTGACCTTATTGCTTTCCGGGCAGGCTGTCCTGCATAATTTGCGATCACATTGAAGGCATTGTTAATTGAGGAGCCTATATTTTGTGGTTACTGCCACAAAATTCAGCGACGAGATAACAATGCCTGAATGATGTAAATTTTGCAGGACACCTACCCTATAACGATCTTCGGAAGCTCCTTCGGGTATACCCCGTCCTTCAGCTTTTTGGCCACCTCCGTAAAGGCCTTGATGGTGTAGTCAACATCGTCGAGCGTATGGACGGCGGTCGGAATGATCCTCAGCATGATCACATCTTTGGGCACGACCGGGTAGACCACCATGGAGCAGAATACCTTGTAGTTCTCGCGCAGGTCGGCTATCACATTGGTGGCTTCGGTGATTCCTCCCTGTAGAAATACCGGGGTGACGGGGGACTGTGTCACGCCGAGGTTAAACCCGTTCTTTTTCAGCCCGTCCTGCAGGGCGAGGACGATCTTCCAGAGGTTGTCCTTCAGTTCGGGATGGGTCTTGAGCAGTTCAAGCCGCTTCATGGCACCGATGACCAGGGGCATGGGAAGGGACTTGGCAAAAACCTGTGAACGCATATTGTACATCAGGTAGTCGATTACATCTTTTTCACCGGCAACGAAGGCCCCGATGGAGGCCATGGATTTGGCGAAGGTTGAAAAGTAAACGTCGATCTGGTCCTGAACCCCGAAATGTTCCCCGGTGCCCGCCCCGGTCTTTCCCATGGTCCCGAAGCCGTGGGCATCGTCGACGAGAAGCTTGAATTCGAATTTTTTCTTCAGGGCAACGATCTTGTCCAGCGCCCCCAGGTCCCCTGCCATCCCGAATACCCCCTCGGTGATCACAAGGATGCCCCCGCAGGTCTTTTCAGCCAGTTTCGTGGCCCTATCCAGCTCTTTTTCCAGGTTGGCAATATCGTTGTGCGGATAGACGTAACGCTTGCCGAGGTGCATCCGGAGTCCGTCGAGAATGCAGGCATGGGAATCGGAATCGTAGCAGACCACGTCATTTCTGGAAAGCAGGGAATCTATTATCGAGGTCATTCCCTGGTACCCGTAATTCAGCAGGTAGGCGGATTCCTTTCCGACAAAATCAGCGAGCTGTCTTTCCAGTTTTTCATGCTGGACGGTCTGGCCCGACATCATCCTTGCGCCCATCGGGTATGCGAGTCCCCATTCAGCCGCAGCCTCTGCGTCGGCCTTCCTTACCTCCGGGTGGTTCGCGAGTCCCAGGTAATTGTTCAGGCTCCAGTTCAGGACTTCCTGTCCCCTGAATTTCATCCGGGGACCCAGTTCACCCTCGAGCCTGGGGAAGAGGAAATATCCGTGTCCGATTTGTTGATGCTGTCCCAGGGGACCCCTGTTCTTTCTGATTTTGTCAAATAAATCCACGTTGCTGAGTTTAAGTTGTTATTAGCAACAAAAATAGAAAATTCATCCGCAATAAAAATTCCCCGCATACGTAAAATATGCTGCATACTTAAAATAATAAGTGTTTCGTTTCCAATTCAACCCATAATAATGTACTTTTGCACGATGTTTTTCGGCAGGGATCATATTATCTTGTTAATATTCACCGGATTAGTGGTGATTTCGGGCTGCAGCGGCTACGAAAAACTGCTCAAGAGTTCGGATTATACCCTGAAATACCAGAAAGCCCTGGAATACTATGAGGATGAGGAGTATGTGAAGGCCTCAGCCCTGCTCGACCAGGTGGCCAATGTTTACCGGGGGACAACCAAGGCCGATACGGTGTACTATTACCAGGCCAAAAGTTACTATATGCAGAGGGACTACATCCTGTCTGGGCACCACTTCAGCAACCTTGCACTGAATTATCCCAGCAGCGTTTACCGGGAAGAAGCGGAATTTATGACGGCATTCTGTTTTTACATGCTTTCCCCCAAACCTTCGCTTGACCAGGAAAACACCGAGAAGGCCATTTCGGCATTCCAGCTGTTCATGATCCAGAATCCCCGCAGCAAGAGGATCCCGGAGGCGCAGGCATACATCGACGAAATGCGGAACAAGCTGGTCGAGAAATCCTACATGAGCGGGAAGCTGTATTACAACCTGGGTGATTACAAGGCTTCCATCATTGCCCTTCAGAACAGCCTGAACGATTTTCCGGAAACGGAACACCGGGAAGAGCTGGTGTTCCTGCTCCTGAAATCAAATTTCCTCCTCGCGGAAAACAGCATTGTGCAGAAACAAATGGAAAGGTACCAGGCCACGGTGGACGAATATTATTCATTCGTCGGGGAATTCCCGGAAAGCAAATTCCGCCGGGAAGCGGACCGCATCTACGACGCGGCGCTGGGGAAGATCGGGGAAACCGATATGCTCAGTGACGAATAACCCTGCAGGCCGGCAAACGAATGTTATTTAAACAAGCGAATTAAAGCACACTATATTATGACAATTGATTACAAAAAATCAAAAGCTTCCGTAACCACGGTTACCAGGGATCTGAACCAGCTTGACAAGGAAACGAACAACATTTACCAGACCGTGATGATCGTTGCCAAAAGGGCAAACCAGATCAGTGTTGAAGTGAAGCAGGAGCTGAACCGCAAACTGGAAGAGTTTGCCTACTATACGGATAACCTGGAAGAGGTTTTTGAGAACCGCGAACAGATTGAAATTTCCAAATACTACGAGAGACTGCCCAAACCGACCCTGATCGCAACCCAGGAATTCCTGGATGACGACATCTACTACAGGATGGCAGAGCCGGAAATTGAGGGTTAGGAGATATTCCACCAAACAGCATTATGATGCTGGAAGGAAAAAAAATATTGCTGGGCGTTACGGCCAGCATTGCAGCCTATAAGGCCGCAACACTGGTAAGGCTGCTGGTAAAGGAAGGGGCCGGGGTACAGGTCATCATGACCCCCCTGGCAAGGGAATTCATCACACCGGTCACCCTTTCGGCACTTTCCGGCAGGCCGGTCCATTCCGATTTCTTTTCCGGCCAGGGAGGGCAGTGGAATTCGCATGTTGACATGGGACTCTGGGCTGACCTTTTCCTGGTTGCACCGGTGACGGCAAGCACCCTGGGGAAAATGGCCAACGGGATTGCCGATAACCTTCTGATCACCACTTACCTGTCATGCAAATGCCCGGTCATCCTTGCTCCGGCGATGGACCTGGACATGTACCGGCATCCCTCGACCTCGAGGAACCTGGAGATCCTGAGATCCTACGGCAACCGGATCATCGAGCCGGATACCGGCGAGCTTGCCAGCGGGCTTTACGGGAAGGGGCGCATGCAGGAACCCGATGCCATTCTTGAACAGGTAAAATCCTTTTTTGGAGCAAACACCGGTGGCCAGGGGACAAAATAATTCCGGGCGACTGTCGGGTAAGAAGATCCTGATCACCGCCGGGCCTACGCATGAGAAGATAGATCCCGTCCGGTTCATCGGTAATTATTCCACCGGGAAAATGGGATACGCGATCGCCGAAGCCTGTGCGAGGGAAGGAGCCGAAGTGCTCCTGGTCAGCGGACCGGTCAGCCTTTCCCCTGTAAATCCAGGTATAAAGCGCTACATGGTCACTTCTGCTGCTGAAATGGCGAACCGTTGCTTTTCCCTTTATCCCAAATGCGATGCGGGCATACTGACAGCGGCAGTGGCGGATTTCACACCCAGCCGGAAGTCGGAAGATAAGATCAAACGCAATGGCGGCAACTGGACCCTGGAACTGGAACCCACGCCCGACATCGCCGCCGAACTGGGCAGGACCAAAAAGCCCGGGCAGATCCTTGCGGGTTTTGCGCTGGAGACAAGCCATGAACTTGATAATGCCCGCCAGAAGCTGAAGCAGAAGAATTTCGATTTCATCGTCCTCAATTCCCTGAACGACCGGGGGGCGGGTTTCGGTTTTGACACAAATAAGGTCAGCATCCTTGAAAGGGATAATAATATCCGTATTTTTGAGTTAAAGTCTAAAAAGGAAGTTGCGCTGGATATCGTTGAAAAATTGCTTGAATATGTCCGTTAGGTTTTTGATCCCCTTAAGGTTTCTGATTATATCGATCCTTCTTGCAGGGAGCATCCTGGTGCCCCGCATTGGAGCCTCCCAGGAGCTCAAATGCAACGTTCAGGTGGTCTCGCAGCAGATCCAGGGTACCAACAAGCAGGTGTACCAGACCATGCAGACGGCCATCTACGAGTTCATGAACAATACGAACTGGACCCATCATGTGTATGCCATCGATGAAAGGATCGACTGCAACCTGATGTTCAATATAACCGACCAGCTGAGCGCCGACGAATTCAAGGGGACGCTGACGATACAGTCCCGCCGGCCCGTCTTCAACACAAACTACAACACCACGATGCTCAATTATGTTGACAACAACATACAGTTCAGGTACGTGGAGTTCGAACCGCTTGAGTTCGATCCGACCCAGCACATTTCCAACCTGACCTCCATCCTGGCCTTCTGGGCCTACATGATCATCGGCCTGGATTACGATTCGTTCGCCTACCTGGGGGGCACTCCCTTCCTGCAGCAGGCCGAGAACATCGTGACCAATGCCCAGAATGCGCGTGAGGGGGGGTGGAAGCCCTTCGAGAGCCTGGACCACAAGAACCGCTACTGGCTGGTTTCGGATATCCTGAACGACGGATACCGGCCACTGCGTGAATTCGAGTACAGTTACCATCGCCTGGGACTGGATATTATGGATGGAAAAGTAACGGAAGGCCGGGCGGAGATCGCGAAAAGCCTGGATAAGCTCCAGTCCGTCTACCGGGAAAAGCCAGATCCCTTCATCTACTGGCTTCAACTGATCCTCGATGCCAAGCGGGACGAGATGATCAACGTATTCTCCGAATCCTTTACCGAGGAGAAAAACCGCGCCGTCCGCATCCTGCAGGAGGTCGATCCGGCCAACAAGAACAAGTACGAGAAGATCATGGCATCCAATTAGCTTGCCAATCCGATACAAAACTTATCTTTACAACAGGAATCCGGGGATGAAAATTTTACTCCGGGAAGACCGATTTTTCGTCCCCGCACCCATTAAAACCTGCAATCGAGTTTTGCCGGACCATGCTGAGTACACTTCACGTAAGGAACTATGCCCTGATCAGGCACCTGGAAATTGATTTCAGGCGGGGACTGACCATCATCACGGGGGAAACCGGGGCGGGGAAATCCATCCTGCTGGGAGCGCTCGGGCTGCTGCTCGGGAACCGTGCGGACACTTCGGTCCTCATGGATAAAGATAAAAAATGCTTTGTCGAGGGAAGCTTCCGGATCGGCTCCTACGGGCTGGAGAATTTTTTCAGGGAAAACGACCTGGATTACGAGGACCCGGTCATCCTGCGCAGGGAAATCGCCCCGGGTGGAAAATCGCGGGCATTCATCAATGATACCCCTGTCAACCTTCCCCTGGTCAGGGAACTGGGCATCCGCCTGGTGGATATTCATTCACAGCACCATAACCTGAACCTCAGCGACCACCGCTTCCAGCTCACCGTGGTCGATAACGTTGCCGGGAACAGGGAATTGCTGGCGGAGTACCGGGAAAAGTTCGGTGAATACACGGAGCTGGGCAGCAGGCTTGCGGAACTGCGGGATAAGGCCAGGCAGGCCCGGGCGGACCTGGACTACCTGACCTTCCAGTTCAACCAGCTCGAGGAGGCGAAGCTCTCGGGCAACGAGCAGGAATCGCTCGAACAGGAAATCCAGACCCTCGATCATGCCGAGGAGATCAAACGGAACCTGCTCACGGCCCATTCCCTGATAGACGGGGAGGAGGGATCCGTCCGGGATCTGCTGAAGAGGGCCATGCAGGCATTTGCCGCCATACGGAATTATTATCCCGTGGCCGGGGAACTGGCAGAACGGATCGAATCTGCCTGGATCGAGTTGAAGGACATCGCCGGGCAATCGGAATCGGACGGTACCGGCATGGAACTGGACCCCGCCCGGCAGCAGCTGGTAAGGGAACGGCTTGACCTGCTGTACAGCCTGATGCAGAAGCACGGGGTGAAGGACCTTGAGGCGCTGATCCGCATCCGGGACGAACTGGATGCCAGGATATCGGATATATCGTCGTACGATGAACAGATAGGGGGACTTGAAAAGCAGTGGAGCGCATGCCTGGCCTCACTGGAAAGCCTCAGCGCACGGCTGTCCGCCGCCAGGAAAAAAATCCTTCCGGGGATCGAGAAGGAGGTCATTGCCATGTTGAGGGACCTGGGTATTCCCAATGCCACGTTCCGGATCTCAGCCCGTGAACTCGAGCATTTTACAGGGAACGGCAGGGACGAGGTCGAATTCCTGTTCTCGGCGAACAAACAGGTGCCGCCCTGGGAGATTTCCAGGGTCGCTTCCGGGGGTGAACTCTCCCGGCTCATGCTCAGCATCAAGTCCCTTTTGTCCGAATCCCTCGAACTGCCCACCATCATCTTTGACGAGGTGGATTCCGGCGTGTCCGGGGAAATCGCCGACAAGGTGGGGAGCATCATGAAAAAAATGGCCAGGGGGAAGCAGATCATAAACATCACACACCTTCCGCAGGTGGCCGGGAAGGGCGAGCACCATTACCTGGTTTACAAATCCGATTCGGAGGGAGGCGAACGCACGGGCATCCGCCTGCTCAACGATGAAGAGCGGGTGCTGGAAATTGCCCGCATGCTCAGCGGCGAGGAACTCACCGAGGCCGCCATATCCAATGCCCGGGAACTGCTGAATTAAGTCCCTTATTTAAAATAATTCTAATTATCTTTGTGCCCAATTCAAAATGATGCATCATGGCCTACGGATTATTAAGCGGTAAAAAAGGGATCATTTTCGGCGCCCTGAACGACATGTCAATCGCCTGGAAGGTGGCGGAAAAAGCGCATGAGGAAGGTGCCCGGCTTACCCTGTCGAACACCCCGGTAGCCCTCCGCCTGGGAACCCTCGAGGAACTGTCTGAAAAAACCGGGGCCGAGATCATCCCGGCCGATGCCACAAGCCTGAAGGATGTGGAGAATGTCCTGCTCAGGTCGATGGAGATCTTCGGCGGTAAGGTCGATTTCATCCTGCATTCAATCGGAATGTCGTCGAACGTGCGCAAGGGACTTTCATACGATGCGCTGAACTACGATTATTTCCTCAAAACCCTGGACATCTCGGCCCTTTCCTTTCACAAACTCCTCCTGCTCGCACGCAAGCATGATGCCATTTCCGAATGGGGTTCGGTAGTGGCCCTTTCCTACGTAGCCGCACAGCGCACACTGGTCGGTTACAACGACATGGCCGACGCAAAGGCCATGCTGGAATCCATCGCACGCAGCTTCGGGTATATTTACGGGCGGGACAAAAAAATACGCGTCAACACCATATCACAGTCCCCCACCATGACCACCGCCGGCAGCGGGATCAAGGGGATCGACACCCTGATCGATTTCACCGACCGGATGTCGCCCCTGGGGAACGCAACGGCAGAGGACTGCGCCAATTACTGCGTGACCCTTTTCTCCGACCTCACCCGTAAGGTAACCATGCAGAACCTTTTCCACGACGGGGGATTCTCCAGCATGGCCATGAGTATGAGGGCCATCGACCAGTACAGCAAGAGTTTCGAGGAGTGTGACTGAATTAAACCAGAAAAACATGGGAACTGCAATACTCGTATTGTTCTACTTCCTCTTCCCGGCCCTGATCCTTATCCTCGAAAGAAAATACAACATTGTCAGAAAGTTTGGACCCGTTGTGATCTGTTATGGCGTGGGACTCCTCGTCGGCAACATCGGCATTCTGCCGGAGGGGATCTCAGGATTGCAGGAAAACCTTTACAGTGCCGTCGTACCGCTTGCCATACCCCTGCTGCTGTTCTCCCTCGACATCCGGAAATGGGTCAGGATGGCGGGCAAGACCTTTCTCTCACTTCTACTGGGACTCGCATCCGTCATCCTGATGGTCTTTTTAAGCTTCTATCTTTACCGGAACGTGATACCCGATTTCTGGAAACTTGCCGGGGTTATCGTGGGGTTCTATTCGGGCGGGGCGCCCAATGCAGCGGCCATCAGTCTTGCACTGGGGATGGAACCCGAGGTTTTCATCCTCACACAGACCTATGACCTGGCCGTCGGGGCGCTGACGCTGCTTTTCCTCATGACGGTCGCACAGCGCTTTTTCCTGCTGTTCATGCGTCCCTATAAACCACTTGACAACGGGGATGCGGGAGCCACCGGGGAATCATACCAGGAAAAATATGAATCTTACGAGGGAATATTGAGCCGGAGGATCATTGTTCCCCTGCTGGGGGCCTTCGGGCTGTCGGTCCTGATCCTGGGCGTTTCGGCCGGACTCAGCCAGCTTTTCCTGAAAAAGATGGATACGGCAATGATCATCCTCGGAATTACTACGCTGGGCATCGCCGGCTCCTTCGTTCCCCGTATAAAAAGAATTGAAAAATCCTTCCAGGGAGGGATCTACCTGATCCTGGTATTCTGCCTGATCTTTTCCTCCATGGCCGACATCAGCAAATTCAGCCTGGCATCCCTGCCGCTCCTCTACTGCATCCTGCTTGCCGTACCGGGAGCCCTTCTCCTGCACGGGCTCCTGTCGAAATTGTTCAGGGTGGACGTGGATAATTTCCTGATCATCTCGGTGGCCCTGTCTATGTCCCCGCCCTTCGTGCCGGTCGTGGCCTCGGCCCTGAAGAACCGCGATATCATCCTCCCCGGACTGATCATAGGATTGCTTGGGTATGCCCTGGGAAATTACCTCGGGATCCTGATGGGATACGTCGTACATTCCATGGGATAAAATCCTGTGGCGCCGGGTCACAGTTTTTCCGCTCACCGGATCACTGCTGTCCCGTTTTTATAATCAAGCTGCGGTACCGCGGATCAGACCGGAGATTTTCAAAGGCTCTGGTTGCCTCAATCTTTTCCGCTTCCAAACCATTTGAAACAGCCTTTTCAAGGGCGTCTATGGCTTCCTGCTGCAGCCCGTCCCTGGCAAAAGCGATGGCAAGCCAGTAAAATGCATCCGGGCTGTCCGGATCAAAACTGCACCAGGCCCTGAAATACCTGGCTGCCTGTTCAGGTCCCTGCGGATCGTCCAGGATGAAATACCCTCTCTCCATGCAGTTATTCCTGGTGAAATCGTTCATCCGGGAGGCCGATTCCATGATCAGGAAATCTTCTGATCCCATTGCCCGGCGCACCTGTTTGCCACGGGACTTCCACCAGCTGTCCGGCCTGACATGATCCAACTGCTTGTACAAAGCGAGATCGATCCCGTGAAATGCTGAAATAACTGAATCCTGATAGCGCTTTTCCTTTTTCCTGATTTTGTTCCAGGTACGTTGGGCATTTTCCAGTTCGTGTTGGGAAGGGAAGCGGGACAATACCTCCTGCCAGCATGGGTCCTCTCGATCGAAGGCAGGGTTTTCCATCAGACGTGACCTCAGGGAGATTGCTTCGTGATACCTTCCCCGGGAGAGCATGGAATCGAGCTGGCAGCAGATGTCACGGCGGATTTGCCGACGGACCTGGTCTGATAATTGAATAAGTCCCATTTCATTCCACCTGATCTCAACCTGGTCGAAAGCCCTCCTCATGGTCAGGGTATCGGGCCATGAATGCCCCCCGTCGAATGCGATGATCCATGAAGGGGTTCCCAGCTGCGCAGCCCTTTCCACAGCTTCCGTAACCTCCAGGTAATTCATATCCTTCCTGCCGGCGATGCCGATGTAAAAAGGGAGCCTGAGCTGCTCATCCCCGGCGAAGGACGAGATTCCGCTGCCGCAGGCGATGACCCCGGCTGTGTGTCTTAACTGACTGTAAAGAAATGCTTCCCTGCCTCCGCCGGAGAATCCGCAATAAACCATTTTGCCCGTATCCGGATCAAAGCGGGTGATCAGATCCGGGATCATGGCATCCAGCGCCTGGTGGAAGATTTCAGGGGGACCGTTCCGCCCGTTGTTGGAGCAGGCTAGCATGTATCCGTATTTTTTTGCCAGATCCTGGTACATCCTGAGTGGCAGGCTGCCACGACCCCCCGGATCCAGTAATACCACAAGGGGCGCCTTGTTCTTGTCCGGCGATGAACGGAAAAGGCAATAGGACTGTTCAGGGTGTTCAAGACAGGTAATTGTATCGATGGATCCGGGACGGTGTGCGTATGCAGTTTCATCAGAGCGGGATGTGCCCTGCAAAATTGATGCTACACTTATGATAATGAGCCAGTTCACACTCATAAGGATCAAAAATAATATTTAAAACATAAGGTTAGCCATTTTACATTTATTAATTTCGCCCGCAGGAGGTTTCCACATGAAATTACTGCTCACCGGTATAAAATCACTTCTGCTGACAGAATCTGAACCGCGTCCCATGGTATCCGGCAGCGAAATGGCCCGGCTCCGGTCAATTGAATACGCATGGCTTTACCTGAAAGATGGAATGATCGCTGATTTTGGTTCCATGAACGGGACCGGGCTGTCGGGGCTAAGGTCAACAGAATCCGGTTTGAGGGAGATGAATGCGGAAGGTAAGCTAGTCATGCCTGCCTTCTGCGATCCTCATACCCACCTGGTTTATGCCGGCAGCAGGGAACGGGAATATGTCGATAAGATAAGGGGATTGTCGTACGAGGAGATTGCCCGGCGGGGCGGGGGCATCCTGAACTCTGCCGCCCTGCTCCGGGAAACGCCCGAAGAGGAACTTTACCGGCAGTCCCTCTCCAGGATCCATGAAATCATAAAACTTGGCACCGGGGCCGTCGAGATCAAGAGCGGGTACGGGCTCGATACGGAGTCTGAGCTGAAAATGCTGCGCGTAATCCGGAAATTGAAGGAAACCACCCCGGTTGACATCCGGGCGACCTTTCTCGGGGCCCACAGCTTCCCGCAGGAGTACCGCAAGGATACGGACCGGTATGTCGAGCTGGTTATAAAGGAGATGATCCCCGCAGTGGCTGAAGGGGGACTGGCAGATTTCATCGATGTGTTCTGCGACAGGGGATTCTTTACGGTGGGCCAGACCGAACGCATACTCGAAGCGGGGATAAGCCACGGTATGAAGCCGAAGATCCACGCCAACGAGCTTGATTTTTCCGGTGGAGTGCAGGCTGGTGTGAAATACGGCGCCCTGAGCGTCGACCACCTTGAATATACGGGAGACGAGGAGATCCGCTGCCTGCTGGGTTCGGGCACCATGCCGACCCTGCTGCCGGGGGCTTCGTTTTTCCTGGGACTGAACTATGCCCCGGCCAGGACGATGATCGATGCCGGCCTCCCGGTGGCCCTGGCATCGGACTTCAATCCAGGCAGTTCGCCTTCAGGCAACATGAAACTGGTCATGTCTCTTGCCTGCACCCAGATGCGCATGCTTCCGGCGGAAGCCCTGCACGCCGCCACCCTGAACGCGGCCTATGCCATGGGATTGCATGAAACCCACGGCAGCATCTGCCGCGGCAAGAAGGCGAACCTTATTGTTACCCGGGAGGTACCGGGACCGGACTACCTTCCCTATGCATACGGGAGCGACCTTATCGATATGGTAATCCTGAACGGAGAAGTGGAATACCGGGCAGGTTATTATGAAAAACAGTAATAAAATGAAACAGATAATCGAGTGCGTCCCCAATTTCAGCGAGGGACGGGACATGGGACTGATCCGGCAGATCACCGGTGAGATCGAGACGGTCGAAGGAGTCAAACTGCTCAACGTAGATCCGGGAAAAGCCACGAACCGTACGGTGGTCACTTTCGTGGGGGAACCGGGGGCTGTTGTGGAGGCGGCCTTCCGGGCGGTGAAAAAGGCTGCCTCACTGATCGACATGAGGAAGCACAGGGGGGAGCATCCCAGGTTCGGGGCCACAGACGTCTGTCCCCTGGTCCCCGTCGCCAACATCAGCATGGAGGAGACGGTTGAATATGCCCGGAAGCTGGCGGAACGCATCGGGAAGGAACTCGATATCCCCGTATACTGCTATGAATCAGCCGCTTTCAGTAAGCAGAGGCAAAATCTTGCCGAGGTGAGGAGCGGGGAGTACGAGGGACTGGAAAAAAAACTGGCAGACCCGGCCTGGAAACCGGATTTTGGTCCCCCGAAATTCAATCCCACTGCCGGAGCAACGGCCGTAGGCGCCAGGGATTTCCTGGTGGCCTTCAATGTGAACCTGAACACCACATCCACCCGCCGGGCCAATGCCATCGCCTTTGATGTGCGGGATCGGGGCAGGGTCAAACGGAAAGGGGATCCCCTGACCGGCGAAATCGTGAAGGACAAAGACGGGAAGCCGGTCATGATCCCGGGATCCCTGAAGGCGGTCAAGGCCATCGGCTGGTACATCGAGGAATACGGGGTCGCACAGATCTCCATGAACCTGACCAATATCTCGGTTACACCGGTACATGTGGCGTTTGATGAGGTGTTCATGCGTGCGGAGGAGAGGGGAGTAAGGGTGAGCGGTTCGGAGCTGGTGGGACTGGTCCCCCTCAGTGCCATGCTGGATGCCGGCAGGTACTTTCTCAGAAAACAGAAAAGGTCCCTGGGAGTATCCGACAGGGAACTGATAAAGATCGCCGTTAAGTCAATGGGACTGGATGACCTTTACCCGTTCAAGCCGGAAGAAAAGATCATTGAATACATGATCAAAGATGCATCCGAAAGCCGCCTGGCCCGTATGTCCCTCAAGGAATTCATAGAAGAGACCGCATCAGAATCCCCGGCACCGGGAGGAGGATCCGTTGCTGCCTGCATGGGTTCGCTTGGAGTGGCGCTGGGGACGATGGTGGCCAACCTTTCCTCCCATAAGAGGGGATGGGATGAGCGCTGGGAGGAATTCTCGGACTGGGCGGAAAAAGGCAAGGCCATCCAGGAGGAACTGCTGCGGCTTGTTGACGAGGATACCGTCGCGTTCAACCGTATCCTTGAGGCCTTTGGCCTGCCGGGGAATTCGGAGCCGGAAAAGAAAGTCCGGGAAGAAGCCATCCGCGAAGCGACAAAGCAGGCCATACTGGTTCCCTTCCGTGTCATGCAGACGGCCGCCGGTGCCATGGAGCTTTTAAAGGCCATGGCCGGGACCGGCAATCCTAATTCGGTGAGCGATGCCGGGGTCGGGGCCATCGCCGTCCGGTCCTGCGTCAGGGGTGCCTTCCTCAACGTCAGGATCAATGC